>CAVZNR010000065.1:0-167982 GCA_963776675.1 uncultured Alphaproteobacteria bacterium | reverse complement strand
GGCGGCATCCGCGGCGACTGGGACTATTTCAACTTCACCGAGCCCAAGAAATCGGTGGTGTTCCGCTATAGGCGCGAGCTGCCCGACGATCCGGAGACGCCAGGCATCTGGGTCCCGATCCCCGACGCCTACGCCATCGGCTTTCCGCCCGACTATCGCAACACCTCGGGCGGCATCGCGCTCGGATACGGCTTTGACGAGACCGGCAAGGTTCACAACGGCGCCTGCAACCAGATGATCTGGTCGACGGGCGACAACCTGCGCAACAACCCCGACTTCAAGGCGGAGCTCGTCCCCGGCGGGCGCACCGTCGTTCACGGGCTGCAAGGCAACGACCGCTCGCTCGTCCGTCCCGACAACGAGCCGCCGCTACAGTCGTACTTCGTCGACTACGGCGGCACGTCCGAAAGCGCGCGCGAATCGGGCCAGGTCGGCGACGTCGAGATCTGGCAGCCGTGCGCCACGCAAGCCGATTACGGCAGCGACGTTCCGCTTCCGGAGGTGCCCGACGACTATCCGCCGATCGGCGAGCCGCCCTACGACTTCAATCTGCGCCTCGACAAGGCGGCGGTTCCCGGCACCTGCCTCGCCGGCGGTCTCGGCTTCCTGTGCGACTACGTCGTGCGCGTGACCAACACCGGCCCCGACCTGTACGTCGGCCCGGTGGTGGTCAACGACAAGCTCCCCGCAGCGCCGGCGGGCGCGGTGATGACGTTCGCGCCGCAGCCGCCGTGGCTGTGTCTCGCCATCTCGCCCACCGAGCATCAATGCACTTATGGTCCCGCCGTTCTCTGGCCCGGCGACAGCATCGACCTTTTCGTCAACGTCGATCTGCCTGCAGCCTTCCCCGCCTGCCATCTGGGCAATACCGCGGGCCTCGTCTGGCCGCTCGGCATCGGCGACGCCGATCCCAGCGACGATGCGGATTGGGCCAACGCGCTCGTGCCGGGCGCCGCCTGTCCGCCCGCCGCCGGCAACCAGACCAATCTCAAGATCGAGAAGTTCCCGTGGCTGCCGGTATGCCAGGACGCGGGCGCCAACTACCTGTGCCGTTACTTCGTCACCGTGACCAACACCGGCCCCGGCGTCTACAACGGCTCCATCAAGGTCGACGAGCAGATCCCGGCCGGCACGACGGCGACATTCTCGCCGCTCGCCGTCTGGAACTGCGGCGGTGCCGCCCCCGCCTATACCTGCGAGCACGCACCGATCGCCCTCAATCCGGGCAACGGCGTCGCGCTCGGCGCGTTCGTAACGGTGCCGAAGCCGCTCGCCGCCGGTCTGGGCTGCAAGGCGACCAACACGGCCAAGATCCTCGAGGCCGTCGGCGGCACGCCGCAAAACACCGACGCGACGGACGACGAGGCGGACGCGACCGCCTTCCTGCCGGCGCTGTGTCCCATCCTGCCCGTGTTGAACAACCTCAAGCTGGAGAAGACCGGACCGGCCGACAAGTGCCCCGTCTCCGGCGGCAACTGGGCGTGCAAGTTCACGCTCAAGATCACCAACGGCGCCAAGGCCTACAACAGCGAGCTGCAGGTCCTCGACGCCTTGCCGTTCGGCACGCCCGCCGGATCGACGATCGACTTCACGCCGCCCGCGGGCTGGAACTGCGGCGGCGTGCTCCCCAACGTCTACGCGTGCTCGAGCCCCAACCCCAACCTGGCCGCGGGCGCCAGCGTCGAGATCCCCATGACGGTCAAGGTGCCGGTGGGCCCCGGCATACCGTGCACGGTCAACAACAACGCGCAGATCATCAAGGCGCCGCCCGGCTCGCTGTTGAACATCTTCAATGGCGACGACTTCGACACCGCGTCGGCGACGTTCCAGACCGTGGTCCTGCCCGACGGCACGTTCGTGTGCGTCTCACCCGCGATGGGCGGCGGCGAAGAGCCGCCGTTGGCGCCACGAATCCGCCGAAGCCGCCCGACGAGCCCGAGCAAAAGTGTCCGCAGGGCTGGACCAAGACTCCGATCCCCGGCAAGTGCTGCCCGCATGGCACGGGCTGGGACGGCGAGCGCTGCAAGCGCGGCGAGATCGAGCCTGAGCCCGAGCCCGAGCCGGAAGAGCCGACACTCCCGCCGACGGACTCTGATTTGCGCTGCTGGAAGGGTTGGCTCGAGATCGACGCCGATCAGAGACAGGCCTACATCCGCAAGGGCTACAAGGTCGGCCCGCGCCGCGATGGCAGGCAGACCGTCTGGTGCGCAAAAGAAGACACGACGACGACGCCTCCGGTGCTCGACTGCCCGGCGCCCGCGATCGGCAAGCTGCCGTTCTGCAAATGCGGACGTGGCTATACGGGCAAATGGCCGAAGTGCCGCAAGGTGCCGGATGCGTGCCCCAAGGGCTACGTGGGCGAGCCGCCCCATTGCCGCAAGCTGCCCGAGGATTGCCCCAAGGGCTACGTCGGCACACCGCCCAACTGCAGGAAGGAGCCGCCGAAGGATTGTCCGAAGGGATACGTCGGCAAGCCACCAAACTGTCGGAAGATTCCGACGAGCTGCCCCGATGGCTACGTCGGCAAGCCACCGCACTGCCACAAGCTGCCGAAGCACTGCCCCCAGGGCTACGTCGGCAAGCCGCCCCACTGCAGCAAGCTGCCGGTGAAGTGCCCGAAGGGATACGTCGGCTCGCCGCCCAACTGCAAAAAGTTCGTGCCGAAGACGTGCCCGAAGGGATTCGTCGGCAAGCCGCCCAACTGTCGCAAACGGCCGGTGCCGTGTCCCAAAGGCTACGTCGGCAAACCGCCGAACTGCAAGAAGGTGGACATCAACAAGCTCATCAACAAACTGAAGAGCAACAAGAACTGACGTAATCCCGCGCCGATACGCGGTGTTGGGCCCGTCGCATATATCTCGACGCGACAACTATTATCTGTCGACGGGTGCAATATGACGCCTGCGGAATCTGGGGCGCCTGCTATGGTGCCTCGGATCTCCGCGCAAGCGTCCCCATTCTCGATCGAATTCCCGCCCCATCGATTGACGATCCTCGCAGCCTTCCGGCTGTCCGCGACACCAAAAAACGATCGACTGAGCGTGCCTGTGGGGGCGCAAACCTTTTTGGGGGGCTGCATGAAGCGCTTGGTCTGCTGCCTGGATGGCACGTGGAACAGCGACGACGATGGCGCCGTGCCAACGAACGTCGTCAAGATTCACCGCGCCATCCTGCCGGAGGATGCAGCCGGCGTCCGCCAACTCTCGCACTACGTCACAGGCATCGCCTCGGCCAAGGATACGCGGGCGCAATTTCTCAAAGGCGCCGTCGGCTACGAGGTCGGCGACCGCATCCAGGCCGGCTATCGCTTTCTGGTCGACGCCTACGAGCCCGGCGACGAGATTTTCCTGTTCGGCTTCTCGCGCGGCGCCTTCGAGGCCCGCAGCCTGGCCGGTCTCATTTCACTGCTGGGGATCGCCAAGCAGGGCTCGGGCTTCTCCGTCGCCGACGCCTGGGCGCTGTATCGCCAGTCGCCCGGGCGCCGCAGCGCCGCCGACCTTGAGCGGCTGCGCGCGGCCGCGCACTATCCCGCCCGCATCAAGTGCGTCGGCGTCTGGGATACGGTCGGCAACATCGGCAATCCGTTTTTCTCCGGCGGGATTCTGGGGCGGTGGTCCCGGTTCCACGACACGGGGCTGCACGCCTCGATAGAGGTCGGGCTGCACGCGCTGTCGATCGACGAGGTGCGCGGGCCTTTCCGCCCCTCGCTGTGGACCCGGCCGCGGCACACCCCACCGGCGCCGGGCCAGCATGTCGAGCAGGTCTGGTTTGCCGGATCGCACGCCAACGTCGGCGGCGGTTTTCCCGAAACCGAGCTCAGCGACATCGCACTTTTGTGGATGGCGGAGCGGGCCAATGCCACCGCCGGTCTCGCCCTCGACATGGACGCGCTGTTGCGCGCGGCCAAGCCCAACGCGCTCGGCCTGCAGCACGCCTCCGCCACGGGCAGTATTTTCAAGTGGAGCGGCCGCCTTCCTTTCATCCGTCTCGTCAACCAGAGAGCGCAGGCCATTCCCAGACTGCGCCGCACGCTGATCGGATCGTGGCGGTCCAACAAGCTCAGCCGCGCTGAGATCACCATCAACGAGAGCGTGCACAGAAGCGTGCATGCCAGGTTCGGCCGGACCGTGAACGAGGCGGTCGGCGAGACGCTCAGAGAGATCGTCTATCGGCCGCGCAACATCGCGACGCTGATCGACCCACAACAAAAGCCCGGGGAGGCAACGAGCATGACCGACGCAGCGGCACGGCAGAATGGCGCAGCACAGACGCCGGGCAACGGCGCAAGCACCCTCACCAAGCTGGTGACGGTGCACGGAACCGGCGCCGGGGACAAGGAATGCTCCGGTGAGCGCTGGTGGCAACGGGGCAGCCCGTTCCTCGCCGAGCTCGCCAAGCGGCTCAACCTCGATCCGGGCCACGTCGAGATCGTGCCTTTCCATTGGGACCTCGGCCCCAACAGCGAGACGGGACGGCGCGCGGCGAGCGGGGCGCTGTTTGAGAAGCTGAAAGGCTACGACAAGGCCGGCGCCGACTATCACGTGATCGGCCACAGCCACGGCGGCTCGGTCATCTACGACGCGCTGCTGCACTCGGTCGCCAAGGGCCAGCCGTTCGAGCGGCTCAAGTCCTGGTGCACGATCGGGACGCCGTTCCTCGACTATCGCGCCAACCGTTTCCTGTTCAGCCGCCTCGGCACCAAGGGCCTCACGCTTTACGCCATGGCGCTCGGCATCCTCATTTTCGGCGCCGGGCTGCTGTTCAACTATTTCGCCGGCGGCACGCAGATCGAGGGAACGACCGAGGAGATGCGCCAGTTCTTCACTGCGCTCGTTCTCCCGCTCGCGCTCATCGCCCTCGGCTTCGGCGGCGCCTGCATGGCGTTCCTCTATGCGGTGGAGCGCATCCGCGGCGGCACGCATCCCCAGGTTCGCAAGAAGAAGGCGGCCGACCTCTACAAGGACCGCTGGATCGGCCTGTGGCACCGCGACGACGAGGCGATCAGCGCCCTGTCGAACGTGCAATATGTCAAGGGCCCGATCGTGCCCTCGACGTTTCTTCAGCCCTTCGTCGCCATCGCCCAGGTGCTGGCGACCGTGGTATTGAGCGTCGCGCTCGTCGTCTACGCGCTCCCGCGCCTGTGGGCGTTCATGGTGACGGCCTGGCCGCAGATCGCGCAAGGCGACGCGGGCGACAACTCGGCCCTCGGCTATGCGATGACGATCGTTGCCGCCATCGCCGTGCTCGCCATCATTGCGGCCGTCTATGTCGCGGTTGCCAGCCTCGTCGTCGCAATCCTGAAGCTTGCGGCCCGCGTCGTGGGATGGCCGCTCGCCAAGGCCATCGACAATCTGGTCTGGTCGTCGATCCGCCAGCAGGCGTGGGGCGATGACCGCCAGGGCGAGGGCGTCTCGCAGGTCGGGTCGCATCCGCCCGAGTTCGCCCCCACGTTCGCGTCGCTTCCCGCGGCAATCGCCGACGAGGTGAGCCGCTTCAGCGAGAAGCACGCCATCCTGACGCTGACCAAGGTGCGCGAGGTGCTCGGCATGACGCGCACGCCGAAGTCATCGCCCGACATGCGCGCGCAGCTGAGCGAGCAGCTCAACTGGCGCGAGCTGATCCACACCACCTATTTCGACATCCCGGAGTTTGCCGACCTCGCCGCCTTCGGGCTGCACCAGGCGGGCCTCGCGCCGCTCAAGGAGGACTACTGGGCGAGCGATCGGCGCGAGCGCGCGCAGGCGTGGTACCGCGCCATCGCGACGGCATCTGCATAAAGAACGCCCGCGATGGGCCGAGCCTAGGCCACTGTTAAGGACGTTGCCGTCCTGGCGGCCATAAGGGCGCTGGACGCGCAGGGTGGGAGGAACAAAAGCCGAGCATCGGCTGTTGGTCGGACAAAGGATCAAAACTATGTCCGTATCCCGCGCCCTTGCCCGCCCGCTTCTGCTGCTCGCCATCCTCTTTGTCGGTCCTATCGTGGCGCCGCACGCCCAGGTCGGCGGCGGAACGTCCGGCGGCACGTCCGGTGGCATGTCCGGCGGCAGCTCGAGCATGAGCACCAGCCCGACATCGCCGAGCATCAGCCCCGGCACCAGCACGTCCCGTGGCCGTGCCGTCATTCCCGGCCAGTCCGGCACCGCGACGGCGCCTCCGTCCGCCGATACCATCGGCAATGCGCGCACGCCATCGGAGACGACTCGCGGAGACACCTACGATCGTTTGCCCGACGAGCCCGGTCCCGATTACCGCATCAGCCCCGACGATCCGCTCGACAACAATCCTGCCGCAGCGGCCGGGCCGCAGAGCAAGTTTCCCGGACGTGTGGGCGCAGAGACCGGTGCCGATTCCGAGATGATCCCTGATACGCAGCGGGCGACGCGCGGTGTCGATCCCGCGAGCCAGGGTCAGGTCGAAGCTCGCCGGCAGGAGATCCGTAAGGAGAAAGAGCGCACCGAGGTGGACACCCTCAGCGAGTGCATGGAGGCGTGGGACCCCGACACTCACATCGGCAAGGACGAATGGAAGAAGACGTGCAAGCGCACGCTAACGGAGCCGCATCTTTAGAGGCGACGCGCACGAGCGTGCCCGCGCAAAATCAGCATTGCAGCTTGAGAGTCGTGGGGCGCAACCAGCAGAGCTCATTGCGCCCACTTGTCTAGCCGACGGGACGGACTAGTTGTACTCGCCGGCGGCGATGGTCTCGGGATCGAGAATCGGCATCAGCTCGCTCGCCTCGGCGCGGCGCACGCGGCCGTCGAAGCGCGCGCCTTCTGAGATGGCCAGCGACTGGTGCATGATGTCGCCGTCGACCTCCGAGGTGCCCGAAAGCGTGACCATTACGGCCCGGATCGAACCGCGCACCGCACCGTTCACCTCGATCTTCTCGGCGCAGACCATGCCCTCGACGGATCCGCCGGCGGTGATGGTCACCTGCTTGCCGTGCACGTTGCCGCGGACGTCACCGTCCACGCGAAGCTTGTTCTGCGAGACGATGGTGATCTTCTCGCCGAGAAGGGTGAGGTCCCTACCGATCACCGATGTTCCGGATTGAGCCTCGAACGAGGTTGCCGACACCGGACCTGTGCTCGTGGCACCGACCTTGGGCTGCTCGGGAGTTGGCTTTACGCTGGCACTGAACATGTTACCGCCCCTGACGCTGAAAACATTAACCATTCCCAACATGCGCAGTTTTCCAAGGCAGGAATTTGTCTAACGCGTCCGGGCGGGTGCCGGGCGCCCGGCCAGCGCACCGCCGACGCCGGTACGCACCCGCCGATTTTCGCTAAGCGGTTGGTGCGGCTTTAAAAAATCAAAAACGCGCGCCGCAAGCGCGCCGCCACGGCTTGGCCAGCGCCTCTCCAATATGTGGTGGGCATCTGCCGCCGCGCCGTTGAAAAGGCCGCCCCGCCGGGTCCAACATCGCCAACACGCGTTTTTCGAATCGGTCAGCCCGATGCCCGTAACGCTCCGCCACATCAGTCCCGACGTCGGCGCCAAGCTCCACCAGCTGGAGGCGGGAACCGACGTGTTGGAGCAGGCCGTCCGCGCCGTCGCCCCGCTGCGGCTGCGCCGCCATCCCTACGCACGCCTCATGCACCGCTGGACGGTGTCGGCAC
This sequence comes from uncultured Alphaproteobacteria bacterium, assembly GCA_963776675.1. Classification (GTDB taxonomy): domain Bacteria; phylum Pseudomonadota; class Alphaproteobacteria; order Rhizobiales; family Hyphomicrobiaceae; genus Hyphomicrobium_A. Next base: position 160,363 of record CAVZNR010000065.1, on the reverse strand, counting down.
GCGCGCGGCTGCTGCGGCCGGCGCACCATGCAGCCAGCACCGCGCTCGCCCGGGCCGACAGCGCGCGCCGCAATCCCACCGCCGCGGCAACGCTGCGCTATGTCGGCGGATGGTTGAGCGAGACCGTCAGGTATCTCGCGTACGTGGCCGCCGCGCTGCTTGCTCTGGCCTTTCTGATCCGACTGTTCGCGCCGCCGTATTAGCTCACGCTCCCCACCGATTCTTCCTTGCTTGTGGACAGCCCCGCAATCGTCCTTGCGGGATCGCTGCGCGCCGTGACTTTGGGGGGGTGTACGTCCTTTCCCGCTTTGCCACTCGGCGATAATGCAAAACCATTCCTCGATCGCCTACCGACCCGACATCGACGGCCTGCGCGCCATCGCCGTCTTGAGCGTCGTCACCTACCATGCCGCGCCCCATCTGCTTCCGGGCGGCTACGTCGGCGTCGACGTGTTCTTCGTCATATCCGGGTTTCTCATCTCCACCATCATCCTGCGCGAGCGCGCCGAAGGGTGCTTCTCGCTGGCCGCCTTTTATGCGCGCCGCATCCGGCGGCTCTTTCCCGCGCTGATCGTGGTGCTGCTCGCCACCTTGGCAATCGGCTGGTACTTCCTGCTGCCGCACGAGTTCCGCGCGCTCGGAAAGCATATCGCGGCGGGCGCGGCCTACTTCATCAACTTCACGCTCAAGCGCGAGGCGGGCTACTTCGACGCCGCCGCCGGGGACAAGCCGCTCCTGCATCTGTGGTCGCTCGCCGTCGAGGAGCAGTTCTACATCGTGTGGCCGCTGCTGCTCTTGCTGATCCGCGAGCGGCGCCACCTCCTGATCGCGCTGTTGCTGATCACGTCGGCATCGTTCGCATCCAACTTGAACGCCGTCGGGCGCAATCCGGCCTCCGCCTTCTACCTGCCGCAGAACCGCGTGTGGGAGCTGTCGCTGGGCGCGCTTTTAGCTTTCGCCGCGCTTTACGCCAACGGTGCAAAAGCTTGGCTGGCGCGCCGCCCCATCTCTGTTGCGGCACTTTCCAACGTCGCCTCCTGCCTCGGACTCGCGCTGATCCTTGGCGCCGCCTTCGGCTACGACGACCGCGTCATCTATCCCGGCGCCTGGGCCGCCGTTCCCACGCTCGGCGCCGTGCTCATGATCGGCGCCGGCCCCGGCGGGCTAGTCAATCGCTGGCTGCTGGCGCATCCGGCCTTGGTGTTCGTCGGCCTGATCAGCTACGCGCTCTATCTCTGGCACTGGCCGCTTCTGTCGTTCGCGCACATCCTGGGCATCGGCGACGACGACCGCATCACGGGCGCGCTGGTCGCGATCTCTGCCGGCCTCGCGATCGCCACCTGGGCGCTGGTCGAGCGCCCGTTGCGCCGAGCGCGGCCGCCGGCGCTTCCCTTCGCCCTCACCGGCGTCACCACCACTTTGTGCCTAGCCGGCGCTCTGTCCGCCTACAGCCTGCTCGGGCCCCGTCTCGACAGCTTCCGCCATCGCCAGATCGGCGAGGCCATCGCCGACTGGCACTATCCCGACGGCCTCGCGCGCCAGTACACGGACACCGGCCTGAAGCTCAACACCGCCTCCGGGAACGCCGACACCGTTCTCTATTTCGGCGACAGCAACATCGAGCAGTACTGGCCGCGCATCGAGCACCTGTTGAGCGCCACGCACGCGCCCCCCTCGGTGGTGTTCGCCACGCACGGCGGCTGCCCTCCCATCCCGAACATCCGCGAAAAGACGCACGCCGACTGCGACGGCTTCGCCGACGCGGCTCTCGCCTACGCTCAGCGCGACGACATCAAGACCGTCGTCATCGCCGCATCGTGGCTCGGCTATTTCAACAACTCGACCTACTACCTCGACGGCGAAGGTGGCGGCCGTTTGATGGTCGGCTCGCACGCCTGGAACGCCGCCTTCACCGCGCTCGCCGACACGATGCGCGATCTCGTCGCCCACGGAAAGTCAGTGTGGCTCGTGCTCAATATCCCTTCGAGCCCGCAGCTGACTCCAATGCTGAGTCTGCGCCGCGAGCTGAACGGCGCCACCGAGTTCCGACCGCTGGCACTCGACCGCGTCGCGTTCGAGCGCGCCTGGCTTCCCATCAAGGCAAAGCTGATCGCGGCCGCGCGAGCGAGCGGCGCCGGCGTCATCGATCCCATGAGCTGGCTGTGCGATGCCAGCAGTTGCGCCGGCCAGACGGCCGACGGCGCGCCCATCTACACCGACGGCGCCCACCTGCGCGCCAGCTACGTGCGCGATCACGCCACCTTCATGGACGCGACGTTAGGAACGGACACCGCAAGCGTGCGCTGAGGCGGGCCTCAAAAGCTAACAATTCAGCCAACTGAACTCTTGTTTAGGCATATTTGACGCGCCCCGCACGTCATTCGCCAATCTGTGCGCTTTCGTGCTATGATGGTCCATGAGTGAAAATAAAAGCGCCCCCACCGCCCCCCGCACCGACGACCTTGAAATCCCGTTGGCTCAGCGAAAGACCATCAAAACGCTGCTGCCCGACGACTGCCGCTGGCCGTTCGGTGATCCGCTGGAGCAGGAGTTTCACTTCTGCGGCAAGCACAAGAACGACGGCAGCCCCTATTGTGAGTTCCACATGCGCCGGGCCTTCCAGGCCGCACGGCCGCGTGGCGTCTCCTACAAGCTGATTTCCGCTTAAGCTCGCGTTCGCCATCGGCGACGCAACCGCGCTCACGTGTCTCGCCCTCCGGGTCTGACACCGTGGCTTAGCGCGGTCGCGTCGGCGCGCGCGATGCCGGCGTCGTCCCGCGGCCGCAGTTTCAGTGGGGATGACAAGGCTCTGCTTGCGCGCCCGTCGCATGCCACTCGGGGAAGTAGACGCGGAACGTTGTCCCACGTCCGAGCTCGGTTTCGAAGTCGACCTTGCCGTTCAACTGCTCGACGATGTTCTTCACGATCACGAGGCCCAGGCCCGAGCCGCCAAACCGACGCTTGTCGGACCCATCCGCCTGGGCAAACTTCTCGAACACGCGCTCGCGAAACTCAGGCGTGATACCCTCGCCGCAATCGGCCACAGAAATGCGAACCTCCCTGTCGCAACGGTCGACCGTTACGGTCACCTTTCCTCCCGGCTTTGAGAACTTGGCGGCGTTCGACAGGAGATTGGTGACGACTTGAATGCACTTATCGGCATCGACCAGGGCCGTCGCATCGGCCGCCAGAATGCGACTCTCGAAGGTGACGTAGAACATCTCGGCAAACGGTGCGGCCTCGGACACGGCACGCTCGACGAGGGGAGCGATCCGGCACGGTTCAATGTCGAACTTCGCGCTGCCCGATTCCAACGTGTCGATGTCGAGGATGTCGCCCACCAGCTTGATCAGTCGCTGGCTGCTCTTGTGCGCAATGCCCACCATCTCCACGGCAGGATGGGGCAGGGGCCCGACTTGTCCGGATTTGAGCAGCGCCAAGGCGCCGGATATTGCGGTCAGCGGCGTGCGCAGCTCATGGCTGACCGTCGTCACGAACTCGTCCTTCAATCGAACGATCGCTTCCCGCTCGGCAATCCGCCGACTCAGCTCCTCGGCGTGGTGCCGCTGCTCGGTGATGTCGGTGTAGGTGGTGACCCTGCCGCCGCCGGGCACCGGAAAGCCTTTGACCTCGATGATGTGGCCGTCGCTGCGCACGATCTCCAAACAATGGGGCAGTCCGCGGCGGACCGATTCGCTGCGCGCGGCCACCCACGCGTCCGGGTTGCCGGATCCATAGCCTCCGTATTCGGCGACGTAGGCTGAGATCGCCTCGAATGACGTTCCGAGCTTTCCCAGCTCGGGCGGCAGATCGAGCAGCACCAGAAACCTGTCGTTGCGCGCCACGAGCTTCAAATCCGCATCGAAAGCGCTAATGCCCTGCCCGGCCGCGTTGATCGTCGTCTGCAGAAGCTCGCTCTTCTCCCTCAAGTCGCGTGCGCGCGCCGCAAGCTCGCAGACGGCCATACGCTGCTCGAGCGCGAAGACGACGCAATCGGCCAGCAGGCGAAGACTTTCGATGTCCTCCTCACTGGGCACCGGCCGGGGCAGCCGATCGAGAGTACAGATGGTCCCCAGCGCGAAGCCGTCGTCGGTGATCAGCGGCGCACCGGCGTAGAAGCGGAACCGGGGGCCGGCGGTCACGAGAGGGTTGTCGGCAAAACGCTCGTCGCGTTGTGTGTCGGGAACAACCAGAACGTCCTTGGCATGCACCGCGTGACTGCAGAACGATATGTCGCGCGGCGTCTCCGATACGTCCAGCCCGATGCGCGATTTGAACCATTGCCGGTCGGCGTCCACCAACGAAATGAGAGCGGTCGGCGTGTGCAGCATGTTCTGGGCGAGGTGCGTGAGCCGGTCGAATGCCCGCTCGGGCGGCGTATCCAGGACGCAATAGTGGCGCAACGCCGCAAGACGTTCGCCTTCATCGAATGGAACGGGGGCACAACTCATCATCGCGACCTTTTATGGGTCGGGCAATAAAATGCATGGTTCGGGCAATATCGCCTTCTACCTTGCTACCTTGCCGCTCGCTCACCTTAATGGGCCATAAAGGCGCGCAGCTCGTTTGGTTGTATTGCGTTCATGACGTCCGCTCGCCCATCGGAGCGCAGAGCCTGAGAAGGACGCGTCGGGGGACCGCAGCTTTGCCCCTTGCCCCACCATCGCGTCCGCGATGATTGGATCCTGGATCCGATCACAATTGCCGGTTCCCGTGCATTCTGCCTTGAGCCGTCCCCAGACCTTTCTAAGATGCCCAAGCGGCGGTCCCGCTGTGCTCATGATCTGAATACTTTTTCTGTCGGAATCTCGTTGTGTTAGTGCGAATTTCTCGCGGACTTGCTCTCAGCTTCGTTGCCATCGTCTTGGCCTGCGCGCCGGCGGCGGCCGAGCCTGGGGGCGCCGAAATCACCTATTGGGAGAGTGTCCGCGACAGCAAAACTCCGGCGGAGCTCGAGGCTTATCTCGAAGCCTATCCAAACGGCGCGTTCGCACCCTTGGCGCGCATCCGCTTGAAGGCGCTGAAAAGCGGCGAGGCGGAATCAGACGCGCCGGCCGACGCCGCTGCGCAGGACCGCGGCTCGCAGAGTCCCGGCACCGACTCCGCGAAAGATCGCTCCGCGGAGGCGAGCGGCGCCGAAATCCTTACGCTAATCGCCAAGCTCGCCAAAAGGGAGAGCAACGGCGAGCAGCGGACGACATTGGGCGTCCAAATCAACGATCTGTCTGACTACCAGCGCGCCTGCTTCCGAGTACCCGAAGCGACAGGTGCGCTGGCCCTGCAGGTCCTCGCCGACACTCCTGCGTCCGCCGCCGGCATTCAGAATGGCGACATCATCCAAGAGTTCGAAGGAAAGGCGGTAAAGACCGCGCGAGCTCTTGTCGACCTCGTGTTGGCGCAACCGGCCGGCCTTAACGCCAAGGTGCGCGTGCTGCGTCCGCGGGCGCTGACGGAGGATGCCAAGGGGCTTTCGGAGCGCGCCGCGACCGGCGACGCCAATGACATGCTGTGCTTTGCGTTCGTGCAAATGAATGGATTGGGCACGAAGAAGAACCCGTCGGAGGCCAATCGCTGGTACCGCAAAGCCGCCGACGCCGGTAGCGCCGATGCCATGTACAATCTCGCGAGCAACTTGGCGAACGGCACCGGTATCGCCCAAGACATCGCAGAGGCCAATCGCTGGTACCGCAAGGCCGCCGACGCCGGCAATGCGAACGCGATGTCCGGTCTTGCGTTCAACCTTCAGTCGGGCAACGGCATTACCAAGGATGCGGCCGAAGCGAACCGCTGGTACCGCAAGAGCTGCGGAAGCCGGCAACGCCATCGCAATGCACAACCTGGCGACTAATTTTTCAAAAGGCCTGGGTGGCGCGAAGGACGATGCAGCCGCCGTGACCTGGTATCGCAAGGCCGCCGAGCTGGGTCTGACCGAATCAATTGTTGGTCTTGGCTGGCAATACGAGCAAGGCCTCGGTATCGCCAAGGACGAGACGGAAGCAGTGCGCTTATACCGGCAGGCGGCGAACAACGGCAGTGGTCTCGCCATGTCCCTCCTGGCGGGATGCATCCTGGACGGACGCGGCACCCCAAAGGACGGGGCCGAGGCATTGCGCTGGTACCGCAAGGCCGCCGAAAATGGCGTCGGCGCGGCCATGTCCGCAATTTCCACAGGCTACGACCAAGGAACGATGGGGCTGCAAAAGGATCCCAAGTTGGCGGCCGATTGGCTCTTCAAGGGCATCGAGGCCGGCGACGAGTACGCTCCCGTCCGCCTCACGGAGCAACCCGACCTTTACAGCCGGCAGCTTCGCCGCGAGTTCCAGCGGCGGCTGCAGGAGGCCGGCCACTACAATGGCGATCTTGACGGCAGCTTCGGTGCAGAGACGAAGAGCGCCGTCAAAGCTCTCCAGGCCGCCAGTGCAAAGAAGCGCCAGATGGCAAACCAAACCGTGGCAACCCCATCGAACGTTCCCGCACCGCCGGCCGCACCGCCGCCGCCCGACCTCGGCAACGTCAAGGATCTCGACGCGCTGGAGTAACCACAAGGTGCAATGGAGGATTTTGCCATGCGCCCCAGGACACAAAATCGCAGCTCGATCGCGAGGCTGTTGACCCTCTGCGTCATGGTTGTCCCGGGCTTCGCCCTCGCCGAGGACGAAAGCGCGCTCGCGCGCATGATGGAGGAGCTCGACAAGACCGATCAGCAGCGGGTCGAGGAAGCGCTGAAAAGCCAGCTCAACGACGAGGATCGCGCGTTCGTGGAGGAGATCGAGCGCCGCGGTAAGAACATCCCGGAGGTTGCCCGGCAGATTTCGGAAGGCGACTACACCGGCATCGGCAATGCCGTGGCCGCGGCCGGCGCCGAGCAGCTCGCAAAGGAGATCGAGGAGCGTTACGAGGAAGACTCCCCGATGCGCCAGATGCTCAACTCCGTGAAGGACAACAAGGAGCTCTACGCCAAGCTGACCAAGGCCGCATTGAACGCGGACCCCGACGAAGCCGCCGTCGCGCTGCAGGACGCGCTCAAGGAGCACGCCAAGTCCAAAATCAGTGACCTGCGCGCCGAAGGCGAGGAATTCTGGAAGGACCTCTTCAACAGCCTCCTTCCCGGATCGGAAACCGCCAAGCGCGTCGGCATCGATCCCGCCTCCGTCTACCTGCAGGGCGTGAAGGACATGGCGGATCTGAGCCGCCGCGCCAACCGCCAGCTCGACACCTTCGTGTTCGACTGCCTGCACCGCCGCTACCGCAAGCTCCGGCGCGACGATGTGAGCGAAGCCGATGCCCTCGATTCGATCGCAGACGTCGGCCTCAGCGACCCTACGTTCGACTGCGTCGCCAATCGCGAAAAAGACAGGCCGAAGTTCAGGTCCAAGGGCGAGTCGACACTCAACTCTATGCTCCGCGCGCCGGGACGCGCGCTCGAAGCCTTCAAGAAAGTGATGCAGAGGCGGGCCAGGGGCGGCTCGACCCAGGCCAAATGGGATGTCGATCCCGAGGACATCGCCAAGCTGATCGCCATCTATGAGGAAGGCTTGCGGTCCGGAAAGTTCAAGACCACGAATTTCGCCGATTGGGTCCGCGACAGCCTCTGGGACAATCTTAGAAGCCGGCGTGATGGACTGAGAGAGGCCCTGCAGAAGGAGCAGGCGGACGTCGCGGAGATCATGGCGGAACGGCTGCGCCGCATCGTCGGCTCGCTCATGCCGAAGCTGTCGCAGGCCATGAAACAGACGCTCGGCGATGAGCGCTACCGCCAGCTCGGCGAGCTGCCGGCGCAAGACACGCTCCCCAAGCCGGAGCCCAAAAAGGACGGCAAGACCAAGACCGCCAGCAAAGACGGCTTAGTGCCCGAGGACATCGAGGAGGAGCTCAAGGACCGCGAGTGCGAGCCGCGCCCCAGAAAGAGCACCGTGGGGCAAATGAACGAGGACGGCTTCATCAATATGACCGAGGACTACGGCGGGTCCTACGAGCTGCCGCCGGGCTGCGAGCCCTACGGCGCGCCGCAACGCTTCGAGTACGAGGGCGTCGAAAAGGGCAAAGCCGACACGCAGCCGCGCTGCGCTCGACTGAGCAAGGCCGTCGACGCGGCGGGATCGACGTATGCGAAGGGCGAGGTCGAGGCCGCCAAGGCCGCGCTGGGCGGCATCCTGGCGCAGCTCGACACTCATCGCAAGAGGCAAGCTGCCCCGGCCTCAGACCCCGCGTCGTCGGCAACCTCGGCAAGATCAAGCGCCTGGCCGACGTCCTGGCGAGCGTCCACGAAGGCCTCACCAAGTGCGAGCCCGAGAGCCTGCGCCAGCAGCACGCGCAGCTTGCAGGCGCCACGCACGCAAAGCTCGTCGCGTCCCGCGCGCAGCTGCAGCGGTCCGTCCCGGTGGCGGAGCGATATACGCTAGCGAAGCTGGCCTACAAGGAAGGGCGCGTCGAGGATGCCGCATCCCTGTTCCAAACCGCGCTTACGAAAGCGGAGGAGGCGGACGCGCCCACCTGCGTCGACATCGAGAAGCGCACGCAAGGCAACCTTGACCGCATCGAGCAGATGCGCGCGCTGGAGCGGGCGGTCTTAAGCGTCATCGATCAGTGCGACATGACGGCGATCGAGCAGCGCAAGGCGCAACTGCTCGGCAGCACCAATCCGTTCCTCATAAACTTGCATACGCGCCTGAGCCATCCGCCGGCCCGGTGTCAGCAGCTGGCCTCGAACCGGCAATGCGCCGACCAATACGGCGGCGGATGGACGGCAGGCCCGGCCGACGACAAAGGGAATTTCTTCTGCCGGCCGCCGAACGAGGCTGCGGCCAACCAGTTCTGCGAGTCGCACAACGAGGGCGACGGCTGGGTCGCCGGCGAGGTGCAGGCGAACGGCGCGTTCGGCTGCTATCCGTCCTATGCCCGCCAGCGCAGCACAGCGCTCGCCGATTGCCGGCAGCAGCACGGCAGCCGCCTCATCAAGGTCTACAAGTACAAAGGCCAGTGGTACTGCAGCTACCGCACGAAGTCCGCCAAGCAGCGCCGCACCCACCAGCCGCGCACGCGCACCTCCGGCGGCGGCGGATATGATCCCAGGGCTGCGGCCGCGGCCGCCGCCATCGCCGGCGCCGTCATCCAGGGTGTCATCCAATCGCAAGGCGGAGGCCATCACCACCACGGCGGCGGCTGCGCGGCGAACCCGCGCGCGCCGGGGTGCTGATCGAGCGGCGCGCAGGGTCGCGTCGCGTTGGCCTTGGAGACGCAAGCGCCGATTGATATGCTGCGCTGTATTGCCAGCCGCCGCGCCCATATGCGCGACGGTAAAAGCGTTCATTGCCGCGAAGTGATTGTTTTGGAGGTGATAATGGCTCGAATCCTTTTGATCGCGCTCGGCGTGATCGTCATCATCGGCGGGCTCGCATGGACCTTGCAGCAGCGTCCCCCGCTGCCGCCCGAGCAGCGCCCGGCAGGCGCCCCCGAGTTGGCCGCGCGGGCCCCGGAGCCGCTGCCGCTGCCCGAGGCAGAGTTCAAAGCCGCCATCGCCAAGGCCAACGCCATCGCCGACGCCGCCAATCAGCAGGGCATCGCCAATCAAACGTGGTCCGAGCGCCTGCTTCTGCTGGTGATCTGCCTGGGCGGCGGCGTGTCCATCCTGGCCGGGATCCAGAAGGCGCCGAACCTGCCGCCTCCCAAGACGGCAACGCTGGTCATCGCCACGGCCATCCTGGGCGCGGCCTCCGCGGTTTCGACGTCGGCCGCCAGCCATCTCAGCGGCGTCGCCGACAAGCACTTCGGCTGCGTCGACAGGATCGAGAAGGCGATTGACGAGACCTCGACAAAGGTGCGCGCCGCCCCCGACGCCATCGCGGCCCGCCAGCACCTGGAGGAATTGCAGCGCGACGCGGCCCGCTGCGGAACCTGACGCGCCCGCCCTCTAAGGCCAGCGCGAGAAGCACTGCACGAAATAGGTGCAGGCGCCGAAAAAGCACGAGCCGTTGGCGACGCCCACGCCGATGTGGTTCATCTCGCGGCCCACCAGATGCTTGCGGTGGCCGGAGGAGCCGAGCCACATCGCAAGCGCGCTGTCGGGCGTGGTGCCGTTGCCGCGCGCGATGTTCTCGGTCACGCGGATCACGCGCTGGCCGGCGGCGTTGCGGGCCGCATAGCGGCTGGTCGGCGAATCGCCGCCCGGCCCGAAGTGATCGAAATAGCCGCGACGCGCCATGTCGCGCGCGTGGTCGAAGGCCGCGGCGGAGCAGACGGGATCCAAAGCGAAGGCGGGCAGGCCGTTCCTCGCGCGAAAGGCGTTGGTGAGCGCAATCGTCTGCGCCGCCGCCGCCTCGACGTCGAGGGGCTTGGGCGCAGCGGCCGTGGTGCCAACCGACGCAGGCGGCAGGGCCCGCTTGCGCTGCTGCGGGCCCCAGCCGGAGATGTCGTCGGCGTGGGCAAGCGCCGGCCAGAGCAGCAAGACGACGGCCAGCCGCAACGCCTGCGGCGTCAGGCGCTTTAACGTGCCGGTTTTATGTGCGTGAAAAGGCGCGCGCCCCACGGTTCCGTCCCCCTCGAATCGCTATTGCGCCCCGCATGTTGCGCGGGAATGTGGGGGAGTGAGGGCAGGGTGGGGCGTGGCGGGAGCGGGGGGCGGTGCGACAAGGGGAGTGCAAATCCCGTACGCTGAAAATTAGGGGGACCCGCAATTACACGAGCCCGTGTGAAAACTCCGCCAATCCGGCGAAGCATTGTACGATTCCCGCGAAGCTTTGCGGGAGGATCGGATGGGGCGGTTCATCGAAGGCGCTGATCGGCAGCAAGCGACGCTGCTGCCTGACACGATCGAGGACTACGTCGGCGAGGAGAACCCGGTTCGGGTGATTGACGCCTTCGTGGAGATGCTCGACCTCGCAGCGCTCGGCTTCGACGGTGTCATTCCCGAGGAGACCGGTCGACCGAGCTATCACCCAGCGACGCTGCTCAAGATCTACCTCTACGGCTATTTCAACCAGGTGCAGTCGTCCCGCGGGCTTGAGCGCGAGTGCCATCGGAACCTGGAGCTGATCTGGCTCACTGCGCGCCTGGCGCCGGACTTCAAGACAATCGCTGACTTCCGCCGCGACAACGGCCTTGCGATCCGCAAGGTCTGCGCACAGTTCGTCGCGCTCTGCCGCAACTTGCACCTTCTCGACGTTGCCTCGGTCGCCATCGACGGCAGCAAGTTCAAGGCGGTCAATCATCGCGAGAAGAACTTCACCCAAGACCGCCTCACGCGGCGGATGGCGGCCATCGAAGGGACCATCGACCGCTATCTCGCCGAACTCGACCGGGCGGACCGCCAACATGAAGTGACCGGCGTTGCTGTGCCGGCAGCGAGGGTTGAGCGCCTGAAGCGAGGTATCGCAACGCTGAAGCAGAAGCTGAAGGGACTGGGCACCCTGGACGAGCAGATGCGCGTCAGCGGTGAGCAGCAGATCTCGCTGACCGATCCCGATGCGCGGGCGATGACCTCGCAAAGTCACAGCGCCTATGTTGTCGGATACAATGTGCAGAGTGCTGTCGATACAGAGAACCACATCATCGTCGCTCACGACGTGAGCAACGTCGGCAGCGACAGAAGCCAGCTCTCCGCGATGGCAGGCACGGCGCGAGAGGCAGTCGGAGCGGAGAAGATCGAGGTGCTGGCCGACCGCGGCTACTTCAAGAGCGAGGAGATTGCCGCCTGCGAAGAGGTCGGCATTAAAACCTATGTGCCCAAGCCGCTGACATCGAGTGCACGGGCAGAAGGTCGGTTCGACCGACGCGACTTCGTCTACGACCGCGAGAGCAACAGCTACGTCTGTCCGGCTGGGGAGAACCTCACCTATCGCATGACGACCAGGAAGGACGGCAAGATCATGCACAGCTACTGGGCCAGCGTGTGCGGAACCTGCGCGCTGAAACAGCACTGCACGACAAGCCCGCAGAGACGTATCGCTCGGTGGGAGCACGAGGACGTTCTCGAGCGGGCGCAGGAACGGCTGGACAAGAAGCCCGATGCGATGATTGTGCGGCGATCGACGGTCGAGCACCCATTCGCCAGCATCAAGGCCTGGATGGGGGCGACACACTTCAGGATGAAGACGCTGAAGCACGTCGCCACTGAGATGGCGCTGCACGTGCTGGCCTACAATCTGAAGCGGGTGATGGCAATCGTCGGAGTGCGGGAGCTACTGAGGGCGATGTGAGGAGGAACTCCCTCCGCCAGCTGCCGTCGATTACGGAACTTGGCACTGGTTCTCACACGGGCTCGTATAGATGCGGCCGTGCGGACCGCACCACACCCCGGAACGATACACTCGTCCACCCCGTTTCCCCATGCCATACTCCGCAAACGACCAGATCAAAACCATCGGGGACAGGCATGTACAGAGTTCTGCTGGCGGCAGCCGCCACCGTCGCGCTGTCGATGAGCGCCCAGGCCGGAGGCTATGACGACGGCTATGCGTCGGAGTCGCGCTATCGCCAACACGCTCGCCACACGCATCGCTCCCACACCCTGCGCGGGCACTCGCATTACGGGCGGGGGCCCAAGCCCTATCACGTGGGCGCGGCCGGGCTGATCGTGGTCGACGAGCCCTACGGGGAGAGGATGTACGAGCACGCGGTGCGCACCCGCGATCGGATTCTCTGGGGCCGGTGACAGCGGCAAACACCAGGTGTCTGACGCTATCGGGTCTGACACCGGACTAAACGCCCACGGCGCCCACAAGAGCGTGTCAGACCCAGAGGGTCAGACACGCGTCCGGAAATGCCGGTCTAAGCTTCTTACGTATCAGCAGCCCCAACGCGCAAGGTTGCGACAGGCCTCTTTCACGCCGATGTTGCATCCCTCGCGATTGTCGCGGCAGCGCTTGCTCAAGGTTCTCCCGTCCTTCGACTTACGCTTGAGCTTTTTTGCCGACTTCTTGTGAGGGGCGGTCGCCGGTTGCTCGGCATCTTCCGCATTGCAGACCTGATACGTTCCGGAGATCGCCTCGCCCAACGGACAAATGATGCCGCCCCAGTGATATCCGGTTCGGGCGCGAAAGCGGATCTTGAACCAGGGGCGGTTTTGATAGAACGGCGCGGAGGCTTGCTCGAGAATGGTGATGCGCTCGCCTTCCGACAGGGTGCCGATATCCTTGTAGTCCGTGCCGGGCCCCGACCGCACCTTGCCGCCCCACGATGTGGCAGCGTGGGGAAGCGCGGCGCCACCTTGCGACGTGACGTTGATGGCCTGATAAACGCACTTCTTCACGCCGAAGTCGGGAATTTCGAGATCGAGGCGCGACTGGTCGGGAGAAATTCGAACGCCGTAGTCGCCTTTCAGGAAGTGCCACTTCTCGCCCGGGCTGGCGCGAAGCATCATCGTTTCCCCGTCGATCGGCTCGGCCCGGACCGTCTGATCGTCGATAACCGTCACATTCACATGACTGCCATCACCACAGAAGAACTGCCGCGACTGCGCGTTTGCAGACGAAGCTGCAAACAGGAACAAAGGTGCTGTGATAAGGAATATTGCGCTGCGCATGCTTTCGGCTCCCACGAACACGGAGCCACCTGCGGCCGCCCCCATCGACAATAAACCAGACATTCCAGGCAGCGTCGACCGCAAGCCCTATCACGTGGGCGCGGCCGGGCTGATCGTCGTCGTCGAGCCCTACGGGGCGATGATGTACGAGCACGCGGTGCGCACCCGCGATTGGAGTCTCTGGGGCCGGTGAGCCGTGACAGGTGTCTGACGCTATCGGGTCTGACACCGGAATAGACGCCACCGCGCACGCATGAGCGTGTCAGACCCAGAGGGTCAGACACGCAGGGAGACACGCGTCCGGAAATGCCGGTCAAAGTTTCTTGCGCAGCAGCAGCCCCGTGCCAAAGCGCGTCGCCTGCACGCCGATGGGCTCGAAGCCGCACGCCGCGTAGAACCCTTCCGCGTGCGGGTTGCCGACCACGTGCAAGGCCTTGGAGCCGCTTGCAAGCGCGTACGCCGCGCAGCGATCGACCAGGGTCCGGCCGATGCCGTGTCTCCAGATGTTCGGCTCCACGAACAGACCGTCCAGCTCCGTGTCTCCATCGGCTCTGGGCAGCACGGCCGCGAACCCGACGATCCCGCCGTCGCGCTCGGCGACGAACACCCGGCCTGCAACGATCTGCTCGACCGGCAATACGATGGCATCGGGGTTGCGCGAGCAGGGCGTCCCTATCGCCGGAATTGTGCAGCGACGCGCGCCATTGCAGCGTCTCGAGCGCTTCGCGCTCGCCGGCGACGGCCAAGCGGATGGATAGAGGACGTGTCATGGGATGAGCCCGGCAGTGGACGTCCGCTGCGGCAGGTCTGGCCATCCGCCGCCATGCGAGCCCGCTTCCAGCCGGCGCGGGGCCTAACCGCCCACCCCTAGTGATGCCCCCACACCTGCACGGTCGCATAGGCGCGCGTGCGCTTCGAGGTCGCGATCGCGCGCGAGCGCCACACGCCGAGGATCTCCTTGATCACCGCGCCGTTCTTCAGGTCCACCGGACCGAAGGCCTCGTCGGCGAGGATCCTGGTGCGGGTCTTCTCCAATTCGTCCTTGGCGCCGTCCTCGTAGACGACGGTCAGGTCGGTCATGGTCACGTCGCGGTCCTTGACCGAGACGCGCAGCTTCTTGAAGCCGCCTTCGTTCTTGCCCACGGGGATCTTCACGCGGTCGAAGCCGATGGAGCCGGCCGTGTCGGTGCCGAGCAGCACCCAGCCGTTGTTGTAGCGGGCGCCCTCGCCGTTGGGGCCGAGCCAGCCGTCGGCGTACTCGCCGAACACCTCCACGCGCGCCTGGCCCTTGAAGTCGGGGCGCGAGCGGTAGACGAGGCGGAACTCCTTGATGAAGTCGTCGCGGTTGAGCTTGATCCAGTCGGTCTTGCGGTTGGCGCTGATCTTGGCGTCGCTGATCAGCGTCTCGAAGTCGCCGGTCTCGTAGTAGGCCTTGAGGTCGACGATGTGGATGTCGTTTTTCAGCACGCGCAGGCGGATGCGGTTGAACTTGCCGATCTCGGAGCCGACGCGGATCACGTCGCGGTCGACGAGGAAGCCGACGTCCTGCACGCCGAACAAGACCTCGCCGTTGCTCTGTCGCCTGGCCGGCGGGCTTCTGGGTCGGCTCCGGCGCGGTGGCGCGCGTTTTCACGCGGCGCTTCCTGCGCTTGGCGATCTGGATTTCTTGCGCGCTTTTGTCGGCGGCGACGTGCGTGGCAGCGGGCGATTTTGCCGGGTCCGCCTGGATGGCTTCGCGGGCCGCGACGCCCGCGGATCCCAAGGCGAGTGCTGCAGCGCACACACACGTCAAAGCCGCCAAGACCAACCGCAGCATTCGCCTGCCCCTCCCCAATAAAAAAGCGCGTCTCGATGCCTGTCTAGCGCACCGCGCGAGTCAAAAAAAGGCCAAGGTCATGCGGGGGCGGCAAGGGGCTTGGTCGGGCGTTCAAGGCGCCATGTCCGGCCGTCCAAGCGTTCATCACCGGCGGACCAAGGCCATTTGGACAGGGCTTTTTGCAGGGATATTAACGACCTTGCGCTTACACCAAGTCACCCGCGGACCAGCACAAACCGACATGACCAGCCAGACGAAATTCAATATCATTTTCAATACGTTGGGCGCCCTCATCGGGCTCACCGTCGTGGGCTACGTCCTCTACGCGCTCACCCACACCGAGACGGCGGCGGCGTGCCGCGCGCGCTATCCGGCGGCGACGCGCCTTGCCCTCAGCATGACAGACGGCAAGCCCATGACGCCGATGCAGCTGCAGGCGCGCGCCGGCGTCGACGAGTACGGCGTCAACGGCAACGCCAAGGTGATCGCGGACGCGCCCGGCGGCGTCGCGGTCGACGTTTCGCTTGCGCCCGTGGCCGATGTCGAGAGCGCGGGCGAGCGGCCCGCCAACGGCATCTTCTTCCGCTGGACGCCGTCCGGGATCGGGTCGGCAACGGCCGGCTGTCTCAGCTACATGCTGTGGCTTCCCGACGACTTCGACTTCGGCGACGGCGGGCTTCTGCCCGGCATCTTCGGCGACGCCAAGGTCGAAGGCGCCGATGCCGCCAAGTCGCTCGGCGCGCGTCCGCAGTGGCACATCAAGGGAGAAACCACGCTTTACGTGGCGACACCGGGCTCAGGCTACACGGCCACGCAAAAAGGCTTCACGCTGCCGAAGGGACGCTGGGTGCTGATCGAGCAGGAGCTGGTCCTCAATGCGCCGGGCCAAGCCGACGGCGTGGCGCGGCTCTGGCTCGACGGCGATCTCAAGGCCGAAAGCGGGGGTCTCATGCTTCTAGGTCAGGACCAAAGCGGTTCGATCCGCGGCGTGCTCGCCGACATCGGCTACACGAAAGTACCCGGCAAGCCCGGAACCCTGCGCATCACGCCCTTCGAAATGGCCTGGAAATAGGGCTTTTCTCACGCCTCGCGCGCCCGCTCCCATTTTGCTGCATCACTTCCTATATCCCTCTCCCAGGACAGGGAGAGACATGATGCGCAACGTTCTCGGTTTCCTTGGCGAAGGCATTGCCGGACAGAATGGCGGCAGCAGTGGACCGGTCCCGCACCTGAGCGAGGGCGGGGGCGACGCGGCCTTGCTCAATTCCTATTCGCGCGCGGTGGTCGACGCGGTGGACGCGGTGGCGCCCGCGGTCGTGCACGTGGAGGTCGCCGGGCAGCGCCAGGGCCGCAGCGCGCAAGGCACGGGCTCGGGCGTCGTCGTGTCGCCGGACGGGCTGATCCTCACCAACAACCACGTCATCGATGGCGCGCAGACGATCGCCGTGTCGATGTCGGACGGGCGCAAGTTCGCCGCCCGCGCGCTCGGGCGCGACGCCGACACCGATCTTGCGGTTCTGCGCGGCGAGACGGGCGAAACCTTGCCGGCGGCGCGGCTTGCCAACTCCAAGCACGTGCGCCCGGGGCAAATCGCCATCGCCATCGGCAATCCCTTAGGGTTCCAGTCGACGGTCACCGCCGGCATCGTGTCGGCGGTCGGGAGGTCTCTGCGCGCGCAAAACGGGCGGCTCATCGGCGACGTGATCCAGACCGACGCCGCCCTCAATCCCGGCAACTCGGGCGGACCGCTCGCGAGCTCTGCGGCCGAGGTCATCGGCATCAACACCGCCATGATCGTGGGGGCGCAGGGCATCTGCTTTTCCGTGGCGGCCAACACGGCGCTGCACGTGCTGACGCAGATCCTGGCGCACGGGCGCGTGCGGCGCGCGCGCATTGGCATCGTGGCCGAGCAGACCGCATTGCCGACGCGGCTTGTATACAAAACGGGACTGACCCAGACGGGCGGCGTTCGCATCCGCGAAGTGCAGCCAGGTAGTCCCGCCGACGCCGCCGGACTGAAGGCCGGCGACTTGCTCGTACGCCTCGACGGCGAGACCGTCACTGGCGTCGACGACATGTTCCGGATGTTGGACGCGCGGCGCATCGGAAAAGTGGTGTCTGCCACTCTCGTGCGCGGCGGCGTTCTCGTCGACGTCGACCTGCGTCCGGCCGAGCGTGACTCTTAAGATGAAGCACGCCGACGTATGTCGTTCGATCCAAAGGCGGTTTTCGTTTGCTGCGATCGGGCGCGCAATGCAAACGCAAACATTGCTAAATCAAAGTGCAGTTCCGAATTAAATAGTTCTTTAACGATCCGAAAAGACCACGGCAGAATGGCTTGCAAAGCCAGATGAAATGGTATTCACTTCTATTTCCAACGTGGCGCCCTCCCACCTGTCCCCCCTAAGTGGCGTCACGCATTGCAGCCCGCGGTCTTCCCCCGGACCGCGGGCTTTCATTTTGCCCTTCGCATCCGTGCTCAAGACTGTCCCGATGGCTTCCAGCCGGCGGCTAAGGCCTCGTCCTCGCTGCAGAACCAGCGCTCGCCCCGGCGGCTCGTGATCTTGACGCGCGCGTAGTCCTGGGCCCACGGCAAGACGTAGACGCGCCGGCCGCGCGTCACATTGCCCTTGATCGGACAGCCGTCGGGAGCGGCGCGCTTCGCCTCCTCCCATTTCTGTGCGCGATACTCAGAAGGCCGTGCGGACTCGCCTCGCCAAATGCCGACCTTTTCTTCTCGAGCGTTGTTTTCCAGCGAGCCGTAGGAAGAAAAGAAACCCGTTTCGGCAAACACGTCCCCATTTCGCACCAGCTCGGCCGCGATGTCCGTGTCGCCCTGCTGGCACGTGCCAAGTTTGCGGCCCCCATCCTCGCCGCCAAGGACGCACGTCACCGGGCCGGCACGTAGAAGCTTGGCGAGCGCCGACCTAGCGGAAGCGTCACAGCGCCAGCGCTGCGCTCCTTCGCCGCCGCACGTCTGCCCGTCAACGGGGGCCTCGATTCCCGACAGCGAAAGCGTGGTGCCGGCGACGCGCAGGGTGTCGCCCGACAAAGCCGCGGCGCGACCTTTGAGCGTCGAATCCGCGCTCGTCATCAACGAGGGCAGCGCGGCGGCAGCGCGCCAGACGAGCCAGCCGGCACCGATCACGAGAAGCCCGATTGCAACGAGTGCACCGCTCCGCGCCAGCGTGGCACGTGAAGGACCGACCCCGACCAGCGCGCCGCCGATGGCACTCGCGCCACGACCGACACCTCGCCCGCTGCCACGCAATGCTGCGGCAAGCCAGGAGGGCGGGTCGGAAAGCCAGGCTGCAACCAGCAGCCCCGCGATGACCATTCCAATGACAAGCGCGACGACGATCTCGGTGCTGATCCCGTTGGCGGCAACACGACGGAAGGAGCCGATTAGGGCGACCCCGGCAACGGCCGCGAGCACCGCCGTGGTACCCGGACGGCGCAGCTTGGCGAAGAGCGGCTGCAGACGATCCCATGCAGCGGCCGCGTGGGGCGCCGAGATCTCCGTCAGCCGATGCGCGGTACCGAAAGCCAGCGCACCGAAAGCGGCAAGCGCAGAGATGACCTTTTGCGCGAACAGCTGTGTGGCCTGCCAGATGACGGGAAGGCTCGCGCGAACCTTGTTGTCAGCCGCGCGCCAGCCAGCAATGCTCATGGCTAAGCCCTGATGGCTCGCAACCTTAGCGCCGCGTCCCAGGGCCTGCGCACCGGCCGCCCCCATGGCGACGCCCTGGTGGCCGGCAACCTTGGCGGCACGACCCACCGCCTGCGCGCCCATGGCCCCGGCGGCTACGCCGCGCTCCCCCGCAACCTTCAGCCCATCGACGGCGACGTTGCCCGCGCGCACGACACGGTCGCGCCGGTTCTTGCGCCGCACGAGGATCGTCGTGCGCACGTACTCGCGCCATTCGAACCCGTCCCTGCGTCTGCGCCAGCCGAGCATGCGGCCCCCGTTCTCCCAATATGAAACGGCGGTGGCGCCGCAGGGTTGCAGCGCCTCGTCAGCCGCAGACAGTGCAAGCCGTGAAATTGCGAAAAGATGATGGCAAGCCTTGGGCTTACTCTCGGGCTTGCCGACGCTTGCGGCTCACGTCCAGCCTCAATGATACCCCTCGCCCTCGCGCACCTTTCCGCGGAAGGTCCAGTACACAAAGGCGGTGTAGCCGAGAATGATCGGCAGCATGATGAGCACGCCGACCAATGTGAAGATCTGCGACTCCGGAACGGCGGCCGCGTCCCAGACGGTCAGCGTCGGGGGAACCAGATAGGGCACGTTGGAAATGACGAGACCGAGGAAGCCCAGAAGGAACATCGCGACCGCGCACAAGAACGGCATGGCGTGGCGCCCGGCGACCAACCCGTACCAGCACAATACGGTGACGACGGCGGTCAGCATCGGTATGGGCGCCAGGTAGAGCAGGTTCGGCCAGCTGAACCAGCGGTCAGCGATGCGATCGAAAGCGAGCGGCGTCCAGATGCTCACGATCGCCATCAGGATGACCACCACGGGCAGAAGCAGCTTGGCCCAACCCCGCGCGATCTCGGAAAGAGGACCCTCGGTCTTCATGATGAGCCAGGTGCTGCCGAGCAGGGCATAGCCCACGAGCAGCGCAAAGCCGGTGAAGATCGGAAAGGGCGCCAACCAATCAAGTGGACCGCCGGCAAAAGCCCTGTTCTCCACGTGGATGCCCTGCAGGTAGCCGCCGAGCACGACGCCTTGCATGAACGTGGCGATGATCGACCCCGAGGCGAAGGCGTTGTCCCACAACTCGTGCTTGGGCTTGGCTGTCCAGCGAAACTCGAAAGCGACACCGCGGAACACGAGCCCGAGCAGCATGATGATGATCGGCAGATAGAGCCCGGGAAGGACGACGGCATAAGCCAGCGGAAACGCGACCAGCAGACCGCCGCCGCCGAGCACGAGCCAGGTCTCGTTGCCGTCCCAGAACGGCGCAACCGAGTTCATCATCATGTCGCGCCGGCTCTCGCTCGGCTCGAACGGGAAAAGGATGCCGAGACCCAGATCGAATCCATCGAGGATCACGTAGAGCGCCACCGCGGTACCGATGAGCGCCGCCCACACGACGGGAAGCCAGAACGAGATCGCGTCCATGAGCTAATCCTCTGCCATCGCTTCTTGCGCTGCCGGTCCCGCTGCCGCCAGCGGCCGTGAGGGCAAGGCATCGGGTGACTTGGCCGCCTCACCCATGGGACCGTGATTGATCAGCCGGTTAATGTAGTAGATGCCGATACCGAACACGCAGGTGTAGACGAGAACGAAGAGAACAAGCGTGGTCAGCACTGCGGAGGGGGCAACGGGTGAGGCAGCATCCGCGGTCCTCAGGATGCCGTAGGCGACCCACGGCTGGCGCCCGATCTCGGTCACGTACCAGCCCGACAGAATGGCGATAAAGCCCAGTGGCCAGACGTGTTGCGCAAGCTTGAGATACCATCGCGTGGTGAAGAGGCGTCCGCGCGCCCACAACCATGCGCCGACCCAGCCCACGATCAGCATCAAGACGCCCAAGCCGACCATGATGCGGAAGGCAAAGAACACCGGCGTGACGGGGGGCCGGTCGGCGGGCGGGTAGCTCTTGAGCCCGGGAAAGAGCCCATCGGCCGAATGCGTGATGAGCCAGCTCGAGCCGTGCGGAATCGCGATGGAGAAGTCGTTGCTCTCCGTCTTCTCGTTGGGAAGGGCGAACAGCACCAGATCGCCTGGCTCGTTGCTGTCCCAGTGCGCCTCGATGGCCGCGACCTTCTCGGGCTGGTACTTCTCGGTATTGAGGCCGGACGCATCGCCTATGTACATCTGCAACGGCGTCAGAATCGCGACCATGCCGAGCCCCATGCGCAGCATGGTCTTGGCATCCTCGGGGAAACGCCCGGCGACGAGGTAGCGCGCGCCCACGGCCAGCACCACGAGCGAGGTGGTGAGATAGGCCGCCGTGAACATATGGGCGAAGCGGTAGGGAAAGCTCGGGTTGAAGATGATCGCGATCCAATCGACGGGATAGGCGATGCCGTCGCGGATCTCATGACCTGCCGGCGTCTGCATCCAGCTGTTGGCCGCCAGGATCCAAAAGGCCGAGAGCGAGGTGCCGAGCGCCACGAGCACGGCGGAGAGCACATGCAGCCATGGTGGTACGCGCTGCCAGCCGAACAGCATGATGCCGAGGAACGTGGCTTCCAAAAAGAAAGCCGTCAGCACCTCGTAGCCAAGCAAGGGTCCCAGCACGTTGCCGACGACGACGGAAAAGTTGCTCCAATTGGTGCCGAACTCGTACGACATCACCACGCCCGAGACGACGCCCATGGCGAAGGAGACGGCGAAGATCTTGGTCCAGAAGCGGGCCAGCCGCAGCAGGTGGTCGCGCCCGGTCATACGCCAGCGTACGAGCAACGTCGCGATGAAGGCGGCGAGACCGATCGTGAAGCTGGGAAAAATAATGTGAAAGGAGATCGTGAACGCGAACTGCAGCCGGGAGAGCAGTACGCCGTCGATTTCCATTGGGTCCCCCGCCATCGCGTTTTTGATTCTGCGGCGGGGTATTCTGGCCCCGTTCGCCGGCCCCGTCGAGCAATTGGGCCGCTCGCAAGCCGTTCATTCACTGGAAATCATGGCCGTGCCATGCGGCATATTCTGACCCGCGTCAGACAAGCGCGCTCAATGGTGCCTCAGTCCTTGGCGAGTCGCGCGAGCGGCATGCCCCACAGGCGCACGACGCCATTCTCGCCGGCTGACGCGAGCCGACGTCCGTCGGGCGAGAATGCGACGGCGGTCGCGCCGCCCGTGTGGCCGGTAAGCGCGCGAATTGCGCTGCCCCGTTTCAGGTCCCACAGCCGCACAGTTCCATCCTCGCCGGCGGAGGCCAACACGTCGGCGTCGGGCGCGAAAGCCACGTCGGTGACGCGGCCCTTGTGTCCGGTGAGCGTACGCAGCCGTCGCGAGGAAAGGGCCGACCACACCTGTACGCGTCCGTCGAGCGCGCCGCCGGCGAACATGCGTCCATTGCGCGAGAACGACAACGCCGTGACCGTGTCGCGGGAGCCGCGATAACGACGCTTGAGCGAGAGCGTCGGCAGATCCCAGAGGCGCACGGTCTTGTCGGCGCTGCCCGAGGCGAGCAGCGATCGCTCCGGCGCATAGGCGAGCGATTCCACGGAGCCGTCGTGCCCTTCCAGCACGTGCAGCGGCGCAGAGGGCTGCTCGACATCCCAAAGCGCCACCATGCCGTCGTGGCTCGCGGCGGCAACGCGCGTCGGAGCGCCGGCAAACGCAACCGCGCCGATGCTCGCATCGTTGCGCTGGAGCGTTGCAATTTTCTGTGCGGTTTGGAGATCCCACAGCACCACTTTGCCGTTCGCATGACCGGTGAGCGCACGGGTGCCGAGGAGTGCCAGCGCGGTGGCCGGCCCATCATCGAGCTCGAGGGTGCGCACGAGAGAGCGATAGCCGGCATCCCAGACCTTGAGCATGCCGTCGCTGCCGGTCGTAACGATCCAGCGCCCATCGTCGGTATAGAGAAGCGCACTGACGGCGCCACGGTGGGCGTCGATCTCGGCAAGCGGCGTGACGATGTTGCTGTGCGGCTCTTGCGTGGTCTGGCTCGAGGGCACCGAGGCGCCGCGGCTCTCGTAGCTCGGGAAGCGGTCCTGCATGGCAACGGCAGCGCTCGCAACGCCGACGCCGATGAGAAGCTTCAAGGTGAGCGATACCCATTTGCGGCGGCTGCCGCGCACAGGGCGCGGCCGCGGCGGCTTGGCATTGCGCACGGGCACGAGCGCACGCCCCTTGGGGACCTGATTCTTGGCGCCAGCGTTCTTGGCAGCCTTGGGCGTTGAAGCCTTGGGAGAAGCCGGCACCAGGAAGCCCTTCGGCAACGGGCTCAATGAGATGCGCGGCTCGGAAACGCGCGCAGGCTTTTTCTTGGGCGCGGACTTCTTTTTCTGTGGCTCCGGCGCTGGCGGCGTCTCGACCTTGGCGGTGGGAGCGGCTGGCGGCTGCGCGGCGGCAGGCGCAGCGACGGGCTCCGTTTTCTTGCGCATGCCGTCGAGCAGATCGAGCATGAGGCCCTTAGGGCCTGGCACGTCGGGCGGCGGCAGCACGGTGACGGCGGCGGCCTGCGGCTCGGCGCCGGCGGCCACCAGCTCGTTGGCCTCGTCCTTCTTCTTTTCGAGCGCGCGCGTCAGCCAGCCGTTGCGCGGCGGATCGGGAGCAAGCAAGTCGCCGCGCCAGGCGGCGATCGCCTGCGGCCGGCTCTCGATGGTGAGCGTGAGCGCGCGGTCGATGGCCTTGAGGAAACCGGCGCGGTAGGAGCCAAGAGCGGCCTCACGCGCCGATACGAGCTCGTCGTTGACCATGCGCGAGGGCGCATCCGGCGGGCGCTTGCCGGTAACCGCGTGGTAGAGCGTGGCGCCCAGCGCATAGATGTCGGTCCATGGGCCCTGGCGCCGGCTCGTCTCGGCGTACTGCTCGTAGGGGCTGTAGCCCGGCTTGACGAGGGCAGAGACGGTCTTGGTGTGCGAGGCGATCTCGCCGCGCGCGGAGCCGAAGTCGATCAGGACCGGATCGCCGGTCTTCCTGATGATGATGTTGTCGGGCGCGATGTCGCGATGCAAAAAGTCAGACTTGTGGATAAGCTCCAGCGCGTCGAGAAGCGGCGCGATGATGACGTCGAGCTCCTTCTGGCGGGGCGCACGCCCCAGCCCCTTGAGCCACGCCTTGAGGCTCTGGCCCTCTTCGAAGTGAAGGACCATGTAGCCGGTATTATTGGCGCGGAAGTAGCGATAAACCCGCACGATATTGGTGTGGTTGAACCTGGCGAGGGTCTGCGCCTCCTCGATGAACCGATCGAGCCCCCAGCGGTAGTCGCCGGCGCAGTCCTGCGAGCGCGGCGCCGCCCCGATGCCCTGGGTGCGCGCGGCGATGTCGGAGGGAAAGTATTCCTTGATGGTCACGAGGCGCGCGAGGGCGATCTCGTCGGCGAGATAGGTCACGCCGAAGCCGCCGGCTCCCAGCACGCGCTCGATGCGGTAGTCGCCGACCAGCTCTGTGCCATTTGGCAGCGCGATGAGATTCGTCATGGCTCCCCGTGACGCCCGCACCGCAGATACCGCATCACAAGACCCCGCGACCGTGCGCCGATGACGTTTCGCCTCCGGACACATTTGTGGCTCACAAATGTGGCGCTCCCGCGAGCGATGCGCTCGCTGCGAACAAATCCCCCGCCGGGTCGCCTCGCGGCCATGTTCCTGCCGTCATGCGGCTTGAGGTTGTCACCTGATTTGCTGCAAAGAGATGACCATGAAACCGCCGTGGTCGCCGCTGCTGGCCTTGGGCGCCGCCACCGCGGCGATGCAGGTCTGCGCCGCGGCCGCAGGCGTCGACATAGCGGGCGCGGAAGCACCTGCCAAGGATCCGGGCCTCACGACCGATCTGCTGGCAGCGGCTGCCGACGTCGGCGGACAGGCATGGACACAGATCCGCTATTGGGTGGGCGAAGGCTACCAGCGGGCACCGGCCCTGATGCTGGGCCTCTCGGTCCTGCTCGCGGTGCCGCCGCTGGCGCTTGCCGGACGGCTCGCTTCGCGTCGGCGCCACCCGCCGGAGACGACCCAGCTCATCGGGCGGCGATCCTCGCGCGACAACCCGCGCCCGCGCCTGACGACGGCGCGCACCGAGGTCTCCGCCTGGCCCACGGAAGCTTGGGTGGAGGTCGAAAGTCAGCCGGGCATGCGCTATGTGATCGGGCGCACGCTCATTCGTATCGGCCGCGAGGAGGACAACGATATTTGCCTCGCTGCCAACACGGTGCACCGCTATCACGCTGTCATTCGACGCACGACGGATGGAGAGGTGCTGATTACTGATCTGTCGGGCGAAGAGGGCAATGGCGTGGTGGTGAACGGCACGCAGGTAGCAGAGGCCCGGCTCAAGCAGGGCGATGCGATCCGCGTCGGCGAGGTCAAGCTGCGCTTCGATGCGCAACCGGTCTAGCCCCAAACGGATTCGGTGCGGGCGGGTCGAATGAAACGAATTCGGTCGATGATCTTTGGGAGATTTGCGATGGCAGATGAGGCCGCAAGCACGACGCAGGACAAAACCCCACAAGGCGCCAAGGGCGGCCGGTTTCTCGGCTCGCTGAAGGACGCGCTCGTAGCCGCGAGCCGCGACGAGACGGGACGCAATCCAAAGACACCAGCCGCCGCCGAAGCGCGACCGCCTCAGGCTGCCAAGGCGCCGGAGGCGACGCAGAAAACCGTAGCCGTCGAGCCTGCCGGCAAGGATCCGGCGGCTTCTGCAGGCCTGAGTGCCGCCGACGCTGCGCGCGAAGTCAAAGCCCAGACCTCGCTCGCCCCGCAGGAAAAGCATCTGGAGTTTCAAGCGCCCCCGACCACGCGGGTGGTGCGTGGCGGCAAACAGGAGCCGGCGGGCGACGATGCACCGCGCACGCAGCTGGTGCGCGGCAAGGTGCAAGTGAAGCGCGGCGCCTTCGAGCAGGACCCGGTGGTGGGCTGGCTCGTCGTGGTGGGCGGCCCCGGCATCGGTAGCTACCGCCCGATCTTCGAGGGCAACAACACGGTCGGCCGCGGCGCCAACCAGCGCGTGCCCCTCAATTTCGGCGATGAGTTGATTTCCTCTGAGGAGCAGGCCTATATCCGCTATGATTTGTCGGCGCGCTCGTTTTTGTTCGTGCCGAACCTTTCGAAGACCAACGTTGTTTCCGTGAACGACAAGAGACCCACCGGAGCGGTCGAGCTCAGCCAGATGGACGTGATCACGATGGGCCGCACCCAGCTCGTGTTTGTGCCCTTCTGCGGCGCAGAGTTCGATTGGACCGAGCTGACCGATGCCAAAGACTGATGCACGCATTCGACCACGCCGCGCGCGCGACCAAGGGCGCGCGGGACTACCAAGAAGATGCGAGCGGCTTCTGGCCGCCTGAGAGGGATGCCGCGGAACGCGCGGGCGTGCCGACGGCAAATGCCACGCGGCTCGTCGCCGTGCTCGCCGACGGCATGGGCGGGCACACCGGCGGTGCGCTCGCAAGTCGTATGGTGTGCGACAGCTTCATCGCCGCCTATGCGGGCCGCAACGGCGCGCGCCACGAGCGTCTGCTCGAGGCACTACGGTCAGCGAACGACGCGATCGCGTCCAAGGTCATGGCCAACCCCATTCTCTCAGGCATGGGCACGACGCTGATCGCCGTCGTGTTCGCGGACGACGGCGTCGAGTGGGTGAGCGTGGGCGACAGCCCGCTCCTGCTCTACCGGCGCGGAGAGATTGCGCATCTGAACGAGGACCATTCCCTAGCGCCCGAGCTCGATCGGCTTGCCGCCATAGGGCGGATGACGCCGGAGGAGGCGAAAGCGGACCCGCGCCGCCACATGCTGCGATCGGCAGTGACGGGCGAGGACCTCGACCTCGTCGACGTTTCGCGCCGTCCGCTGGTGTTGGAGCCTGGCGACTACGTTATCCTGGCAAGCGACGGACTGCAGACGCTCGAGACCACGGAGATCGAGCGCATCGTCACGGCCTATGCCAAGGATGGCTCGGAAGCCGTGGCCAGTGCACTGATCCGGGCGGTCGAGGCGGTGCGCGACCCCTATCAGGACAATGCCACCGTGATCGCGGTGCGACCGCTCGCGGACGGAAATGGCGCCTAAGCTCCTGATAATTAAAATTTTTTACTGGATCTCCGAGCGGCAATTAATCGTATGCTGATTATTTATGCGAAACAGCCGCGCGAGCCTAGCTACCAGGGTCCTACAGCCTTATCATCTTGGAGCCACCCTTCCGTCCCTCACGGAGGAGCCCCTGACCCCCGGGGCCGTGGCGGGGCGCTGGTCCTTATTTTTGACCTACTCCCCCCGGATCAGCGTCCCATTTGCCCCTTCGCAGACCACAGGCGTGGCTGTCCCGACCTTCGAAATCGACGGGGCGTGGATCTTGCCGTGGGGTGGGATCCCCAGTTGAGCTGATCCCGATCGGTAGATCGGGACC
This sequence comes from uncultured Alphaproteobacteria bacterium, assembly GCA_963776675.1. GTDB lineage: Bacteria > Pseudomonadota > Alphaproteobacteria > Rhizobiales > Hyphomicrobiaceae > Hyphomicrobium_A. Next base: position 133,006 of record CAVZNR010000065.1, on the reverse strand, counting down.
AGCCCCTAGCACGCGATTTGGGGAGCTGGGTTGGGTAGACCCGAGCCTTGCGCACTGTTGTAGGACGTACTCAATGGTTTTGGCGGAATTTAGACCAGAGTAATCACTGGCTTAGCTCCAAATTGTGACAAAGGCCTCGACGGATGATCCTTGCACGGAACGCGACCACGTGCGCCTGGATCGTGCGTTCCCCTAATGTTCTTGCTGGCAGCACCGTTCCCGACTAAGCTTGCAACAGCATCTGCAGGGGGCGGCATGTACGGTCAGATTTCCACCCTGGCATTCGTCGGAATCGAGGCGCGCCCCGTCGAAGTGCAAGTGCGCATCACGCCGGGACGGACCGCGCTCGCGATCGTCGGGCTCCCAGACAAAGCCGTTGCCGAAAGCTCCGAGCGCGTGCGCAACGCGTTGCATGCCGTCGGTCTGGGAATGCCCTACAAGCATGTCACTGTGAACCTGGCCCCGGCCGACCTGCCCAAGGAGGGCAGCCAGTTCGACCTTCCGATCCTGCTCGCCATGATGGTCGCCATGGAGGCAATTGCGCCCGACGCGGTCACCGGCTACGCGGCGATCGGCGAATTGGCTCTCGACGGCTCGATCCGCGCGGTGCCGGGCGCGCTGCCTGCTGCCATCGGCGCCAATACGATGGGCAAGGGGCTCATCTGCCCGGCAGACTGCGGCGCGGAGGCCGCGTGGGCGGGCGAGGACGTCGACATCCTGGCGGCGCCACATCTCCTTTCACTGGTCAATCACTTCAAGGGATTGCAGACACTCCGCCGGCCGGAGCCGCGCCTCGCGCGGGAGGCTACCGCGCTCCCCGACCTCGCCGACGTCAAGGGACAGGAGAGCGCCAAGCGCGTGCTGGAGGTGGCGGCGGCCGGCGGCCACAATCTGCTGATGATCGGACCGCCTGGCGCCGGCAAATCGATGCTCGCCGCCAGGCTCCCGTCGATCCTGCCGCCGCTTCTCCCGGAAGAGATGCTCGAAGTGTCCATGGTGCACAGCCTTGCCGGAAACCTCATGGGCGGCAAGCTGGCGACGCTGCGCCCGTTCCGCGCGCCCCACCACTCTGCGAGCATGGCGGCGCTCGTCGGAGGCGGGACGCGCCCGCGCCCCGGCGAGGTGAGCCTCGCCCACCTCGGCGTGCTGTTCCTGGATGAGTTGCCCGAGTTTCAGCCTGGCGTGCTCGACGCGCTGCGCCAGCCACTGGAGACGGGCGAGACAACGATTGCGCGCGCCAACCACCGCATCGCGTATCCATCGCGCATTCAACTCGTCGCCGCCATGAACCCATGCAAGTGCGGAGGCGGCGCACCCGGAACCTCCTGTAAGCGTGGTCCCCGTTGTGCCGCTGACTATCAAGCGCGGCTGTCAGGACCACTGCTCGACCGGATCGACTTGCAGATCGAGGTACCGGGATTGAGCGCAGCCGATCTCGTGCTGCCGGCTCCATCCGAAACCAGCGCGGACGTGGGCCGACGCGTCGCCCAGGCACGCGAGCGCCAGCGCGCGCGTTTTGCCGCCCGCGGCCTTCGCGGCGTGCGCACTAACGCAGAGTGCAGCGGCCGCGTGCTGGAGGAAATCGCCACGCCAGACACGGAGGGGGCCGCACTGCTGCGGCAGGCTGCCGAAACGTTGCATCTGTCGGCACGCGGGTTCCATCGCACGCTGCGCGTGGCGCGCACACTCGCCGACCTCGACGGCGTCGAGCAGGTCGGGCGCATGCATGTCGCAGAGGCACTCGGCTATCGCGGCGAGACGTTGCGGCAGGAACGCGCGGCGTAGGTTTTTCCTACTGCCTGCTGCCTCTTTCGCTCGTCAAGCAGCCTTAGCCGGCAAGCCCTTCTGCATCAGCGCCGCCTCGACCGTATTCTTCAAGAGGCAGGCGATGGTCATAGGGCCGACGCCGCCGGGAACCGGCGTGATCGCGCTCGCGACGGCCGCAGCTTCGGCGAACGCCACGTCCCCCACGAGCTTGCCCTTGCCGTCGGGCTTGAGGATGCGGTTGATGCCGACGTCGATGACGATGGCGCCCGGCTTGATCCAGTCGCCCTTCACGAACTCGGGCTTGCCGATCGCGGCGATCACGAGGTCTGCGCGCCGTACCACGCCCGGCAGATCCTTGGTGCGCGAGTGCGCAATCGTCACCGTGCAGTTCTCACGCAGCAGGAGCTGCGCCATGGGCTTTCCGACGATATTTGAGCGCCCGATCACCACGGCGTCGAGGCCCGAAAGGTCGTGCTTCACCGACTTGGCAAGAATGATGGAGCCGACGGGCGTGCAAGGCGCCAGCGCGCGCTCGCCGATCGACAACTTGCCGACGTTCATCGGGTGGAAGCCGTCGACGTCCTTGGCCGGATCGACCGACTCCAGCACCTTGACGCTGTCGATGTGCTTGGGCAGCGGCATCTGCACAAGGATGCCGTGCACGTTCGGATCGGCGTTCAGTTTGGCCACGATATCGAGCAGCGCCTGCTCGGTCGTATCCTCGGACAGCTTGTGCTCGAACGACTGCATGCCGACCTCGACGGTCTGCTGCGCCTTGTTGCGCACGTAGACCTTGCTGGCCGGATCCTCGCCCACAAGCACAACCGCCAGACCCGGCTGGAAGCCATGCTCACTCTTGATGCGGGCCACGTCGGCCGCGACGTCGGCGCGAACCTTGGCGGCGATGGCTTTCCCGTCGATAGTGTAGGCAGTCATTGGCAGCGGTCCTCCCACGTTTCTTGAAATTTACCCGGCAGACCCGAGCTTGGCCCTGAGCCGCGCCTCCAGGCAACCGGTTTCCCCGCTGATGGTGAGCGACTTGACGCGCGATTTGGCCCCTTGGGTCACGCGCACCGTGCTCTTGGGAACGTCGAGCCAGCGCGCCACCAGCCGCTCCAGCGCCGCGTTGGCCGCTCCCTCCGCCGGCACCGCGCGCACGCGCGCGCAAAAGGCCACGCCCTCTGCCGTCGGCTCTACGCCCCCGACGCCTTCTATCGAGGATTTCGGCGTCAGGCGCACGCGCACGATGACGCACCCGGAGCCGCTGCGCCAAGGAAACTCGTGCGAAAGTTCGCGCGACCGCTCACCGCCGGGCCCGACCGGTCGCTCCCGGCTCACACGAAGAGCTTGGCGATATTGGGCAGCACCACGCTTTGTATGAAGAAGCAGCCCAGGAGGAGCACGATGGGGGACAGGTCGATGCCGCCCATGGCGGGCAGAATATTGCGAATGGGGCGCAGGAGCGGCTCGACCAGCGCATTCAGCGCCTGCCAGATGGTGCGCACGGTGGAGTTGTAGGGGTTGACGACGCCAAAGGCCATCAGCCAGCTCAGGATCACGTTCGCAATGACGATGTAGGTATAGAGAGTGATGAGGTAGCTGATGAAGCCGAGGAGCTCGATCATGGACCCGTGCCTGATATCTGCGTTGCCGGCTGACGTGTAGCCTCGAATGGGCACCCCCGGCAAGGGCAAGTGGCCCCGAATGGGCCACTCGGCGCGCTTCCTTGACAAGATTCGGGGGCGGCCCCTAAATGCCGCCGACCTTTAGGGGGCCGTAGCTCAGATGGGAGAGCGCTGCAATCGCACTGCAGAGGTCAGGGGTTCGATTCCCCTCGGCTCCACCAAACTTTCTTAATACAACCCCTAGTGCGGTCCCTCGCCGACGAGCAGGGCCACCGGAAATCGCGCCAAGGCCCCACCCACCACAATGTGGGTCTGTGCGGATAGAACCTCGCCCGTCACGGCGTTGCGCCAGCGGCGCCCGGCCAGTGCCTCCGGCAATTTGATCGTGGTATCGCCCCACCGCTCCGCCGGCACGAGTGGCACGCTCTCGCTGCCAAGAAGGTCCAGACAGATCCGCGGCACGATGGTGATGACGGCCTGCGCATCCAAGCACCGGGCAAAGGCCAGCACGTGCGCCGCCTTCGCCCCCTCCACGGCAAGCGGCAGATAGGCGCCGCCGGCAAACAGCTCGGCCGCATCAGCGCGCATTTTCAATCCGGCTTGCAGCAGGCGCATCTTGATGGCACCGGAGTGCCAGGCCGACAGCAGATCCTCAGCGGGCGCAGTGTCGAGCCCCTTCTGCAGCGCTTGCAGCGCCTCGAAATCGACCGGGCGGCGGTTGTCGGGGTCGACAAGGCTCAGCTCCCACAGCTCGGTGCCCTGATAGATGTCGGGCACGCCGGGTGCCGTCAGCTTGATCGCCGTCTGCGCCAGGCTGTTGAGCGCCCCCGCAAGAAATACCGGCGCGCAGGCCGCAGCGAAGTCCTGCAAAAAGGCGCGTGCGCGAGCCGGATCGAGTGCTGCGCGCGCGAAAGACTCGATCGCGTTTTCGTAGTCTGCATCCTGGCCCGTCCAGCTCGTGCGCACCTTGGCCTCGCGCACCGCCTTCAGCATGAACTGCGCCATGCGCTCCGACAGAGCGGCCAAGCCGCCGGCATCGTCGCAGCGCAAATCGGGCGGCCAGGCTCCGGCGAGCGCCTGGTAGAACATCCACTCGACCTCCGGCTCGGGCGCGGCGCCGCCTTCGCAATCCTGCCGCAGCGGCGCGTTGAGCCCGGCCCAGCGATCGACCGCCGCGGCCCACACGTCCGGCATCTCGCTCAGCACGTAGAGGCGCGCGCGCGCATCCTCGCCGCGTTTGGTGTCGTGGGTGGCGGTGGCGCTCAGGCCGGCGGGCTGGCGGCCGAGACGCCGGGCCATCGCCGCGTGGAACTCGGACAGGGGCGCACCGAAGCGATCCGGCTCGCCCCCGACCTCGTTGAGCGCTATCAGGCGGTTGTAGCGGTAGAAGGTCGTGTCCTCGAGCGCCTTGGCCATCACGGGGCCGGTGGTCTGCTGGAACCGCGCGGCAAACTCCAGCGCGGTGGCCTGATCCTCCGGCGTCTCGAAATCGAGCTCCAGCACGCGGCGCAAAAAGTCGATCGCCTCCTCGTCCTCCACCTGGCGTGCGGCCTTCGCCTTGGCGGCCGCGGCTTCCAGGATGGCGCGATCCTCCTCCTGAGCACCCGCTACATCCACGTACGTCCGGTAGACCGGCAGAGCCGCGGCGAGCTCGATGATCGCCCGGCGCAAGGTATCGGAGCCGAGGTCGCGCGTCGCCAACTGCCGACCCGCCAGGTGCCGCGCCATGTCCTTCAAGTGCTCAAGCTCACCTGCGAGGTTGCGGATAAGGATGCGCCGCTTGGCTTCCAGGACCAGCGCCTCGTAGTCGACATCCTCTTTGAGGAATTTGCCGTAGGCGCGCGTCATGGCGGGAGCGCCGCCCACATCGACCAGCACATCCGCCAATGCCAGGATGAACTCGTAGCCCGTGGTGCCGGCGACCGGCCAGTCGCGCCGCAGATCCTCGCCGGCGCCCAAGATCTTCTCGACGACCAGATACAGCGGCTCGACATCGCCCAACGTCTTCTGCAGGCGCTCCAAGTATCCCTTCGGGTCGGCAAGCCCATCGATGTGGTCGAGGCGAATGCCGTTGACGCTGCCGACGAGAACCAGCTCGCCAAGCCGCGCGTGCAGCTCGTCGAACACGCGGGGACGCTCCACCTTGAGGCCGACCAGATCGGTAATTTCGAAAAAGCGCCGATAGGTCAGCGTCTCACGCGCCGCCCGCCAATGCGTCAACCGCCACACCTGCATCTCGTGCAGCTCGTGAAGGGCGCCGACATCCTGTACGACATCGGTGAGCGCCTGCTCGATGGCGCTGCGCACGGGCGCATCCTGCGCCGCCGCCGCGAGCTCTGCCTTCAGCTCGGGCGACGTCTCGGTCGTCGCTACCGCGAACCGCCGGGCCCACTCGGAAAACGCCTCTCCTTGCGCGCGTGCCAGAACTTGTGCGTAGGAGGTCGGCGTCAAGGGCAGCTTGAGACCGCCATAGGTGAAGGTCATGCCTCCGTCGCGCGGATCAAAGCCGAGACCGAAGTCGCCCGCCTCGAGCGCCTCGCCGTAGCTCGTGCCCAAGGCCGGCACGAGCAGCTTCGCCGCCGACCAGTCGATATCGAAGAACTGCGCGCTTTCGCTGGCCTCGCCCCACTCCAGCACGTCGCGCCAATAGGGATTGTAGGTTGACGCGCTCATGTGGTTGGGCACGAAATCGAGAATGAGCCCGATCCCTTGCGCGCGCAGCGCCGCGACCATGCGCTCGAAGCCTTCGTCGCCGCCGAGGCTCGTATCGATCACTCTGTTGTCGACGACGTCGTAGCCGTGTGTCGAGCCAGGCTCGGCCTGAAAGATAGGCGAGGCATAGAGGTGGCTGATGCCGAGCCGCGCCAGATAGGGCGCGAGCTTGCCGGCACGCGCAAACGTCATTCCGTTGCGGAACTGCAGCCGATACGTAGAGGCGGGGACGATCATGGGTTTCGCGCCCGCTCGCGGGAAACGACGCTTGCAATATCGCGAAACAGCGCCGTCCCGGAAATCTCATCGAGATTCATCGGCAGCTTGCGCTGCCAGTTCGGATGCTCGATCACCGTGCCGGGAACGTTGGCCTGCTCCTGCATCCCGACCAAATCCTCAAGCTGCACCGCGACGAGGCGCGACGCGGTTCTCGCAAGCAAGGCATGCATCGCAGTGCAGAGATCAAGCGGGAGATCGATCGGCATCGGCAATGCCCCGCTTAATACCGGCTCGAACTCGCGAGGCAACAGCCCCGCCGAATTGAGCGCCACCAGCAGCAGGGTGCGGTCGTGGGCCCGCCCGGCGCGCATGTTTGCAGCATGCTCCGGGGAAACCAGATCCGATTCCTCCCTGTGATCGATGTCGCTGCCGCGCCACCATCCCTTCAAGGTCGGAAGATCGTGGGTGGAGAGACAGGCCAACGCCCTATGCGTATAGGCGTGCGGTGTCCGAAAACTGCCGTCGCCTTCGCGCTCGAAATACAGCACGCGATAGCCCTGGATCTCCATCTCGCTCATCGCCTCGCGAAATCCCGGCGGCACCGTGCCAAGATCCTCTCCGATGACGACGGTGCGCAGCTCCTGGGAGACAAGCGCCAGGCGGCGCAGCATATCGCGCATGGGAAAGCGCACATAGGCTCCCTCCGTGGCGCGAACATTGCCCGGGATCCAATAAAGCCGCGTTAAGCCCATGGCGTGATCGATGCGGACGGCGCCTGCATTGCGCATGAGCGCGCGCAGCATGGCCACGAAGGGCGCGAAGTCTCTGCCCTTGAGCGCCGCCGGTGACAGAGGCGCCAGCCCCCAGTCCTGCCCGTTATCATTGAACATGTCGGGTGGGCAGCCGACACGTGCCCCATCGACCACGATTCCCGGCTGCGCCCAGGTGTCGGCTCCGTCCGGCGCGACGCCCACTGCCAGGTCGAGGTAGAGACCGATGCGCATCCCGGCGGCAATGGCCCGCTCCTGCGCTTGCCTGAGCTGCGTCTCAGCAACCCACTGCAGCCACTTGTGAAACGTGATCCGCTCCTCGTTTTCCCGCTCGAAACGGCGCACCGCATGACTGTCGTGTTTGCGATAAGACGCTGGCCAGGTATGCCAACCGCTGTAGTGCCCACGCGCCACGAGCGCTTCCGACAGCGCTTCATAGAGCGCGAACCTGTGAAGCGTGCTTCCGCGCTCCGCGCAAAAACCATTGAAGTCCCGCATGTCGCCTTTTCCGGCGCGGGCGCGGGAGTCACAAAAAGCATCGTAGGCGTGCTCGAAGGCGCGTCGCTTGAGGTGCGCGACCTGCGGATAGTCGACAAGCGCCGAGGCACGCGCAGACCGCGCGCCCGGCGTCTCGCGGCCAGCTTGGGCGCCGGGCAGACGATCGACCGCAATGTAGAACGGGTTGAGGAACAGCCGACTCGAGGGGGCATAGGGGCTGTAGCGCTCCGCCTCAGCAAAGAACAGCGCGTGCAGAGGATTCACCCCGATGAAGTCGGCGCCGGCTTTCGCTGCCAGCTCGGCCAGCTGCGCGAGATCCTCAAAATCGCCAATCCCTGCGTTGCGCGAGGAGCGCACTCCGTAGAGTTGGCATGTCACGCCCCAGATGCGCCCGCCCGCGAGCCAGTCGGGCATGAAGCAAGGTGTATCGCTAGGGACCCCGCCATCATTTCGATCGGGCCCAGGCGCAATTGCGAGGCTCTGCGCAAGCTCCGCGTCGCTATCGACCGCGACGCCCATCGCGCGCAGGATTTCGCGCTTCGTCGCGTCGCTGGCAACGCAGGTCTCGCCGCGCTCGCTGATGTAGCTGGGCTCGACGCCATAAGCTGCCGCAAGCCTGTCGAGGGCCTCGCTCATTAAGACTCCCTGACACGCACGACCACCGACCAGGGCGGCAGCTTGCCTGCCTCCAGAGCGGCATCGCAGCCGTCCGCGCTTTCATAGATGAGCCGCCCTTCCGTGTGCGCGCCCTCCGGCACGTTCCACGCTTCGTCGCCGAGACTTGCCATCATTGCGAGGTCGCCGCCGTCGCCAAGGCGCCAGACAACGGCGAGCCCGCCATGCTCGGCGGCAAGCACCGTGCCGGCCTGGCCCTCGACGCCGGCGAGGCGAGGTACAATCTCCCGGGCGCGGATCGCGAGCAGGCGCGTGGTGAGCGCAAGCCGCTCCCGGTGCGGAGATTGCGCCGTCTCGCTCCAATCGAGCTTCGAGGCCTCGAAGGTGCTGAGCGCGTTGGGATCCGGGATACGCTCGCGGTTCTTGGGGTCCCGAAACGCCTCCCATCTACCGAACTCGTTGCGCCGTCCCTCACGCACCTGCCGCGCCAGCTCGCCATGAAAATCCGTGAAGAAGCAGAATGGGTGCGTCTCACCCCACTCCTCGCCCATGAACAGCAGCGGAATGGAGGGGCTGAGCAATAGAACTGCGGTGAGTGCCTCCATCAGGTGCGGCGAGGTCAACGAGCCGAGGCGCTCACCAAAGGCACGGTTGCCGACTTGGTCGTGGTTCTGCAGGCAGTCGATGAAGGCGGTTGGCGGCAACCCGGCGCTCGGCTCGCCACGCTTGCTGCCGTCGCGGAAGGGCGAGGGTTCGCCCTGGTAGACAAAACCTTCGCTGAGCGAGCGAGCGAGCTTGGCCACAGGGCCATCCGTGTAGTCCTGGTAGTAGCCGTCGGCCTCGCCCGTCGCAATGACGTGGGCCACGTGATGAAAGTCGTCGTTCCACTCTCCGGCGTAGAGCTTGGGGACGCCGTTTGCGCGCTCGAGTAGAAAGGCAACGTTGCGGTCGTCCTCGGTGGTCAGGTGCACATGGCGGTCCGTGATGCGTTTCTGCACGGTGATCGCCATCTCCTCCAGTAGCGAGGGCACACTGTCGTCGCGGATCTGGTCGATGGCGTCGAGACGCAAGCCATCGAAACGGTACTCCTCCAGCCAATAGAGCGCGTTCTCTATGAAAAAGGCGCGAACGGGCGCGCGGTCATAGGCGATCGCGATGCCCCACGGCGTATGACGGCCGGGATTGAAGAAGTCGGCCGCATAGGTGTGGAGGTAGTTTCCGTCCGGGCCGAAGTGATTGTAGACCACGTCGAGGAAGACCATGAGGCCACGCTCGTGCGCCGCGTCGATCAGGTGCTTGAGCTGATCGGGGCCGCCGTAGGCGACGTGGGGCGCATACATGAGGACACCGTCGTAGCCCCATCCCCTGTTGCCCCCGAACTGGGCCACCGGCATGAGCTCGACAACCGTGACACCGAGCTCGACGAGTGCGTCCAGCTTGCTCTCGATGCCGGCAAATGTGCCTTCGGGCGTGAACGTGCCCGTGTGCAGCTCGTAGATGACCGCCTCTTCCCAAGGCCGCCCGCGCCAGTCTGCGCATTTCCACTCATAGGCGCGCGGATCGATCAGCTTGGAGGGGCCGTGCACATCGCGGCGCTGCGCGCGCGCGGCGGGATCGGGCACGCGCATGCCGTTTGGGAGCTGGAACAGATAGCTACCGCCGATTTCGACCTCGTTGGTCGTCAGCTCAAACCAGCCATCCGCCGATCGCTCCATGGGCAGAGCAACGCCGCTCGGAACGGTGAGAAGCGATAGCCGATCGACCGACGGAGCCCACAGACGAAAGCGCGCACCACCTTCGACGACCTCAGCGCCCCACGTGCGCTCAAGGGCATAGCGCGCGCCCATCAGCTCTCCGCCTCGAGGAGGAGGAGCGTGCGCGCCGGCACGTGCAGCACACTCGCCGACTTCAAAGGTGGATCATTCGGCTCGATCACGCCGCGTGCGGTATCGACGAGCAGCTGCCAGCCCGAGATCCGCTTAAGCGGTGCCAGCTTGAACTCGATGTCCTCGTAGTGGGCATTCATGAGAATGAGCAGAGGGCGAACATCCGGTGCGCTCAGCATGACGCCAATGCACTTCGACAGCCCGTTGTTCCAGTCCTCGGCTGCCATCTCGTCGCCGTCTGGGCGGTACCAGGTAATATCCTTGGTTCCGTCGGATGCCACCGTATCGCCGTGAAGAAATCGCGTGCCTCGGATCAGCGGCAAGCGCTTGCGCAAAGCGATCAGCCCCGACGTAAAGGATAAGAACTCCTCGTCCCTCGGGCCGATGCCGCTCCAGTTGAGCCATGACGTCTCGTTGTCTTGGCAATAGGCATTGTTGTTGCCGCCCTGCGTGCGACCGAGCTCGTCGCCCATGAGGATCATCGGCGTTCCCTGGGACAGCAGCAGCGTTGCCATCAAATTTCGCCGCATACGCTCGCGCAGTTCCAGGATTGCGGGATCGTCCGTCGAGCCTTCGGCACCGCAGTTCCAGCTGCGATTGTCGTCGTGGCCGTCGCGGTTGTCCTCCTTGTTGGCCTCGTTGTGCTTGTGGTCGTAGGAGACCAGATCAGCCAGCGTGAAGCCGTCGTGAGCGGTGACGAAATTGACGCTCGACCACGGCCTGCGTCCGCGCCGGTCGAAGATGTCCGCCGAGCCCAGCATGCCGCTCGCGATCTTGGGCAGGACGTCGTTGTCGCCCTTCCAATAGCTGCGGATATCGTCGCGGTAGCGGCCGTTCCATTCCGACCACCCCGGCGGGAATCCGCCGAGGCGATAACCGCCGGCACCCACGTCCCAAGGCTCAGCAATCAGCTTGAGCTGCGACAGCGTCGGGTCCTGCAGCACGGCGTCGAAGAAGCGGGCGTTGCCCTCGAACTCCCGGCGTTCGCGCCCCAACGAGCTTGCAAGATCGAAGCGGAAGCCATCGACGTGACATTCCTGCGCCCAGTAGCGCAGCGAATCCATGATCATCTGCAGCACGCGGGGATGGAACTGGTTGATCGTGTTGCCGCAGCCGGTGGTGTCGTAATAGTAGCGCTTGTCGTCCGCCAGCATGTAGTAGCTGGCGTTGTCGATGCCGCGGAAGGAAAGCGTCGGTCCGAGGTGGCTGCCCTCGGCGGTGTGGTTGTAGACCACATCCAGGATCACCTCGATGCCCGCCTCGTGCAGGCGGTGCACCATGTGGCGGATCTCGCTGACGTCGCCGCCGTTCGACGTGTAGCGGGGCGCCGGCGCAAAAAAGCAGATCGTGTTGTAGCCCCAGTAGTTCTTGAGACCTTTCTCCACGAGATACCGGTCATCGAAGAACGCCTGCACGGGCTGCAGCTCTATAGCCGTGACGCCGAGCTTGACGAGATGCTCGATCCCCCGCGCATGCGCGAGGCCTGCGAAGGTACCGCGCAGCTTGGCCGGCACTTTCGGATTGGCGATCGTCAGTCCCTTGATGTGCGCTTCGTAGATAATGGTGTCGGCCCAGTGCACCTCGGGGCGCTGTTCGTTGCGCCAGGGAAACGACGGCATCCAGCGGCTCTCGGCCTCAACGACGACGCACTTGGGCATGTACCGCGCCGAATCGCGCGTATCGAAGGAGAGGTCCGCCTTTTTGGAGCCGATGCGATATCCGAACAGCGCGTCGTGCCACACGATGCGGCCGTGCAGCTCCTTGGCAAAAGGGTCGAGCAGCAGTTTGTTGGGATTGAAGCGGTGGCCCTCTTCCGGCGCGTAGGGTCCGTAGACACGCAGACCGTAAAGCTGACCCGGCCCGATACCGCGCACGTAGCCGTGGTAGACCTCGTCGGTGTACTCGGGAAGCTTGATGCGCACAGTCTCGCGAATGCCGTCGCTGTCGAAGAGGCAGACTTCTATCGCCTCGGCATTCTCGGAGAACACGGCGAAATTGACGCCCTGCCCGTCATAGGTAGCCCCTCGCGGATAGGGGAGCCCAGGCTCCACGTCGAAGACGCCCCGGCTCATGCGCTACCTCTAATCGCCGGCGTGCACAAATACGACCGTTGCGAGGGGAGGCACGGTGATCTCGATCGAGAACGGACGTCCGTGCTCCGACTTCTCTTCCGCCTCGACGCCACCCAAATTACCAACGTTCGATCCGCCGTAGGTCGCGGCGTCCGTGTTGAGTTGCTCGTTCCAACGCCCCTCTTTGGGAACGCCGATGCGAAAGCCATGCTGGACCACCGGCGTAAAATTACACACGACGAGCGCCGGCGCATCATTTTCGCTCCCGCGTCGGATATAGGAGAGCACACTTTGAGTCGCATTGCCGCCATCGATCCATTCAAATCCGCTGGGCTCGCAATCGAGCTTGTGCAGCGCCGCCGTCGATCGATAAAGCTTGTTGAGATCGCGCACCAGCGACTGGACGCCGCGGTGCGACGAGTCTGCGAGCAGGTGCCAATCCAGCGACTGGTCATGGTTCCATTCGCGCTCCTGACCGAACTCTCCGCCCATGAACAACAGCTTCTTGCCCGGGTGCGTCCACATGAATGCGAGATAAGCGCGCAGGTTGGCAAATTTCTGCCACCGATCGCCAGGCATCTTGCCTAGAAGCGAACCCTTGCCATGCACCACCTCGTCGTGACTGAGAGGCAGAATGAAGTTTTCCGAGAACGCGTAGATGAGACCGAAGGTGAGCTCGTTGTGATGATAGGCGCGATGCACGGGCTCACGCGAAATGTAAGATAACGTGTCGTGCATCCAGCCCATGTTCCATTTGTAGCCGAACCCTAGCCCTCCACCGCTCACCGGCCGCGAGACTTGCGGCCATGCGGTCGATTCTTCGGCAACCGTGATCGTGCCCGGAAACTTCCCATATGTGCCGGTATTCATTTCACGCAGGAAGCTCACGGCCTCGAGGTTTTCCCTGCCGCCGTGGACGTTCGGGACCCACTCGCCGGGCTCGCGGCTGTAGTCGAGGTAGAGCATGGAGGCGACGGCATCGACCCGCAATCCATCGACATGGTAGCGATCGAGCCAGAAAAGTGCGTTGGATTGTAGAAAGTTGGAAACCTCCCGGCGCCCGAAGTTGTAGATCAGAGTATTCCAGTCCTTGTGGAACCCCAGCCGCGGATCCTCGTGCTCGTAGAGCGCTGTCCCGTCGAATCGGAAGAGACCGTGCGGATCGCTGGGGAAATGCGCCGGTACCCAATCCACAAGCACGCCGATTCCGGCCGCATGGCAGCGATCGACGAACCGCGCAAACGCCTCCGGCGAACCGAAGCGGGAGGTGGGCGCGAACAAGCCGATGGGTTGATAACCCCAGGACCCGGAGAACGGATGCTCACTGATCGGCAACAGCTCGATGTGCGTGAAGCCAAGATCGCGCACGTAGGGGATCAGCTCGTCGGCAAGTCGGTCATAGGAGAAGAAGCCGTTGCCCTCGCCGCGGCGCCACGAGCCCAGGTGCACCTCGTAGATCGAGATCGGCGCCGCGCGATCCTGAATGGCTGCGCGTGATTCCAACCAACGGCCGTCGCGCCAGTCGTGCTCGACGAGGCCGGTCACGCGTGATGCGGTGGCCGGCGGCACCTCCTGACTGAAGCCCAGCGGGTCTGTTTTGAGCGGCAGCAGCGCACCGTCTGCGTCGACGATCTCGTACTTGTAGGCCGCGTGGTAGGGCACGCCCGGCACGAAAAGCTCCCACACGCCCGCCTCGTGCCGCTTGCGCATGGGATGACGCCGGCCGTCCCAGTAATTGAAATCACCGACCACGCTGACGCGGCGCGCATTGGGAGCCCAGACCGCAAAGGCCACGCCGTCGGTGTCCTGCACACAGACCGGATGCGCGCCGAGCTTCTCATAAAGGCGTTGATGTCTTCCCTCGGCCAGCAGGTGGACATCCAAATCGCCGAGGATGGCGGGATAGCGATAAGGATCGTCCGCCTCCCAGTGCGCGTCTCCTTTTCTGAACTGCAGCCGATAGTCGAGCGGCAGGTCCGCGCCGGGAATCACGCCGCCGAAAAATCCGCCATCGTGCATCCGCTCGAGCGAGGTAAGCACCTCCCCACCCTCACCGTCGACGACCTCGACGGCTTCGGCGGACGGGGCGAGCACGCGCACCGATACGCCCTCGTCGCATTTGTGCGGCCCGAGGATGGAGAACGGATCGCCGTGCTGGCCGTCGACCAGCGCCTCAACTGCAGCGGGGTCGGGGCGCCAGCCGTGTTGCGCGTCAACGATCTTCTTCGATGGTCTGATCATGATCTGTACGTATTGCTGCCCGCTAAGAGGTCAATGACGCTGCGCAAGGGTATCGTCAGCCACGCTGGCCGGTTCGCGGCCTCGTAGGCTATCTCATAGAATGCTTTCTGCAGCAGGAAGAGATCGAGCAATCCCGCCGCGACCTCTTTGTCCGCAGGATAGCCGGGCGTAGCGCCCACCACTGCAACGTAGGCCTCCAGGAAATCGCGGCTCGCACGGTTGCGCCAGGTGGTGGCCGCCGTCCAGATCGCTTCGGGCAACTCGCCCGTGCGCGTGGCGAAGCGGTCGGCCGCGGCCGAAGCGGCATAGTCAAGCGAGCGAAGCATACCGGCAACGTCGCGCAGCGGCGAGCTCTTCTCACGCCGCTCTTCGAGCGTGCGCCCCGGCTCGCCTTCGAAGTCGATGATGACGACATCATCCTTGGATACGAGCACCTGGCCGAGATGATAGTCGCCATGGATCCGTGTCTTTATGCCAGCCGCCGTCTTGCCGGCGAGTCCCTTGATGCGCCCGTCGAGCACGTCGCGTGCGCCGAGCAACTTGTCCACCAGATCCGCCGTCGTCTCGGGCAAGCCGGCTCTCATGCGCTCGAGCTGACCTAACACACGATCGGCCTCGTTGCGCACTGCCGCGCTCCATCTTTCGATGTCCTCGCCAGAGATTTCCTCCGCTGTGAACGCAGCATCCTTGCTGGGTGTCGCCAGTGCCAGGTGTAGCTCGCCCGTGCGCTCGCCCAGCTTCTTGGCGATGTCGAGCGGAAACTCGCTGAGGCGCGCATGCGTGTCTTCTTCGGTCGCATCACCCTCGGGGATGAGCATCAAATCCTCAAAGGCGCGATCGAGCGCATCGACCACAGCGTTCCATGCATCGCCCTGGTTGGGCACGAACGCGAAGGCAATGGCGAGCGCCGTCCGCTCTCCCGACTTGGCCACGTGCTCCACCGCTCCCAGCAGCTTGGGCGTGTTCTGATACTGCGCGGCCTCGGTCAGGAACTGCGCGAGCTCCAGCTCCGGCTGAACGCCGGAGCGAATGCGGCGATAGATCTTGAGCATGATGCGCTCGTCGACGATCATCGATACATTGGTCTGCTCGGCGCCTATGAAGCGCACCTGCGCTTCCTTGTCGATCGCCTCCCAGTCGCCGCTCGCCGAGAAGACAAGCTGCCCGTCCTTTACGTCGACGGTCTCGGCATCATGCAGCGCTGCAACGAAATCTCTAATGAAGGCGTCGTCGCTGGCGGCGTCGATGAGAGCGCCGACCTTTGCCCCGGCCCTGAGCTTGGCAAGCGTCGAAGACAACTTTGGTGCACCGGGCCGCAAGTTTTCGCTGCCCCATTTGACGCCAAGCGGCAGGAAGTAGCGCTGCACATCTCCACCGGGGAGCGATGCTTCGCAGACGGTAAGCGGGAATTTGCCGTTGGTATTCTCCAGCGTCGTGATGTGCTGCAGCTGAAACAAGATAAAGGGCGCGTCTTTTGCTCCAAACCACCTCTGCCGCAGCATGAAGTCGGGAAGCACGTCGCGCTCCAGCGTTCGCTTTTGCGGTTCCACGAAAACGCTCTGCCAGCCCTCGGAGGCAATGAGCGTGACAAAGTCGGGCGCCGCTTCAGCCTGGACAACATGCCAGCGGGGTTGCTCGGCCTCGCTCGCCAGGATGAACCAGTAGAACCCATAAGCGGGCAGCGTCAGCATGTAGGGAAGCTCGCCGACGGGCGGGAACGCCGAGCTACCGGTCAGCTCGACGGGAACCGCGCCCGCGTAGGCGCGCAAATCGAGCTCCACCGCCTGCGCCGACCGCGCAAGATTGAAAACGCACAGCAAACTCTGTCCTTCGTGCTCGCGCACAAACGCCAGAATCTTGCGATTGCGCGGATAGAGGAAATTCAAGCTGCCCCGACCGAACGCAGCATGTGTCTTGCGCACCTGGATGAGCCGGCGCATCCAGTTCAGCAGCGACGACGGCGCCCGCTGCTGGGCTTCCACGTTGATGGCCTGATAGCCGTAGTTGGCATCCATAATCGGGGGCAGGTAGAGCCGCTGCGGATCGGCGCGCGAGAACCCGCCGTTGCGATCGGCCGACCACTGCATGGGCGTGCGCACACCGTCGCGGTCGCCGAGATAATAGTTGTCGCCCATGCCAAGCTCGTCGCCATAGTAGAGAACTGGCGTCCCCGGCATCGCCAGAAGCAGCGCGTTCATCAGCTCGATCTTGCGCCGGTCGTTGTCGAGAAGCGGAGCCAAGCGGCGGCGGATGCCCAGATTGAGGCGCGCGCGGCTGTCGGTAGCGTAGGTTCGCCATAGGTAGTCGCGCTCATCGTCGGTCACCATCTCGAGCGTAAGCTCGTCGTGATTGCGCAGGAACAGCGCCCACTGACACGGATCGGGAATGTCCGGCGTCTGGCGCAGGATGTCGGTGATCGGGTGGCGATCCTCCTGGGCGAGACCCATGTACATGCGCGGCATCAGCGGAAAATGGAAGGCCATGTGGCATTCGTCGCCGTCGCCGAAATAGTGGCGCGTATCCTCGGGCCACTGATTAGCCTCCGCCAGCAGCATGCGATCGGGATACTGGGCGTCGACCTCGCGGCGAATGCTTCGCAAGATGGCATGCGTCTCGGGCAGATTCTCGTTGTTGGTGCCTTCACGCTCGCACAGGTAGGGCACCGCATCGAGCCGCAGCCCGTCGACACCGAGATCCAGCCAGTAGCGCATCACGTCGATGATCTGCTCGAGAACCTGCGGGTTGTCGAAATTGAGATCGGGCTGGTGCGAGTAGAAGCGATGCCAATAGTAGGCATTCGCCGTCGCATCCCACGCCCAGTTGGACGTCTCCGTGTCGATAAAGATGATGCGCGTGCCGGCGTAGCGGTCGTCGTTGTCGCTCCACACATAGAACGCGCGCTCTGGAGAGCCGGGCGGCGCCTTGCGCGCCGCCTGGAACCACGGGTGCTGGTCGGAGGTGTGATTGACCACAAGCTCGGTGATGACGCGAATGCCGCGGCGGTGGGCCTCTTTGATGAAGGCCTTGAAGCCGTCCATATCGCCATAGGATGGATTGATTTGCCGGTAGTCGGAGATGTCGTATCCGTCGTCCCTGAGCGGCGAGGGATAGAAGGGTAACAGCCACAGCGCCGTCACGCCCAGCGACTCGACATAGTCGAGCCGCTGCATGAGCCCTTCGAAATCGCCGATGCCGTCGCCGTTCGCGTCCTGGAACGCCTTGACGTGAAGCTGGTAGACGATGGCGTCCTTGTACCAGTCGGCCGCCGTGCGATCGATCTCGGGCTGCCCTGCCAGCTCGATGTCCGCTGCTGCCGGCACCTCGATCGGCGCTTCTGCCGCTTCAGTCTCCGTCATGCGGCGGCTCCGTCGGGTTTGATGAGGCGCCAGATGGCATATGGCCGTTCATTCGGATCAAGCAGCATGTGCTGTACTTTGCCCGACCACGTGAACCGTTTTCGGGTGACGAGGTCCTCAACCTGGATCGAGGCGTCGTCCAGCAGTCCGAACTCCCACAGCGGCACCTCGAAGTGGGCCGATTGCACATTGTGCGGATCGAGATTGACTGCGAACAACAGGAAGTCGTCCAGGTCTTGCGTCGCCTTGCCGTAGTAGAGAATGTTGTCGTTCCAGGCGTTGTAGAATTTGAGATTCGTGAATGCCTGCAGCGCGGGATGGGCGCGGCGCAATCGGTTTACGAGAGCGACATCCGCCTTGATGTTGCCTTCACGATCCCAATCCCAGGCCCGGATCTCGTATTTCTCAGAGTCGAGATACTCCTCCTTGCCCGGCATCGGCCGCGACTCGCACAGCTCAAAGCCGTTGTAGAGGCCATAGTTGCCGGCAAGCGTTGCGGCGAGCACGAATCGCGTCTGGAACCCAGCCCGGCCGCTCGTCTGCAGAAAGACGGGATTGATGTCCGGTGTATTCACGAAGAAATTCGGGCGGAAGTACTCGTGCGCCTCGGTCTGCGTGAGCTCCGTCAGATAGTCGGTCAGCTCTTGCTTCGTGTTGCGCCAAGTGAAGTAGGTGTAGGACTGCGTAAAGCCCAGCTTGGCCAGCCGCCGCATCGGCTTTGGCCGCGTGAAGGCCTCGGATAAGAAAATCACATCCGGATAGCGATCCTGCACTTGGCGGATCATCCATTCCCAGAACGGAAACGGCTTAGTGTGCGGATTGTCGACGCGGAAGATACGCACGCCCTTGCCGGCCCAGAACAGCACCACGTCGCGCAGCGCGTGCCAGATGGACGGCAAAGCGTCCCGATAGAAGTGAACGTTGACGATGTCCTCGTACTTCTTCGGCGGGTTTTCCGCGAACTTTATGGTTCCGTCGGGTCGCCAGTCGAACCACTCGGGATGCTCTTTAATCCATGGGTGATTGGGCGAGCATTGAATGGCGAAGTCGAGGGCGACCTCGAGCCCATGCGACTTGGCGGCCTGCAAGAGGCGCTCGAAATCCGCAAACGTGCCGAGCTCTGCGTGGATCGCATCGTGCCCGCCGTCTTCGGCGCCGATGGCGTAGGGGCTGCCTGGATCGGACGGCGTCGGCGTCAGTGAGTTGTTCCGCCCCTTGCGATTGGTGCGGCCGATAGGATGGATCGGCGGAAGATAGAGAACGTCGAAGCCGAGGTCGCGCACGTAGGGCAAGCGCGCGATAACGTCTTTGAACGTGCCGTGCCGCCCGGCATCACCCGACTGGGAACGCGGAAACAGCTCGTACCAGGCGCCAAGGACTGCGCGCCTGCGATCCACCCAAACCGCGAGCTCTTTGTCGTGTCGCGTCAGGTTGGTGCGCGGGCCACAGCGCGCAACGATTGCGCGCGCATCCGCGCTCGAGAGCAGCGCAAGCCTGGCATCATCGGACTTAGCCTGCTGAAATGCGTCGAGAATATCCTGCAGGTCCTTGCGGTCGTCGTCCGCGCCCGGATCACTCTCGGCGAGTGCCTTTTCGACCAGGTGGCCGCCCTCGGCGAGCTCCAACGCAATCTTCTGGCCGGCTTTGTGTTTCTTCGTAACCTCGTCGACCCAAGAGGCGTGGAGATCGCGCCACGCGACGATCGTGTAGAGGTAGCGTGCATTGCGCTCCAGCAAGAACGTGCCGCGCCAACGGTCGTTCTCGAGGAAGCGCATCGGCACCTCGTGCCAGTCCCGCTCGTCCTCCCGGCGGTAAGCCAGAGCCGCGGCAATCTTGTCGTGACCGTCGCAAAAAATATCTGCTTCGACGGCCATGACATCGCCGACGGCACGTTTTGCGGGAAACCGCCCGCCGTCGATCTGCGGCCATACGCCTTCAATGGCAACTCGGCTTTTGGCGGCGCTCAACAGGGCATCGTCGGTCGCAGAAGGCTCAAAGTAATGGTCGGACTTCGTCAGAGGCGCCTCGAACTGCTCGCTGGTCGATGCCGGCATTGTCCCTCAAGTCGGTTAACCGCTACCGATCTTGGTGATGCACCTGCAAACTTGGATTTGGGCAGGCTTCAGCGTCCGCGCATTTTGCGTGCGGATCGATCGGTTTCTCGTGGGCGATGATTAATTCTATTCGGGATACCCAGCAGCGACAACCCCTCAGCACCCAAATCATTGCCTCGCATGCGAATACACGCGAATGAAAACGTCATTATCGTCGGTTTGGTTCCATCGCCGCGATATACGCATACGATGCGTACGTCACGCCTGTTTGGCCGCCGCCGTCAAAACCTGGCCGTCCCCAATCAGCAATTTCATGAAACCTTCACGCCAATGACTGACGTCGTGTTCGCGCACGCGCTGCAGCAACGCCGCATGCCGCTCTCGCCGTTCCTCGATTGGCATCTTGATCGCCTGCTGAAGGGCGTGAGCCACCTCATCGGCATCGTATGGATTGACGATCAACGCCTCCTCCAGATCTTCCGCCGCACCGGCAAATCGCGACAGGACGAGGACGCCAGGATCTTGCTCGTCTTGGGCCGCCACGTATTCCTTGGCGACGAGGTTCATGCCATCACGCAAAGGCGTGACCAGCCCCACATGGCTGCCCCGGAACAGTGCCGCCAGCGTATCCCTGGGTATCACGCGGTGAATATAGCGGACCGGCGTCCAGTCGAAGTCGCCGAACTCGCCGTTGATGGCGCCCGACAGCGCCTCCAGCTCGTGGCGAATGTCGGCGTAGGCATCGACATCCTCGCGCGTCGGCGGAGCAATCTGCATCAACGTCGCGACTTTCTGATTCTCTGGATAGAGCTCGAGCAGCCTGCGGAACGAGCGCAGTCGTTCCGGTAAGCCCTTGGTGTAATCGAGCCGGTCCACCCCGATAATGTGTATGCGGGCACTCGCACGCCGATTGAGGCGCTCGATACGGGCTTCGGCTTCGTCGGTATGGGCCATGGCAGCGAAGGAGTCGACGTCGATCCCTATCGGAAACGCCGCTACTGCGGTCGGCGACTGTGCCCAGTCTCCTGCGCAATCCTGATCGCCGATCTGATCTTTTAATTCCTGCAGGCAGCGCTCGAAGTTGGCGACGTCCCACCGGGTCTGCAAACCCACGACGTCGTAGGCTAGCAGACACTGCATCAGCCATTCATGCTCGGGAATGGCGACGAACACGTCCGGCGTGGGAAACGGAATGTGCAAAAAGAAGCCCATGCGATTGCGGTGCCCGCGCCGCCGCAACTTGGCTGCCAATGGAATGAGATGATAGTCGTGCACCCAGATGAGGTCGGTGGGCTTGACGAGCGATGAAAGGGCGTCGGCAAAACTCTCGTTGACGCGCTTGTAGCCCCCCGCGGACTCGGCGTTGATCGCCGCAAGATCGAGGCGGTTATGGAAGACCGGCCACAGAATGGAGTTGCTGAAGCCGTGGTAGTAGTCCTGGTAGTCACTTTCACTGAGCGGCATCGTCGCGACCGTGATGCCCTCGTGCTCGGTGATGTTGAGCTTGATCGGCTCGCCGTCGGCCACGGTGCCACCATCCCAGCCCAGCCATAGACCGCCGTTCTCACGTAATGCGTCGAGAACGCCCACCGCCAGCCCACCGGCTTGGCGTGGATAGTTCGGTTCGGCGACCCTGTTGGAAACAATAATTAATCGGCCCAAGCTTGCCACCTCCGAGGCTGCTCGCCACTGCACCACAACGATGTATTACAATGCATCCCCTACCTTAACCGCAAATGGATGCAGAAAGCTACGCGGAGCCCGGAGAGAACTCTGTGACGAGTTGAAGCCGTTGCGTCGATTGGGCGCGTCAGGCGCGCGGCGCATTCACAGCGAAAATTCGCTGGAGAACCGACCAAAGCAGCGCGATCAGGATGCCCAGGCAAAATCCCATGCCTGTGGCAAAGATGAGAACAGGCAGATCATCGGCAATCAGCTCGCGATATCCGAGCGGCGCGCCATCGCTCGGGACCATGAGCAGCAACGTTACCGACACCACCGCGCCGACAACACCACAGACCAGAAAAAGCACGGCGGATCCGAAGCGGTTCACGGCAACCTCCAGAAGCGAAATTCGTTCTCGGAAACGCGGCCGCGGCTCCAAGTCGTTACGCTATCGGCGCAGCTCGCCAAACGAGATCAATCGCCGCCGTTTTTCGTCCCAAAGTGCGAAACGCACGCAACGCAGGCTTTCGCCGAGCGTGATGCGCCCCATATTTGCAAGCTCCGGATGGTCGCGCAGCACCTGCGGAAGTCGGTAGAACGGGATGCGGCTGCACAGGTGATGCACGTGATGAATGCCAATGTTGGCCGTGAACCAGCGCAGCACACCCGGCAAATCGTAGTGCGAGCTGCCGTGCAGCGCAGCCTCGTGCAAGTTCCATTTGGGGGCCGCGGCCCACGTTGTCTCCTCGAACTGATGCTGGACGTAGAACAGCCAAACGCCGATTGAGGCGGCAAGCAGCGTGATCGGCAGGTGCACCAGCAGGAACGGACCTACGCCAACCAGCCAGATCATGGCGCCGGCAAGCACCGCAATCGCCGCATTGGTCGCCATGGTACTGACCCATGGGCGCCAACCCTTGCGCATCAATCCCACCGGCAAACGATGCTGCAGCAGAAACAGATAAGCTGGGCCCAACCCGAACATGACGAGGGGATGGCGGTAGATCCGGTAGTGAAGTCTCTTCCATTTCGGAGCCGCCAGATATTCGCGCACCGTCAACGTATCGATGTCGCCGATCCCGCGCGCCTCCAGATTGCCGGAGCTCGCGTGGTGAATGTTGTGACTGCGGCGCCAGGAATCATACGGCGTGAGCGTCAGCGCGCCGAGCACACGGCCGATCCAGTCGTTGGTAGCACGGTTGCGGAACAGGGTGCCGTGTCCGCAATCGTGCTGGATCATGAAGAGCCGCACCAAAAAGCCGGCGGCCGGCACTGCAATGAGCAGCGTGAGCCAATAGCCAAAGCCTAAGGTGGCCCACATCACGATCCAGGTCGCAACGAACGCCCCGCTGGTGACGGCGAGTTCGAATGCACTGCGCCGAGGGCTGGGCTCGCGGTATCGGCTCAACAGCGCCGCCCAATCACGAGCGGCAACCTTCGAATCGGCACTTTGGGCGTGTTCCACGACAATCCTTTACGCGATAGCGGCCGGCATGGCCGGCCGCGTGCTCTGAAAACCCCCTTAGCGGGCAGCTGCGGCGCCTCGATAGCCGCGGTTCTTGCCATTGCCCGCGGCCGGCCGATTTCCGTTGCGGGCAGGCCGGAACTTGGCGGGGCGACCGCCGCGCCGCTCGGGCCCGCCGCGGCCGCTGGCCGACAGGTCGTCGCCGACGGGGCTGTCGCAGCGATCGATGCTCTCGATCGATTGACGCGTCAGGCGCTCGATGTCTCGCAGCAGGGGGCGCTCGTCGCGGCCACACAGCGAGATGGCAATGCCTTCCGCGCCGGCGCGCGCCGTGCGGCCAATGCGGTGGACGTAGCTCTCGGGCACATGCGGCAGATCGAAGTTGATGACGTGGGTCACCTCGTCGATGTCGATGCCACGCGCGGCGATGTCGGTTGCAACCAGCCCGCGAATGCGGCCATTGCGAAATGCGCCGAGCGCCGCTTCGCGCTGGCCCTGACTCTTGTTGCCGTGGATCGCGGCGACCTTGATGCCGGCGGCCTCCAGGTGACGCGCGACCTTGTCGGCGCCCCGCTTGGTGCGGGTGAAGACGAGCGTGCGCCGCATGGCCGGATCGGCGAACAGTTCAACAAGAAGCGAGCCTTTGCGCGGCGCATCGACGTGGATGACGCTCTGCTTCACGCGATCGGCCGTCTTGGCGATCGGAGTGACGGCAACGCGCTCGGGATTGTGCAGCATTTCGGCTGCAAGCGCGCCGATCTCTTTCGGCATAGTCGCCGAGAAGAACAGGCTCTGGCGCTTGGCCGATAGCTTGGACAGGATCTGCCGGATCGGGCGGATGAAGCCCATGTCGAGCATCTGGTCCGCCTCATCGAGCACGAGGATCTCCGTGCCCGACAGCACGACGCTGCGCTCCTCAATGTGCTGGATGAGTTTGCCAGGTGTCGCGACCAGGATGTCGACGCCGCGGCTCACCGCATTGACCTGAGGCCGATGCGGGACGCCGCCGTACATGAGCGCGACGCTCAAATTCATGTGGCGGCCGTAGGTCTTGAAGCTTTGCGCAATCTGGGTTGCCAGCTCGCGCGTCGGCGACAGGACGAGCACACGCGTGCCCTGGCGCAAAGCCGGACGGCGGTTGGCGGCAAGGCGGTGAAGGATAGGCAGCGCAAAGGCCGCCGTCTTACCGGTGCCGGTCTGGGCAATGCCCAGCAGATCCTTGCCGGCGAGCACGCCTGGAATGGCCTGCGCCTGGATCGGGGTCGGAGTCGTGTAGCCTTCCGCTTCGAGTGATTTCAGTAGGGCTGGGTTCAGCCCGAGTTGAGTAAACGTGGTCAAGTGGTGTTCTTTCATATGTAGCCGCAAGACTAGGCCGGCCGAACACATGTCGGCCGTGCACGCGAACGAACGCGGCTGTTCCAGGGGACGCCCCGCGTGTCCTGGGCTGTCATGAAGAGGATTAAAGTCAGAGGCGCTCAACAGGGTAGGACGAACGAGGGGCCAATCTCTTCGAAAGGCCCGAACCGAAGTCCTTTTCACGCGGCTGGAGCACCGATGTTCGCCCAAGGTTTCCTCAAGCGATGCGCGCTTATTTCACGGCGACCCGAAAATAGCAAGCAACAATGTTGCGATGCGGCGCGTGCAAATCGCCGCGTGGCACCCCATATATTGATAATGATCGATTTCGATTATAGGGCTCCGGCTGAGGTCTTCGCCTGTCGAAGCCGAGGCTCAAGCCCGCGGCCCGTGACCTACCGCAGGTTCGACTCCGGTGCGGAGGCTGTCCGTTTCGCCATTGAGGAGCTACCCTCCGACGTGCTTTTCGGGACTGTGCTCGAGGTTAACGAGCAAAGATTCGACGCTACGCAAATCCGCAAGCTTTACGACAGCAAAGACTATCCGTTGCAGCGGCGCGATGTGGCTTAGCGCGCCATAAAACCCAATAGTTCTTGCGTTTACTGCCTTGCAGGCTCATACAGATTTGAGCCGGCGCACCCGTTGGAGTGCGCCCTCGGTGTTGAGGTTTCGTCGACAGACCACTCGCGGTCGTTCGCCTTTCCCCATGACTGAGCTGTCAGGTCGAGCGCGCGGCCTTCTCATGGCCAAGACCGCTCGCGCTTCAAGGGAAAGGCCTTCGCACCATGCGCCAGACGGGCACTCTGAAGTTCTTCAATGCCGCCAAAGGTTTTGGCTTCATCGCGCCGGAGGATGGCGGCAAGGACGTGTTCGTGCACGCGAGCGCGTTGGAAGCCGCCGGCATCGCTGTCTTGAATGAAGGCGACAAAGTCAGCTTCGTTCTCGAGGATGATCCGCGTGGCCGAGGCAAGAAGGCCGCCCAAGTTGAGCTTGCGTAACCGATGGCGCGGCACAGATTCAAAGTCGGACAAGCCGTCGACTTTACTCCCGGTCGATGGGCGCCGCCTGCCTCGAGCAGGGAGTACAAGGTCCTGAGGCTCTTGCCTTTCGAAGGCGGCGATCTGCTTTACCGCATCAAGTCGACCGCCGAGACGTTCGAGCGAGTCGCCAAGGAGAGCGAGCTAACGCCGCTGCCCAAGCTCTTCTAGCTCTACAGTGCGCTGAACGCTCACGTCGCTGGCTTGCCGTTCCTTGCGGCGAGCCGTTTGAGGGTCGCAACCTCGCGCGCCCATTCCTTGAACGGCACCGCTGGGGTTCCGCCCATGCGCGCTCCAGGAGGCACGTCCTCCTTCACGTGCGCCATGCCGGCAATCTGAGCCCCACTGCCGATCTTGACGTGACCGACGACGCCCGAATGGCCGCCCATGACGACGAAATCGCCGAGCTGCGCCGAGCCGGCGATCCCCGTCTGGGCGACGATGACGCAATGACGCCCGATGATGGCATTGTGGCCGATCTGAACGAGATTATCGATCTTGGTGCCTTCACCGATAATCGTATCGTTGAGCGCACCGCGATCGACGGTAGAGTTGGCGCCTATCTCGACGTCGTCGCCAATCATGACGCGGCCCACCTGCGGCACTTTCAGGTGCCCATTGGCGCTCATGGCGAATCCGAAGCCGTCCTGGCCGATCCGCACGCCCGCGTGCAGTATAACGCGCGCGCCGACAATGGCGTGCGTTATCGTGACTCCTGGACCGACATAGCAATCCGGTCCGATCGAGACGCGGTAGCCCACAACTGCCCCGGCTGCGATGGTGGTGCCGCGCGCGATTTGCGCCTCACGGCCGACGACGGCGCCAGGCTCGATGATCACACCATCGTCGATCCGAGCCGAGGGATGGACGAGACATCCATTGCCGCGCTCATCTCCGGACTTGGCGGCGATCGGACGCAAAGCGTCGGCATAGAACAGTCGCAACGCGAAGGCGAAGGCACTGTAGGGTGTCTTGGTTTTCAGCACCGCCGTGCTCGTCGGAACGCGGTCGGCGAAGGCCGGCGCCACCAGGCAGCCACCCGCCCGCGTATTGACGAGTTGATCGAGGTATTTCGGATTGTCGAAGAACGCGAGATGCTGCGGACCGGCGATTCCGAGCGGCTTCACATCCACAATCTCCGTCGTCAGGTCGGTAATCGGCCCAAGCTCAGCACCGAGCTTGGCTGCGATGACCTGCAACGGAAAAGGGCCTGCCCGCTCGAAGAAACCAGGATGTTGCATTCGTCTCCCTTACTGTCAGGCCGCAGCTGCAGCCGAGCGCCTGCTTGCCATCGCAGACCCTTTGCGCGGCTTTGCGCGCCGGCAGTCTTGGCCTCAGGCGTGGTACTTCAGCTCACTCGGACAGGGGCTCGGTTTTACGGATACGCGGGTCTGCGCGCTCCGCCGCGTGCAGCGCGTGACGCTTTAAACGTTCCGGCTCGCGAACTCCCGTTGCTGCCAGCTCCCTCGTGGACCTGGCGATCGCGACGCGCGTGGCCTCTTCGTTCTGCGGCAACGTGCAGGGACTTTTCTTCGCTTGCAGCTCGCTCCACGCGGATGTGAAGGCCCGATCTAGCATTTCAAGCGTCTCTGGGGACAGGCCTTCCGGAGCCTCGAGAAACGGGCACATGGCTCCTCCTTTTTGGCAGGCGGGAGCGCTACGCCGTCTCTCAGCCACCGGCGCCTGGGACATACAAACCGATGATGCGGCGCACTTTGCGCCCAGTTTGACGGCCTGTCGAGGAATAAACTCCCTGCCGGCATGCGATTGGTGGTAAGGGTTGGCGAAGCCCCTATAGGCCGTTGTCACACCCCCGTCATTCGAACGGCGGCCGGCTGGCGGCCGGTGTGAATTCCAATGAATACAAAGGCAGGTCTGACCAATGCCGCTGGATACGGTAGCGCAGCCGGGCACGCCCATTGTGGACCAGAATGTCGACCTCTTTCCGATGTACGACAGTGGCCGCACGATCAGCGTCTTGGTGTCGCGCCACGCGCTGGAGGACATAGCCCCCCTCGGTACGGCGACGCGCACCTGCAGCGGTTCAACGAGTACCGCACCGAGTTCGAGCAGATCTCCAGCCACAAATACGACCAAGGCCAGATCGAGCAAGACGGCACGGTATGCATCCGGGGTCGGGACTTGCCCGGCAAGGGACACTGACCCAACTGTTAGTGCCGCCTAGCTGACCCACGGAGTCACGCGGCCCGGCGCTGGCGTGCCGCGCGAGCGAGCCGCGCCGTCCTCGCCCGAAACCCTTTCACGCAAGAGACACAAAATGGCGCGCAAGAGACCAAAGACCCAGGCCGAGTTCATTCTCTTTGACGTGCATTATGAGGACGGTACGCGCACATCCAACCGCAAGGTTCCAAGCGCGGCACTCGGCGGCCTGGAGGGCGACGCGCCAGCGCAGGCCATCATCGAGGCTCAGGACCAGGAGATTTCCAAGCGGTCCGGCCAGGCGCGACCTGCAATCAAGTCGATTGCCAGGGCCACCACGAAAGTCGCCGCCAAGTAGTATTTCGGCGTGCTATGCTGGGGTGCAGATGTCATTCCGCACGCGCGCGCCGCCGGCGTTGGTCCGGCTGCTGCAATTGCTAAAAGCGGGAACGATGCGCCATGCTGAATTTTCCCAACGTCAGCCGCAGCTACGACGCCACGCGACGTTGTGTGCGTTTCTGGGGCTATGACGGCGCTCTGGAGGTCTCATTTTTCGTCGAGGAGGAAGCCGTGTTCCGCATAGCGCCGACGACGCGGCACAACCAGACGGCCATCCTAGAGAGCTTCGACAGCAACCGAGAGCACATCCTCAAGGTTGCACACAAAGTCTATTCCGGTCGGCGCCAGGGCTCATATGCCCTGGTCGCATCCGACTTCTGATTTGGTGACGACATCTTCGGCGGTCGCCGAGCTATCGACGCGCGACAACCGGCTTCTTCGCGCCCGGCCGGGCCAACAAGCCCTCGCGCTGTGCCTGCTTGCGCGCGACTTTTCGAGCTCTGCGCACGGCCTCGCCCTTCTCTCGCGCCTTTTTCTCAGAAGGCTTCTCGTAAGACCGCCGACGCTTCATCTCGCGAAAAACGCCTTCGCGTTGAAGCTTTTTCTTCAGAGCCCTCAGGGCCTGGTCGACGTTGTTTTCACGGACGAGAACTATCAGAGTGGCCTCCTTTCGTTATTGGCGGGTTGGGCAATGTTCGCCTCGGGCGACAACCCACAAATCGCCCGGTTCGGGACCTCCCCCGGGGGGCAGGCTCCAACCATGACGGTCTGGATCAGAGAACTGCGGAACGTTTCGAAATTGAGGGCGCTGCGCCCTGGGGGCAGGTTGCTCAACAAACGCCGCATCGCGCCGTGTGAAACGCGCACTGCGCCAGTCCCTAGCACATATGGCCGAATGCGCCAAATCCACAGCGTACAGCGTGAATATGGCGCCCGCGGCAGCCCGCCGAAGGCGCCGCCGCGACCGGCCACACCACCATGGTCAGCGGAGCTAGTCCTTAGAGATTGAGCTGATAGGAATGCGGGAGCCAGCGATATCCGCCGCCGTTCAGCCGCTCCACATAGCCGATGGACGGGAAGGGCATGTGGTAGGCGCCCACTGCAATTCTCTCGCCGGCGAGCATGTCGAACACGCTCCTGCGCGTAGCCGCCCCCTTCTCCGGATCGACATCGAACACGCAATGCCAGTCCGGACGCGCCAGCGAGGCAACCTGGTGATGCGCACAGTCGCCAAGAAAAAACAACTCTTTGCCACCGCTCTCGATGTGGAAGGAAAGATGGCCCGGCGTATGGCCATGCGACTCGACAGCCTGGATACCAGGCGCGACCTCAGAGCCTGCCTTCAGGAATGTCGCCTTCTCCGCGAGTGGCACGACGTAGTCGCGAAAGAGCGCCGAGTACTTTTCCAGATCGCCCGTGTGCTTGCCGGCGGGTGACCAGAAATCGTACTCCGCTGCGCCGATCGCGTAGCGCGCGTTAGGAAACAGCGGCTTGCCGTCCTCGTACAGCCCGCCGATGTGATCGGGGTGACCGTGCGACAAGACTACGAGGTCGAAGTCAGCCGGTTTGAACCCTGCCGGCTCCAGCTGCGCCGCGAGCCAGCCGCCGGCTGGTCGCGGCACGAACCCGCGCGAGCCGTTGCCGGTGTCGAACAGGATGAGCTCGGCTCCGGTATTGACCACCATGGGCGTAAAGCCCGGCTGATATTTGTTGGTGGGCAGAAGGTTATCGCGCATCAACTGATCGACGTCGGCCTGTTTGGCGTTGCCCCCAATGAGCGGCCACGGGCCGTCGATGAAAACGTCCGAGTCGGAGACCATCGTCACCTCGAAGGCTCCAAGCTTGAAACGGTAGTGCCTCGGCTGCGACAGCCCGAGCAGGGGCGCCGCCGCCTGCGCGGGTGCGAGCAGGGCCGCGTCCAGCATGGGCGCGGCGGCCAGCGCCGCCGCTGAGGCCATGAGCTGTCGGCGACTGAGAGCGAGCCGTGTTCGAGACATCGCGCATCCTTCCCTGTAGACTTCGCAAACGAGCCTAACGACAGTTGAGGAGGAGCGCTTGAACGAACGTGCTGCGTCGAGCGCCGAAGCGCTCTGGCACCTCGACGAGGGCCGCGCACTCTTTGCGGGACCGCTTCAGCGCAACGCGCCGCACCGGCACAGCGTGCCCGTATATCTCGCCGGTCTCTATGGCAGCTTCCAGCTCAAGATCGGCGGCGCGGACTGGCTCTCGTGTCGAACGGCCGTGGTGCCTCCCGGCGTCGCCTACGAGTTCGACATGCGCGGCGAGCCGCTTGCCGTCATCTATCTGGAGCCGAATGCGGGCGGCATCGACGCGCTCGTTCCGCTCGTCGGTGAAGGGCGGGAGGTACACAGCGCACTCGTCGGCAACGATGGTGAGGTCAGAGCGTTGCGCGCACTTTATGAGAGTCGCACCGCCCCGCCGGGCATCACGTCCGCTTTGCGCGCGCTCACCGACTTCTGCGAGCGTCGAGCCTATCGAAAACTGGACCCGCGGATAGCGCGTGCCGTCGCAACGATGCAGACAGGCGAGGCTACGGCAATGCCGGTTGCCGAGCTGGCCGCGGTTGTCGGGCTGTCGGCCTCGCGCTTCCAGCACCTCTTCACAGAACAGGTTGGCGTTCCGTTCCGGCGCTACCGGGCGTGGCATCGCCTGCGCGCCGCTATCCGCGAAGTGCTGCAGGGAAGCAGCTACACAGCTGCAGCGCACGCGGCCGGCTTTGCCGACCAGGCCCACTTTGCCCGCGACTTTCGCCGCACCTTCGGCGCTCCTGCGTCGCGGGGCTTGTGCCCGGCGCCCTAGACACGGCGATTGCAGTTCCTTGGCAACACTCCCTTAAGGGCGTGCGGCGACCCGTGCGGCTCCACACGGGAGAAGCTGCTATTCCGCACAAACACCCGAACGTGTTCCGTTTGGAACAGCGCACTCCTTATGCGTGGCGCGAAATAGTGGGCTTGGCCAATGCGGCATACATCGATGAAACAGGATGCCTTGATGCGACGACGAAGCGAGTGGGAGAACTTTTCTCCCGATGCGCAGACCACGTCCACGCTGCGCCGCGACGTCGCCTTCGAGAGCGGCGGCGTGTTGTGCCGCGCGTGGCTTTACGCGCCGGCGATTAACGTCTCGCGGCCGGCTCCCTGCATCGTCATGGCGCACGGGCTCGGCGGCACGCGCGAGTGCGCGCTCGATCCTTATGCGCGCACATTCGCTGCTGAAGGCTTCACAGTCCTGCTGTTCGACTATCGCTGCGTCGGCGACAGTGACGGCGAGCCGCGCCAGCTCGTCGACATCCGCCGCCAGCTTGAGGATTGGCGCGCCGCGATCGCCTTTGCTCGCAACTTGCCAGGCATTGATCCCGCACGCATCGGATTGTGGGGCACGTCGTTGTCTGGCGGCCATGCGATCGTTCTCGCGTCACAGGATCACAAGATCGCAGCCATCTCGGCGCAATGCCCGATGGTCGACGGACGCGCCAGCGTCTACATGATCGTCAACGACATCGGCTGGGGCAACGTCGTGCGACTTGGCCTTTCCGGGCTTGTCGACAAGGCTCGTTCGTTTCTCGGACTGAGCCCTTATTACGTGCCGATCGTCGCGCCCCCCGGCGGGTTTGCCGCCATGGCAAGTCATGACGCCTACGATGGTCTGCATGCGATCGTGCCGCCGACTTGGCGCAACGAGGTTGCCGCGCGCCTGTTCCTCACGATGCGGTTCTACCGGCCTAAGTACGCCGCCAAATCCGTCGAATGCCCCGCGCTCATCTTCGCCTGTCAAAAGGACAGCGTAACCTCTCCGAAAGCCACGGCCGCGGCGGCGGCAAGCATGGGTGAGCGAGCGCGCCTCATCGAGCTGCCCATCGGACACTTCGACATCTATCTCGGCGAATGGTTCGAGCGCGCGAGCCGCGAGCAGGTCGCTTTCTTCAAAGAGGCCCTCGGCCTGAGGCCGACCGCTCACGCTTTCGTGTAAATGGCTGTCCAACGCCCAACAGGACCGGCATTCGGGCGTCATCGACGCGCGCGGTGATCTTGTCTGAACAGGCGATTGGACTACCTCTAAGGGCAGACCGTCCGCCCGCCGGAGCCGATTGCTCTTGCGGCCCGGCCGAGAGGAAGCGCCGAGAATGCCGCTTCGTTCGCTCCATGACGCCGCGCGCTGGAGCAAATTCTTTCGTGACCATGCGACCGCCGGCGGCCTGGGACGTTCCTCTCGAAGCTTCGAGCAAGGAGGAAACCAACCATGGCCAAAGTCCTATGCGTTCTCTACGACGATCCCGTCGACGGCTACCCGAAATCGTACGCGCGCGATGATGTCCCCAAACTCGACGGCTATGCCGGCGGCCAAACGCTCCCCACGCCCAAAGCTATCGACTTCAAGCCCGGCGAGCTGTTGGGCAGCGTCTCCGGCGAGCTGGGCCTGCGCAAGTTTCTTGAAAGCCAGGGCCACACTTTGGTGGTCACGTCCGATAAGGACGGCCCCAACTCGGTGTTCGAGCGCGAGTTGCCCGACGCCGACATCGTGATCTCGCAGCCGTTCTGGCCGGCCTATCTCACGGCCGAGCGCATCGCCAAAGCGAAGAAGCTGAAGCTGGCGATCACCGCCGGCATCGGCTCCGACCACGTCGACCTGGAAGCCGCGGCGGAGAAGGGCATCACGGTCACGGAGGTGACCTACTCCAACTCCATCAGCGTCGCCGAGCACGTCGTCATGATGATCCTGTCGCTGGTGCGCAACTACATTCCGTCATACGGATGGGTGGTCAGGGGCGGCTGGAACATCGCCGACTGCGTGGAGCGCTCCTACGATCTGGAAGGTATGACGGTCGGAACGGTCGGCGCCGGCCGCATCGGGCTCGCCGTCCTGCGGCGCTTGAAGCCGTTCGACGTGAAGCTGCACTACACCGACCGGCACCGCCTGCCTGAAAATGTCGAGAAGGAGCTGGGCCTCACCTTCCACAAGGACGCCGAGTCGCTTGTGAAAGTGTGCGACGTGGTCACCATCAACGCCCCGCTGCACCCCGAGACCGAGCATCTGTTCAACGACAAGCTCCTCTCCAAGATGAAGCGCGGCGCCTATCTGGTGAACACCGCGCGCGGCAAGATCTGCGATCGCGACGCCATCGTGCGGGCGCTCGAAAGCGGGCAGCTTGCCGGCTATGCGGGTGACGTGTGGTTCCCGCAGCCCGCACCGCAGGACCATCCGTGGCGGACGATGCCGCACCACGGCATGACCCCGCATATCTCGGGCACCTCGCTGTCGGCGCAGGCGCGCTATGCGGCGGGGACGCGCGAGATCCTCGAATCCTACTTTGCAGGCAAGCCGATCCGCGACGAGTATCTGATCGTCGACAAGGGCAAGCTTGCAGGCGCCGGCGCGCACTCCTACAGCGCAGGCGACGCAACCAAGGGCTCCGAGGAGGCCGCGCGCTACAAGAAGCGGGTTTGAGGATTGAGGCCCCTTCCCCCTCTCCCTATGCCAACTTGCGTGGGAAGAGGGGACTAAGCTGCGACGATCGCGCCAAGATCGGAGGGTGCCACCGGGACGCCTCCAACCGCAGCGTCGTCGAACGCGAGGCCGTAGTCCTGCGCCATGTGCAGCATGGCGCGCTCGGCCAGCGCCGTGATCGTGAGCAGCGGGTTGACGCCCAGCGAGCGCGGCATCACCGCACCGTCGACGACGTAGAGGCCCTCGTGCACGACGGTCGAGCCGGCGCCGGCGCCCGCATCGAACACCTGCCCCTTGTGATTGACGGCACCGTCGCCGCGCTCCCGCCCCATACCCACGCCGCCCAAAGGATGCGCGGTGGCCGGCTGGTGACCCATTACGGTCCCGGCCAGCGGGTTCTTCACGTAGGAGCCGCCGGCCTCGGTAACGATGGCGGTGAGAATCTGATCGAGCCGCTTGTAGACCGGCTCGTCCTTGGCGCTCGGCCACACAAGCTTCAGGTCGTCGTCGTCGAGCACGAAGCGGCCCGAGGCGCTATCGTGGGACACGGCGAAAAACGTCTGGAGCTTGGAGAAGGGCCCCTTGTAGACGCCGGCTATCAGGCTTTGCAGCGCGCCCAAGAGGCGGCCGTTGGGAACGAACAGCACTGGCAGAGCGGGAGCGAGCGCCGACGGCAGCACGCCTTCCTGCACCCGGAGCTCGTTGGCGAGGTCGTGCGC
The DNA here is from genome assembly GCA_963776675.1 of uncultured Alphaproteobacteria bacterium. Classification (GTDB taxonomy): domain Bacteria; phylum Pseudomonadota; class Alphaproteobacteria; order Rhizobiales; family Hyphomicrobiaceae; genus Hyphomicrobium_A. The sequence continues at coordinate 98,984 of CAVZNR010000065.1, read as the reverse complement.
ATCGTCGATCTCGATCTGGCCCGACACGGCCGCGCCGATCTCCATTCCCTCGATCTTCGCGGGGTAGCCGACGCCGATGGCGTCGACGGGGATCTTGGCGCCATAGCCGAAGGCGATGATGTCGCCGTTGGCCGAGAAGCGATGCCCCACCCGATCCGACAGGGCCAAGCCGTTGGCGCGCGAGCGCAGAAGGATCTCGGTGGAGCCCAGCGTTCCGGCGCCCAAGATGACCACAGGCGCGCTGACGACGAGGTCGTGCGGCGTTGCGCCGTTCGCGTCGAGGCGGCGCACGTGCACCTTCCAGGCGCCGTCTTTTCCTTTTGCGACGTGGCGCACGCCGGCATGCGTGAACAGCTCGGCGCCGTGGCGCGCGGCGTCCGCAAGATAGGTCAGGGCTACGGACGTCTTGGCACCGACGTTGCACCCCCCGCAGCAATCGCCACAGCGGGTGCAGGCGGGCTGGTCGACCCCGGCGGCGTTGACGCCGCCTTCGAAGCTCACGGTAACCGTCGGCGCAATCGGAGTGTGCCCCAGCCCCTTGCCCGCCGTCGCCAGCGCCTTGTACTTGGTGAGCGTCGCCGCGCGCGGGTCGCTCTGCGGCCTCAGCCACCGCCCCGCGCGCTTGAAGCCCTCCGCGAGCAGCCCGTCCTGCGCGATCTGGCCGGGCCATATCTCGTCGGCGAAGACGCGCGTGTCGGGGCGCAGCGCCACGCCGGCATTGACCAGCGAGCCGCCACCCAGCCCGCAGCCAACGAGCACGTGCATATCCTCGCCGAGGCGGACGTCGTAGAGCGCCGACGAGGGGCCGGTGCGCAGGCGCTTGCCCCGCACCTGCAGCTCGTTCTTCAGGTCGGGGAAGCGGCTCGGGAACCCGCCCGTCAGCACCTCGCGGCCGCGCTCGAGCACGGCCACGCGCTTGCCGGCGCGGGCCAGGCGCGAGGCGGCAACGCCGCCGCCATATCCGGAGCCGACGACGATGACGTCGTAGCGGTCCTTCAAGCGATCAAGCGAGCGGGAAAGGCCGGCCATGCACAGAGCCTTTGGCAAAGGAATTGGTATACGGAGAGAAAGTGCGTCGAAGCGACGGCCGCGTCAACGAAGCCCGCTAGTCGACACCGTCATTGGGTGGGCCGATGTGCCCGGCGCTAATGGACCGCGGCCGGCACCACGGAGCCGGCCTGTTTGGCCCGGTCGGGAGGATACTTCACCCGCACCGTCCCACGCACCACTTCGCCCTGCAGGGCGTCCGCCATCAGGCGGCCCAGGCAGCCGTAGGTCACGTCGTTGGGGTGGAAGAGATCCTTCGCCAAAAGCTGACGGGCGGTGAACTGCGCGCTCGTCACCAGATGCTTCATGATGGCGTAGCGCTGCACGATGGGGACCTTGCGGGCCTCCGCTATCTGCCGCATGGCGACCAGATAACGGGCAAAGTCGCGCACTTTTTCGGCCCGGGGGAAGTACTGCATGTCGAGCAGGACGACGTCGATGTTCTTCTTCTGAAGCAGGTCGATGCCGCGCAGCACCGTTTTACGGAATTTTTCCAGGTCGACCTTGCGCATGGCGTCATTCACGCCCGTCTGCCAGATGACGAGCGTCGGATTGCGCGGCAGCACGTCCTTCTTGATTCGCGGCAGCATGTCGGTGGCGAGCTGGCCGCCCACGCCGAGATTGTCGACGGTGATCTTGCTGTCGGGGAAGCGACGCTGCAGCTCCGCCTGCAGACGCACGGGATAGCAGGACTTGGGGCTGCTTGCGCCGACACCCTGCGTGCTCGATGAGCCGAGAGCCACGATGCGCACCGGCTTGTTGCTGGCGAGTGCCGTTGAGAAGTGCGGCAGCGGCTCCTGAAAGCGCACGAGTTTGGCCGGCGCCTCACACCGCGGTCGCGCGACCGCGGTCGTCGATGTCGTCCAAAGCGCGCTTACACCCGCTGCAGCTGCGAGCGCCACTCCGCAATAGACTTGCGCAAGTTTGGTATGAGCGCGAAGTCGTCCGCGCCGCGATTGCTCCCCGCAAGAGCCCATGCTGTGCCCCACAAGATTCCGATGCCGATCATATTGACCAGAATTTGCAGGACGAATCCAGTGCCGGCTTCAGCGAGAACCACCCACCCGGTAAACGAGAGTACCGTTCCGAGGCAGAAAATCTCCAGAGAATGCCGACCGCAGCGCCCAATGCCCCTGGCCCACGTCCGAGTAAGCCAGTCGCTTTGGGGCGACATTAAGATCATCACGAGATATCCCAGCGCGACCACGTGCATCAGCCGCCACGGGGAAAGATAGCTCTTGCTCATTGCGCCAAGGAAGTCGGGCGGAATGATTCGCGCCTGCTGAAGTCCGTCGATCTGCGTCCACGGCGCCACCATCACGAACGCGAATGCGACATAGGCGATGGCACCCCACAGCAGCGGCCGGTAGAGCGGAATACCGCCGCGCCGATTGAAGTGAGCCGCCAAGGCGCCGATCGTAACGAGCAGCTGCCAGGCGAACGGATTGAAGACCCAGCCCTTGGGGTTCTGCTGGCTGGGAAGATTCAGCTCCAGCAGGTTGGCGAGCGCCCACAGTGCGACCGACAGCCCCAGCATCAGCCACGGCCGGCGCGGGAGCATCCACAGCACCATGGGCAGCCACAAGAGCAACAGCACGATGTAGAGCGGCAGGATGTTGAGCATGTTCGGCTGATTGATCAGCGTCAGCGCAAACACAGACGACCGGATCGGCGTCTCGTTGAAGACGTGCACACCGATATTCTTCATGTACATGGGATCGGTGAAAACGGCCGCGGCGAGCGTGAGCCCTATCGTACACACGATGACGAGACCGAGGTGCCAAGCGTACAGATCTCGCACCCGCTCGAACACCCTAGCGGACCCTGCCTTGAAGCCCTGCGCGTCGAACGTGCGGCCATAGGCGAGCACGGCTGAAAAGCCCGCCAGCAGCACAAACACCTCCGCAGCGTCGGCAAAGCCGAAGTTGCGCAGGGTGACCTTGGCCAGGAAGTTTCCCGGCACGTGGTCGACGAAGATGAAAAGAAGTGCAAGCCCGCGAAAGAAGTCAATTCGCAGATCCCGCTGTAACCCTGGGCCAGCTGCGGCGCTCATGGGCATCTCTCGTCCATCCATTTAAGTGGCAGAAACCTCATACGAACGCGACAAGCATGCACGTTCACTGTTGGCAAACAACGCGACACGGACGCTGCCAGTTCCCACATGAACACTGCATGAAATTGCGGCACCAGGGCGACTGACGCCTTGTCCGCCCGGCCCCCGACCCGGCGGCTGACACGAATGTTAGCGCAGGCGCGCCAATTCCGCCCGAATTTTCGAGTTAGTCCGCCGCCGAACGCCATGTGTCCGGGCTCGTTGAGACCCGGCTGGCACGCCCCGCCCTGCGGGTGTCGTGTTCCGCGTTACTTAAGCCGAGGTTGTAGCTCAGTGGTAGAGCACCCGGGTACCGGGGGGCCGGGGGTTCGATTCCCTTCAACTTCACCAAACGACTAGCTCAATGGGTAGAGCACAAGACTTTTAATCTTGGTGTCGTGGGTTCGACTCCCACGTCGTTGGTCCTTCCAGGACACTCGCCTGCTAAGCGAGACGAAACATGGGGAAGCCGGCAGCTCCCCGGCCCGACCGCACACCGCCTGAGGCTTCGGCCGAGGGCAGGAGCGCAAGGGCGAGCACCGCGGCGCTCTGAGCCGGAGCGGATACCGTTCGGTCGCAAAGCCTGAGCCCGGGCACCGGCGCGGCTCCTCGCGAGAGGGACGCGGACGCAACCCGAGGTGTATGGTGGCGCAGCCGGACTCAAGCTTCGGCCCGTGTCCAAGGTGTGGGGGCGGCCGGCGACCTTTGCTATTGCGTACGTCGGAGACTTTGAGATGCGTAAGTTCGGATTTTGGTTCGAGGCTGTCGTCCGGGACGACGAGCGCGGCTTTCTGGCCCGCGACGGTCGCTTCGTGCGGCTGCTGCAACCGGGCCGCTTCACCGCCTTTGATCCCGGCCGTCACCTGACGGCCGAGGTCGTAAAGGTGGTGCGCGCAGAGATTGTACCCGAGAAGGCGTTGCTCCTGCAGAAGACCCACCGCCCCCTGTCGGACCAGAACTTTGAGATCGTCCACGTGGGCCCGAACGCGGTCGCCATCGTCTCCTTCGACGGCGAGCCCAAGCACCTGGTGCTGCCCAACCTGACCCGGGCGTTCTGGAAGACGCTGACCGAGGTAGACGTGGAGCTCGTCGACACCACGTCGGAGCTGCGCATCGCCAAGCACCATCTCGACAAGCTCGACATGGCGCGGGCGGGCGGCGTCGTGGTGCAAGCGCTCGTGGAGGCGCACGAGGCGGGCCTGCTGCTGGTCGACGGCGAGCTCAAGGAGCGGCTGGGCCCCGGTCGGCACGCCTTCTGGCAGGTCGGGCGCACGGTCAAGGTCGTGAAGGTCGACCTGCGTCCGCAGCCCCTCGAGATCACCGCCCAGGAGATCCTGACCAAGGACCGCGTCGGCATCCGCGTGACGCTGACAGCCTTCATCAAGATCATCGACCCCGAGCAGGCGGCTCTGGCCACCGCGGACGTGGCGGGAACGCTTTACCGGCTTATCCAGTTTGCCATCCGTGAGGCGGTCGCGACCCGAACCCTGGACGAGATCTTGGCCGCACGCGACACCATCGACAACGAAGTGCGAACGTTCGTCACCGAGCGCGCCCGGGCGCTCGGTGCCGAGGTCGGCGAGGTCGGCGTCAAGGACGTCATCCTGCCGGGCGACATCCGCGAGCTCCTCAACAAGGTCGTAGAGGCGGAGCGGGTAGCCAAGGCCAACCTCATCCGCCGCCAGGAGGAGACGGCGGCGACGCGCTCGCTGCTCAACACCTCCAAGCTGATGGAGGACAACCCCCTGCTTCTGCGCTTGAAGGAGCTGGAGGCGCTCGAAAAGCTCGTGGAGAAGGTCGGGCGCATCGACCTGCACGCGGGGGCCGGCTCCGGCGGCTTCGACGCGCTGCTGCAGAACCTCTACAAGCTCGGTCGAGACAAGGACGAGGCTAAGTCGTAAAGGGGTGTCGGCCCGATTCCGGCGACAGCCGTCGGGACCGTGCGACGGCCTGCAATTCTAGGAGATCCACGTACATGGCGGACAGTTCCGATGAGGAGATCCCCGAGGCCAAAGTCGGCCTGTCGCGGGCGGAGAAGAGCCAGGTCAAGGGCGGCTCCCGGCTGCGTGCCGTCGTTGTTTACGAGATCATCCGTACGGAGGGGGAGGGCGAGCTCAGCCGCACGTTTTCGGCGCTTTGGTGGTCGGGAATGGCTGCTGGCATCTCCATCGGGTTCTCGTTCCTAACCGAGGCCGTGCTTGCCGCCCACCTGCCCGACTTCGAATGGAAATCGATCATCGCCAAGGCCGGCTATGCGGTCGGCTTTCTCATTGTCATCCTGGGTCGCCAGCAACTTTTCACCGAGAACACGTTGACCGCTGTGCTGCCGGTCATCAAGCGGCGCAAGCTCGACTGGCTGATCGGCATGCTGCGGCTGTGGGGCATCGTGCTCGCGGCCAATGTCGTTGGCTGCTTCATCTTCGCCGCCGCCATGTCGAGTACGGACATGGTTTCGCCGGAGGTCACCCACGAATTGGGCGTGATCGTCCAGACTATGATGGAGAACACCCCCTGGCAGATGTTCGTGAAGGGCATTGGTGCCGGCTGGATCATCGCGGCGCTGGTGTGGATGCTGCCCTCGTCGGAAGGGTCGGAGTTCGTCCTCATCGGGCTCATGACCTACCTCATCGCCCTGTGCGGCTTCACGCATATCGTCGCCGGATCGGCGGAGGCGCTTTACGGCGTCCTGACGGGAACGGTCACCCTGTCGAATGCCGTCTCGGGCTTCTTCTTGCCCACACTCGCAGGCAACGTGTTCGGAGGGACGGTGCTGTTCGCGGTGCTGAGCTACGCGCAGGTGCGGACGGAAATTACATCCTAGAGCCCGAGCAGGACGGCGCCACCGGTGAGCCCGGCGCCCGCCGCGCACATAAGCACCTTGGTGCCCGGCCGCACAGCCCCGCGGCCCGCCGCCGAGAAGGAAAACGGGATCGTCGCGGCGGAGCTGTTTCCGAACCGGGCGACGGTCGAGACGGTCTTGTCCGCCGGCACGCCCAACTGATGGGCCACCGCCGCGATGATGCGGGCATTCGCCTGATGCGGCACGAAAAGATCAAGGTCGGCGACGGCAAGGTCGGCCTGGGTCAGCGCCGCACGCGCGCATTCAACCATCATGTCCACCGCCTGCGTGAAGACCGCCTGCCCATCGGAGATGGTCATGAGCGTGTCCTCGATCGGCACATTGGGCGCGTACGGCCGGCGGCTGCCGCCGGCCGAGATCTTGATGAGGTCATAGCCGCCTCCATCGGTGGCGAGTTTTGCGCCCAGCACTCCGGTGCCCTCCCGCTTCGAGGGCCCGAGCAGCACCGCGCCGGCAGCGTCGGCAAAGAGCACGCAGCTCGCCCGCTCGGCAGGATTGATCCGGCGCGAGAGAATATTGGCTCCGACGACCAGAACCGGCGCACCATGAGCGCGCACGAACGCGTCCGCCAGCACCAGCGCATAGAGAAAGCCGGCGCACGCCCCGGCCATGTCGATGCCGCCAGAGTTCGCGAGCCCCAGCCGGTGCGCCAGCAGCGGTGCCGACGGCGGTAACGGGTGGTCGGGCGTACTCGTGGCGAGAAGCACCAACGCGATGTGCGACCGGTCAACGCCGAACTCGCGCACCGCCATCTCCCCGGCCTTGATGGCCATGTCGGTCAGCGCCTCTCCGTCGGCGGCATAGCGGCGCTCCAAAATGCCCGTGCGCCGCTCGATCCATCCCGGCTGGAGACCGAGCCGATGCTCGATCTCGGCGTTGGCGACGACGCGGTCGGGCGCATAGTGGCCGAGCCCGAGGATCTCGCAGCCTTTGGCCGTCGCTCTCACGGGGACTACCCTTCCACCTCGTCGGCAACGGCGTCGATGGCGGCATAGACGCGGTCGAGCTCAGCCTCCGTCACGCAATAGGGCGGCATGACGTAGATCGTGTTGCCGAGCGGACGCAGCAGCACGTCGCGCTCCAGGAGCAGGGAATAGAGCTTGGGGCCGATGCCGGCGAGATAGCCGCTGTCGGCAACATCCAGATCGAGGGCGGTGATGGTGCCGAGCCGGCGCACGTTGTGAAAACGCGCGTCAGTCCCGAACGGCTCCAGGCGCTCGGCCTGGCGAGCCGACAGCGCGGCGATGCGCGCCGAAACCGGCTCGTTCTCCCACACCTCGAGGTTGGCGAGCGCGGCAGCGCAGGCGATCGGGTTGGCCGTGTAGGAGCTCGAATGGAAGAATGTCCGCGAGCGGTCGGGAGACAGGTGCGCCTCGAAAATCGGAGCCGAGCACAGCGTCACGGCGAGCGGCAGCGACCCGCCGGTGATGCCCTTCGCGAGGCAAAGGATATCGGGTGCGACGCCGGCCTGCTCGCACGCGAGCAGCGTGCCGGTGCGCCCCCAGCCGGTCATCACCTCGTCGGCGATGAAAAGCACGCCGTGGCGCTCGCACACGCGCTTCATGGCGGCAAGAACAGTCGGCTGAGTATATCAGCATGCCGCCGGCGCCGAGGATCAACGGCTCTACGATAAGGGCGGCGACGTCGCCCTCCGCGCACACCGCCTCCAGCACGTCGAGGGCATCCTGCTCGTGGCCATGATGCGGAAACGGGATGCGTCCCACCTCAAACAGCAAGGGCTCGTAGGCCTCGTTGAACAGACCGCGGGCGCCGACCGCCATGCCGCCGATGGTATCGCCGTGATAGGCGTGCTCCAGCGCCAGGATGCGGTGACGCGGCTTGCCCGTATTGCGCCAGTAGCCGAGCGCCATCTTGAGCGCGACCTCCACCGCCGTGGAGCCGCTGTCGGAGAAGAAGACATGCTCCAGCCCCGGCGGCGCGATGGCGATCAGACCGCGCGCGAGGCGCTCGGCGGGGGCGTGGGTGAAGCCGGCGAAGATCACCTGGTCGAGCCGGTCGGTCTGCTCCTTGATGGCGGCGACGATGTGCGGGTAGCGATGGCCGTGGGTGACGACCCACCACGAAGAGACGGCATCGAGGATGCGGCGCCCGTCCGGCGTTTCGAGCCACGCGCCCTCGGCCCGCGCGATCTCCAGCATCTCGGGCTGCACAGCGTGCTGCGTGAACGGGTGCCAGACGGGAGAGGTCCGCCGCGTGCTCATGGCGACACCTCCACGACGAAGTCGGCACGATCGAAATGCTGGTCGAATGCGGCGCGTAAGGTTGCAGAGGTCAGGGGATCGACGTGCGGGAGCCGCCCGAGCAGGCGGACGTCGCCCATCTCGGCGATAGTGCGCTCCGAAATCGGCCTGCTCGTCGCCGATGAAGGCCAGGCCAACGAGCGGTATCCCGCGACTCTTGATGGCCTCAATCGATAGCAGCGTGTGGTTGATGGTGCCGAGCCGGGTCGCGGCACACAGCACGACCGGCAGCTTCCAGCGCGCGATGAGGTCGATCTGCAGAAATCGGCGCGTCAGTGGCACCATGAGGCCGCCGGCCGGCTCCACCACGAGCGGTCCCTCGGTCGCGGGCGGCGCGAGGCGATCCACCTCGATCTCGATACCGTCGCGCTCGGCCGCCAGATGGGGCGAGGCCGGCGTGTCGAGACGGTAGGCCTCGGGTACAATTCGGTCGGCGCCAAGGCTCGAGAGGCGCGCGACGGTTTGTGCATCCGTTTCATCGGCCAGACCGCATTGCACCGGCTTCCAGTAGTAGCCGTCGAGCGCGGCGACGAGGGCTGAGGCAAAGACCGTCTTGCCCACGTCGGTGTCGGTGCCGGCGACGACGAGAGCGGTCCTCATGCGTTGACCCTCGCCAGCTCCTCGGCGAGCGCCGCCGTCATGGCGTCCACGCACGCCTCGTCCACGTTGAGCGTCAGCGACAGTCGCAGGCGCGCCGTTCCTTCCGCCACCGTCGGCGGGCGAACGGCACGGATGTCGAACCCGCGCGCTTGCATGGCGGCTGCCAGCCGCACCGCGCGATCGTCGGCACCAAGGATGACGGGCTGGATCTGCGATCCCGAAGGGGCGATCCCGCAGCGGGCCTCAAGCTCGCGTCCGGCATACGCGACGAGCTTGTCCAGCCGAGCGCGCCGCGCCGCATCGAAGCGGCAGATCAGCAGCGCCGCCCGCACAATCGCCGCCACGAGCGGTGAGGGCGCGGTGGCGTAGATGAATGGCCGGCAGCGGTTGACGAGATAGTCGCGCAGCACCTGCGGACCGAGAATGAGCCCGCCCATGACGCCCAGCGCCTTGCCGCAGGTGTGCAAGGAGACGACGTTGGGACGCCCCTCGAGGTGGGCCCCAAGCCCGCGACCGTCGGGGCCGAAGACTCCCGTCGCATGCGCCTCATCGATAACGAGGATCCCATCGTGCCGGTCGGTGATCTGCATCAGCTCATCCAGCGGCGCCCGGTCGCCATCCATGCTGTAGAGGCTCTCGACCGCGATCCAGGGCGTGCCGGTGCCGCCCGCCGCCCGCCAGTCGCTAATGGCGTCGTCGAAGGACTGTGCTTCGTTGTGGCGCGCCTCGGCCCGCTCCGCCTTGCTGGCGCGCAGGCCGTCGTGCACGCTCGCGTGGATCAGCTTGTCGTGCACGATCAAGTCGCCGCGCTGCGGCAATGTCGAGAACAGCGCCACGTTGGCGACGAAGCCGCCGCCGAGAAAAAGCGCGCTTTCGGCACCGAAAAAAGCGGCCGCCTCTGCTTCGAGCGCCTCGTGCTCGCGGTGGTTGCCGCGCAGAAGCCGCGAGCCGCCAGCGCCGATGGGCACGTCGCGCGCCAGCGCGGCGCGGGCTGCATCCCGCAACTCGGGCGCGGACGCAAGTCCGAGATAGTCGTTGGAGGCGAAGTCGGCGCCGGCCGCCGCCATGAGCACGCGATGCCGGCCACGGCGGGCCAGCGCATCGAGCGCTCGCTCATGCGTCTTGTGCATCATCCGGCTCGCCCGAGCTCGGGTTCGCCTCGAGCGGCGTCAAACCGAGCTTGGCAAAAAGAGTGGCGTCGGAATCCTCACCCGGGTTCTCCGCCGTCAGCAGAACATCGCCGACGAAGATCGAGTTGGCGCCCGCGAAGAAGCACAGCGCTTGCGTCTCCTCGCTCATGTTCGTGCGCCCGGCAGACAGCCGCACGTAGGACTTGGGCATCAGGATGCGCGCAAGGGCGATGGTGCGCACGAACTCGATCGCATCGATCCGCTCCACGTCCGCCAGTGGCGTACCAGGGATGGCGATCAGCATGTTGATCGGCACGCTCTCGGGATGCTGAGGAAGGTTTGCCAGTGTCACCAGCATGTCGACGCGGTCCTCGGGCTCTTCACCCATGCCGACAATGCCGCCGGCGCACACCTTGATGCCTGCCTCGCGGACACGGGCGAGCGTCTCGATCCGCTCGCCGAAGGTGCGCGTGGTGATGATCTCGCTGTAGTAGCGCTCCGAGGTATCGATGTTGTGATTGTAGTAGTCGAGGCCTGCGTCCTTCAGGCGACCGACGTCGTCGTTGGAGAGCATGCCCAGTGTCATGCAGGTTTCGAGGCCCAGCGCCCTGACACCCTCGACCATCGCGCACAGAACATCCATGTCGCGCCCCTTTGGCGAACGCCAAGCAGCACCCATGCAGTAACGGGTGGCACCGGCGTCGCGCGCGCGCTTTGCCTCCTCCAGCACGGGCTCCACGGCCATGAGCTTGGTCGCCGCGAGGCCCGAGGTATGGTGGGCGGATTGGCTGCAGTAGCCGCAGTCCTCGGCGCAGCCGCCGGTCTTGATGCTCAGCAAACGGCTCATCTGGATCGTATTGGGATCAAAGAAGCGCCGATGCACGCTGTGTGCGTGAAAGAGCAGGTCGTTGAACGGCGCCTGGTAGAGGGCCAATGCCTCCTCACGCGTCCAATCGTTGCGCAGAGCCCCGTCTGTGTCGGGGCTCGAAGGGCGGGCCTCGGCCGTCCGCAAGTCCATCATCAGGTGGCGTTCTCCCTCGCGGGCTGAAGGTGTTCGGCAGCACCTTGATGTTTGCACCGCCGGCGGGCAGCCCCGCAACAACTAACGGGCGGGCCAGGGTCCGAGCAACCAGCCGGCCAGCGTGTGGGGGCCCTTACGCAACCCGTTTGCCTCGGTGCCTTCGAGCTATCCGCAACGCGCAATGTGAGTGAAACACCGGCGGACATCGGTCTTCCTGCGAACACTGTTGTTCTGCGCGCGCTCGTTCTGCAACGGCCGTATGTGGAATAAAATGCAGTTTCTTATGCGATAGGCGTTCAGTTCATTGCGCGCCTGCTGTATAGTGACGCAGGTTATTCAGCGTGAAGAGCAAGTGATCTGCGTAGGATCGTGCGGCGATTGCCAAGATCTATTTTGGCATCCGAAGGATAATTGCGCTCTTTCGGTTCGGAGGTGGAAGTTTAGATCCAGAATTAACGGTGGAGAAAACGGCGCCGCGCCATCGCGCGTTTGATAATCGTCGCAGTATGAGTTGATCTTTACTTCGTTTGGTGGAGCAGAGATCTAGTCCTGCTGTGAGTTTAAAGTATTGGGGTGAAACGGGCGCCCTGGATCGTTCGTAGGATGCGCTGCGAATCCGATCCAACCTGCGGGACGCGTCGGCTCGCCAGCCTTGGAGGGCCCAAACGATGACAGCGGTCGGACGCTTTTCCACTCGCCCCCTTTACCTGCAGGTGAAGGATTTGCTCGTGCAACGTATCGTTGCCGGGGCCTGGAAGGCCGGGACTGCTATTCCCAACGAGATCGAATTGTCGCGCGAGCTCGGCATCAGTGTCGGAACCGTGCGCAAGGCCCTCGACGAGATGGAAAGCGAGCGGCTCATCTCCCGCCGCCAGGGTCGGGGCACCTTCGTGATCGACCAGACGTCCGACGAGTGTGCGATCCGCTTTAGCAATATTCGCGATCCCGACGGCGTGCGCCTGCTGGGTGAGGTCGTCGCCAGCTCCATCACGCCTGGCACCGCCAATGACACCGAAACGCAGCTCCTGCAGCTGCGCAGCTCAGAACCCGTGTTTCGCCTGCGCCGCATCAGCGCTCATGACGGCCATCCGCTCATGGTCGAGGAGTTGACGGTTCCGCAGTCGCGCTTTCCGGGATTGGCCGATGAGGCCGATATCACTTCCAGCATTGTCGTCCTTGCCCACCGTTACGGCGTGCTCTTGGCGCGCGCGCAGGAGAAAGTCGGCGTGACGGCAGCACAGGGCGAGGTCGCCGACGATCTAAAAGTAGCCGCGGGCACCCCGCTTCTGAAGCTCGATGCTGTGGTTTATGCGATCGACGGGCGGCCAATACAGTGGCGTGTCGCGCAGTGCAATCTGCGTGAAAATTATTACATGACTGATATTCAATGATCGCTTCGCGCCGTCCCGCGCGCACAAGCTCAAGTCTCTGACTCGTCTCAACTTCGTCGCGCGAGGCCGAAGCCGCCGCGATCAGCGCTCTTCCTATTGCAGGCCAGTCGGTATCCTTTCGCTAACGCATTAAAGCGTCGGCGATTGTAAATGCATTTGATTCAGATCATTTCTGTTGCAGTCGCAAGGCGGGGGTCGGTGCCTGCGGCGCGCTTCTATAGGTGACGCCGCCGGAACTCGCTAGAGAGGCAACGCACTGGGAGACTGGGAGGGGGGCTGCGGGATGACCAAAACACAAACATGGCGGCTGTTCGGACTTCTCAGACAGAGCGAAACGCTGAGGAAGAGAGGCTTCTCGCTGTCCTGCGCGCACGACGGCGGCATCGTCGTCGAACGCTCCGGTCATGTGCATGGAATATGGGACTTCGACGGCCGCAGCTACACCTGGGTCACGCCCAGCAGCAGCGAGCCGATCTTCCGAACCAAGGACCCCGCGTCGGCCGTGCAATTTACCGTCGTGACCCTGGCGCAGCTCCATGGCCGCCCCATCTAAATGGCCCGTTCTAGTTTGCGTCCTCCGGCAGCGGCGGTACGGCGATGATGTTGATCCCTTCGTCGAGCAGCGAGCGCACATCGTCGCGGGAGGCGGTGCCTCGAATGCCGCGGGTCTCCGCTTCGCCGTAGTGAATTTTGCGGGCCTCCTCAGGAAAACGCGCGCCCACATCCTCCGCTGCGGCGAGCAGAGAGCGCCGCACCTCGCGTAGGGCCTCGACGACCTGCGGCCGCACATTCATCACGTGCATCTCTTCATCGGAGACGCTGCACTTGGCGCTGTCGCGAACGGCGACATTGGGTGCCATGACCGCCTTTTCGACCTCGTAGCCACCGCACTCCGGACATGCGATGCCGTGTGCAGCCACTTGCACTTCGTACGACGCGCTCGAAGCAAACCAGGCCTCGAACTCGTGGGCCAGCGCACATCTCAGGCGGTATCTAATCAAGACAAGGCCTTGCTCGTCGACTTGCCGGCGGAAACCACTTCGAAGTCCCGATCGTGCTGGAGCGAGGGCACCCGCCGACGGACATCCTCCAGGAGCTGCAATTCAACATCGGCAAAGATGACCGCAGCCTGAACGCCCCCCTCGCCCAGAATCTCGCCCCAAGGTGAGATCACGAGGCTGTGGCCGAAGGTCTCGCGCCCATTCTCGTGCGTGCCCCCTTGCGCCGCAGCGAAGACGAAAGCCTGGGATTCGATGGCGCGGGCGCGCAGAAGCGTGTGCCAGTGGGCCAGTCCGGTAGGCCGCGTGAAGGCGGCGGGAACCGCCAGAAAGCGGGCCCCGGCTCGCGCCAGGGCGCGGTAGAGCGGCGGAAAGCGCAGGTCGTAGCAGATGGTGAGCCCGAGCTGGCCCCACGGTAACTCGGCGAGAACGGCGTGACGGCCGGGCTCGTAATTGGCGCTTTCGGTGTAACGCTCGCCGCCGCCCAGATCGACGTCGAACATGTGAATCTTGTCGTAGCGGGCGGCGATGCCGCCGTCCGGCGCGATCAGAAACGAGCGATTGGCGAGCTTGTCGCTCGCAAGCAGAATCGGCATCGAGCCGATGTGCAGCCAAAGGCCGAGCTCGCGCGCAAGTTCCTGGAAGTGCAGAAGTGCGGGGTTGCCGTCCTCGGGACGCGCGGCCGCGAGCAGCCGCGGTCGCTCCAGCTCCATGAGTGTGGTCATCTCTGGCGTCTGGACGTACTGGGCGCCTCCGGCTGCCGCCTCGCGTATCAGCTCGGTGGCGCTCGCGACATTCTTGTCGACATTGCGGCCCGAGCACATTTGCACGAGGCCAGCGCGAAAAGAGCGCGCGGTGTCAGATTCCACCATCGGCAGGTTCACCTCGTTGTCCCGATGTGCCGCTCAAGCCGTGAGCAGCATATCGAGCTTGCCCTCCCGCTCGAGCGTATAGAGATCGTCGCATCCCCCGACGTGGGTCTCGCCGATCCAGATCTGCGGCACCGTGCTTCGGCCGGCCTTTTGCGACATCTCCGCCCTGAGCTCCCTGCAGCAGCCCACGTCGACCTCGTCGAAAATCACACCCTTTCTGCGCAACAGCTCCTTCGCCATGTGGCAGTAGGGGCAGAGCTTGGTCGTGTAGACGGTAATGTGTGACATGGCTCGCGATGCGTTCCTTGCGAAGGCTGGCTCTGCCAGAGCCGGGAATTTCAGACAATTCTAATCTTTTCGTCGAGTTGGAGCAAAGTCAGCTAGCGTCGCACCGAGAACGCGGAACATCTCCCTACGCGGGCATCAGGACGGCGTCGGTAACCATGGCGAGCGCCAGCACGTCGACCCGCGCCGCACCGGCCCGTTTCAGGGCGCGCGCGCACGCACGCGCCGTGGCCCCCGTAGTGATGACGTCATCGACCAGCAGGACGCTGGCGCCCGCGATCCGACCTGCACGCGCGCTCGCAACCGCGAAAGCGCCGGCAACGTTCTTGCGGCGCTGCACGCGGGTCAGCCCGACCTGCGGCTGGGTACGGCGCGTGCGCAGGAGCGCCAGCGGCTCTGCCGGAATGCGCGTCGCCCTCGCGAGCTCGTCGGCAAGAATCGCAGCCTGATTGAAGCGGCGCCCGAAAAGGCGCCAGCGCGTGAGCGGAACCGGTACGATCACATCGGCTGAGGTCAGCAGCTCAGCGCCCGCCTCCACCAGCCAGCGGCCGAAAAGACGCCGCGCGTCGTGCCGGTCGCGGAACTTGAGATCGTGCACCAGATCGCGCATCACGTCGTCGAAGCGGGCCACCGCGCGGGCCCGGTCGTATTCGGGCGGGTCGGCGATCGCCGCGGCCGACACCATGGTGCCGCCGGTCTCGAACGGCATCGGCAGTCCGAGACGATCGCACAACGGAGCACGGATGAAATCCACTTTTGCCCAGCAGGCCGGACACAATGCGTCGTGCGACGTGAGCGGCGCGTGGCAGGAGAGGCAAAGCGGCGGCATGACGAGGTCGGCGACTGCGCCGGCCATCCGCCGCAGGGCTCCATCGGCCCCCAATCGGCTGTCTTCCCCCAACATGATCGGCCCGTCCCTCACCGCATCCCTGGCCAAGACGCGAGTATGCCACCATCTTAACGCCGAAGGGAGCACGCTGCGAGGTGCCCCGATCGCAATTCCGACGGACAAGATCCCGTGCCAGCCGCCGACCCGACCCGCATCTTCGATCGCACCCTGCTGGCCACCCGTCGCGACCGCGTCGCCGACGATGCGACGGCGCACGACTTCCTGCTCGAGCGTGTCGGCGACGACATCGCCGAGCGGCTGGCAATTGTGCAACGCACTCTACCCTTGGCCGCCAACATCGGCGCGCACCACGGCCTGATTGCGGAGCGCATCCGCGGCCTGGCCGGCGTCGAACGCATCGTCAACGTGGACCATGCAGCCCGGCTCCTCGACCGCTGCACCGGCTTGCGCGTCGTCGCCGACGAGGAGGCGCTTCCCTTTGCTGACGGCTCGCTCGACCTTGTCGTCTCGGGACTGGCGCTGCAGCTCGTCAATGATCTGCCAGGAGCACTTGTCCAGATCCGCCGCGCGCTCAGACCCGACGGGCTGTTGCTCGCGGCGCTGCTCGGCGGCCAGACTCTCACGCAGCTGCGCCAGGCGTGGCTGCAGGCAGAGTCCGAGATGACCGGGGGCGCCTCCCCGCGCGTAGCGCCCTTCGCCGACGTGCGTGACCTTGGCGCACTCCTGCAGCGCGCGGGCTTCGCGCTTCCCGTCGTCGACTCCGAGATCGTGACGGTGACCTACGCCACGCCGCTCGCGCTCATGCGCGAGCTCAAGGACATGGGCGCCAGCAACATGCTGTCGGCACGCCATCGCCGCCCCGTGACGCGCGGATTGCTGATGCGTGCCTCTGAGATCTATGCGGAGCGCTTCGCTTTACCTGACGGTCGCGTACCGGCGACCTTCGAGATCCTAACGCTCACCGCCTGGGCGCCCGATGAAAGCCAGCCGAAACCCTTGCGGCCCGGCTCGGCCAAGACGCGGCTGGCCGACGCGCTCGGCACCACCGAGCGCAAGCTGCGCGAGTAGAACGCTGCTAGCCCAATAGATCGCACAGCGGCGCGATCAACGGCGCGTCGGCCGGAGGCATGGGATAGTGGCTCAGCCGCGTCGCGCGCACCCAAGCGATCTCCTGGCCCTCGCGCGCTGTGAGCACACCGTCCCACTGGCGGCAAAGGTAGAGCGGCATCAGCAGATGAAACGCCTCGTACGCGTGGCTGGCAAAGGTCAACGGCGCAAGGCAGGTCGGGCAAACGTCGATGCCGAGCTCCTCGGCGAGCTCGCGCCGCAGCGCCGATTTAGGCGTCTCGCCCGCTTCCACCTTGCCGCCGGGAAACTCCCACAACCCAGCCATGGGCCTGCCCGGCGGGCGGCGGGTGATCAGCACGCGGTTGTCGGGATCGACGAGCGCTGCGGCGGCGACGAGCAGAATGGGATGGCTCATGCGAGCCCCATAGCCGAGGATTGCTGTCCGCTACAAGGGGCCTCAGCCGGCAGCGCCTTGTTGTGCTTCAAGCCAGCGCTCCAGCACGGCCACGATGTGCGCCTTCTCCTGTGCGTCGAGCGGGCGACCACTGGGAATACCGTGCCATTTGGCGAGACAGCCGCGGCAGCAGGTGGCGGTTGCGTGCTGCGCAACAAACACGGGATGGCCACGGAAGGGCGTCTGCTTCCCGTCGTTCGTAGGCTCGGCAACGGCGAGGCGTTTCTCGATGAAATCGCGCGCGTGATCGAGAATGACGGGCAGACCCTTGTGCTCCAGGTAGCCTCGGTCCTGCGGCCCGAGCCGGAAGCGCCGCCGGAACGGCGACGTTGCGAGCCTGGAAAATATACCGTCGATGTCGCGCAAGGCGGTGATGCCCTTAAGCGCCGTGCGATGCGGCCTCGATCACCTCGAGGCGTTGCGGCTCGGCGAGATAAATCCGGAACCATGCCGTGAATTGCTCGGGCGCGGCTGCGGCCTCGCGGCGGATCTCGTCGAGAGGTCGCCAGGCGTAATCCTCGACCTCGTCTGCATCCGGCTGAACGACGCCAGCGTAGATGCCTTCGAAGATATAGACGAACTCGTGCTCGATAAGCCCGTCGCCCACGTCGGCCCGATAGGTGAGGGCCCCGATCGGGCGCAGCGCGCACCGAAACCCCATCTCCTCCTCGAGCCGCCGCTCGGCCGCGGCCTCCGTCGCCTCGCCCCGGCGCGGGTGTCCGCAGCAGGCGTTGGTCCACAGTCCGCCGGAATGATATTTGCCCGCGTTGCGCTTTTGCAGGAGCAGATTTCCCGCGCCGTCGTGAATGATGATCGAGAACGCCCGGTGCAGACGTCCCTGCAGGTGCGCCTCGATCTTCCCCGCCGTGCCGAGCGGCGTGTCGTCGGGATCGACCAGGATCACCTCTTCAGCCGCATCGTCCATCGCGAGCGTGTCTCCCGTGCTGCCGGCCGAACCTCGCGGCCGGCGGGCCCACCAACGACATTCCCGCAATCGACGTCAAGAGCTCGACAGCTCAGTAATTATAGGCCCGCTCGCCGTGCTCCGATACATCGAGCCCGACGCGCTCGTTTTCCGGCGGCGGCCGCAGCCCGATGACGATGTCGACGAGCTTGTACAGGATCAAGGAGCCGATGCCCGACCAGGCCAGCGTCAGCCCGACAGCCTTGGCCTGCGCCAGCATTTGTGCCGATAGATCGTACACCACCGCGCCCTGGCCTGCGTTGGCAGCGTAATCGAACACGCCCGTGCCCCCGAACTCGGGATTGACCAGAATTCCGGTTCCGAGCGCACCGACGATGCCGCCGATGCAATGCACGCCGAATACGTCCAGGCTGTCGTCGTAGCCGAGCGCGCTTTTGACGGCGGTAGAGAAGAAGAAGCAGACCACACCGGCGACCACGCCGAGCGCGAGCGCCCCCATCGGACCAGCAAACCCGGACGCCGGTGTAACCGCCACCAAACCTGCAACGGCTCCGGTCGTGACGCCCAATACGGTCGGCTTACCCTTGGTCGCCCATTCTATGAACATCCACGACAGCGCCGCCGTAGCCGTGGCGCCGAAGGTGTTGCCCATGGCAAGGGCCGCGACGCCGTTGGCCTCGAGGTTGGAGCCGGCATTGAACCCGAACCAGCCAACCCACAGCAACGAGGCCCCGACCATGGCCAGCGTCAGCGAGTGCGGCGGCATCGGCTCGCGCCCATAGCCGCGCCGGGGACCGAGAATGAGCGCGCCCATCAGGGCGGCAATGCCGGAGTTGGTGTGCACGACGGTGCCGCCGGCAAAGTCGATCGCGCCCCATTGGAACGCCAGCCCCGCATCGTGCAGCACTGAATCGAGATGCGCCTGCGCGACGACCTTGGTCTCGCCGGTCGCCTCGGCAACGGCGCGCGCCGCATCCGCCACCGCGTCGGGGCCGGCCCAGTACCAGACCATGTGCGCGATCGGAAAGTAGACGAACGTCACCCACAGGATCATGAACATGATGAGCGCGGAAAACTTCATGCGCTCCGCGAACGCACCCACGATCAGGGCGGGCGTAATCGCGGCAAAGGTCATTTGGAACCAGACGTAAGCAAACTCCGGCACGTGCACTCCGACGGAGAACGTACCTGCCTCGGATGCCGGGGTGATGCCGCGCAGAAACACCTTAGAGAAGCCGCCAACCCAATCGTTGTAATCGCCGCCGTTCGTGAACGTCATGCTGTAGCCGTAGAGCATCCAGATGATGCACACGAGGCAGACGATGGTGAACACCTGCATCAGCATCGACAGCGCGTTCTTGGTGCGCACCAGCCCGCAATAGAACAGGGCCAGCCCCGGGATGGTCATCAGCAGCACAAGGACGCTCGAAAGCATCAGGAATGCCGAGTCCCCCTTGTCCGGCGCGGCCAGCGCCGGACCTGACATGAGCGCAAGCGCAACGACCGCGGCCGGCACGGCCCGCGGATATCTGCCGATTGGCATCGTCATATTTTCAGTTCCCCCGGTTTCGACAGAAGTCCCCGCTTCCTCGTCCCCGCACACACCCTTGCACCTTGCATGCCGCTTCACCCGGCGCAAAAGTTTGACGCGCTGGCAAATATCGCGCGACGAAGAGCGCGACACGGAGCATCGGTTTTTGCTCATGAAATGAGCACGCTGCCCTACATAAGATCAGCCCTGTCATCTTGAGGCAGCCACAAATTAAGAATACCAATGTTGCGCTGCGAACGCGCTAGTCGTCGCGTGGGGGCGAACGCAGTGGACCCGATCCCGATTCAAGTCTCGCGCGATGCGTCGCGACATGTCCGCGACAAGCGAATGGAACGAACGGTATGGGGCGCCGTGACGAACCCGAGTTAGACGAGCTGCACAGGCTGTTGCGACGCCTCGAGTATATGGAGGTGGACAAGAGCCCGGAGCCTTCGCAAAAGGGCAGCTCGGACGCAGCTCAACAGGGCCCGGGATACGTTGGCGCCCTGCGCGGTGCGCCTACGATTGAATCCTCGCAGACCTCAGCGCTCCGCCAAGGATGAGCCGCAAGCGATTGATTTTATGGAGCAATCCGACAGTCCGCGGTCATCGGGAACCGCTTCGGTCGTCATCGGAGCGACCACGGCCGCCGTTGTGTCGTCCATGGTGGTGGTCGGCTTACTTCTCTGGATGCAGGGCAAAGATGGCGGCTCAGCCGGCAAGAGCGCAGAGCAGCAGCGGCTGAATTTCGTTGCACCTGTCGACCGAGACGAAAAACCGCTCACCCGGTCACCCGCCGTCATGGAGTTTGCAGTTCCCATCGCTCCCAGCGATCCCGAGCCCCCCGCCGATACTCAGTCGCTTCTGCAGCGCGCCGACCTTTACATTCGCAACGGTCGGTTGTCGGAATCCCGCGAGCTCCTGGAGCAAGCCGCAAAACTCGGATCGGGCGTGGCCGCGCTAACACTCGGCGCCATGTATGACCCGGCGCGGGTGGCCCAATTCGGCAACCTCGGCGTACAGGCCGACCCGACCCTGGCACGCGCTTGGTACGAGCGGGCCAAGGACCTGGGTGTCGTCGAAGCCAACGACCGCCTGTCGGAACTTGCTCGAAAGTGAGCGACTGCAGAGTTCGAGGCTCTGCGCCGTCGCCGGCGGGCCTTTCTTCGTTCCGAATATGAGTTTATTGAGCACGAGTTCGAAAGTCGCGTAATGGGGGACTATCAGACAATCGAAGCCTATTCGCCCAACGGCGCTGCCCCTGGCGCGGAGCCCAAAAAGGCAAGTCCCGCGCCTCAGAACGGCATCGGCACGCAGTTGGAAAAATCGGGCTACGATCTGCGCCAATGCGGCCAGACGCTTGCCGGGCTCGTCGAGCCCGCCGGTCAGACCTTGATCCGCGAGGCGATCAGCAGCCTCACCTCGCATGCCTTCCGCGTCGTCGTGGTGGGCCAGATCAAGTCGGGCAAGAGCTCCTTCATCAATGCCATGGTTCGCCAGCCTTTCCTGCTGCCGACCGACGTCACCCCGTGGACGACAGCTATCACGAATTTGCATTTCGCCCGCGAGGCCCCCGGTAACTACGCCGCCGCCTTTCACTTCTTTTCCGAGGACGAGTGGCACGATCTGGCGCAGGGCGGCGGTCCTATCCGTGATCTGACCGAACGGCTTGTTCCCGGATTCGATGCGGCATTGCTGAGCCGCCATGTCGATGCCCTCAAGGCCCGCGCCGGAGCGCGCCTTGGAACCGAATACGAGACGCTGCTGGGCGGGATCCATTATTTCGAGGACGTCGACCGCAACTTGCTGCTCCACTACGTCTGCTCGGGCGAGTTTTCCGCCGATGGCCGCCCGCCCGAGTTCGGAAAATATGCCGACATCACCAAGCGAGCCGACCTCTATCTCGATAGCGGCCCGTTTGCATTTCCCGTGATTGTCACCGACACGCCCGGCACCAACGACCCGTTTCTCATTCGCGACGAGATTACGCGGCGCAGCCTCAACTCGGCGGACCTGTTCATCGTCGTGCTCAGCGCCCGCCAGCCGCTGTCGGATTCCGATCTGACGCTCATGCGGCTGATGCACGGGCTGAACAAGGACCGCATCGTCGCCTTCGTGAACAGGATCGATGACTTCTCCGACGTCAGCTACGACCTGGCGGAGGTCCTCGTCTACGTGGAGAAAAAGCTCCAGGCCGAGTTTCCGGGTGCGTCGATACCGGTCATCGCCGGCAGCGCGGCGTGGGCCAACTTCGCGATCAATCCGGACAAGGAGAGCTTCGCCCACATTGTCGAGCGCCGCTCCTTCGACTACTTGACGGAGCTGAAGCTGGTGCCGCCCGAGGACCGCTCGCCGAGTGCACTCGACGATGCAGGGCGCCGGCAGCGGCTTTGCAAGGCCATGCTCGCCGCGTCCGGTATGCCCGCCGTATACCACGCCGTCGCCGACCGCATGACCTCATGCCAGGCCGCGAACAGTCAGCTGCAAATCGCACGCTGCTTCAGAGAGATGGCGCAGGCCAGCTCCAGCTCCCTGCGCTGCGAGATCGAGAGCATCGAGGAATCCCGCACAGCATCGAAGCGGCACCAGAGCGAGCTCGGCGAGATCGCAAAGAGCGCCAAGCTCCTCAACGAGGTCGCTGCGAACGTGGAGCGCTCGGCCAAGACCATCGAGCATCAGCTTCTGCGCATGATCGACGAGGAGATGAGTGCGCTGCGCAGCCGGCTGCGCGCGGCGGTCGATCATCATGCCGCCGCGGAGCGGCAGGTTCTCATCGAGACGCTGCAACGGGGAAAGGTGCCGCGCGTGTGGACGCACGAGGGCGCCGAGCTGCGTCGCGCTCTGGCTGATATCTTCGTCAAAAGTTTCGAGCTGGCCGCGGCGCGCGTTCTCGCGTTTCAGTCGCGGGTCGCCCCGGAGCTGCACCGGCTGATGGGCATGGTGGCGCCGGAGATGGGCCGCCCCGGCGAGCCCGACCGCGGAGCGCTCGCCATCCCGCCACCCAATGTCACCGCACTGAGCCGGCTCGTCGCCCTCGATCTCGACAAATCCTGGTGGTCCGGTTTCTGGAACAAGCGCGAGTTGCCGATCACGTATGGTGACGAAATCGAGACGCTCATCAAATCCGAGTTCCAAGCCGTCGTCGACGAGCTGGTGCAGACGGCGAACTCGGCGCTGAACGGCTACGCCGCAACCACGACCAAGTGGTCGTTTGGGCTTTGCGTCAACATCGTGCAGGCGGTGCGCCGCCGCCGCGAACAGATGGCGACCCACCGCGGCGCGGTCGAGCAAGCCGCCGGCGGTCCCGCAACGCCGGGCACCGATCCAAATCACGAGGAGGAGATCAAGCAGCTGCGCGAGAAGCTGCAGCAATGTCAGGGCTTGCATCGCCGGCTTGACGCCATATGCAGCGAGCTTGGAGCCGACCAGCAGGCTCCGTCGGGGACGGCGCAATGAGCCTGTCGGCGCACGAGCTTCTGCGGCTCGCGCAGGACGCCCGGCTTCGTCTCGCCCAGTTGAGGCTCGCCGAGCCGGCCGTGAAGATCTGCACCGCAGGCCTCGCGCGCCTGGAAAAGGTGCTAGCCCAGCCGCCGCGCATTGCCATCATGGGCGAGGTCAACTCCGGCAAGACCTCGGTTGCCGACGTGCTGCTGGGCGCCGGGGTGCTGCCGCCGAGCGTCGTCATGAACACGCACGTGCCGGTTCTCATCAAATACGCCGACGACGTGTGCCTCGACGCGGTTACGCAGCAGGGGCACCGCCGGCTTACCGACGAAAGCCTCGATGATTTGCCGAGCGGTCTGCAGCTCAAGCGCATAGAGATCGGACTGCCAAGCGAACGCCTTCTCGCCTTCGAGATATTGGATACACCCGGCGGATATGCGCCCGGTCCCGGCCAGCCCGACGCGCAGATCTTCATATGGTGCACGGTGGCGACGCGCGCCTGGACCGAGAGCGAGCGCGCGCACTGGTCGCAGCTGCCGCAGCGCTGCCGGCGCAACGCGCTGCTCGCGGCAACCCACAAGGATGCCCTTGCGAACCCCGGCGACATCGACAAGATCGCGCAGCGCCTGCGCAGCGCCGCGGCGGGCATGTTCCGCGACGCCATTCTGGTGACGGCGACCGGCCCGCGGCCCGGCATGCTTCCCTATCTCGAGGCGCCACCGCCGGACCAGAGCGTGGACCTCCTTTTGGACCGCATCGCCGCTTGGACCGCCGAGATCAGCGCCCGCCGCGCCCGCAAGGCGGAGAGGATCATTCGTCATCTCGCGCGCCTGACGTTCCACCGCTTGATGCCTGGCCCCTTGAGCACCAACGCCATCGGCGATCCTCAAAGAGTGGGAGCGCGATTGCGCCAAGCTACTTGCCGTCGTCGACGCCTCCCCCACGAGTGCCGTCCGCGCCGTCCAGGGCCTACTTGCGCGTTTTGCGCAATCGGTAAGCGAAGCCCGCGCCGGCCGCGTTGCGTTGCGCGCCCCCCTGGCGCTGCCGGAAAGAGGCGCGCCGGTGGCGGCTCGTATCGTGCCGCCGCCATGCAGCGCTACGTCCGTTTGATCGGCGCCGATCTCGACCGCGTTGCTGCGCATCGACCTGGCGCAATGGGGCATGCGCGATCCCGCGCAATATCTCGACTATGCCACTGCGCGCTCGATTCTGCTGCCGCTTGCCAACCTCGACGCGACGTTCGAGGAGCTGGGGCAGCGCTTCGCGACGCCTGCCAACGCCAGGGAAGAGCCGGCGCCGGCCGGCAGGGGCCTCGTCGGGTCGCGGCCCCACTGACGGACGAGCGACTTGGCCGTGCGGCCGCGCGCGCCGCCAGCATTTCAAGCGTCGACGAGCACAAGATGCACATTCATTGGCCCGTGCGCTGGCCGCACGACGACACCACCGACATCAGCCGTGCGCGAGGGTCCCGAAATTACGTTGACCGTGCGCGGCCAGTCCCCGCCCGCAGCGCGCATACGGGCCCAAACGTCTTCTGGGTGGCCGACGATATCGGATGTACGCAGGGCGATCACGTGAGTATCAGGGAGAAAGTTCAACGTGGTCGGGTTGTCGCTGTCTGATCGAAGCACAACGCTTCCCGTTTCAGCAATGCCGGCGACGGCCAATGTCACGCTCAACGGCTCGGTCATCCGCCCCACGCCGAAGTTTATTTTCAATTCGGTTGGCCATCCCAAGTAGGCGAGCGCCGGAGCGACGCTGATGTCGGCAGCGACGCCGGATTCGGACATCAGCCTCTGGACGGTCGGCACCAGCATCTGCAGCGATGCGATACGCTCCACGGTGAAGAGATTTGCTCCCGCCTTGGCGAGAAACTGCGCCATGATATCTGGCTCCAGCGGCGGAAACGGGCCTTCCGGAGGCACCTTCATGCGCCGTTCGAGTTCAGTCCCCTGGGTGCGGCCTTGCTCTCCCAATGCGTTTCGGATTCGCGCCAGGATGCCCTCACGTGCCTTGATGCTCACTGCTGCCGCTTTCTTCTGGCCCACGCCGCATGAAATGTTGTCCCTTGGGGCGCGGGCAAATCGCGTCCCGAGGTCCATCCGCCGGCGAGCGGCAGGTAGCTGAAACGGCCTCGAGAGCGGCCGACCAACCCCATAACCGCCATGCCGAAACGCGTTAGGGCATGATAGAGCGCCGGACGCGTCGCAAGCCAGGCCCACACGCCGATCCCCCAGCGCACTTTGGCGCTGATGAAGCCGGCCTCCCACTGGTCGTGGCGCAAACGCCGCAACATGTCAGGGAGCGGGATGTCGACCGGGCACACCTGCTGGCAGCGGCCATTGAGCGTGCAGGCATGGGGAAGCTCCTCGGCCTTTTCGTGCCCCGCGATCATGGGCGTAAGGACAGAGCCCATCGGCCCGGGATAAACCGAGTTATAGGCGTGGCCACCGACCGAGAGATAGACGGGGCAGTGGTTCAGGCAGGCGCCGCAGCGGATGCAGCGCAGCATTGGCCGATAGGGGCCGGCGAGCATGTTGGTGCGGCCATTGTCGACCAGGATGACGTGGTACTCTTCCGGACCGTCGAGATCGCCGGGCCGGCGCGGCCCGCTCGAGAAGGTCGTGTAGCTCGTTATCTCCATACCCAGTGCGCTTCGCGCCAGCAGGCGCAGGAGCACCGCGGTGTCATTGAGCGTGGGCACCACTTTTTCGATGCCGGCAGTCACGATGTGCACGCGCGCCAGCGTCGAGGTCAGATCGCCATTTCCCTCGTTGGTGACGATGACATTGGACCCCGTTTCGGCGACGAGGAAGTTTGCGCCGGTGATGCCGACATCGGCGGCGAAATATTTGCCGCGCAGGACCGAGCGCACCTGGCCGATGAGATCAACGGCATCGCAGGTGCGCTCGGGAAACCCCTTGGCGCGATGGTGCTCCTGAAAGAGATCGGCGATCTCATCCATGGTTTTGTGAATGGTCGGCATTACGATATGGCTGGGCTCTTCCTTGGCGAGCTGCACGATGTACTCGCCCGCGTCCGTCTCAATGACCTCCAGCCCATCGGCCTCGAGCGCTGCATTGAGGCCGATCTCCTCCGACACCATCGACTTGCCTTTGGTGACAGTCTTGGCGCCGGCGCGCGCGCAGATCTCACGCACGATGCGGCATGCCTCGGTGGCGTCCTCGGCCCAATGCACGTGGCCACCCTGCCTCGTGACCTCCGCCTCGTAGCGCTCGAGATAGAAATCTAGGTTTGCGAGCGTGTGATCCTTGATGGCGCGACCCGCCTCGCGCATGCCCTCGAAGTTGGGCAGGGCCGCAACGGCGCGGGCTCTCGCCGCGACGAAGCCGCCTTTGAGACTGGAAATGGAGTGCTGAAAGTTCGCATCGGCAAGGGCATCGACAGCCCGCGCATGAAAGCTCGACCTCTCGCCGCGCATCAGCCCTTCTCCTCCGCCTCGCCAATGCCCGGGCACTCGACCATGCCGGCTGCGACCTCGGCGACATGATAGACGTGGGTCGTCTTGCCGAGGCGGCGTAGTCGTCCTGCCATATTGAGAAGGCATCCAAGATCGCCGCCGAGGAGCGTGTCGGCGCCGCTCTTCTCCACATTGGCGATCTTGTCGGACACCATCTTGACGGAGATCTCAGGGTACTTGACGCAGAAGGTCCCCCCGAAACCACAGCACGTCTCGCCGTCCTGCAGCTCGCACAGCTCGAGCCCCTCAACCTGTGCCAGCAGTTGGCGCGGCTGCCCCTTGATGCCGAGGCGGCGCAATCCCGAGCAGCTGTCGTGATAGGTCACCTTGCCCCGATAGGTGACGTCCGTCAGCGATACCCTCAGCACGTCCGTCAGGAAGGACATAAGCTCATAGCTGCGCTCGGCAAGCTCACTCGCGCGCGCGCGCCAAGCGGCGTCGTCCTCGAACATGGCGGGGTAGTCCTTGCGGATCGTCGCCATGCACGATCCCGACGGACCCACGACGTAGTCGAAACCGGCGAATGCCTCGATCACCTGCCGGGCGATGTGGCGGGCAGGGGCCACGTCGCCGCTGTTGTAGGCGGGTTGCCCGCAGCACACCTGCTGCGCAGGGACCTCGACGCGGCAGCCGGCATCCTCGAGCAGCTTGACGGCGGCAAACCCGATATTGGGACGAAAGAGATCGACGAGACAGGTAACGAACAATCCGACCCGCGGTCGCACTGGCCTGTCTTCGACTGTGCTGGCGTCTTCGAACATGGACTTTTGGGCACCTGCACGCCGAATGCTAAGGAACAAGCAGATTGAATGGCCAGAAGTAGGCTTGCGCCGTCACCAGACATGCAACGAGCACGGCCAGGGCGCCCTCAAAACGATCTTATTGGTGACCCCGACAGGATTTGAACCTGTGACCCTCAGATTAGGAATCTGATGCTCTATCCAACTGAGCTACGGGGCCTCTCCGCGCGCGCTTGGCGCGCCTGACCGCTGCACCCGTTGTCTCGGTCACGCGAGAAGCCTTGTCAATCGATCCGGCCCGCGCGCGCCCCGTTGTTCCACGCCGCTCGACGCGCGCAGAAAATCACGCGCGCATTTCCCAGGCGTCGCCATGCGGCCGCGAGGCACCTCAGCCCGCAGCCTTCGTGTTGCAATCTAAAGTAGCATATTGCTATCTATACCCGCATTGATATATCCTGCCGGGCGGAGATCATCGCACGGGACAAGGGCCGGGGGGCCCAGGGCATGCCGCGCATTCGCATCGAATGGGTGCCCGTGCGGGCGTTCGGCCTCGGCCTTTTGGGCTTCGATCACCTGCAGCTCGTGTTCCAGCCAAGCGACGCCGACACCGCCAACGGCCAGGACGCCTGGTTCGTCATGGAGGGCGTGCGCGAGGCCGGCCCCGAGGGGGCCTTTCTCGGCATCGAGGGCGCCGACGGCCGCACCACGCTCGCCGTCGCCAACCTCGCCGCGCGCGATGTGCTGCTCGCCAAGATCGGCACGCCCGAGTATCGCGGCAGCCGCGCACTCCCCTACGGCGGCGACGAGTTTCGCTCCTGGGAGGTCATGGCCTCCTATGCGCGCGACATCGAGATGCAGGATTTCCCCTACATCGCCTACGGGCTGCCGGGCTCGCCCACGCCCACCGTCAACTCCTCCTCGGCCATCGCCTCGCTGATCTTCTATTCGGGTCTCGACCCCTCGCGGCAGCTGCCCTACGGCGTGCACCTGTCGCCGGGGATGGCGACGCGGCTCGGCACCAGCGGCGACGACGCCATGCGCATCGAGTGTGGCTTCACCACGCTGCTCGGCGGCTCGGGCCGCGACGAGCTCCTCGGCGGATCCGCCCCGCTGGTCATCGAGAAGCTCTACGGCGGCAAGGGCGACGACCTGTTCCACTGGTCGGCGGGCTTCAATATCATCCACGGCGGCCAGCCCAACGTCAGCTACGCAGCCGACGGTATCGACGTCATGGACTACTCGGGCGCCGGTACCGTCACCATCACCACCAACCGCTATTGGGTGCCGCACAAATCGCCCAACTACGTGGCCGTTTCCAGCTCCGGGCACGATCATCTCTATTCCATCGAGCGCATCCAATGGAACGACGACCACCGATCGTATCGTCTTGGGCCGCGGCGTCGATCTCGTCGAGGACGGCGTCATTCTCCATGGCGCGCAGACGAGCGCTGCCCCGGGGACCGGCACGGACGTGCCGCCCACCCGGAGCGGCCGCCTCATTGAGCGCTTGCCGCCTACGAGCCGCCTCGTCGGCAACGATGCGAGCAACGTCCTCACCGGGAGCGCCGGCGACGACACGCTTTACGGCGGCCGCGGCGACGACACGGCTCTCGGTGGCCGCGGCAGCGACGGCTATGTCTATCTGCCCGGCGACGGGCGCGACGTGATCGTCGAGAATGGCGCGGCAGCCGACATCGACGCGCTGATCCTCGGCGGCGGCATCGCGCCGGCCGACGTGTCGCTCTATCGGCCGTCGAACGCGCCCGATGATCTCGTGCTGTCGCTCGAAGACGGCGGCCGCATCTTGATCAAAGACTTTCTCAAGGGCCCGGCCACCGGCATCGAGCGCATCGTCTTCGACGACGCCCCGGCGTGGGACGCCGCCGCGCTGCACGCACGTGCCGCCGCGGCACCCGTGGTCGATGACCCACGGACGGACGGTCGACGGCGACAGCACGCCCGACCCCGGCGCATACGCGGACGACGCGCTGCCTCCCGACATTGCCGCCCACGACCTTCCCGGCTCTGGACTGGCGGCAGCCGACCTCTGGCTCGGGCTCGACTCCCACTGGCTCTTTTAGAAGGACCGGCAATTGGCCCGCCGGGATTTTTCCGCCTGCGTCGCCTATACTCAGCGCGCGTCGATCCCAGTATTGCGTGAGGATACGCCCCGTGTGCACCGCCGGCCTCTGCGAGCGAACGCTACGTGCGGCCTGCCGCTCTCGCACTGGTCCTGGCGCCATCCATCCTGACGTTACCGGCGGCGGCGCAGGAGCCGCGCGCGCAGCCCTGCACGCTGCAAGCCGGCGAGACGCGCGCGGTGGTGCGCGTCATCGATGCCGAGACGGTGCGGCTCGACGACGACCGCGAGGTACGCCTCATCGGGGCCTTGGCGCCGCGCTCGCCGGATATGCGCCCCGATGCGCCCGCCTGGCCGCCCGAGCAGCAGGCCGAGGCCGCCCTGCGCGCGCTCGTGCTCGGCCGCTCGGTGGAGATCGCCTATGCCGACGCTCAACCCGACCGCTACGGGCGCCTGCTCGCGCACCTTTTCCTCGACCGGGACGGAGAACGCCTCTGGGTGCAAGGCGAGCTATTGCGAAAGGGTCATGCCCGGGCTTACGGGCTGCCGGGAAGTTTTCACTGCATCACCGAGCTGCTTGCGTACGAGCAGGTCGCCCGCGCGGTCAAAGCCGGACTCTGGGCGAACGCCGCCTATGCGACTCAGCGCGCATTTCGCACGCGCGCGCTCCTGCGTCAGCGCAACACCTACCAAGTCGTGGCGGGCCGCGTCGTGGACGTCGCCATCACCAAGTCTCGCACCTATCTCAACTTCGGCCCCGACTGGCGCAAGGATTTCACCGCCGGCATCTCCTCCAAGCTGCTCAGGAAAAACCCGGACCTGGAACGAACCCTCGCGGCGCTAAAAGGCAAGCGCGTCGAGGTGCGCGGCTGGATCGAGTATCGCAACGGGCCTTTCATCGAGGTGGAGGATCCGAGCCAGATCGCCATCGTCGAGGGGCGCACGCCGCCGCGGTCGCTGCAGCCGGACGACCCCACGCTCAGCAGCGAGCGGCGCGCGCCGGTGCAAAAAAGAAAACGCCCGGCAAAAAAGCCGGGCGCCGTCGATCTTTAAGGAGCGTGCGAGCCTGAAACGTATCAGGCCGCCTTGGTCTCGCCGTCGCCGCCCTCGGCTTCCGCTTCGGCCTCGGCTTCGGCCGCCATCCGGCGTCCGCGCGCGCTCTTGGAGAGCACCTCGGTGATGCGCTGCACGGCACCGCGCTCGTCGAGCTTCTCGACGGCCGCGATCTCACGCGCCATGCGATCGAGCGCATCCTCGTAGAGCTGACGCTCGGAGTAGGACTGCTCGGGCTGCGCCTCGGAGCGATACAGATCGCGCACCACCTCGGCGATGGACACGAGATCGCCGGAGTTGATCTTGGCGACGTACTCCTGAGCGCGGCGGCTCCACATGGTCCGCTTCACGCGCGCGCGGCCCTTCAAAGTCTCCATCGCCTTCTTGACGACGGGCTCCTCGGAAAGCTTGCGCATGCCCACGCTCGCGAGCTTGCCGGTCGGCACGCGCAGCGTCAGCTTTTCCTTTTCGAAGTTGATCACGAAGAGCTCGAGCGCCATGCCGGCGATCTCCTGCTCCTCGATACCGACGATCTTGCCGACTCCGTGCGCGGGGTAGACGATGAACTCGTTTGCCTTGAAGCCGTGACGCTGGCTGACCGGCTTCTTCTGCGCGCTCGCCATGTGGCGCGCAGCGGCTGCCTTCTCGGCAACCGACTTCGGCGTTCCCGGCGCTACAGGCGCGGTGATCTTCTGACCCGACGGCTTGACGGAAGCCGCTACGGCGCGCACCGCGCCGGCGCTCCGCTGTGCCGCCAGCTTGGCGACGACGCCCTTGGCGATCACGCCCTTCGCAGGCGCCGGGGCCGCCTTTGCACGAGCGGGCGGCGACTTCGCGGCCACAGGGGCGCGCGGCGCCTTGCCGGCCGACTTGACGGGGGCAGCGGTTCCTGCTGTTTTGGCGACAGGCTTCTTGCCCTTTGCGGGCGCTGCGGATTTCGCAGCACCCTTGCGGGCAACGAGCTTGGATTTCATATCTGAGCGACCCGCCTTCTTGGCAGCGGTCGTCTTGTGGGCGGCCTTCTTGCCGACGGAGTTGGCCGAACGGGAGACAGTCTGCGCCTTTTTCTTCTGAGCCATAGGGGTCGTCTCACTTTCTCCGTCAGGGTACAACTATAGGTCTTCAGTCAGGGCGTTCGCACACGCACCCAGCGCGTCGGTACCTGGACCGCCGCTCCGGGTAACCTTCGCCGGATCCTTTGCCGTGGCCCCTTACATGTCGGGTGCTGGGCCAGATCCGGGTGAGTGCTTAGGGGTAGACCAAAACCGCTCTTTCTCGGCCCGCTGGCGGCCCGATCAATGCTCAATTCGGGGCAAAGCGTATACGCTTTTTGTTCGCTCCTGTTCCGGCCTTGTATTCAGTACTCGCCTTCAACTGTGAGCACCGTAACACAAACTTCATCGAAAATGAAGGCCGAGCGCTGGACAGGATGTGAAGCCGCTTAACAGGCGGCCCTGAATCCTAAGCATTCTCAAAGGGAAATGCGCATTTTGCCGCAATCGGGCCCGGCGGGCGGCCGCAGATCCGTTAATCGCCCTCGCCCGGCTCGGGGGAGAAAAACTTCTCGAATTTGTCCGGCGTGTCCTTGTACGCGTCGGCTTCCGGGAGGGCTTCCTTCTTGGAGGTCAGGTTGGGCCAGCTTTCGGAATACTTCCGGTTGAGCTCCAGCCACTTCTCCAACCCAGGCTCGGTATCGGGCTTGATGGCCTCGACCGGGCACTCGGGCTCGCAGACCCCGCAGTCGATGCACTCGTCGGGGTGGATGACGAGCATGTTCTCGCCCTCATAGAAGCAATCGACCGGGCAGACCTCGACGCAATCGGTGTATTTGCACTTTATGCATTTTTCGTTGACGATGTAGGTCATTCGCTCAAGTCCGGATTGCTTCCACTTGGGCCCCGCTGCCGGAGCCGGGCCGCGCAAGCGCCGATGATCTGCCCTAGCGGGCCTTGCCGCCCAGCCGGTCGATGTCGCGACGCTCTTTCTTGGTCGGGCGCCCGCTGCCCGGCATGCGCCGGCCAGGGCCAACCCCACTCTCCTGCCAGCTGGGGAGTTGCAATGACGATTGCGCAGGTTTGAGCGGATCGGCTGCGGCTGTCAATTCCTCATACAGCAAGCGGGCCGTGGCAGATGGCCCGCGCCGCTCGCCCAGGCCCACCACCTTGAAGAGCCGGACCCGCCGGCTGAGGGTCACGGTCAGCACGTCGTCGAGCCGCACCGTCTGGCTCGGCTTGTCGATCCGCGCGCGGTTGAGCCGAACCTTGCCGGCGGTGACGAGGTCGGCCGCCAAGGTGCGCGTTTTCACGAGCCGCGCGAACCAAAGCCACTTGTCGATCCGTTGGGTGGTGGGGGCATCGTCCGGCTTTGCCTCGCCACCACTCATGTGGAGCTGCTCTCCTTGCCCCGCTTTGCCATGGCGTCGCGCAAGGCGCCCAGCGCCGCAAACGGAGAATCTGCCTCGATCGCCACCCGGCGCGGCGGCGCCGCCGAGTGGATCTCGGGCTTGCGGCGATCTTCCTGCCGGCGCTTGTCGAAACCCTTGCCGTGGCGCGGATGACGTTCGCGCGCATGCTCGGCCCCCTTGTCCCTGATTGCGGCCGCGATCACGCTCGCGATCGCCTTTAGGCTTGCCGCCACCATCGCGCGGCGCGGCAGGCTCGCCGTGGCCGTTGGCGCCGGCCGGCGGAGCTGCTGCTTTCTCCGCTTGCGGTCGGGCGTCGCGCTGACCGGCCTCGGACCGGCGCCGCCCACGTGCCGCGCCCTCCTTGCGGTGCTCGCCGCGTACGTGACGACGCGGACGCCAGATTTCCTCGAACGCCGGCTCTTTGACCGCCGCATCGCCATCCGTCGCAACGGCAGCGGGCGCCACCTCCGCGGTCGCGGGCTCCGCGGCCACCTCTGCTGCGGCGGGCTCAGCCGGTGCCGCGTCGTCGACGGCCTTCGCAGGCTCTGCCGGCGCTGCGGCCGCCGGCTCGCCGCCGGGTTCGGTCTCAGCCGGCGTCGCCGCAACGGTCTCGGCCGCGGCCGCCGCTGCAGGCTCGGTATTGATCGGTCGCCGCTCCAGGCGGAAACCGAGCGCCTTGAGAACGCCGCTCAGCTCTTCCGGGGAGCAGCCGAGCAGCGACATCATATCGGGAGTGGCCGTGAACGCCCCGTCTCCGGTCGCCCCCTTCGGCGGCAGCGTCGGGTTCTCGGCGCTCGCTCGCCAGGCAAGCAGGGGCCTGATGACGTCGGCGAGGCGCTCCAGGATGTCGATGCGCACCGCGCGCGGCCCGCACACGTGATAGCCGTAGGCGCGATAGAAGACCTCCGGCACGGCCGCATCGGGCGCAAACGAGGTCAAACCGGCGCGCGGCGGCTCGGGCATCGCCTCAAGCGAAAGTCCGTTGGCACCGGCCTGCTTCAGCGACCACAGCGTCAAGCCGAGCTCGGCGGCGGCCGGCTTCAGAAGCAGTGGGAAATAGATATTGAAGGCGCCGAAACGCACGCCGTACTTGCGCAGCTGCGCGCGGGCGGGCTGATCGAGCGCCTTGATCTCGCCGGCCACCGTCTCGCGCTTCAGGATGCCGAAGTTCTCCTTGAGACGGAAGGCGATGCCGCGCGCCAGGCCGGCCACGTCCTCGGCCTTGGCCACATCCACCAGCGGCTTCAGCTTCTCTGCGATCGTCTGCGTGACCCAGGCCTCGAGCCGCGCCTGCACCTTGTCGCGGTCGGGCGCCGACAGATGCTCGTCGGCAAGAATGGTGACGGAGGGTTTGAGCGGATCGTCGGTGGCGCCGAGCTGGGCGATCTCCTCGTCCTTCCACACGATGGCGCCGGAGCGCGTCAGCCGAAACGCGTCGACCTGCGCCGCGGCGACGCGACGGGCGCGCATCGACAGTTCCCGCGCCAGCACCTGCGCGGCGGCGTTGCGCGCCGCCTTGCCGTGGATGCCCTCGCCGCCCGTATCGGGCGAAAAGTGGAAGCCCTTGAGCCGCCCCACGAAATGGTTCTCGACCTGGATCGCGCCGTCCTCGGCGATCTCCGCGGTGAGCTCGTCCTTGTCGCGCATGCCCTTCATCAGTGCGCTGGTGCGCTGATCGACGAAGCGCTGCGTCAGGCACTCGTGCAGCGCGTCCGACAGCTTGTCCTCGATCTCGCGCGTGCGCCCCTGCCAGTGCTCGGGATCCTTGAGCCAGTCGGCGCGGTTGGACACGAACGTCCAGGTGCGGATATGCGCGATGCGGTTGGCGAGGGTGTCGATGTCGCCGTCGGTGCGGTCGGCGAATGCCACCTGCTTGGAGAACCAGTCCTCGGGGATGCGCTCCTCCGGCCCCAGCAGAAACTTGTAGATGCTGGCCACCAGCTCGGCATGGCTCTGCCCGGAGATCTTGCGGTAGTCGGGCACCTGGCACACCTCCCACAGCTTGGCGACGGCGGCGGGAGCACAGGCGAAGCTCTTGACCTCCTGGTCCTCGCTCACGGTCTCCAGCACCACGACATCGTCGGCGGCGCGCGCGCGGGTGAGCCGCTGCATGTTGGGAGTGTCGCGCAGCGAGTTCTTGAGACCTTCCAGCGTCGAGAAGTCGAGGCTGCGGTTGCGCCACTGCAAAACGCGCACGGGCTCGAAGTTGTGCGTCTCGAGCCTTTCGATCGTGTCGGAATCGAACGGATCGGCGGAGCCGGTGACCCCGAACGTGCCGTCGTTCATGTGGCGGCCGGCGCGGCCGGCGATCTGGCTCAGCTCGGCGGGGGTCAGGTTGCGGAAGTTCTGGCCGTCGAACTTGCGCGCCGCCGAGAAGGCGACGTGATCGACGTCGAGGTTGAGCCCCATGCCGATGGCATCGGTCGCCACCAGGAAGTCGACGTCGCCCGACTGATAGAGCGCGACCTGCGCGTTGCGCGTGCGCGGCGACAGCGCGCCCAGCACCACGGCCGCGCCGCCGCGCTGGCGGCGCAGAAGCTCGGCGATCGAGTAGACCTCGGCGGCCGAGAACGCGACCACGGCGGAGCGCTGCGGCAGGCGCGTGATCTTCTTCTGGCCGCCATAGGTCAGCTTCGACAGGCGCGGGCGCGAGATGAAGTTGGCGCCGGGCACCAGGTCGCCGATCACCTCGCGCATGGTGTGGGCCCCGAGCAGCAGCGTCTCGGAGCGCCCGCGCGCGTGCAGCAGCCGGTCGGTGAACACGTGCCCGCGCTCGGGGTCGTTGGCGAGCTGCACCTCGTCGATGGCGAGGAAATCCACATCCACGTCGCGCGGCATCGCTTCCACCGTGCACACCCAATAGCGGGCGCGCTCCGGCTTGATCTTCTCCTCGCCCGTGATCAGCGCCACCGCGTCGGCGCCGACGCGGGCGACGACCTTGTCGTACACCTCGCGCGCAAGCAGACGCAGCGGCAGGCCAATCATGCCGCTGTCGTGCCCGATCATGCGCTCGATGGCGAGGTGGGTCTTGCCGGTATTGGTCGGTCCGAGCACCGCCGTCACGTGGCGAATGCGGACTTCGAGGTCGCTGGCCATTTAAGTTTAGGCCTCCAGATCTCAACTGCGCCTTGGCATTGCAGACGCCCCGTCCAAGATCAAGGGCTTCCTTGCTTTCGACGCCTTCGGATGGGGGCGGGCGCACCGCGATCGCCTCCAACCATCGCCTTCCCCCAGGCGGTTGCTGCCGCTGTCTCAAGTTTCTTGTTGGGTGACTTTGTTGGGCCCTCAGCCTGGCGCGGTTTCGGCCTCTAGCGCCTGAAGGCGATCCGCTTCTGATCGGGCATCGTAATCTCTACCTTTTCGGACACCAGCATGGCCGAGCCGATAATGGTGGGCACTGTAACACGATATGGAATGAGAATGTTCGCCTTGGGAACGGGACGCAGCACCACCTCGATGTCGCCATTGATCACCGAGGCGGAGCCTTCACCGGGCTTGTGGCCCGAGATGGCAACGAGGCGCACGTGGCAAAGATGGTCGGCGCCGGCGCGCTTTGCGCCTCCCGTCGGCGAGAACACGACATCGAAGCGCTGCTTGCCGTCGAAGATGGGCAGCGTCTGCTCGCACGGCCTGGCGATGTTGCCGAGCGACAGCGCCATCACCGCGCTCAGCGGATCGAGCACGTGCCGGAGCTGCTCCTTGGTGACGGGGATCGCCTTCCTGGACGGCGGGTCGGGCGGCACGAAGGTGACGTCGCTGACGCCCGTGTTATCGAACGCCATCTCGAGCGCGCGCTTCTTCTTCTTGCCTAAGATCGCCTTCTGCTTGTAGCGGAACTGATAGCCGCCCGGCTTCGCGACCGACGATATGACCGAGCCCATGCTCGTCATGGCGCCGAAATAGTCGAACACCGCGGTGTCGATCTTGGCTTCCGCGGCAAGCGCGTAGGCCTCGCCGTTGACGGTCGAGTTGAAGCGGAAGGTGCCGATGTCACCCAACACGCTGAAACTGACCTTGTAGGTCGCGGTCACCTTTTCCGGCAGCGGCTTGGCGCCGGCCAGCGCTGGCTCGGCAAAGAGTGCAGCACAAGCCAGCAGCAGAAGAGCACCGGCCAGCGTGCCACGACCGCGGCGGGTTGCCGTCCGAACCCGATATCTCATGCCCCGCGACCCTCGGAACGTTGCCGGAAAGCGCATCTCACTCCGCGGTAGTCCCGTTTTACGTCAAATATTTGACCCCTCGTGCGCGCGGATCGCGCAAGGCCGGGGCACAGATCTCTATCATGGTACGTCGTTTCAAGGGGGAACTCTAGGCAAGTCGCCCCGTTCCCATGCCGCGGTATCCGGCCATGCGCCCCCCTGCACGCCGCCCCGATGGCCCCGGCGCCGCCTGCGCCTTGACGGAAACTGAGGCCTCGGGCATACACACCGGCCAAAGCGCCCCGGAGAGCCGGGGGGCACGATCCTATCTTTAAAAATCGCGTCTAGCGCGGGCCACCGCATGGGAAGCGGCGGCGAAGGAGCTTGATTATGACGAGGCAATGCGAGCTGACGGGCAAACTGCCCCTTTCCGGGCAGCGGAGAAGTCACGCCGAGAACAGCTCCAAGCGGAAGTTCCGGCCTAATCTTTGCGAAGTCACGCTCATGAGCGATGCGCTCGGCCGCAAGGTGCGCCTGCGCATCAGCGCGCACGCCTTGAAGTCGGTGGAGCATCGCGGCGGCCTCGACGCCTTCCTGCTCAAAGCGCGCGACGAGGAGCTGTCCGAGCGGTGCCTGAAGCTCAAGCGCGAGCTGCAGAAGACCACGAAGGCCGCGGCGGCCGCCGCGGCGTAAGCTGCCGGCGCCTTTCCCTCTTAAGTCTGCCGTTGATGCTCGTTAGGGCCGCGCGCGAGCGCTTGCCAGATCGCCTGCGTCGAGCGCGAACTGCAACAGCAGCGTGCGCTGCAGGGCATGATTGAAGTTGTCGTCCGAGATCAAGGTGACGATGACGCCGCCGTCGGCTCCGGCGTGGACCGCCATCCCCTCCATGTTGTCGATCTCCTGGTTCATGCTGGCGTCGAGCAGCATCTCGCCGCGCACCAGCGCGCCTGGGTGCAGCTCGTTGGCGCGAACGAGCCGCACGCGCGTCTTGACGCCCTCAGACAGGCGGAACCGCCTCTCCAGAACCAGCAGCCCACCATTCGGTAGGGCGGCAACGTCGGTGATGTCGTAGCCGTCGCCGTCCACCAGATGGAACGCCTGCGGCTCGCCGTTCACCCATATCCAGCCGGTATGGTTGCCCGACCCGTCGGGCAGCCGCTCCGCGATGGCGACGATCGATCCCTTATACGGGCCGCCACGCAGCATCGTGACCGCCTCCAGCCCCCGGTTCTCCTTCGCATCGTGCATGGCCGGGGGCATCGGCACATAGCTCTTCACGGGCGAGAGCCCGGTCTCGTCCACGTCGAACCACCCGATGCGGTGGTTGCGCTCGAACGAGACCAGCGCGCGTCCTTTGGCGGGCGTGCCTTCGACCACGGCCATCCCCTCTGCGTCACGATCCTCGTAGTCGGTGAAGGGCGTGCCGGCACCCACCAGCAGAGGTGCGAGCCGCGCTTTCGTTATGCCCGTTGGCTTGTCGCCGTCGTAGACGAGCGTGCCCGTCATCCACGTGCCCGCATCCGACACCGCAACGAGCGACTTGCCGTCCGGGCCGAGCGCCAAAGCCGACCATCCGCCGAAGTTGGGCGACGGCGACGTCAGCTCCAAGCCGCCCTTCCACGTCAGCTTGCCGAAGCGCGTCTTTTGCGTGTCGAGCTTGTCGAAGGCCTCGATCGGCTGGGCCTGCACCTCGACCGGCCGCGGGCCGGCCTCGAGCGGGCCCGGCTTGGAATCGCCGAGCGCGATGCCGGCACCGGCCACGACGACGACGCCGGCGGCCGCGAACGCGGATCCTTTGGCGAAACGGCTGAGCCGGCCGAATGCCGCGGCGGCCCCACGCACCGATTTCAAACGCAAGACATGCTCCCTCAGTGCACCTGCCGCCGCACGCCGCGCTTGCGCGCCTGCGCCGCAAGCCCTTCCTCCTCGAACAGCTCGACGAGCTTGTCCGTCATGGCGCCTGCCAGCTCGCTCGGATCGGTGATGGTGACGGCGCGGCGATAGTAGCGCGTCACGTCGTGCCCGATCCCGATCGCGATCAACTCCACCGGCGAGCGCGTCTCGATCTCGTCGATCACCTGGCGCAGGTGGTGCTCCAGGTAGCTGCCCGAGTTCACCGACAGCGTGGAGTCGTCGACCGGCGCCCCGTCGGAGATCATCATCAAAATGCGGCGCTGCTCCGGCCGCCCCAAGAGCCTCCGATGGGCCCAGGCCAGAGCCTCGCCGTCGATGTTCTCCTTCAGCAGCCCCTCGCGCATCATCAGCGCGAGCGAGCGCTTGGCGCGCCGCCAGGGCGCATCTGCCGTCTTGTAGACGATGTGGCGCAGATCGTTGAGACGCCCGGGCCCCTGCGGCTTGCCGGCCGCCAGCCAATCCTCGCGCGCCTGCCCCCCCTTCCAGGCGCGGGTGGTGAAGCCCAGGATCTCGACCTTCACGCCGCAGCGCTCCAGCGTGCGCGCAAGAAGGTCGGCGCAGCACGCAGCCACCATGATCGGCCGCCCGCGCATGGAGCCGGAATTGTCGAGCAGCAGCGTGACGACGGTGTCGCGGAAATCGGTTTCGCGCTCGCTCTTGAAAGAAAGCGGGTGCATGGGATCGATGATGATGCGCGGCAGCCGCGCGGCATCCAGCGTTCCCTCCTCCAGGTCGAAGTCCCAGGCGCGGTTCTGCTGGGCGAGCAGGCGGCGCTGCAATCGGTTCGCCAGACGCGCGACCGCACTCGACAGTGTCCTCAGCTCGCGATCCAGATAGGCACGCAACCGGTCGAGCTCCTCGGGCGAGGAGAGCTGCTCGGCGGCGATCTCCTCGTCGAACGCGCGCGTGAAGACCTTGTAGCCGAAGGCCTCCGGGCATTCGAGCACGGAGACATTGGGACGCCAGGGCTCGGTGCTTTCGATCTGCTCCAGGTCGTCGAAGCGGCCCTCCATCTCCTCCGCACCGGTCGTCTCGGAGATGTCCTGCGTTTCGGCGGCGTCGCCCTCGGCCTGGCCTTCCTCGCGCGGCTGATCCTGTCCGTCCTCGCCTTCGTTGCCCCGTTCGCCTTCGCTGTCGCTGGTCTCGGGCTCGTTCTCGGCCTCCTCGCCGCTCTCCTCGCGATCGGCGTCGGCACTCTCCTCCGTCAATTCGAGCGCGCGCAACAGGTCGCGCACCAGCCGCCCGAAGCTCTCCTGGTCCTCGGCCAGCCCGTCGAGCCGTTTCAGGACTTTGGAGCCGCGCTTCTCGATCGAGTCCCGCCACATGTTGACGAGCTTGCCGGCGGACTCGGGCGGCGCCAACCCCGTCAGCCGCTCGCGGATCATCAGCGCGATGGCGTCCTCGAGCGGCGCCTCCTCGCGGCTGGAGATCTCGGCGTAGCGGCGGTCGGCGTACTTGTCCTCGATGCGGGCGGTGAGATTGCGCGCCATGCCGGGCATGCGGTTGGCGCCCAGTGCTTCGACGCGGGCGCGCTCGGCCGCCTCGAACACGAGGCGCGCTGGCCCCGACACCGGCGCCAGGCGGTGGTGCAGCTTTGCGTCGTGACACCCTGCCGCCAACGCGAAGCTGTCAGCCCAGCCGCGAATGACGGCGATCTCGCGCTGCGAGGGGATGCGCGACGGCTCGGGCAGCTGCACGTGCTTGGCCACCACCTCCGGCGCCCCCGGCGCGAACGTGACCTCGAGATCGTGCTGGCCGGCGACCGCGCGCACGGTCAGGCCGATCGCCCGCTTCAGCGGCTCGGTCGGCGCTTCCTTGCGCTTGGGACCCGTGGTCATCGCGGCGTCAGCTCAGTGCGACGTTGGCTGCGCTCTCGGGCAGCTCCTCCCCTAAGCAACGCTGATAGAACTCGGCGACCATCGGTCGCTCGAGCTCGTCGCACTTGTTGAGGAAGGTCATACGGAATGCAAAACCGACGTCGCCGAAGATCTCCGCGTTCTCCGCCCACATGATCACGGTGCGCGGGCTCATGACCGTCGACAGGTCGCCGTTGATGAAGGCCGATCGCGTGAGGTCGGCGACGCGCACCATGTGCGACACGGTCTTGCGCTTGGCCTCGCTCTTGGCGAACGACTTGACCTTCGACAGCACGATCTTGGCTTCGTCATCGTGCGGCAGATAGTTGAGCGTCGCCACGATCGACCAGCGGTCCATCTGGCCCTGATTGATCTGCTGGGTGCCGTGATAGAGGCCCGAGGTATCGCCGAGCCCGATGGTGTTCGTGGTGGCGAACAGACGGAAGGAGGGATGCGGGCGGATCACCTTTGACTGGTCGAGCAGCGTAAGCTTGCCGGATACCTCTAGAACGCGCTGGATGACGAACATCACATCGGGGCGTCCGGCGTCGTACTCGTCGAACACCAGCGCCGTGTTGGACTGCAGCGCGTACGGCAGGATCCCTTCGCGGAACTCGGTGACCTGCTGGCCGTCCTTCAACACGATCGCGTCCTTGCCGATGAGATCGATGCGGCTCACGTGGCTGTCGAGATTGATGCGAATGCACGGCCAGTTAAGGCGCGCGGCAACCTGCTCGATATGCGTCGACTTGCCGGTGCCGTGGTAGCCTTGCACCATAACGCGGCGGTTGTGTTTGAAGCCGGCGAGAATGGCGAGCGTCACCTCCCGATTGAACAGATAATCGGGATCGACGTCGGGCACATGCTCATCGGCCTTGGAGTAGCCCGGCACTTCAAGATCAGAATCGATGCCGAATACCTGGCGCACCGACAGCTTCATGTCGGGCAGGCCGGGAGATTTGGGCTCGGCCCCCGTTTGAGTTTGCGCACGCATCGTGCCGAAGTCCTCGATGTTGGACGGGCGTCGGGAGCTTGCGAAGCCTCGGCTCAGACGAGCCCCGCCTGCTTCAGATAGTTATAGGCTTGGATTATCTCACGCAACTTGTCGCCGGAGCGTTGATCTCCGCCGTTGGCGTCGGGGTGATGAATCTTAACAAGCTCCTTAAAGCGCGCCTTGATCTCGACGCGCGAGGCGCTGCCGGAAAGGTCGAGCGCCTGCAGCGACTTCTTCTCGAGCGGCTTCAGCTGACGCCGGGTCTCGACCGGAGCCTCGCGCGCCGCCCGTGCGCGCCATGCAAAGAAGCCGTGCGGATCGAGCGTGCGCCAGCCGAGCGGGCGCTCAGCACTCGCAGCGGGCTTCTCCTTGGCCGTGCCGTTGGCGTTGCTGTTGCTGTCCGACGGAGCGTTGACGCCGACCTTCCACGTCGGCCTGTGGCCGGTGAGGGCATCCTTCTGAAACTCCTCCACCTCGGAGTCTTTCATGCCGTCGAAATAATTGTAGGAAGCGTTGTACTGGCGGACGTGGTCCATGCAGAAAAGATAATATTCCCCGTCGCGTCCGCGGCCCCTCGGCGCCTTGTGCCGGCCCGGGGCCGTGCAGCCCTTCCACTGACAGGCGGGGTGCTCCTCGCGCACGGGCTCGGCACGCACGCGCTCCCGCTTGGGCGCGACACGAATGCTGTCGAAATACTTGGAGTTGAGCTTCATTTGGGAAGTATGATCTGACCTTGAGCGCCACACAAGCGGCCACGATGATTGGCACGACACGGTAGTCTTTCACAACGAAATGAGGCGACAATTAATGAACTTCGAAATGCGCATGCGCGAGAAGCTCATGATCGGCCTGCGACCTACCCGGCTGGATTTGGTCAATGAGTTGCACCTGCACGCAGGTCACCAGAGCTCGCCGGAAACCGGCGAGAGTCATTTCAGGGTGCTGATCGTGTCGGACTCCTTCACCGGCAAGTCGCGCGTGGAGCGTCACCGCGCGGTCAATGACCTGCTGCGCGACGAGTTGACAGGTGGGGTGCATGCACTGGCAATCAAGGCCTGCGCGCCGGGCGAGCCCATCACCTGAAGCAGCTTGCAGGAAAACGTGCCGCAAGAAAAGCCGCTCGCGCGCTGGCGGTGGAATTTGCATAAAAACACCCCGCTCCACCGGCCGTCTAGGGGGCACCGGCAGAGCGGGGCTACGCGCCACGATCAAGTCGCAGCAGCGAATGGCTTACCAGCCCCAGCGCCCACGATGGCACTTGCGGCGGCAGAACCGATAGGCGCCGTCCGTGCGGCGCATGCAGCGCCGGAAGCAGCGGTGGTGATGACGGCGGCGCCAGCCGGTCTTCTCGACCTGGCTGGACGACTGAGCCGTCGCGTTCAACTTGGCAAGAATTCCGGTGTTCGCGGTAGCGGCCTGGGCAGAGCCAGCGGCCATGACCACGGCCAGTACGCCAGCGGCGACGGTCAACGGAACAGCTCGATTCATCTCGAATTCCTTCCCTTCTGATCGGTGCTTCGACCGCCTCGCGGAAAACCGCAAGGCCGCGGAAGCACGAGTTCGCATCATCTTCTCGTCGTGATCCGAGAGGGAAACTGTGCAAATGCGCCTGAACCTAACCTGAACGGGAATAAGCGGCTCAGGTGGCCGGCTCCGCGCCGCCGGTCTGCCGCATGCGCGCAGCGTTCTCGGTGACGGGGCTGATGCGCAGCGCCGTGATCTTGTTGCGCGTTTTGCGCAGGACCTCGAACCGGTAGCCGTAGAATGTGAACACCTGCCCCGGCTCGGGGATCGTCTGTGCCTCGTGGATGACGAGACCGGCAATGGTCGTCGCCTCCTCGTCGGGCAAGTTCCAGTTCATGTGGCGGTTCAAGTCGCGAATGGCGACCGTGCCGTCGACGTTGACGGTGCCGTCGGGCTGCGGGCGGATCGCAGCCTCGTGCGTGTCGTGCTCGTCGGCGATCTGGCCGACGATCTCCTCTAAAATGTCCTCGAGCGTGATGAGGCCTTGCACCTCGCCGTACTCATCGACGACAAGCGCCATCTGCGCCTTGCGCTTCAGGAACTGATTGAGCTGGTCTTTCAGCCCCGTGGTGTCGGGGACGAACCACGGCTCGACGGCAAAGCTCATGATATCGAGCTTCGTCACGTCCCAGCCGGCACGGCCCAGCGCCGAGAGAAGATCCTTGGTGTGCAGCACGCCGATGATGTTCTCGGGCTCGTCCTTCCAGATGGGCACGCGCGTATATTGCGAGCGCAAGAGATCATCGAGGATGCTCTGCGGCGGATCGTCGGCGTTGATGGTCTCCATCTTGGTGCGGTGGACCATGATGTCCGACACCTGCAGATCGCCCAGGTCGAGCACGCCGCCTAGCATGTCCGCGTCGTGGCGCGCGACCGCACCCTCCTTGGTCTGCAGCTCGATGGTGCCGCGGATCTCCTCGTGCGCGGCGAGGATGTTGGCCTCGTCGTCGACCGTGGTCGGCGTCAGCTTCAAGACCTGGCGCACGACGAACGCCACCGACATCGTCAGAGGCTTCAACACGACGATGAGCGTCTGCATCACCGGCGCGACCGACAGCGAGATGCGGTCGGGAAACGCCAGCGCGTACGTCTTGGGCAGCACCTCCGCGAAGATCACCACCAGCGCCGTCATCACGACCGTGGCGTAGGCGACGCCCACGTCCCCGAAAATCCGCACCATCAAACTCGTCGCGAGCGCCGACGCCAGAATGTTGACGAGGTTGTTGCCGAGCAGGACCGTACCGATGATGCGCTCGGGCGCGGCGAGCAGGCGGTTGACCTTGCGCGCGCGCTCGTTGCCTTCCTCGGCCAGCGCGTGCATGCGCGCGCGCGAAGCGGCGGTGAGCGCCGTCTCCGAGCCGGAAAAGAACGCCGACAGCACGATCAGCAGGGCGACGGCGAAAACGGTAATCAGAATCTCGAGGGGCATGGATCAAACGGGGGTGAGGGGTTGCGCGTGCCGGGATTTCAAGTGCCCGGAGGCGGACTGCAGGCGTTAACGGTTGCGCACGCACCTTGACCGCGGCGCGGGGCCGCCGACGCGTGCGCTTGCCGCCGAGAACGCTCCGCAGACTAGCACAGAACCGACTTGGGAAGGTTAGCGGCGCTCTAAGCGCCCGCCATCTCGCGGCTGAGGAATTCGCGCACGGCCTCGGGCGCCACGTCGTGCGCCACGTAAGCCTCGCCGATGGCGCGCGCCAGGATGAACGTCAGCTTGCCGCGGCGCACCTTCTTGTCCTGCCCCATGAGCCGCATCAGGGCCGCCACGTCCGGCTTGGCGCCGGGAATGTCGGCGATGCGGATCGGCAGGCCGACGGCGGCAAAGTGCGCCGACACCCGCTCGGCC
Source organism: uncultured Alphaproteobacteria bacterium (assembly GCA_963776675.1). GTDB lineage: Bacteria > Pseudomonadota > Alphaproteobacteria > Rhizobiales > Hyphomicrobiaceae > Hyphomicrobium_A. The sequence continues at coordinate 54,124 of CAVZNR010000065.1, read as the reverse complement.
GTACCCGGCGCGCACGCGCCCAGCGTCTCGGAGAAGCGGAACGCTTGCGCCATGCCGATGGAAATCGCCTCGCCGTGCAGCAACCGATCGGAATACCCGCACCACGCCTCGTACGCGTGCCCGAACGTATGCCCGAGATTGAGCAGCGCCCGCTCGCCCTGCTCGGTCTCGTCGCGCCCGACGATTCCCGCCTTGGCCTTGACGCTGGTCTCGATCGCCCTGGTCAGCGCCGCGGGCTCGAAGGCGAATACCGACGGCCAGCTCTGCTCCAGCCAGGCAAAGAACGCCGCATCGCCGAGCAGCCCGTACTTGGCAACCTCCGCGTAGCCCGCGCGCATCTCGCGCTCGGGCAACGTCGTGAGCGTGTCGGTGTCCGCGATCACGAGGCTCGGCTGATGGAACGCGCCGATCAAATTCTTGCCCTGCGGCGTATCGATGCCGGTCTTGCCGCCGACCGAGGAATCCACCTGCGCCAGCAACGTCGTCGGGATCTGCACGAAACGCACGCCGCGCCGCAGAATTGCGGCGGCAAAGCCCGCAAGGTCGCCGATCACGCCGCCGCCGAACGCGACCACCAGATCGCCGCGCTCGATCCCCAATTCCAAAAGGTGCTCGCTGAGCGGCGCCAGCTCGGAAAAGCTCTTCGTCGCCTCGCCGGGCTTCAGCACGATGGAGCCGACGTGCACGCCTTCCTGCTTCAGCGCCGTCTCCAGCGTCGCCAGGTGGCGGCGCGCCACGTTCTCGTCGGTCACGACGGCGCACTTGGCGGGCCCGAGACGCGTGCCGATCAGACGCCCGGTCTCCGCCACCAGCCCCGGGCCGATGAGCACGTCATAGGCCCGCTCACCCAACGGCACCGTCACGGTGCGCGCGCCGCCAAGAAAATTAGGGTGGCTGTCGGTCATGACGTTGCTCATTGCGACCCCTCAGGCAGCGCCGGCATCCCAAGCACCGCGGCGAGGCCCGCAAGCGTCTCGCTGACGATCACCTCGTGCGGCACGTCGCGGCTTTCGATCGTGATGTCGGACCCGGCATAGACAGGATAACGGGTCTCCATCAGGTTGCGCATCACCTCTTCCGGGTCGCCGGTCTTGAGCAGGGGACGGTTCGATCGCTTGGCGACGCGGCGCACGAGAAGCGGCAGCTCCGCCCGCAGCCACACCGAGATGCCGCTCTTCGCGATCGCCGCGCGCGTGTCGGCATTCATGAAGGCACCCCCGCCGGTCGCCAGCACCTGCGGGCCCGACCGCAAAAGACGCGCCAGCACCTTGCGCTCGCCTTCGCGGAAATACGGCTCGCCGTGATCGGCAAAAATGTCCTCGATCGACTTGCCGGCGGCCTTCTCGATCTCGTCGTCGGCATCGACGAAGGGCAAGCCCAGCTTGGCGGCGAGCCGGCGCCCGACGGCCGATTTGCCGCAGCCCATCAGCCCGACCATGACGATGGATCTGTCGCCAAGCGCCGTTTTTATCGTATCTAGCGATTGGGCATCGCTCATTTTTCCGTACTCTTCCGATCGAGCCCGAATCACGTGATGACCAGGATTGCCGACGCTCCCACCGAAGGGGGGACCCGCAGTTGCGCGGGCCGAGCTGCACGGTTTCCTGGTGCGCGACCACAAAATGGGTCCGCCACACGGGCGCTACTTTGGATTGTGGCCGAGCGCAAGTCATAATGGCGCCAAACTGGGAAGAGACTTAAACTGAGGGGCGGGATAGCGAAATGCCGAGCTTGTTCCGGTTTCTTATGGTCGTTGGCACCATTGGCGCCATCATCACGGGTACCTTGTATATTCTTGCCCACAAGTTCGAGCCCGAGACGCGTACGGTCACCAAGCCTGTTCCAGGCGTAAAAGTCCGAACCGAGTGACCTAAAGCCATGCGTAAGCCAGCCCTCGCTCCGGTACCGATAGCGGCTTTCGCACTCCTCCTCGCCGTGAGCGGCGCCGCGGCCCAGGAATGGAACCCCTTCGACGTTTTCAACGCTCCCGATCACAGCCGCGACAAGGAACGCGCCGACCCGCCCCGGCAACCGCCCGAAGAGGCCCCGCGCTTCGTCGACCGCAAGAGCTTTGCGGTCGAGCGCGGTGAGCTCGCCCCGGTCATGGCAGCCGACGGCTCGGGCCTGCCCTTCGAGCTGTGGCGCGGCCTCGACGTCGCCACGCTGGAAAGCCTCATCGCCGAGCTGGAGATCCCGCCGCGCTCGCAGGCGCTGCACGCCCTCTGGCGCCGCCTCATCACCTCCAACGTGACGCCGCCCACGGGCGGCGAGGCCGACCAGCAGTTCATGGCCTTGCGCCTGGAGACGCTCTATCGCTCGGGGCTGCTGGAAGAGGCCTCACGCGAGCTGGCCAAGATGCCGGCCGGCAATGCGCTCGTGGCGACGCTTGCCGCGCGCAACGAGATCGGCCTCGGCCACAAAGAGCAGGGCTGCGCCACCGCACGCAGCGGCGGCTCTCCCGCCGGCAGCATCCCCAAGCATCTCTTGGGACAGACGGCCCTCATCTCCGGCTACTGCGCCGCGATCGCACAGGACGCCGCCGGCGCCGGACTGGCAGCCGACCTCGCGCGCGAGGAAGGCTTGAAGAACTCCGCCGGCCTCGACGCGCTTTACGCATTGTCGGTCGGGACCAAGCCGAAACTCGCGCCCGACCAGTCGGTGTCCCTGCTCGACTATCGTATCTTGGAGGCGGTCGGAGCCGCCCCCGACTCTGCCGACATTCTCAAGCACGCGAACCCATCGCTGCTGGCGGCGCTCGCACTCGATCCCAACACCCAAGCCGGCCTCAAGTTGATCGCCGCCGAGGCCGCCGCGCAGGTCAACGCCATCACGCCCGAGGAGCTCGCCGCCGTCTATCGCGCGCAGGCCGTGCCCGCCGCGGCGGTGGATGTCTCCTCCGAGGCCGTCCTGCGCCGCGCCCAGCTTTTCGTTGCCGCCGAGAGCGAGCACACGCCGCTCAAGAAGGTGCGTCTCATTCGCACCTTCCTCGATGAGTCGCGGCACGCCGGCCTCTACCTGACCGCCTTGCGCATGATGGCGCCGGCATCCGACAGCGTGCCGCTCGCACCCGAGATCGGCTGGTACGCGGAGACGGGCGTCGAGGTGGCGCTCGCCGCCGCCGACTATGAAAAGGCGCGGAGCTGGGCGACGTTCGGCGCCGCGGTCAATGGAAACGGCAGCCTCGACCACTGGCTCACACTTATCGATATCGCCGACGCGCAGGCGCCGGGCGACCGGGACTCGAACCTGCAGTACGTGGAGGCGCTCGCCGTGCACGGGCGCATGGACCCGACGCTGTTGCACCGCCTCGCCACCGTGCTCGACGCGCTCAACTACAACGTTCCGATCCCGTTGTGGGAGGCGGCGAGCCGGACGCCACAGCCGGCGGGCGGATTTCTGCCCGAGACGGGCGTCCTCAGCGAGCTGCAGGACGCCGCCAAGAAGCGCGAGTTCGGCCGCACGGTGCTGCTCACCATGAAGACGCTGGGGCCCAACGGAGCCGAAGGCGCGCACATGATCGCGCTCGGCGATTCGATCCGCGCCCTGAAGAAGGCCGGCCTCGAGCCCGACGCGCGCCGGCTCGGCTTCGAGGCGTTGTTTGCAAGCTGGCCGCGCACCATCGTCAACTAGCGTTCACGGTTATAGTCACATCCATCGACCGTCACCTGTGGCGAAGATTGCCGCTCCATCTCTTCGCACCAAAAGCATGGCTCGCCTGCTGAGCTTGGCGAGGACGCCGCAATCTCGATTGCCGGCCAATGAGAGAGCGTCAGGCTGTCAGGGTTCCAATCGCGCCATGAGTCTTGACAGCAGGCCACATCGAATTCCTTTCTTGAGATGCTGAGCGCGGAGCGCGGGGCAGCCGCCAATACCATCGAGGCCTACCGCCGCGATCTTGAGGATTTCAGCGCGTTCCTTCGTCGCCGTGGCGTCGCGCTCGCGGCCGTCACCAGGACCGACGTCTCCGCCTACCTCACCGAGGCGTCGGCGCAGGGCCTGAAGCCCGCCTCGCGCGCGCGCCGCCTGTCCGCCGTGCGCCAGCTCTACAAGTTCCTGGTTGCCGAAGGCCACGTCGACAACGATCCGACGCACGGGCAATCCGGTCCACGCAAGGAACGCGCGCTGCCCAAGACGCTCAACGTGGCCGAGGTCGATCGGCTCATTGCGACGGCCGCACGGCGCGCCCAAACGGCGGCAGGCCCCGAGCGCATGCGCGCCGTGCGCATGCATTGCCTGCTGGAGATGCTGTATGCCACCGGCATGCGCGTCAGCGAGCTCGTCTCGCTGCCGCGCAACGTCCTCGCCGGCGACGCGCGCATGCTGACCATCAAGGGCAAGGGCGGGCGCGAGCGCCTCGTGCCGCTCAACGCCTCCGCCATCGCCGCGCTGCGCCGCTATGTCGGCCTCGCCGACGAGGATCCCGCCATCGCGGCCACCGTCGCCACCAAGTGGCTGTTTCCGTCCAGAAGCGTGCAGGGTCACCTCACCCGTCAGCGCTTCGGCCAGGATCTCAAGGAGGTTGCCGAGGAGGCCGGGCTGGATGCCGAGCACGTCAGCCCGCACGTGCTGCGCCACGCCTTCGCCAGCCACCTGCTCGACCGCGGCGCCGATCTGCGCGCCGTCCAGCAGCTCCTGGGCCATGCCGACATATCGACGACCGAGATTTACACGCATGTGCTGGAGGAGCGCCTGAAGAAGCTCGTAGAGGAGCATCACCCGCTGGCGAAGAAGCCTTAAGGTTTTGGCGGCACTGTAGGATCTTCCGCCACCTATTTCCCGAGCGGGCTGCCACCGGGCCCGCGCACCCGTCTTGACAGGCAAGGAGCCGGAGCGCGATTGTCCGCGCAACTCACCCGCAACTCTTGCGAGAAACCACGTGGATCGTCCCGTTCCCATTCGCACATATCTCGACTTCGAGAAGCCCATCGCCGAGCTTGAGAGCAAGGTCGCCGAATTGCGCGCGCTCGAGGACGACGATCGTGCCGTCTCGATCACCGAGGAGATCAAGAAGTTGGAGCAGAAGGCGCGCTCGGCACTGGTCGACACCTATTCCAAGCTGACGCCCTGGCAGAAGACACAGGTTGCACGTCATCCCGAGCGTCCTCACTGCCTCGACTTCATTGGTGCGCTCATCGAGGACTTCACGCCGATGGCGGGCGACCGCCACTTCGCCGAGGACGAGGCCATCGTGGGCGGCATGGGACGTTTCCGCGGCCGCGCGGTGATGGTGATCGGGCACGAGAAGGGCTCCGACACCGAAGGCCGCATTCGCCACAACTTCGGCATGGCCAAGCCCGAGGGCTATCGCAAGGCCGTGCGGCTGATGGAGTTGGCCGACCGCTTCGGATTGCCGGTGATCACGCTGATCGACACCGCCGGCGCCTATCCGGGCATCGGCGCTGAGGAGCGCGGCCAGGCCGAGGCGATCGCGCGCTCCACCGACTGCTGCCTCAAGATCGGCGTGCCGCTGGTCGCCGTGGTCATCGGCGAGGGCGGCTCCGGCGGCGCCGTGGCGATTGCCAGCGCCAACCGCATCCTCATGCTGGAGCACGCGATCTACACCGTCGCCTCGCCGGAGGCGGCCGCCTCCATCCTCTGGCGCGATTCGGCCAAGGCCATCGACGCGGCCACCAACATGAAGATCACCGCCCAGGACCTCGACCAGCTGGGCGTCATCGACGTGATCATCACCGAGCCTGTGGGCGGCGCCCACCGCGACCGCGCCACCATCATGAAGGCCACCGGTGACGCCATCGCGCGGGCCCTGTCGGAGTTCGAGGGCAAGACGCCCGCGGAGGTCCGCCGCCTGCGCCACACCCGCTTCATGGAAATCGGGAAGTCGCTTTAGTGTGACGATCGAAACGAGACACTAGCGCTCTCAACAGGTTGCGTGATAATTGGCGGTTGGGACAGCGTGCCGACCGCCCCATTGCGGTCGCACTCATCCTCATACTCGGGGGGTCTAGAGCCAGTGCGCCGCGTCAGGTCGGGTGCTAGAAATCCCGTAACGTTAACGGTATGTTAAGGACCGTAAACCGATGGTTATCGCCGTGCGCCAGGGGGCACAGCGTATGCGTATGATCATCCTTGGCTCGACTATGCGAGCCCGAATCCTTGCGGCCTTGGCCGCGGCCGTCGGCGCCTGCGCGCTGGCCGCCTGCAGCGGCGGCCTCGGCCCCTCGATCCCGCCGGCCGAGCAGCCGCTGGCCCAGGACACCCTGATGATGCTCGGGCGCAAGGGCATGGACCAGGGCGCGCCGATCTTCGTGCGCATCTTCAAGGAAGAATCCGAGCTCGAGGTGTGGAAGGCGCGCGATGACGGCCGCTTCTACCACTTCAAGACGTATCCCATCTGCAACTGGTCGGGCGATCTCGGCCCCAAGACCGAGGTCGGCGACCGCCAGGCGCCGGAAGGCTTCTATACGGTCAGCGCGACGCAGCTCAATCCGAACTCCAAGTACTATCTCGCCTTCAACATCGGCTTCCCGAACGCGTATGACCGTTCGCTACGGCGCACCGGCCACGCGCTGATGGTGCACGGCAAGTGCAAGTCGGCCGGCTGCTACGCCATGACCGACGCGCTGATCGAGGAGATCTACGGGCTTGCGCGCGAAGCCTTGAAGGGAGGCCAGGACAGCTTCCAGGTTCACGCCTTCCCATTCCGCATGACGGACGCAAACCTGGCGCGCTTCAAGACGAACCCGAACTACAAATTCTGGCGCACGCTGAAGCAGGGCTACGATTTCTTCGAGAAGTATCGCCTGCCGCCGCAGATCGCCGTGTGCGAGCGCCACTACGTCGTCAACGTCAAGCTGTCGAACGCCAGCTCCATCAAGCCTGACGGCGCCTGCCCGCGCTTCTCCAGGCCGGTGTACGAGCCCTTCGTGCCCAAGCCCAACGAGCAGCAGGTCGCCGAGGAGCGCATCACTGTGCCGGGGCCGAAGATGCGCGACGTCGCCAGCGTGACGGCACCGGCGCCGGCGCCCGCCACCCGGCCGTCCTCGGAGCCGGACTTTGCCACCTCCTTCGGGCTCGGCGGTCTCATCGAGACGGGCAGCACCGCCCTCGGCCTCTCCCAATAGTCATGTCCAGGCGCCGCTCGCTCACGGCGGTCCTTCTCCTCGGCATTCTCATCGCCGGCGGCGTCGCCTACGCGTTGTGGCCGCAGATCTATGCTCTCATCGAGGACGAGGTGATCTACGCCGAGAAGGCGAAGCGGTGGGGGCTCGCGTCGACGGGCCAGACGCTGCCCGGCACGCCCGACCTGAGCAACCTATCCGGCCGCCTGCAGGCGAAAGGCTTGGCGCTCGGCGCGCCGGTGTTCTTGCGCCTCTTCAAGCGCGAGTTCGAGCTCGAGGTGTGGATGAAGCGCGGCGATCGATTCGAGCGTTTCGCGACCTACCCCGTATGCATGTGGTCGGGCGGGCTCGGCCCGAAGCTGCGCCAGGGCGACCGTCAGGCGCCGGAAGGTTTCTACACGGTCGACAAGTCGGCGCTCAATCCCAACAGCAAATACCACCGCTCTTTCAATCTCGGCTTTCCCAACGCCTACGACCGCGCGCACGGGCGCACCGGCTCGCTTCTGATGGTGCACGGCGACTGCCGCTCGATCGGCTGCTACGCCATGACGGACCCGGTGATCAGCGAAATCTGGGCGCTCGTCACCGCCGCGCTGGAGCGGGGACAAGAAAGATTTCAGGTACAGGTTTTCCCCTTCCGGATGACGGACGCGAACATGAAATGGCATGCAAGCGCCCCTGACATGCCGTTTTGGCGGCAATTGAAGCCCGGTTATGACGCATTTGCGGCCCGACATGTCCCTCCTGCGGTCTATGTCTGTCACGGCCGCTATGTGGTTCGTGCGCCCGAGAGAAACGCAGACGGCAGCACCCCCATTACGGAGCGTTGCCCTGCGGACACGCCGGAAAGCTGAGGTTTGTCGTCGGCACAGGTCCGCGCAAAATCGCCGCGGAACCATGCTCTGGAGTTGATCCGGGCCGTCTTGCACCGTTGTATGCTGGAGGGGAACCCGCGGTGGGAGCGGGTCAGGGAAATGGGAATTCGGGAGCAACAACCCCAATGACCGGGTGTGTCACGCGCTTGAGCCGCGCCGGCCTTGCAATATGCGCGGCCGCCTTCGCGCTGGTTTCGGCCCACTCGGCGCTGGCCTTGTCGACGGGCGACCTCGCTCAGCGCAAGAGCATTGCCGCCAAAGGCAAGACGCTGCCGGGCACGCCCGACCTTTCGCATCTCCAGGAGCGCCTCGCCAAGCGCGGCCTGCCCGACGATGCCGCCATGTTCATTCGTATCTTCAAGGCCGAATCCGAGCTGGAGGTTTGGATCAACAGGGGCGGCAACGCGCGCTACGCGCTGTTTGCCACCTACCCGATCTGCAACTGGTCGGGCACTTTGGGCCCCAAGCTCAAGGAGGGCGACCGCCAGGCGCCGGAGGGCTTCTATACGGTGACGCTGCCGCAGGCCAATCCCAACGGGCCCCGCTGGCCCAAGGCGCTCGACCTCGGCTTCCCCAACTCGTTCGACATGCTGCATGCACGCAGCGGCTCGGCGATTCTGATCCACGGCGGCTGTGCCTCCATCGGCTGCTTCGCCATGACCAATGGCGTCAACAAGGAGCTCCACACGCTGGCCGTCCGCGCGCTCGACGCGGGGCAGTCGTACGTGCCCATCCACGTGTTCCCCTTTCGCATGACGCAGGAAAATCTGGCGCATTACGACAAGCCCGCGTTGCACGCCTTCTGGAACAACCTCAAGGAGGGCTACGACCTCTTTGAACGCACCCGACGCCCGCCGCGCGTCAGCATCTGTGGCGGCCGCTATGACTTCGAAGGCTCCGATCCGATGGAAGGCGCCAACCCTGGGCCGATCGCGATCTGCCCCACGGCCCAGACCCTGCTCAAGCAGCTGGCGCAGATCAAATCGCTCAAGGCCGTGGAAACCGGCGCAACGACGCCGGTAAAGGAAACACGGCTAGCGCTCGCCGGGGCAGCGCTGTGGGCACCCGCGCATGGCTATATGATCGAACGCGGCCCCAACTCCATGGCGCAGCTCGCGCCCAAATATTTCGTGCCGAATGCCAACCCTGCGCTCGTGCGGCCGTTGCTCTGCTCGCTGGCCCTGCCGAGCTGCCGCAAGTACGCCGCCCTGCGCAACAAGCTGTTGCAGAAGGCATCCGCCGCCTTTGGGCCGCCACCGGTCATAGAGAAGAAGCGCAAGAAGCGGCACTACACACACAAGCGTAAGCGGCGGCGGCAGTCCTACTAGCGCGCAAGCCGCCAACCGTGCGATGCACTGAGCCGTGACGCGCATTCTCATCGTCGGCGGCTATGGCGCCTTCGGAGCCCGGGTGGCCGAGCGGCTGGCCAAGGAGTCGACGCTAGAGGTCGTTATTGCGGGGCGCTCCAAGGAGAAGGCGGCCGCCTACGCGCAAGCATTGGCCCGCACCGCCAAAGCGCATATTGCCCACGCCGGGCTCGATGCCACCGCGGCGACCGCAGACGCGATCGCGGCGCTCGACGCACGCGTCGTCGTCAACGCGTCCGGCCCCTTCCAGGCTGCAGGACTACGCCCTGGCGCGCGCCTGCATCGACGCCGGCTGCCACTATGTCGATCTGGCGGACGCGCGCCAATTCGTGACGGGCATCGGCACGCTTGATGCAGACGCCAAAGCCGCCGGCGTCGCCGTTATCAGCGGCGCCAGCTCCGTTCCCGGGCTGTCGTCGGCCGTGGTGCAGAATTTCGCCGCTACGTTCGATCGTCTCGACACCGTCGAGATCGGCATCTCGCCCGGCAACAGCTTCGATCCTGGCGTGGCGACCGCGGCCTCGATCCTGTCGCAGGCGGGCAAGCCGCACTGCGAGCTGCACGAAGGACGCTATGAGACCGTCTACGGCTGGCAGGGCCTTTCCCGCCATCGTTTTCCTCATATCGGTGCGCGCTGGATGAGTCACGTATCCGTGCCCGATCTCGACCTGCTTCCGGCGCGCTATCCATCCCTCCGCACGGCGCGCTTCAACGCCGGCCTCGAGGTGGCGCCATTCCATCTTGGCCTTTGGAGCCTGTCGTGGCTGGTGCGCGCGCATCTCGTGCGCGATCTCGGTGCCCTTGCCGCACCGCTCATGGCTGCAAAGCGCTGGCTTCGCATCTTCGGCTCCGACCGCGGTGGGATGTTCGTGACGATGCGTGGCCGCGCTGCTGGCGGCGGTAGCGACAAGACGCTCTCCTGGCACCTCATCGCACGCTCGGAACACGGCCCCTACGTGCCGGCGATCGCATCGGTGATCCTGGCGAAGCGCCTTGCCGCTGGCACCGGACCGCCGCCGGGAGCGCGGCCTTGTTTCGAACTTTTTTCCCTTTCGGACTTCGAGGCTGAGGTTGCGGACCTCGATATCGCCTGCCTGGCTGACGGTGGTTAGGTCGAATGCCCAGGTAACTCGGCTAAATTGGCATCCTTGCTCCGTACAAAGACCTGCTTAAGCTTTGCGGGCTCTAATCGCGCAAAATGCGTGGAGCGTCGCGTGCTCTCGAAATTGATTGAAAATATCGGCGAATTCTTCCGTTCGCCGACGCGATCCAGGCCGTCCGATACCCGCTGGGGATCGGGTGGGCATGCTGTCGTGCAGAACGCCATTCAAGAGCCGCGTGACTCGGCCGACCGGCTCAATGCCTATCGGCAAGCGCTCGACGAGCATTTCTGCATCTCTGTGACCGACTCCAATGGGTACCTGCAGGAGGTCAACCGCCGCTTCTGCGAGGTGACGGGCTATTCCGAAAGCGAGCTTATCGGCCAGCACTACGATCTTCTGAGCTCGGGGCGGCATTCGCTCGAGTTCATAGACGAGATGTGGGGCTCGGTCCGCGCGGGAAGAACCTGGCGCGGTCAGTTCTGCGACCGCTCCCAATCGGGCCGTGAGATCTGGTTCGAATCCATCGTCATCCCCCGCTTTAACCGCAGCGGCGCGATCGACCATTTCGTCACCATCAGCACCGATATCACGCCGATACGCGCACAGGCCGACACGCTGCGCGCGATGATCGACAACTTCCCGGGCGGAATCGCTCTGGTCGGCCGCGACTTTCGCCTGGCCGCCAGCAACCAGCTCTACCGAACCCTTCTGGACATGCCCGAGAGCCTCTTTTCCGATCCCCATCCACGCTTGGAAACGCTGGTGCGTTTCCGCGCCGAGCGCGGTGACTACGGGCCGGGCGACGTCGAAGAGGTTGTCGCCAACCGGCTAAAGACGCTGCTCAGTCCGGTGCCCAACATCGATGAGAGGCAGGAGCTGACCGGCAAGGTGCTCGAAATCCGCTGCGTACCCATTCCGGGGGGCGGGCACTTGAACACATACGTCGACGTCACCGACCGCCGCCAAGCGGAGCAGAAGCTGCGGCGCGCCCACGCCACATTCGAGGCCTTCGTCAAACATGCGCCCGCCGCCGTGGCGATGTTCGACACCGACATGCGCTACGTCGCCCATTCCGACCGCTGGCTGCAAGACTATGGACTACCCGACGAGTCTCTAATCGGCCGCTCCCACTATGACGTGTTCCCGGAAATTCCGCCGCACTGGAAGGCCAAACATAAGAGAATCTTGGCGGGGGCGACGGAACACTCACCCGAGGAGCAGTTCTTTCGCGCGGATGGCTCCGTCAACTACATACGCTGGGAGGTGCGTCCCTGGTATCTCGCAGACCAGACCATCGGCGGCATGATGATGCTGACCGAGGAGATCTCCGAGCGCAAGAAACTCGAGAAGCAGCTATGGCGCTTGGCGAAACTCGATAGCCTGACAGAGCTTCCGAACAGATTGCAGTTCAACGAGAACTTGAACTCCTGGCTGCAAAGGGCTGAGAACTCTGGTGCCCAGTTTGCCGTCGGGCTTATCGATCTCGACCGCTTCAAGGAGACGAATGACATCCTCGGGCACGCAGCGGGCGATGAGCTTTTGAAGGTCCTGGCCTCGCGGCTCGACCTCGCACTAAAACCGCACGGCACGGTGGCGCGGCTCGGCGGCGACGAGTTCGCGGTGATGATATCGGCGCGCGGCGACGGATTGTGGCTGACGCGCGCGGTCGACGCGATCTTCGCCACGACCGAGGAGCCCGTCTCGCTTAACGGCGTACGCCACCGGTGCACGATCAGCCTGGGGCTGACCATATATCCGGCGGATGCGACGACGGCGGGCGACCTTCTGAAGAACGCGGACTTGGCGCTCTATTGCGCCAAAGAGACCGGCCGAGATCGGTTCCGGCTCTATGAGCCCGAAATGGGGACGGCCGTCGAGAAGACCTATCAGCTGCACCAGGACATCCAATCGGCGATCGCAACCGACGCATTCTGCCTGCTCTATCAGCCGATCGTGTCGCTCAGCAACACAAGGACCACCAGTCTCGAGGCGCTATTGCGCTGGAACCATCCCCAGAGAGGGCGGCTCGCGCCGGGAGAGTTCGAAGAGGTATTCACCGATCCCAAAATGGCATCCGAAATCGGCAAGTGGGTCCTCGACCGCATGGTGCGGCAGATCGCCGAATGGGAGCAGGCCGAGACTTGAGTTCGGGCGCGTCGCCATCAACGTGACTTCGGCTGACTTCGCGCTCGGCGGCTTCGCCGATCTGGTTGAGAGCACGCTGCACAAATTCGGCGTCGGGCCGGAACGCGTCTGCGTGGAGATAACCGAGCATGTCTTCCTGGGACGCAGCGCCATTGGCGTCTCGGATGCGTTGCAGAAGCTGCACGATATGGGTGTCGAGATCGCGCTCGACGATTTCGGTACGGGATTTGGCTCACTCACCCACATCAAGAGATTCCCGATCGACCGGTTGAAGGTCGACCAATCGTTCGTGCGCGATATGGAGACCAGCCCCGACAACATGGCGATCGTGCGCACGGTGGCGCAGCTGGGCGAGAGCCTCGGGCTCGATATCACCATAGAAGGTGTCGAAACGGAATTGCAGCTGACGCTTCTGCGCGCCATGGGCTGCGACAGCATGCAGGGATATCTGTTCTCCAGGCCGCTCGAAGCCGCGAAGGTGCCGGCATACCTGCAAAGGAACCGGCGCGCCCTGAGTGCCTAGCCTAGTCGTTCAGGCTCGCGACCGCGACATCGCCGTCGGTGACGTAGTGGTTTACGTGGTCGGTGATCAGCCGGTCGCCGGTCTGGTAGAGCTCGCTCTCGCCGATTGCGCCGCAGTCCTGCAATGCCTCGACGATGAAGTCGCGCTCGGCGTTGGTGTCGGCATCGGTCGCGTGCGTGATCTGGAAGGTGAGGCGGGTAAGGGAAAAGCCGGTATCCTTGGTGCCGGCGCCGACCCAGAGCACCTCCTGCCCGGCATCCGGGCGGTCGGTATTGAGCCAGAAATCCGCCGTATCGGCGCCGGCCTCCGCTGCGGCCAAGCTTTTCGCCCAGAACCGCACATGGTGGCGCCGGCGCGGGCTGTCGCCGATCGCACGCTGAAAGCCGATGTCCTGGCCACGCCCGAACAGAAACAGCGTGCTGAACGGCGCGCGCGGATAGGGCTGGTTGAGGACGAAAGCACGGACCATGCGCCAAGAGCTCTTGACGTTCAGCGGATCGGCCTCGGTCCAGCCGGCTTCAGCAAAGGCTCCACGCAGCTGCGCGAAGGTGCCTATCAACGCGATGTTCACCGGATCTCCCGGCAGCCCGTCGCCGGTGAGCGTGTAGCGCGGCACATGGCGCTGCTGCAGGACTTTGAGTCCCATGCGCACGGCATAGGGCAGGATGATGTAGGCAGCGACAGCGTAGGTCGCGGCCAGAGCGATTACCCATGGCAGGCGCTGGTCGGCGAAGTCGTAAACGACGAACGCGATCAGCCAGATGCTGACGGCGCCGAGCCCGAAAATCGCCAGGCGCTGCGCAATGCGGACGAGAAGCCTCATTTGATTGGCTCATTCAGTTGGTCGGGCGGCGGCTCGCTCCAATCAATGCGGTCGGCGGTTTCGAAGTCGTTAGGGGGAGCGGCCTGGTGGGGAAAAAACAATTAGATTTCGGGCAGTCGGGTCTCCGCCGTTTCCACATCGGCCTACTTCGGATAGCATCGCGGCAGCTTGCAGACCGTGCCTAAGCGCGGTCGGGTCGACCACGATGTTTCCGGGAGGACGCCATGGCCAGGATCGGTCCCGCAATTGCTGCGGCAAGTCTCGCCGCTATGACGGTCGCTGCGGCAGCGCAAGGCCCCAGCTATGAAAGCCGCGGCTACGGCGGCCCGCTCTACGTCGGTCCCAACTTCCAAGGCGGCGGTCAGCACAGCCCGCCGGTCTACGATGGAAGCTCCTCGAGCAGGAAACGGTACAAGAAGACCCGTGAATACCGCGCGACCAAGTCGCGCAAGGAGCGAACCAAGACAACCGAGACGGCAAAGAGCCCGCCCAAGAGCAGCCCGACCGAGTTCGAGACCGAGAATTCGTCGATTGCCAGCGTGAAGAACGCGAACTCGGACAGCGGCAAGGCCGTCGAGACGGCAAAGCGCGGCACCGAAACCGAGAACTCGTCCATCTCGTCGGCTTCACTCGAGACGGCGACGACGTCCTCCAGCGACGCGGACGCTCGGCCTGAGCCCAAAAAGAACGTGGGCTGCAAGAAATACTTCCCCACCGCCGGCATGACGCTGACGGTCCCCTGCAACTGAGCGCGGGCCGTTAAGGACGCGCCCTCGCGTCCTTAAACTCAGTCGTGCTTGCCGTGGCAGTGCTTGTACTTCTTGCCGGAGCCGCACGGGCAGGGCGCGTTGCGCGAGACCTTGCCCCAGGTCGCCGGATCCTTGGGATTGGCCGCACTGCTCTTGCGCGTCTGCAAGGGCGGACGCTTCTCGGCAACGGCGACATTGGAGCGCTCGGCCGCGATCGCGGCATCGGCCATGGCGAGCTCATCCATGCCCGAGAAGGGATCCATGTGGTGTGCCTCCATGGGCGGCAGCTCAGCGTCCTGCATGGACAGCTGCTCCTCGGGCGGCACCAGCTCGACGTGCATCAGCTGACCGGTCACGTCCTCGCGCAGGCGCCCGAGCATGGCCTCGAACAGCACGAACGCCTCGCTCTTGTACTCGTTGAGGGGATCGCGCTGTCCGTAGGCGCGGAAGCCGATGACCTGGCGCAGGTGCTCGAGCGTAACGAGATGCTCACGCCACAAATGATCGAGCGTCTGCAGCAGCACCATCTTCTCGATCTGGCGGAAGTTCTCCGAGCTGAGGTCGCGCTCCTTGCGCTCGGCCTTCTCGTCGGCTTCTTTTAAGAGCCGCTCCTCGATCTCCTGATCGGCGATGCCTTCCTCTTCGGCCCACTCGTCGACGGGAACATCGATGCCGAAGATGCCGCCAAAGGCTTCCTTCAGCCCCTGCGTGTTCCACTGCTCGGCGTAGGCCTTCTCCGGGATGTTCTGGCGAACGAGCTCGTGAATGAGCTGGTGGCGCAGATCCTTGACGATCTCGAAGACCTCCTCCTCGGCCATGATGTCGATGCGCTGCTCGAAGATGACCTTGCGCTGGTCGTTCATCACGTCGTCGTACTTGAGGATCTGCTTGCGGATGTCGAAGTTGCGCGCCTCGACCTTCTTCTGGGCCATCTCCAGGGACTTGTTCATCCAGGGATGGGTGATCGCCTCGCCTTCCTGCAGGCCGAGCGTCTTCAAGACGCTGTCCATGCGCTCCGACCCGAAGATGCGCATCAGGTCGTCCTCGAGCGAGAGGTAGAACTTGGAGCGTCCCGGATCGCCCTGACGGCCGGAACGGCCGCGCAGCTGGTTGTCGATGCGCCGGCTCTCGTGGCGCTCGGTGGCGAGCACGTAGAGGCCGCCGGCCTCCGACGCTTCCTGCTTCTTCTCCGCCACGTCGCCCTGCAGATGATCGCGCATCTTGGCGATTTGCGCCTCGTCGGGCGTGCGTCCGGCCTGAATCTCGTCGGCGATCCAATCCTTGAGCCGGTAATCGACGTTGCCGCCAAGCTGGATGTCAGTGCCGCGGCCAGCCATGTTGGTAGCGATCGTCACACCGCCGGGCACGCCCGCCTGCGCCACGATGCGGGCCTCCTGCTCGTGATAGCGGGCATTCAGCACGTGGTGGGGAATGGGATCGGAGTTGGCCTTCGAGCGCGAGCCGATCTCGACCAGATAGGAGCCGATGTCGGAAAGGTAGGTCTTGAGCTCGCTCTCCTTGTTGCCGTCGAGCTTCTCGGCCTGCGCCAAGGTCGTGCGGCCGAGGTTCTGAATGTAGGTCTTGTCCTTCAGCAGCTCGGACAGCTGCTCTGACTTCTCGATCGACACGGTGCCGACCAGGATCGGCTGGCCGCGGCGGCGGCAGTCGGCGATCGACTGCACGATGGCATCGTATTTCTCTTTGGCCGTCCGATAGATCTCGTCGTCGTCGTCGACGCGGGACACGGGCACGTTGGTCGGAATCTCGACGACGTCGAGCCCGTAGATATCCAGGAACTCGTTGGCCTCGGTGGCGGCCGTGCCGGTCATGCCGGCGAGCTTCTTGTAGAGACGGAAGTAGTTCTGGAAGGTGATGGAGGCCAGCGTCTGATTCTCGGGCTGGACCTCAACGTGCTCCTTGGCCTCGAGCGCCTGATGCAGACCTTCCGAATAGCGCCGGCCGGGCATCATGCGGCCTGTGAACTCGTCGATGATGACGACCTGGTTCGATTTGACGATGTAGTCGCGGTCGCGCTGGAAGAGCTTGTGGGCCTTCAGCGCCGAATTGACGTGATGGACCAGCGACACGTTCTCGATGTCGTAGAGCGAGCCTTTCAGGTGGCCGAGCTCCTCCAGCATCCGCTCTACGCGCTCGTTGCCCAGCTCGGTGAGCGAGACCTGGCGCTGCTTCTCGTCGAGCTCGATCATGCCCTCGGTCTTCATTATCTCCTTGAGCTTGTCCTTGCCGTGCTCTTTCTCGAGCTGCTTCTCGATCTTATCGCTTTCCGCCACCAGCTCCTTCATCACCTCGTCGACGGCCTGGTACAGATCGGCGCGATCCTCCAGCGGTCCGGAAATGATGAGCGGCGTGCGCGCCTCGTCGATCAAAATCGAATCCACCTCGTCGACGATGGCGAACGCATGCCCGCGCTGCACCATCTCCTCCTTGTGGATCTTCATGTTGTCGCGCAGGTAGTCGAAGCCCAGCTCGTTGTTGGTCCCGTAGGTCACATCGCAGGTGTATTGGGACTTGCGCTGCTCGTCGCCGATGCCGTGCACGATGCAGCCGACCGTGAGGCCTAAGAACTTGTAGACCTCGCCCATCCAGTCGGCGTCGCGCTGCGCCAGGTAGTCGTTGACGGTAACGACGTGCACGCCGTTGCCCGTGAGTGCGTTGAGGTAGACGGGGAGCGTGGCGACGAGCGTCTTGCCCTCACCCGTCTTCATCTCGGCGATCTTGCCCTCATGCAGCACCATGCCGCCTATGAGCTGCACGTCGAAGTGGCGCTGGCCGAGGGTGCGCTTGGCGGCCTCACGCACGGTGGCGAAGGCTGGAACGAGGAGATCGTCCAGCGGCGTGCCATCCTTCAGCTGCTGCCGGAACTCCTCGGTGCGCGCCTTGAGCTCGGCGTCGCTCAAAGCGGCGACCTCCGGCTCCAGCGCGTTTATGGCCTCGACGCGGGGGCGATAGCCCTTCACGCGGCGCTCGTTCGACGAGCCGAAGATCTTTGCCGCGTAGCCGCCGATCGTGGAAAGCATTCGCAAGGTTCCTCAAATTTGCAACACTTCGCCGCGAGATATTGGCTTCCCGCGCGGTCTGAACTGCTGCCCGCCTAGTGAGCCATCCTAACAGCCGGAGGATTCGAGCGCCGGATTGCCCGGCTGCCGAGATCTGCGTTGAGAGCGCCCATAGCGGCCCGACCGCCGCCGGGTGAGACATAAGGACCGCACCCTGGGGTTGTCAACGCATCGGCAGGCGGGCAAATCGGCGCCCGAACTCTCAAATAAGTAACTTGGCAGGGGCTCGCTTGCCCACTATCCATGGCCCCGCAAAAGACCGCCGCTGCCGTACCTTGGGGCCGCGCGTAAATAAGAGCCTTGCGGGTGCGACCGCCTATTTTTCGCCCGCCGAACCAGCAGAGACCGATCATGCATACAGTGCTCCCGACCAGGCGCGTCCTTGCGGCCATCGCAGTTGTTGCCTTCACGTTCCTCGCCGGCCCCATGCAGTCGGTCAGCGCCGAGGAGAAGGCGGATGACAAGATTGTGGCGAAAGTCAACGGCCAGTCGATCACCGAGACGGACTTGCAGTTCGCCGAGGGTGAGCTTGGCAGCGAGCTCGGCAATCTGCCCCCAGAAGTCAAGCGCCGCGCGCTGGCCGAGTACCTGATCGACAACGCGCTCTTCGCCGAGGCCGCCAATGCCGAGAAGCTCGGCTCGACGCCGGAGTTCGAAGAGCAGATGAACTACCTGCGGCAGCGTTTGCTCAGGGAGCAGTATTTCGAGAAGACCCTCAAGGGCACCATCAGCGACGACGAGGCCAAGAAGATCTACGATATGCGCGTCGCCACCATTAAGCCCGAGGATGAGGTCGCGGCGCGCCACATCTTGGTCGACAGCGAGGACAAGGCCAAAGAGCTGCGCGCCAAGATCGTGGCCGGCGGCGACTTCGCAGAGCTTGCCAAGGAGAACTCCACCGACCCGGGCTCCAAGGATAAGGGCGGCCTGCTCGGCTATTTCAGCAAAGGCCAGATGGTGCCCGAGTTCGACGAGGCCGTCTTCAAGATGAAAAAGGGCGAGGTATCGGAGCCGATCAAGACCAACTTCGGCTGGCACATCATCAAGCTGGAGGACCGTCGCCGCAAGGAGCCGCCCGCTTTCGACGCCGTGAAGGCCACGATCGTGAACTCGCTCATCGTGCGCAAGGCCCAGGAGAAAGCTGCCGAGATGCGCGAGAAGGCGTCGATCGACTACATCGACCCCGGCATCAAGCAGCAGGTCGAGGAGCAGAAGGCGAAGCAGGCCGCGGCCGCGGCGGCAGCGAAAAAGGACGGCGCTGCGCCCCAATCCACTCCCAAGCCGTAAGCGCCGGCCGTTCCTGCAATTCTGATCGGGCCGCTTGATCTGAGCGGCCCGATCTGTTTGGAGTGGCCGCGATCCTGTTCGACGGTCCCGGAGACCCTGCATGGGCAAGGCCACCTTCGTCTCACCCTTTGCTCCCAAGACGCTCCCCGACGCCCCGGAAATTGCCGGTGTGCGCTTTGCGACCGCCGAAGCCGGCATCCGCTACAAGGGGCGCACCGACCTGCTGCTCGCCGTGCTCGACCCCGGCACCACCGTTGCCGGCGTGCTCACGCAGTCCAAGACCCGATCCGCTCCGGTCGAATGGTGTGCCAAGGCCCTCAAGGGCGGCAAGGCGCGCGCGCTCGTCGTGAACTCCGGCAATGCCAACGCCTTCACCGGGAAGCGGGGCCACGAGGCCGTCGAGATCACGGCCGACGCCGCAGCCAAGGCCCTGGGGTCCGATACCGGCGAGGTCTTCATCGCCTCCACGGGCGTCATTGGCGAGCCGATGGAGGCTGGCAAGTTCGCCCACCTGCTCGATAAGCTGGCAAAGGATGCCGGCACGGCCGCTTGGGACGCGGCCGCGCGCGCGATCATGACGACGGACACGTTTCCCAAGCTCGCTTCCCGGCGCGCTCGCATCGGCGACACCGAGGTGACGATCAACGGCTTCTGCAAGGGCGCCGGCATGATCCAGCCGGATATGGCGACCATGCTGTGCTTCGTCTTCACCGACGCCGCCATCGAGGCGTCCGCGTTGCAGCCGCTCGTCGCGCGCGCCGCCGACTGCACCTTCAACTGCGTGACGGTCGATGGCGACACCTCGACCAGCGACACGCTTTTGCTGTTCGCGACCGGCGCGGCCGCGGCGCGCGGGTGCCCGCGCATTGCCGATGCCGCCGATCCGCGGCTGGCGGCGTTCGCCGCGGCCCTACACGACCTCCTGAAGGAGCTTGCAATCCTCGTCGCCAAAGACGGCGAGGGGCTCACCAAGTTCGTCACAGTCGAGGTCGAGGGTGCTGAGAGCGACGCTGCCGCGCGCACGATCGGGCTTTCGATCGCCAACTCGCCGCTGGTCAAGACCGCGATCGCCGGCGAGGACCCCAACTGGGGCCGCGTCGTCATGGCCGTCGGCAAGGCCGGCGAGGCGGCCGACCGCGACCGGCTGTCGATCTGGTTCGGCGACCATCTCGTCGCCAAGGACGGAGAGCGCGCGCCCTCCTACGACGAGGACACGGTCGCGCGCTACATGAAAGACCCGGAGATCATCCTGCGTGTCGACGTGGGCGTCGGCAGCGGCCGGGCCACGATATGGACCTGCGACCTCACGCACGGATATATCGACATCAACGCCGCCTACCGGAGCTGAGCGCTAGTGTGATGATCGAGAAATTCGCCGTTGCTCGCGGCACACATCTGAGCGAATTTCTCGATCTGAATCACACTAGCAACTCAATGATTTTAGTGTCCCTTTTGATTCCGAAGTTCGCTCGGGGACCTCGCATCCAACACAGGCGAACTTCGGAATTGGAACACTAGATGGAGCCGACGTTCTGGCACGAGCGCTGGCAGACCAAGGACATCGGATTCCATCAGGCGGACATTCACGCGCTGTTGCAAAAGCATTGGTCGCGGCTCGACATCGCCGCGGGATCGAGCATCCTTGTACCGTTGTGCGGCAAGAGCCTCGACATGGTCTGGCTCGCCGAGCAAGGCTGTCGCGTGGTCGGTGCCGAGCTGAGCCCGCTTGCCATCGACGAATTCTTTGCCGAGCGCGGACGTGGAGCCGGCGGTGCGCGAGGTCGGCAGCTTCACCGTCAAGTCGGCGGGGCCCTACGAGCTTTGGTGCGGCGACATCTTCGAATTGCCGCGCGAGGCCGTGGCCGGTATTGCAGGTATCTACGACCGCGCGGCCCTCGTCGCCTTTCCCGACGAGCTGCAAGCGCCCTATGCCGCGAAGCTATTTGAGCTGCTGCCGGCGGCGCCGATCCTGCTCATCACGCTCGACTATGATGCTGCGCGCATGAAGGGGCCGCCGTTTCCCGTCTCCCGCGCCCAAGTCGATCGTCTCTTTGCCGGCGACTACGCCATCACCGAGCTCGAATGCCGGCCGGCCCTCGATCTCCATCCGCGCTTCCGCCAGCGCGGCCTGGCTTCGCTCGACGAGTACGCTTATCTCCTCAGCGGCCGCAAATAGCATCGCCCGCTCGTGCTGCCGAAGGGTGCAGCGCAAGCGGGCGAGCGTATGGTTGCCTGTTAGTGACGGTGGCGATGTCCGCACACCTTGACGAAGTGCACACGCTTGTGGCCGTGTCTCCAGGTCTTCTTCTTGACCCAGTGACACTGGACGTGGCCGTGGCTGCGGTAGCCGGCCTCGGCAGCGGTCGGTGCGACCGACATGGCGAGCGGCGCCGCCAACAGGCACATTACAGCAAAGTATTTCATGATCATCTCCTCACTTGCTCATGCTCACTCGCTTGCGCCGTTTTGTTCGTGGCGCTTCTCACGAGCTTGTAGAGATGAACGGTGCGACTTGGCGCACTCCGTCGCTCGGTCTCTCATTGCCGCGGTGGCGGGCACGATCGCGTGATGAGAGAGGACCGGAGAGGCTCCTTGCGCGTTAGCGCACAGCGCCGTGTTGCACCGTGGTGGCAGACGCAGGAGATCTTGGCGCATTTGGCCTACGCCCCGACTGCAACTGACGTCGTCGCGTGGGCGGACCCGTCTTGATGGTGCGCTCGGCGACCGGAGCTTCATCCTCGGCAGCTGGCTCCTTGCCATCTGTCGTCTCGGGACGCGGGTCGCGCAACCCGAGAACGTCGGCGAGCCATGTCTCGAGCGCCGTAACGGCAATGGCGAGAAGAATGCCGACGACGCCGCCAAGTGGACCGGCGAGACCGGCACCGAGCACACCGCCAACGATGACATTGACCAATGGAACCAGCATCATCCCGGCTAGGATAACGGTGGCGATTGCGTCCAGCAGCATCGGTTTCCCCCCTGACGCAGCTTCAGCCTCGATTCGGCTAGACAACCGCAGCTATGGGTCGGAAGCGTGGCCCAATCGGAGCCATTCAAGGGCATAGCGCTTTGAACGGAAAGCGAAAAAAGGAGGCAACCTGCCCGCTGACTACTCGCGCCGCAACGCCTCAATCGGATCGAGACGGGCTGCGCGCCGGGCGGGAAAGTAGCCGAACACCACGCCGACGAGCGCGGAGAACGCGAAGGCGAGCAGAATGATCCCGGTGTTGAGCATAAACGGCACCTGCAGCGCGGTGGTCGCGAGCCACGCCAAGCTCAGGCCCAGCAGGATGCCGACGAGCCCGCCGAACAGCGAGAGCACGATGGCCTCGACCAGGAACTGCATCAGGACCTGACGCTCCAGCGCACCAATCGCAAGCCGGATGCCGATCTCGCGCGTGCGCTCGGTCACCGACACCAGCATGATGTTCATGATGCCGATACCGCCGACCAGCAGGCTGACACCGGCGACGGCGCCGAGCAGCCCCGTCAGCACCGTCATCATGCCGGTCTGCATTTCGACGATCTGGCGCATGTCGCCGACCGAAAAGTCGTCCTCCTTGCCGTGCGCGATCCCGCGCCGCTCGCGCAGCAAGCGTTCGATGTTGGCTTGCACTTTCGAGGTCTCGGCGTCGGCCTTTGCGGAGACCAGAATGGAGGAAACGTCGGTGTTGCCGGCGAGCCGCCGCTGAAAGGCGCGCAGCGGCATGATCACGATATCGTCCTGGTCGGTTCCGAAGCTCGACTGCCCCTTGGACTGCAATTGCCCGATCACCTCGCAGGAGACCTTGTTGACGCGCAGCCGCCGCCCGAGAAAGTCGGCGTTCCCAAACAATTTCTCGCGCACCGTCTTGCCGATAACGCACACGGCGCGGCCGCCGCGCACCTCGCTGTCGAGAAACTGGCGGCCGGCGGCAAGGTCCCAGTCCTGCGTGACGAAATAGGAATTGTCGGTTCCGAAGGTGGTGCTGGTACGGTTCTCCGTGCCGTAGACGATCGTGGTGGACTTGGCCGCATATGGCGCCACGGCGCGCACGCGGTTGAGCTCGGCGCGCAAGGCCTCCACATCGCGCATGTTGAACGCCTTGGCCTCGTTGCTGGCGCGCCCCGGGCCGAACTGGCCCGGCCGCACGAACAGCAGGTTCGTGCCCAGCTTGGCCATGTCGGCCGTGACCTTGGCGGTGGTGCCGTTGCCGATCGTCACCATGGCAATGACGGCGCCGACGCCGATGACGATGCCGAGCACGGTGAGCAGCGAGCGCAGCGTATTGCGCTGGATGGCGCGCAGGGCGAGCTTGAGGGTCTCGATGAGCATCTAGTGTCCTGATCGCGAAATTCGTCGTCTTGTGGGGCAGGTGTGGAACGAATTTCGCGATCTGACCTAGTACTGATTTCAGATCGAGAAGTCCGCTCCTCGACTTAGCCGCAAATGATGTGGCGAGCTTCTCGATCATCATACTAGGCGGCACGCTGGTTCTGCTCGTCGGCGGCGATGCGGCCGTCGACGAAGCGGACGATGCGGGACGCGTACGCGGCCATGTCGGGCTCGTGCGTCACCATCACCACGGTGATGCCGCGGTCCCGGTTGAGCGCGGTCAGGAGGTCCATGATCTCCTGGCTGGTCTTGGTGTCGAGGTTGCCGGTGGGCTCGTCGGCCAGCAGCACGGCCGGCTCGGTGACGATGGCGCGCGCAATGGCGACGCGTTGCTGCTGGCCACCAGAGAGCTCGCCGGAGGTGTGGTGCTCGCGGCCCTTGAGGCCGACGCGCGCCAGGGCGTCATAGGCCATGCGGCGGCGCTCGGCGGCGGGCGTGCCACGATAGACGAGGGGGAGCTCGACGTTCTCGATCGCCGTGGTGCGCGGCAGCAGATTGAACCCCTGGAACACGAACCCGAGGAAATGGCGCCGCAGCAGCGCACGGCTGTTGCGGTCGAGATGGCCGACCTCGGTGCCGCTGAAGAGATAGTCACCGTCCGTCGGCGTATCGAGACAGCCGATGATGTTCATGGCCGTCGATTTTCCGGACCCCGAGGGGCCCATGATCGCGACGAACTCGCCGACGCCGATGGTGAGATCGACGCCGTGCAGCGCATGCACGGCCGCCTCGCCGGCGCCATACACTTTGGCAACGCGCTTGAGTTCGATCACGGTCGGCAACGGCTTGGCGGCGGTCTCCATGGCACCAGCGCTCACCGCTTGGCCGCAACGGTATCGATGATGACGGGGGCGCCGGCCACCAGGTCGCCACTGACGATCTCGGTGTGCCTCCCGTCGGTCGCGCCAATCTTTACATCGACGGCGACGGGGGCCCCATCACGCAGCACCCAAACGGTGCGGTCCGACCCGCTCTTTTCCTTCTCGCTCGCGGCGCGGAAGCGCGGCGGCCCGGGAAGGAACTTGCGCAATAGTCCGCCGCTGTTGTCGGTGCCCTGCTCGGCCGGCGGCGAGAAACGCAAGGCGGCGTTGGCAACCAGCAGCGCGTCCTCGATGTTCTGCACCGTGATCTCGGCGGTGGCCGTCATGCCGGGTCGCAGCAACAGCTCGCCGTTGTCGGTCGTCAGCACGGCCTTGTAGGTGACGACGTTCTGCACGGTCTCCGAGCCCATGCGGAGCTGCCGGATCTCGGCCTGGAATACGCGATCGGGGTAGGCGTCGACCGTGAAGATCGCCTTCTGACCCTGCCTGACCTTGCCGACGTCGGCCTCGTCGACGTCCACCTGGATCTCCATTTGCGTGAGGTCCTCGGCGATGGAGAACAACACGGGAGCCTGCAGCGTGGAGGCGACCGTCTGGCCGGGCTCTACGTCGCGACTGAGTATCACGCCGTTGATCGGCGAGCGGATCGCGGCCTTGGCCAGGTTGGTCTCGTTGAGATCGAGGTCGGCCTGCGCCACGCCGACATCGGCGCGGGCGCTTGCAAGGACGGCGACCGCGCGCCGGTAGGCGGCCTTCGCCGCCTCGAAATCGAAGGTGGAGGTGATCTGCTTTTCGACCAGGCGGCTTTTGCGGTTGTAGTCCTCCTCCTTCTCCGCGACCGTCGCCTCGGCCTCGGTGACCTTGGCCTTGGCCGCATTGAGCTTGGCGCGCGAGCTGTCGACGGTGGCCTTGAGCTTGTCGGTGTCGAGCTCGGCCAACACCTCGCCAACCTTGACCGGCGAGTTGTAGTCGACATGCACCTTGCGCACGATGCCGGACAATTCGCTCGACACGTCGACTTGGTTGGTCGGCTGCACGGAGCCGGTGGCCGTCACGATGACTTTGAGCGATCCGCGCGCCGCGGGATCGGTGAGGTAGCTGGTGCCGCTTCCCGACTGGCCGGAGCGTAATTGCCAGAAGGCGCCTACCGCGGCGATCAACAGCGCAAGCAAGACCCAGTTCCTGCGCCGGAACAGGCCGGTTTTGCCGGCGCCCGCCTGCTTCAGCACGCGCTCGACATCGAGGCGCTCCGTCGGGTGCAATGGCTTGTTCATTCCCTCAACTCCCACGCCCAATAGGGGCCATCCCGGCGCACAGACCTTGATGCGCCTCAAACGTAGCAACAAGGCGATTTCCGTCTGCGCCTTGTTGGCGCGGCTTCGCCGGTCGGGGCCCATTATTCAAGGCGTCGTGACGCCGGCGGCCGGGAGCAGCCCGTGGGTCCGCAGAAACTCGGTTGCCACCGCACGAGGGTTCTTTTTCTCTCCGTCGACGGACCAGTTGAGCCTGCGCATGACCTTATCGTCGAGGACGCCCGACAGCGGCGCGATGACGGTGCGGATCTCCGGGTGGCGGGCGAGCACGTCGGCGCGCACGACCGGGACGGCGAAGTAGGGTGGGAAAAAGTGGCGGTCATCGGCGAGGAGGACGAGCTTCAGTGCATCGATACGCCCGTCGGTGGCGTAGGCGGAGATCACATCGACCTCTCCCTCGGCGAGCGCGCGGTACATGAGCGCTGCTTCCAGATCATAGACGCGGCCGAACTTGAGACCGTAAGCCTCTGCCAAGCCCGGGTAGCCGTCCGGCCGCTGGGAGAACTCGGGCGTAAAGCCGGCGCGCAGACCACCGGCCTCGCGCGCAATGTCGGAGATGGTCGTCCATCCATGCTCGCGCGCTGCAGCCCGGCGCACGGCGAGCGCATAGGCATTGTTGATGCGAAAGGGTTTGAGCCAAACAAGATTGAAGCGCTCGGCGTAGACCTTGCTGACGTGGTCGTACACGGCTTCCGGATCGCTCATCGAGGGCGAACGCAGAATAGCCGTGAGCGCGGTGCCCGTGTACTCGACATAAAGATCGATCGCGCCCTCCCGTAGCGCGTTGTGGGCGATCATGGTGCCGCCCAACCCGTAGCGGCGCTCGACATCGAGGTCGGTGTGCGCCTCCAAAAGCTGCGCGATCATCTCGCCGAGCAGCAGGCTCTCGGTGAAGTTCTTGGCGCCGATACGCACCGTTCCGGTCGTGCCTTGGCCGGCTTGGGGGCCCGCTTGGCCGCATGCGGCCGCTGCCCGTCGTCGATGCATAAGCAATGGCGCCGATGACGAGGATGATCACCGGCAGCAGCGTGGCCACGCGAGCCGCCCAGACCTTAGCGGGGTCACGCACGCGCCGCCGCGTCTCGATCCCCCACTGGAAGGCGGCGATCGAGCCGTCGACGGCAAGGGCGAGAAGTGCCGAAGGAATGGCGCCCAGCAGGATCAGGTCCGTGTTGGAGAGCGCAAGCCCGCGATTGATGAACTGCCCGAGCCCGCCCGCGCCGATGAAGGCGGACAGCGTCGCGATGCCCACGCCCACCACGGCGGCCGTACGCATGCCGGCTACGATCACCGGCAACGCCAGCGGCAGCTCCACCAGGCGCAATTGCTGGGCGGCCGTCATCCCGACCCCGCGCGCGGCCTCGCGGATCTCCGGCGCAATGCCGCGCAATCCCGTCACCGTATTGCGCACGATGGGAAGCAGCGCATAGAGCGTCAGCGCGATGATGGCCGGCAGCGCGCCGATCTGCTGCAGTGTGGTGAGCAGAAGCGCCAGCATGGCGAGGCTCGGCACCGTCTGCAGGATACCGACGCCGGCGAGCAATGGCCGTTCCGCCCACGCGCGCTTGGCGGCGAAGATGCCCAGCGGGATGCCGATGCAGATAGCAACGAGCGTGGAGACACCGGTGAGCATGATGTGCTGGCCGGTGCGCAGCCACAGCTCGGCGCCGTTGGCTTCGATCACCTGCAGCATGCGAGCGATCCCGCTCATTGCAGCTCCCGAAACGCTTCGAGTTGCTGCAACGGCCGCGCGATCAGCGCCCGCACGAAGTCGGTCGCCGGGTTCCGTAGGAGCTCGCGGCGCGTGCCGACCTGCTCCAGCCGCCCCGCGTTGCACACGCCAATGCGGTCCCCCAGCAGGAAGGCCTCGACGATGTCGTGGGTGACGAACACGATCGTCTTGCCGAGCTTTGCCTTGAGACGCAGCACCTCCGCCTGCAGCGTCTCGCGCGTGAGGGCGTCGAGGGCGCCGAAGGGCTCGTCCATGAGCAGATAGTCGGGATCCGTTGCCAGCGCGCGCGCGACCGCGACGCGTTGCTGCTGGCCTCCGGACAGCTCGGCGGGAAAGCGCCGCAAGATATTCGTCGGGCTCCAGCTCGACGAGCTCGAGCAGGGCGCGCGCCTTCGCTTCCCGCTGCGACGGCGGCTCGCCGATCAGACGCAAGCCGATCGACACGTTGTCGGCGACCGTCATGTGCGGAAACAGACCGATTCCCTGAAACACGTAGCCCATGTTCCGGCGCAGGGCGATTTCGGTGTAGTCGCGCAAGTCGCGGCCATCGAGCGTGATGGTGCCTGACGTGGCCTCGATGAGGCGGCTGATCAGACGCAGGATCGTCGTCTTGCCCGAGCCCGACGAGCCCAGAAGGATAAAGGTCTCGCCCTGCTCGATTCGCGAGCGAGACGTCGCGCAGGGCGAATGAATTGCCGCCGTCAAATGACTTGCTGACGTGTTCGAGAACGATCATGCCTCCCCCGGCCCGGCTGCGAGAGGCTTAACATGTCGAGCTGGCGGGGAGAAATTTCGACCGGTATGGACCTTAACGGCGCTACTGCGCGAGTGGGCCTTCGGCGAGCACCTTCAGCTTCGCCAGTCCCTTATCGAATTCGCCGCCGATCATCGTCTCGCAGTCGATGAATGTCGACACGATCTTGCCCAGGAAGGACTGCTCGCCCTGCATGGCCCACGTGACATTGGTCGCATCGGCACTGGGGCCGGGATCGAGCGTGAACTCGACGATGTTATGCCCCTCGAGCGGCCGCACCATGTCGAGTTTCATCGTAACCTTGGATGGCGCCGTTGTGTCTACGATCTCGATGCTGCCTGCGCCCACGTCGCTGTTCCCGTCCCATGCATAACTGGCACCCTTGCCCGCCGCAGCACCGCTGAAATTGCGCTTGGCAGCGGGGTCCTTGTCGAACGGCATCCAGGTCAGCTGTTTGTGCAGGTCGTTGATGAGCGGGAAGATCTTCTCAGGGGGCGCCTTGATGCCGACCGAGCGTGCAACACGGAAGGTGTCTGGCTTGGTGGCCGCGTACGCGAGGACGGAGACCACTCCTACCGCGAGGACGCAAAGAACAATGAGCGCGATTCTCTTGAACATGCCTTCCCCCTTTGACCCTTGACATATATGTTGATATAAACATAATTCCCCCATGTCAACGCGCTCCGCTGCCGAACGCGATCCGCTTCCTCTCGCATTCACCCATCACGTGCGCGACACGTGCCTGTGCCTTCACCTGCAGCGGGCGGCGCGTACGCTGGCACGGCGGTTCGACGAGGCGCTGCGGCCGCTCGACCTCACCAACGGCCAGTTCTCGCTTCTGATGTCGCTCAACCGTCCCGACATGCCGAGCCTCGGCAGCGTCGCGGCTCTGCTTGCCCTCGACCGCACGACCCTGACGGCCAACCTGAAGCCGCTCGAACGCCGCGGCCTGGTCAAGGTGACGGTGGACCAGGCGGACAAACGCGGGCGGCACCTGACGCTGACGCCGGCCGGCCGCAAGCTGCTCATCGAGGCGGTTCCCATTTGGCAGAAGATGCACGCCGCGGCCGACCGCCTGCTGCCTCGCCGCAATCCCGACGAGCTGCGTGCCGATCTGCGCGCCCTGTCCTGATGCGGCGCTTACGACAGTATGCTGAGCGCGGCGCCGATGACGCCGGCGAGGCTTTCGCCCACGATCAATCCCGCAGCGACGATGACGATGCGGCCCTGCGCCCAGTCTGGATAGAGCCGCGAGACGATCGCCGCGACGATAGCGCCGATGAACAGCGAGATCGCGATCCACGCAGGGATCACGAACCCGAAGCCGAGCGCCGACGCGCTCGGCAGATAGCGCTTGATCGGTGAACTCGACAGGCTGTCGTAGAGCGCGAGCCCGATGCCGAGCACGCCGGCAATGACAATGGCCCACAATGTGCCTGGCGGCATGGCGGACAGGCCGCGGCTCAGTACCTCCGCGACCGCTTTCCACGTGGCCACGGCCGGCGCCGGCCATTCCGCCGTGATAAGCTGCGTTTGCGGATCGGGAATCAACAGCAGATAGGCGAGCGCTCCGATGAAAGCGCCGGTTAGCACGCCGAACAGCTGCGCGATGATCTGAAATCCCGGCGTGGCACCGATGATCTGGCCGGTGCGCAAGTCGTGCATGAGATCGGCGCACTGGCCGGCGGCGCCACCCGTCACGTTGGCCGTCATCAGGTTGGCCGTGATGTTGCCCGGCGAGATGGCGCCAAAGGTCAGCTGCGTGATTTTGCCGAGCGCGCCGATGGGCGTAATGGCCGTCTCGCCGGAGACGCGCGCGGCCACGATCGCCAGCACGTAGCTCAACAGCACGGCGAGCACCCCCTCGACGATACCGATGTCGAACAGCGCAGCCTGGGTGGCGACGAGCAGCACCATCACCACCGCCAGCCCCGCCAGCAGCTGCCGATGGCCCACGATGCGCAGCTCCGTGTCGACGAGTGCCGCCTTGGCCTCGCGGCTGCGCAGGGCCATGCGGGCCATGGAGACGCCGAAGGAGGTGAGGGACGCGGTCACCATGAGCGTCGCTCCGGGCCACAACAGCCATTCGACCAGTTCGCCGAACCAGGCGACGTTGGCATCCGCGGCCCCCGGTGCAACCCATCCGTGGGCCAGCGCAATCGGCGCCAGCACCGCCCAGGAGATCAAAGCCCCCGCCAGCACGGACGCCGAAATGCGCACACCGGCGATGGCACCAAAGCCGAGCATCAGCAGCGACGGGTCGAATGCGAGCCCCAGGTTCATGGCCGACACGCTGGTGGCACCGGCTGGAGTCGCGATCGTCGTCTTGAAGGGCAGTGCCAGCGGACCGATGGCAAACCGCGTGACCAGCACCTTCAGCGCCGCACTGAAGGCGCCACAGAGCGAGAGCAGGCGCACGCGCTCGGCGGCCTCGCGACCGCCCGCATGGATCTGGCGCATGGTCTCGGCCGTGACGACGCCGGCGGGAAACGGCAAATGCTCACGCACCAGCAATTGATTGCGCAGGCCCGCTGCAACCACGATCCCGAGCAGGCTCACCACGAACAGCCACAGCGCGAGAACAGGGAGCGTGAACGTCTGCCCGGTCAGCAGAGCCAGCGCCGGAACAGGCGCGGCGAGGCCGGCCGAGACGATGGACGCCGCCGCCGACACCGACGTCTGGTTGATGTTGTTTTCGAAAATCCCGAGCGCGCGCGTCCCGAAAGCGTGGCGCGACCCGGTCCAGAAGGCGAAGCCGATCAGGCCTGCCGCCACCGACATATTGAACGTCCAGCCGATCTTGAGGCCGCTGTAGACGTTGCAGGGCGTGAGCAGGGCGCCAATGACCATCCCCGTCAGGATCGCGCGCACCGTCAGCTCAGGCAGAGCGCTCGGATGTGTCGGTGCCGTGCCTGCGAGCAAAACGAGATGGCCTTTCTCAGGGTGGTCGGCAGGTTTCAGTTACGCGCTTGCGCTCGGGGAGGCCAGCCGCGATTTATCCTTGGCCGATCTCAGGCGGGGCCTTGCTCCCCTCCACGAGGTAGCTGCTCTCGTCCTTGAGCGCCACCCCTGTGAGCTGGCGCCGCATCGCCTCGCGCAACAGCCAGTGCGCCTTGAAGGCTGCCTCTTCGGCGCCCATGCCGCCGCGGCGGATATTCGAAATGCAGTTGCGCTCGCCGTCCTTGCGCCCCACCCGCGGTGCCCATGTCAAATACGCGCCGAGGCTGTCGGGCGAGGAGAGCCCCGGCCGCTCGCCGATGAGGACGAGCACGGAACGCGCGCCCAGCAGCTCGCCCGCGTCATCGCCGAGCGCAACGCGGCTCTGACCGGCGAGCAGGACCGGAGCCAGGCTCCAGCCGCTCTTTTGCGCGAGAGGCAGCAAGGCCGAGACGACGGCAACGGCGTTGGCCGCAACGCCGGTCGAGGACAGACCGTCGGCAATGACGATCAGCAAATCGGCCGGCCGGCCGGCCAGCGCGGCAACACGCTCGCGCGATTGGGCGCTCAAGCGCCGGCCCAAGTCCGGGCGGCGCAAATAGGTGTCGCGGTCGCCGGCGGCGCTCTCGATACGCTCGGTTTCGAGCCCGAGGGCGCCAAGCGCACGTTCGATCGGGGCCCAGTCGAGTGGCGTGGTGACGGCGTCGCGCGCCTGCGCATGCGCCATGGAGAACTTGAGCACTTCGGCTATAGGAAGCGCCGCCCCAGCGCGGCCGAGCCCAATGCGCGCATCCGTGAAGCGGCGCAGGGCCGCCCAGGTCCCCTCCGAGGTCATGCCGCGAGCCCCTTGACGTGGTCGAGCAGAAGCTCGGCGGGCTGACTGAGCAGCCGGCCCTGCTCGTCCGCCAGCCCCACGCGCGCCAGCCACCTCTCGAACTCCGGCGCGCGCCGCAAGCCTAAGGCTTCGCGCACGTAGAGCGCGTCGTGGAAGGACGTCGACTGGTAGTTGAGCATGATGTCGTCGGCGCCGGGCACGCCCATGACGAAGGTGACGCCGGCCGCACCCAGCAGCATCAGCAGCACATCCATGTCGTCCTGGTCGGCGTCGGCGTGATTGGTGTAGCAGACGTCGCAGCCCATCGGCAGGCCCATGAGCTTGCCGCAGAAATGGTCCTCGAGCCCGGCGCGGATGATCTCCTTGCCGTTGTAGAGATATTCCGGGCCGATGAAGCCGACCACCGAGTTGACCAACAGCGGCTTGAACTCGCGCGCAACGGCGTAGGCGCGCGCTTCCAGCGTCTGCTGATCGACCCCGTGATGGGCGTCCGCTGAAAGTGCCGAGCCCTGGCCGGTCTCGAAGTACATGACATTATCGCCGACGGTGCCGCGCTTGAGGGCAAGTGCGGCCTCGCGCGCCTCCTTGAGCAGGGCAAGCGTCACGCCGAAGGACGCGTTTACGCCTTCCGTTCCGCCGATCGACTGGAACACCAGATCGATCGGGCGCGCCGCGGCTGATCGCCTCGATCGAGGTGGTGACGTGGGTAAGGATGCACGACTGCGTGGGGATCTCGAAACGGCAGATGATGTCGTCGAGCATGTTTACGAGCCCGAGGATAGCACCGACGTTGTCGCTGGCCGGATTGATGCCGATCACCGCGTCGCCGCAGCCGAGCATCAATCCATCGACGATGGAGGCCGCGATGCCGCGCTTGTCGTCGGTCGGGTGATTGGGCTGCAGGCGCACCGCCATGCGGCCCTTGAGCCCGATGGTGTCGCGAAACCGCGTCACCACCTCAACCTTACGCGCAGCCAGGATGAGGTCCTGGTTGCGCATGATCTTGGCGGTGGCGGCCGCCATCTCCGGCGTGATGCCGGGCGCAATCCGGCCCAAGATCTCAGGCGTGGCGGCCTCGCTCAGCAGCCAGTCGCGAAACGCTCCGACCGTCATGTGCGAGACGGGCGCAAACGCCGCCTTATCGTGGCGGTCGATGATCAGGCGCGTGACGTCGTCTTCCTCGTAGGGAATGAGGGCCTCGGTCAGAAACTGCCCCAAGGGAACGTCGGCAAGGGCCATCTTGGCGGCGACGTTCTCCTCGGCGCTCTGCGCCGCCACGCCGGCCAGCACGTCGCCGGAGCGCAACGGCGTCGCCTTTGCCATCAGCTCCTTGAGGTCGGAGAACCGGTATGAGGTCTGTCGCCACGCAACTTGGTACACGGGGTGCCCCCTCAGTGGCTGCGATTGCAGCATCATAGACCAGAGTGCGCGCTTGCGGCAGGCGCGCGATGACGCGTCGGACCCGCTGCCGACTATCCGGCGTCGAGGCTTGAACCCCCGTAACCAGGGCGTTTCGGCGCGGGCTGACAATCGGGTCCGGTCTGCGGCATACTCTGCGCCGAGAGAATCACATCGCACGCAGCAAGGGACAGCTGGTTTTGGCGAGAAGTTGCAGGATCATCCTGGCGGGGGCGCTCGCATGGGCGCTTATGGCCGCTCCCGCCGCGGCCGGCGCCGCGCTGGTGTTCGACACGACCGACGGACACGTCCTCTACGCCGAGGACCCGGACGCGCCGTGGTATCCCGCCTCGCTCACCAAGATGATGACCGCCTACGTCGCTTTCGAGGCGATCAGGGACGGCAAGGCCAGCGACGACACCGACGTCATTGTCTCGCCGAGCATGCGCGCAGCCAGCCGCCGTCGCGGCTCGGCCTGAAGGTCGGCACCCACCTGACACTGGGAGACGCGCTCAAGGCCCTCATCATGCGCTCGGCCAACGACATCGCCGTGGCGATCGCCGAGACGCTCGGCGGGGACGAGATGTCCTTCGTCAAGCATGATGAACCAGAAGGCGGCCGAGCTGGGCATGCTGCACACGCATTTCATCAATCCGAACGGCCTTCCCGCCGAGCAGCAGGTCACGACCGCGCGCGACATGGCACTGCTCTCGAATGCGCTGCTGCGCGATTTCCCCGATCGTGCGCCGCTATACGCCGAGACGCAGACGACGATCATGGGCAAGAAGATCACCATTGGGACGCACAACCCGATTCTGACCAATTCCCCGGCGGCGACGGCATCAAGACGGGGTTCACCTGCGCGTCCGGCTACAATCTCGCAGCAAGCGCCACGCGCGATGGGCGCAGGATGGTAGCCATCGTGCTGGGAGAGCCATCGAGCGCCAAGCGCAATGCGCGTGCCGCGGCACTGCTGGAGGCCGGCTTCAGGACGTACCAGTGGAAGGCATTGGATCCCACGCCGCGAGTCGAAAATCTCCCGAGCGAGATGGTCGGCGCCGGCTTCGAGCCCGACGCCAACCTGCTCGAGCGCTTCCGTGTATGCAAAGCGCCCCCGCCGCCACCCAAGAACACGGCCAGCAACGCAAACTCCAAGAAAACCAGCAAGAAAAAGACCTACCGGAAAAAGCGGCGCAAACGCCGGTGAGCGCGGGCCGCGCTCAAGTGCGACCCACCTTCGCCTCGATCGCGTCCCAGATGAGGGCGGCGATATCGGCACCGCCGAACTCCTTCACCTGACGGATGCCCGTCGGCGAGGTCACGTTGATCTCGGTGAGATAGGGCCCGATCACGTCGATGCCGGCGAACAGAAGCCCGCGCCGTTTCAGCTCCGGCGCCAGCCGCGCGCAGATCTCCTCATCGCGCGCGGTGAGCTTCGTCGCTTGCGCCTTTCCGCCCACGTGCAAGTTGGAGCGCGTCTCGCCGGGCTTGGGCACGCGGTTGATGGCGCCCGCCACCTCGCCGTCGACGAGGATGATGCGCTTGTCGCCGTCGGCGACCTCGGGCCGGTACTGCTGCACCATGAACGGCTCGCGAAACACCGTCTGGAACAGCTCCACCAGCGAGGCGGTGTTGGTGTCGCCCTCGGCGATGCGGAAGATGGCGGCGCCCCCGTTGCCGTAGAGCGGCTTCAAGATCACGTCCTTCATCTCGGCGCGGAACGCCTCCACGTCGGCCAGCGAGCGCGTGATGATGGTCGGCGGCATCAGGTCGAGAAAGTCGAGGACGAAGATTTTCTCCGGCGCGTTGCGCACGTGCGCGGGGTCGTTGACGACCAGCGTCTTGGGATGAATGCGCTCCAACAGATGCGTCGTGGTGATGTAGGCCATGTCGAAGGGCGGGTCCTGACGCAGCAGCACCACGTCTTGGGCGGAAAGATCCTCGGTGCGCGGGTCCGACAGCTTGTAGTGCGCGCCGACCTTGTCGGTGACCTTCAGCGTCTCGCCGCGCGCCAGCAGCCGATCGCCATGCAGGGCGAGGTTGGGCGGCGTGTAATAGAAAAGGTCGTGGCCGCGCTTCTGCGCTTCGAGCAGGATTGCGAAGGTGGAATCGCCGCGGATATCGATCCGCTCGATCGGGTCCATCTGGCAGGCAACGCGCAGGGGCATGTGGGATCTCGGCTAGAAGGGGAGTGGATCTAGGCAAACCGCGCGTGGGACGGCCTGTCAATGCGAATTGCCACGCGGCGCCTTACAACCCATTGACGATATGGCGGGGCCAGCGGCCGGGCACCAGCAGGATCAGGTCGAAGCCCTGCTCGTGGCCATGGTAGCGGGGCCGGTGCGCGATCCAGTGGTCGGCCGCACGGCGGATGCGGGCGGCTTGTCGGGCCGTGATCGCCGCTTCGGCGTCCTCGCGCGTTGCCCGCCGCTTGACCTCCACGAAGGCCAGCCGCTTGCCCCGTACGGCGATGATGTCGATCTCGCCGGCGCGGGTTTTCACGCGGCGGCCTAAGATCAGATAGCCTTTGGCCAACAGCAGCGCCGCCGCAAACGCCTCAGAGGCACGCCCCTGCCGCAAACGCAACCGCCGCTCCTCCGGGCCGGAGGGCGTGTCGGCGTGCCGGGCCGGCCGCTTCACGTGTCTCTCCGCAGGCCCAGCTCGTAGACGCGCGACTTCGGCACGCCCAGCGCCTCCGCCACCATCCGGGAGGCATCGCGCAGGCTCATCTCCTTGAGGGCCGTTGCCAGGCGCGCAGAAATGTCGGCGTCGGTGACTTGCCCCTTTTGCGGCGGCCCCACCAGGATCACGACCTCGCCCTTGATCCCCGCCTCGGCAGCTGCGGCGAGCTCCGCCAGCGATCCGCGGCGCACCTCCTCGTGCAGCTTGGTCAGCTCGCGCGCGATCGCGGCCGGACGCTCACCCAGCACCGCGGCAAAATCGGCAAGGGTCTCGGCGACGCGCGAGGGTGCCTCGTAGACGACGAGCGTGGCCGGCACGTCCTTGAGCTCGGTGATGCGCGTGCGCCGCGCGGCGCTCTTGGGCGGCAGGAAGCCCGCAAACAGGAAGGCGTCCGTCGGCAAGCCGCCGACCGTCAGCGCCGCCAGGGCCGCGGAGGCACCCGGAAGTGCCTCGACCCGGTGGCCGGCATCGAGCGCGGCGCGCACGAGCTTCCAGCCGGGATCGGAGACGAGCGGCGTGCCGGCATCCGAGATGAGCGCAACGCGGGCGCCGGCTTCCAGCTCGCGCAGCACGCGCGGCCGCTCGCGCGCAGCATTGTGCTCGTGATAAGGCCGCGTCGGCGTCGAGATGGCAAAATGCGCCAGCAGAGTGCGGCTGTGGCGCGTGTCCTCGCAAAGAACCACATCGGCACGCGCCAGCACGCTTATGGCCCGAATCGTGATATCTCCTAGGTTTCCGATGGGCGTCGAGACGAGATACAGCCCCGGCGCCAGCGGGCCGGCCAAGTGCCGCTGCAGGTCCTCGCTCACACGGCGCGCGATGGCGCGCGTCGCAGCCTCGAGAGCGCTCACGGATTGATCTTCCTGCATCGGCATTCGGCACTTCCCGCCGATTGTTGACGATAGTGACAGGAGGGGGCTTCCCCACCGGTCCTCGAACGTCTAACCAGCTTGTAGAGAGTCGTTACACCGTTCCAACCCCGGAGGCCATCCGGCGGCACCATGGGACACGGGAGGCGGCTTTCGGGGGACGACTACCGAATGCGGACACGTCTGGAACCGGTCTTGGGCAGCGTGCATGCTTGGCGTGCGACTGCGCTCGGACTGCTGACCGTTCTGCTGGCGGCCTGCTCCACGGCCATGGGTCCGACGCCTAGTCCGACGGGCGCGATCACGCCCTCCGGCGGTGCTCCCGGCCAGCGCGCGCCGGTCAAGATCGCACTTCTGCTGCCGCTCGGCGGCATGGGCGAGACGGCCGCCATCTCCAAGAGCATGAAGCAGGCGGCCGAGATGGCGCTGTTCGAGGTCAACGACCCGAACGTGCAGCTGATCACCAAGGACGACGGAGGCACAGCTGCCGGCGGCCGCGCCGCCGCCGATGCCGCTATCAAGGAAGGCGCCGAGATCATCCTGGGTCCGCTGTTTTCGCAGGCCGCCCTTGGCGCCGCGCCGGTCGCGCGCCAGGCGAACGTGCCCATTCTCAGTTTCTCAAACGACAGGCAGGTCGCCGGCAACGGCGTCTACCTGATGAGCTTCCTCGCCCAGGAGGAGGTGGAACGGGTCGTCGCCTTCGCCGCCCGCCAGGGCAAGCGGCGTTTCGCAGCGCTCATCCCCGACAACGCCTATGGCAACGTGGTGGAGCCCGCCTTCCGCCGTGCGGTGCTGGCGGCGGGCGGAACGGTGGTCGTCCTCGAACGCTATCCGCCGGCCGCCAACGGCATGCTGAAGCCGGCTAAGCGCGTGGTCGAGGCCATCAAGCGCGCCGAGGAATTGCTCAATCCGATCGACGCCCTGTTCCTGCCGGGCGGGCAGGAGGCACTGCCGCAGATCGGCCCGGTCATGGCCTACAACGGGCTCGACACGCGCAAAGTGAAGCTCGTCGGCACCGGGGCTTGGGATTTCCCATCGATCGGGCGCGACGACGCCTTCGTGGGCGGCTGGTATCCGAGCCCCGATCCCCTTGCCTGGCGCAACTTCGCCGAGCGGTTCGCCCGCACCTTCGGAAGCGCCCCGCCGCGTATCGCGAGCGTCGCCTACGACGCGGTGGGCCTCGCCATCGGGCTGGCCTCCGATCCGCCGGGCTCCCGCTATACGGTTGCCAACCTGACGCGGGCGCAAGGCTTTGCCGGCGTCGACGGCATCATTCGGTTTAGGGAGGACGGCCTCAACGAGCGCGGTCTTGCCGTGCTCGAGGTGCAGAAGTTCGGCGCGGCCGTAGCCGACCCGGCGCCCACCTCGTTCCAGCCGACCAAGCTGTCGGCCGCCGAGCAGACCGTCCGCTAGCAGCACCGGGCTAGGCGGCAAGCGTCTTTGCCGCGGGCTCTTCGCGCTCGGCAACGGTTGCCAGCAGCACGCGCAGGGCCGATCCGTCCGCCGGCATTGGAATTGCGATGCTGAGCTCCTCGAGCAGGTGCTGGAGCGTGTAGTCCGCCGCATCGATCTGGCTGGCGGCCGACGCCTGCAACGTCTCGATCCGCCCGAAACAGGAGATCGCTGCGGTCATGGCTTCCGTCGCCCGCTCCCAGCGCTGATCGCGTGTGAGGGGAGGAGGCTCAGCCCGCGGAGTTTCGACCTCGGTGGCGGCTGTGAAGCGCACACGCTCCGCGATCAGGCAGCTTAGGGTTGCCGTCGTCGCTTGAGCAAAGGTCCAGAACCACTCCAGCATCGGTCGGTCCAGTCTGCGTCCGGGCGCAGGCTGTGCCTGCCCCTCAGCGGTCGGGAAACCAGCCGCGTTGTATGGGAGCCTGTCCGGCTCGCCGACGACGCGGCAGCGAGCCTGCAGATTTTCAGACAATGCTTAAGAAAGCGTTCACCATGTTGGAAATTGTCACGCGCTTTCCGCCGGATAGGCCGGCGGGCTCAGTCGCGACTGCAAAGGAGTCTCCAGCTCGGTGGCGTGCGGGAGGCGCGCGCGGCGCGCAGCTGGGATTGCAGGCCCAACTAGCGGACAGAGGCCGCTGCCTGTTCCTTGGCACTCGCCTGCTCGTCGGGCGAGACGTGGTTGAAGCGGTAGTGGCCGGTGATCTGGCTGGCGAACAGCGCATCCTCCAGCTGCGGGCCCCAGCCGCGGTTGTGCACGATCATCGGACGGCCCGAAGGCGCAATCACGTCGGACACGATGGCGATGTGCATTTGCGAGGTGCGGCCGCTGGCCCGGTAGTAGGTGACGATGTCACCGGGCTGATACTCCTCGACAAAATCCGTGACGGCCAGCGATTCGCCGTAGCGCTCGAAAAAGCGCTTTAGCGTCTTGGTGCGTCGATGGTCGATGCTCGGATCGCCCGTGCCGATCCGCGCCTTGTGCACCAAGACCTGCAGATCGATGCCGAGCGTGCGATACGCGCGGACGACGACATCGGTGCACACCCCGTAAAAGCGCGGCACGTCTCCCATGGGAAAACCGATCTGGCGGTAGCCGTCCTTGTAGACGACGAGGTCGTGCGTTTGGGCGCGCGCTGCCCGGGCCAGCAGGCGGCCGAAGGCCTCCGGGCTCGTCGCGGCCTTCGGTGTGCTTTGCGCCGGCTTCGCAGCAGCGGCGGCGACGCATTTGTCGGCCCGGGGCCTGTGCGCGAGCCGGACGAGGACGGTATCGCGCGGCGGCAGCGTCGTGAGGTCCGCCTCCGCCAAGGTTGTATCCACGGTCTCCCCAACCGACGAGGACCGCACCCTGGCGGTCGGCGACGCGGAAACCTTTGCGGTGCCGGGTGGCAGGCTCGCGAGCAGGGTCGGCACCACCGACGCCTCCGCGACCGGATGGGCATCGGGAAGCAGGGCGAGCTGGCGACGCAGGGCGTCACTCGGCGCGAACCCCTGGATCGCGCCCACCAGCAGCGCCATGACGGCAAATGGCGCCAGCAGCAGGCCAATCGCGTCGCGATCGTCGCGCGAATAGGCGGCAGGCGGTTGCACCGGGGTACGCGCTGCTGCCGCGGCGCGGGGATTTCGATCGCGCGCGGCTTGGGCTTGGGGGCAGAGGTTCGCGGCGGTCGCTGGAGCCGCAGCCCGGCTGCGTGGCTTGCGCGGCGCCTTCGAACGCGAGGAGGAACGCGAGGACGCGGCCGGCGTCTTTTTCGCCCGGCTCCCTGGCTTCCGCTTTGGCTTTGCGGCCTTCTCCACGCGCGACGTGCCCCAGACACACTACGATCCGGCCCACCCCGTTCGGCGGCCCGGTTCACAATCTCGATGAACAGACGCTAACCCAACATCTTAAAGCAAAAGCACAACTCGTGAAAACACAAGTATTAACACGGTTTAACAAATTCCCAGCCGGGCGCGGATTTCCTCTCCCGCAACACCGGCCGCCCGCAAGCTCGCCAGCGCCGTGTCGCCGTCGGTCTTGGCCAGCTTGCGCCCATCTGCGTCCGTGAGCAGCCGGTGGTGATGATAGAGCGGCTCGGGCAATCCGAGAAGAACCTGCAGCAGGCGATGGATGTCGGTCGCGGCATAGAGATCGCGGCCGCGGGTGACGTGGGTCACGCCCTGGCGCGCATCGTCGACGACGACGGCCAAATGGTAGCTCGCCGGCACCTCTTTGCGCAGGATGACCGCATCGCCCCACCGTTCGGGCCGCGCCTCGATGACGTTGGGGCTTCCGTCCTCCCCGAGCTCGGTGAAGGTGAGCGGGCGGCCGTCGAGCCGGCGGGCGGCTGCGTCCATCGCGCGCTCCATATCGAGCCGCAGCGCGAAGCGCTCGCCGTTGCCGATGCGCGCATCGATCTCGGATTTGGGTAGATGCTTGTGCAGGCCGGGATAGAGCGGCGCACCTTCCGGATCGACCGCACCGCCATTGGCCGCACCGTGAATCTCGGAGCGCGAGGCAAAGCAGGGGTAGAGCAGGCCCTGCGCCTCGAGCCATTCGGCGGCTTGCGCGTAGACCTCGAAGTGCTGCGACTGGCGCAGCACGGGCTCCTCCCAAGTGATGCCGAGCCAGGCGAGGTCCGCGAAAATGCCGGCGATCAGATCCTCGCGGCAGCGGGCGACGTCGATGTCCTCGATGCGCACGAGGAAGCGCCCGCCGAGCCGGCGCGCCATGTCGAAGCCGACAAGCGCCGAAAGTGCGTGGCCGAGGTGAAGCGCGCCATTGGGGCTCGGCGCGAAACGAAGAATGGGCGATCCGGTCGCGGGTCCTGTCATGGACAGGACAAATGCACCGTATCAGTCGCAATTGCCAGAGCGGCCGGCCCCCGGCGTATAGGTGCGGGCTATCGCCTCGACGACGCGGTCGTAGAAGCGGTTCTCCGCCCTGGGCGCGCGCGGATAGACCATGGCCCAGCTGTTGATCAGCTGCCCGCCGCAGGTGAAGCTGACGCGCTCGTAGAACTCACGGTCGCCGATAGTGCCCGACAGCACGAACCAGTTGCGCCGCACGGGCGCATAGTCGATCTCGGCGCCGGCGTAGCTCTCCTGCAGTAAATACTCGCGGTAGGCGCGCAGCGACATCTGCGCCTCGTTGGCGAAGGCGCCGACCAGGAGCTCGGCCTTGCCGTCGGGCGAGTAGAGAACCCGCCCTTCGTCGGTCGTGGAATTGGCCCTCTGCCGGAACACCTCGATCGGATAGGCGATCAGAAAACCATGCCGGTTGTTGTGCACCGTCGCCCAGTCCTGACGCCAGTCTGCACCCCAGGCCAGGCCGGCCGCCAACATGCTAATGGCCGCCGCCGCGCCATATGACAAATACCGTGCTGAAGCTTGCCTCATCGCCCATGCACTCCGACTTGGCTCAATTGAGCCGCTTTGCGACCGCAGGCCTGCGATCCTACTCTCGGCGCTGTGACGGCGAAAAGATCGGATGCAAGATGCGCACATGAAACGTCGGGCAAGCGAAATGAGTTCACGCACCATCGATACGGACATCGATCTGCGCGAAGGCGTGCGCGCGTTGCGGCGCCGTTGCGTGCATCTGCGTCGCGTGCACGAGCGCACCGGCGACCCGCCCCTGCGCCGCCATGCGCCGGGCTTCGAGGGTCTCGCGCGCATCGTCGTCGGCCAGCAGTTGTCGATCGCCAGCGCGGAGGCGATCTGGTCCCGCGTGGTCCAGACCGTTCGCCCGATGTCGGCGCGCGCGTTGCTCGCACTCGGCGACGAGGAGCTGCGCCGCGCCGGGCTGTCGCGCGGCAAGGTGCGCACGCTGCGCGCGATGAGCACCGCGATCGCGGACGGGCTCGATCTGGAGAGGCTCGCGCACGCGCCGGATGAGGCCGTGCACGAGGCGTTGACGGCGGTGCCAGGCATAGGCCCATGGTCCGCCGACATATTCCTGCTGTTCTGCCTGGGGCGCGCGGATGCCTTTGCCGCCGGAGACCTGGCGCTGCAGACGGCGGCGGCGGCGGCGATGAACCTAGAGGAACGGCCCTCCCGCGAGGCGCTTTTGTCCATTGCCGAACGCTGGCGCCCGTGGCGCGGCGTGGCCGCTCACCTGCTCTGGGCCGACTACAAACTTGCCGCCCAACGGCGCAAAGGCCCGAAAACCGCCTGAATTCGCTCTATTTTGGCGCGCGGCCGACCGCGGGTAACAATGGCGGGATTCCCATGGGCAGGGACCTTCACAGAGTTGATACGCACGGCTAGTATCCCGGCCGAAACTTCGGGGAGAACGCGATTCGCGAGAGAAACTGACAGGACGCTAGAACGTGAACGCGCACGCGGCCATTTCGAATTCCTTTCCGGCACTCGTCCTTAACGCCGACTTCCGGCCCTTGAGCTACTACCCGTTATCGCTCTGGAGCTGGCAAGAGTTGGTGAAGGCCGTTTTCCTGGATCGCGTCAACATTGTCTCCGAGTACGACCGCTTCGTCAGAAGCCCCTCTTTCGAGATGAAGCTGCCGAGCGTGGTGTCGCTCAAGACCTACGTGAAGCCGGCGCTCTATCCAGCCTTCACCCGATTCAACGTTTTCTTGCGCGATCGATTCGCCTGCCAGTACTGCGGCTGCAAGGATGATCTGACCTTCGATCATCTGGTGCCGCGCTCGCGCGGCGGCTTGACCCGCTGGGACAACGTCGTGGCCGCTTGCGCCCCCTGCAATCTGGAGAAGGGCGGGGCGATGCCCGACGAGGTCGACATGCACCCGAAGCAGGCGCCCTATCGGCCGACGGTTTTCGAATTGCATCGCAACGGGCGGCTCTTCCCGCCCAACTACCTGCACGAAAGCTGGCTCGACTATCTCTACTGGGATACCGAGCTGCTGCCGTAAAGCCCGCAATGAAAAAGCCCCGGCGCAAGCCGGGGCTATTCCGTTCGATCTCCGGGGAAGACGCGCAAAAGTGCTGTCTAGGCAGCCCGCTTGGTGGGGGCGGCACACAGAACCGTCGCGATGGCATCAACCGCCCGGCCCCAATCCTCGGTCATCTTCTCGTCGGCAGCGACGCCGAATGCGCCGAGCGCGTCGGCCGGCGTTCCGCCATCGCGGAAGAAGCGCGCGCAGGATTGGCGCGCTACGCCGACGGCCTGATGCCACTGCAGCGGATTGACATGGTGGGGACTCATATCGACACCTCCTCGTTCATTACGCGGCCCTTCGGCCGTGAAAGCCCTCTGCAAGGGGCGGCAAGCACACAGAGCGTAATGGCACCACTACGCAATACCTTGTGACGCAGTACCTCGTGGAGACCTTTGGCTCCGACGCTCCGTATGCTTGCCTACTCGCGGGAAAGATCTC
Source organism: uncultured Alphaproteobacteria bacterium (assembly GCA_963776675.1). Taxonomy (GTDB): domain Bacteria; phylum Pseudomonadota; class Alphaproteobacteria; order Rhizobiales; family Hyphomicrobiaceae; genus Hyphomicrobium_A. The sequence continues at coordinate 10,595 of CAVZNR010000065.1, read as the reverse complement.
CGACCCTCCCAATCTTGTTCGAAATCATCGTGGAACCTGGACCTCGTTTTTCGGCGCGGGAGACGTGCGCTCCATGGAAACGAGCACCTGGTCCAACACCTCCGAAAGCGAACGCCAATCTTCCGTTACTGACGCCACGACACACCTCAATTGAACTTGGTGGAACTGCCACCGTCCTCATCACTGTGTTTGCCGGCGACCGGCTGACCGGCGCTGACGGCAAACTCCTTCGAAGCTTGTCTGGCAAACCGCTCGGAAATACGCGTGAACACTTTCCTCCGAGCGGTTCGCCTCAAGTTCGCCAGCACGCTTAGCAGCATGCTGCGGGGGGAGTTTCGACACGCAGACGCTACCGGACGCAACGCGACGCCACGCAACAACTCGAATTGACGCGGAACGGAAACGGGACGCGGGGAACCTAAAGCGACAAAGGAGGCCGCGGATGTTCCCGAAGGAACCGGTGCGGCCTGCCGCGATACGCTGCGGCTCAACACACGAAGAAACGATGCCGGTGAACGGCGCAGACGCGGTACTTTTTCCAACTGGCCGTCCCCCCTACGCGACGGGTTCGCTTACTCATCCGCGAACGAGAAGGACTTAACCGTCACTTTTTGACAACTGCATGGCGCCGCGGTGTTCGCGCAGCGGTAATTCCCTTGACAGTTGCTGAACGAAAACGCGACGCACGGCGACCATGAGCGCCGCGCGGTGACAACACACCGAATTCTAAGGGCTTTATTGCGGACGGACGGACGCCGCCGCGGCGCGCAGGCTCAGTAGTGCAACGAGGAGCGATACAACTGCGTTCCACCCGGCCAGAGATATCCCCAGGATACGCACTGCAGCCTCGTCGCAGCGAATGACGTTGGTATCCTGCAGGGAATCGAGCAGGCCGCCCGCAGAGGTCGTGAGCGCCTGCGCACCCGTGCACGTGTCGGGCCCGGGCCAGAAGTGCCACTCCGCACCCGCGTGGTAGACGCCGAGACCGGCGTTGCCGAGGAAAGCCACGACAACGAGCGCAAAAAGCAGGGCCGCCGAGCGGCGATGGTCGGCGCTGAGCGCGACCAGCGCTGCAAACAGCACGGGCGCACCGGCGTAGTAGGCGTAGCGCTGCTCCAGGCACAGCGGACACGGCGGGTAGTGGCCCAAATATTCGAACCCCAGCGCGCCAAGGATGGTGGCGACCGTCAGCACCAGCGCCCAAGCGCCGGACTTGTAAGCCGTGTGAGAGGTCGGGTCGTGCGCGGCCAGCGGCATCGGGTACCTCGCGTCGATCTAGAAAAGATACCTTACGGCGACGAAGCCGCCCACCAGCACCACGACGAACACCGTCGTAACGAGGCTCAGTCGGCGCTCGATGAACTCGCGGATGGGCTGGCCGAACCAGTAGAGGAGGGCGGCGACGAGAAAGAAGCGCAACGCGCGAGCAATGATGCTGGCGCCGATAAACGCCAGCAGATCCATATGGGCAACGCCGGCGGCAATCGTGACGACCTTATAGGGGATCGGCGTCATGCCCTTGAGGATGACGGCCGGCACTCCATACGTGTGGACGAAAGAGATGAATCCGTCGAGCGCGTGCTCTTTTCCGTAGAACTCGAGAATGGGCAGCCCGATCGCCTGGTAGGCAAAGTACCCGATCGCATAGCCCAACATGCCTCCCAGAACCGACGCGACCGTCGCTATGGTGGCATACCACCAAGCCTTCTCGCGGCGGCTGAGCACCATGGGGATCAGCATCACGTCCGGCGGGATCGGGAAGAACGAGCTTTCGATAAATGAGATGATGGCGAGCGCCCACGGCGCGCGACGGTCACCCGCCTTTTCCATCATCCAATTGTATAGACGTCGCATCATATCGCGGGGTGATTAGTCGGCGGCGGCTGAAAAGTCCATCGGCGAATGCGCCTGCATCTCCTGCTCCAGGCACATCGCCAGCCGCAGGACGATCTCGTTGAGGACGAAACGCCCTTTCGGTGTGGCACGGACGCGCCGCTCCCCCGTGCTCCCCGGCACGGCCTCGATCAGTTCCAATTCCGCCAGCTCGGCGAAAGCGGCGCTGGCGACAACAGCCGGGTCGAGAACGATGCCTTCCGTAAGGCGCAAGCCCATCAGCAGTCGCTCGTCGGCCTCTTCCGCCGGCGACAATTGCGTCGACTCGATCCAACCGCAGCCGTCACGCTCGACCCGCTCCACCCAGCGCTCAGGTCCACGCTCGGCGCTGGTTGCGTGGCGCGCACCGTCGAGCACGACGCGCCCGTGCGCACCGGGCCCGCAGCCGACGTATTCGCCGTAGCGCCAATAGAGAAGGTTGTGGCGGCTCTCATCGCCCGGCGTCGCATGGTTGGAGATCTCGTACGCCGGCAGACCGGCGGCGCCGGTAAGCTCCTGCGTAACATCATAGAGAGCGTGCGCGGCATCGGCGTCGGGCACGACGAGCTTGCCGGCTGCATGCAACGACGCGAACGGCGTGTCGGGCTCGATGGTGAGCTGGTAGAGCGAGAGGTGCCCTTGGGCGAGAGCCAGCGCCTCGGCAAGCTCGGCGCGCCATTGCGCCACCGTCTGGCGCGGTCGCGCGTAGATGAGATCGAACGACACGCGGCGGAAATTGGCGCGCGCGATGTCGATTGCGGCCTTCGCCTCGGCGCCTGAGTGAATGCGCCCCAGCGATCTCAGCACATCGTCGTTGAGCGACTGCACACCGAGAGAGACGCGATTGACGCCGGCTGACGCGTAGCCGCGAAAGCGCCCGGCCTCGACGCTGCCCGGGTTGGCTTCGAGCGTGATCTCGGCGTCCGCCGCGATCTGCCAGTGATGCGCGACACGATCGAGGATCGCTGCAACGGTTACGGGATCCATCAGCGAGGGCGTGCCGCCGCCGAAAAAGATGCTTTGCACGGTACGCGGACCGATCAGCGCGGCTGCGTGGTCGAGCTCGCGCAAGAAGGCCGAAAGAAAGCGCGCCTCGTCGATGCCGCCGAAGCGGACATGACTATTGAAGTCGCAGTAGGGGCACTTCTGCGCGCAGAACGGCCAATGGATGTAGACGCCGAATGCTCGCGCCTCAGGCGCCCGAGCCATCGAGGCAGGCGCGCTTGAAGACATCGAAGGCGCGGGTGCGGTGCGAGATCGCATATTTGTTGGCCGGCTCCATTTCGCCGAAAGTCAGCGTCTGCCCTTCGGCGACGAAGATCGGATCATAGCCGAAACCGTTGGTCCCGCGCGGTGGCCAAACGAGATGACCGTAAACCTTGCCCTCAAACAGCTCGGTGGTGCCGTCGGGCCAGGCCAAACAGAGCACGGACGTGAAATTGGCGCGCGGGCCCGGCCCGGCCCAGGCCCCGCGGGCTTCAAGCTCGTCGTGGACGCGCTGCATGGCGACCGAGAAATCGCGGTCCTCGCCCGCCCAGCGGGCCGAATAGATGCCCGGCGCGCCGTCGAGACCATCGACCTCCAGCCCGGAATCGTCGGCCAGCGCCGGCAGGCTTGCTCCCTTGGTGGCGACGAGCGCCTTGAGCTTGGCGTTGCCTTCGAAGGTCGGCTCGGTCTCCTCGGGCTCGGCGAGTCCGAACGCGCCCGCCGACACCGCCTCGAGGCCATAGGGCGCCAGAAGCTGGTTGATCTCCCACACCTTGCCGGGGTTGTGGCTGGCGACGACGAGGCGGTCGCCCCGCTTCAGGCGCCGCGTCATGCTGGCGAACTTCTGCATCATACCAGCCCCCAGATGCGCGGCTCGGCGAACTCCAGGCAGTTGCCTGCCGGATCGCGAAAGTAGATGGAGCGGCCTCCGCCCGGCCATTCGAAGTCGGCCTCGATGGCAACGCCTTCCTTTTCCAGATGCGCGCGCCAAGCGGCGACCTCGTCGGCGCTCGCGCGAAAGCACACATGGCCGTCGCCGCGGGCGCCGTGCGGCGGAACAGGGAGCGTTGCATCCGGCCCCGGTGGCACCTCGGTCGCATCCGGATTGAAAATGAGCAGCATCTGGTTTCCGCACTTGTAGAAGACCTGGCGCCCTTGCGACTTGGCGTACGGCTCGAGCCCCAGCACACGGCCGTAGAACGCCTCGATCGCTTCGAGATCCTTGGCGTAAAGCACGGTTTCCAGAATGCCGGAGGGCGTCATGAGCGCAACGCTTGGTAGCGGCCTTAGGACACGGTCAGCTTCTGCAGGGCCACCAGCTCGCCGATGCCCTTCTTGGCGAGCCGCATCAACTCGTCGAAGCTTTCCTGGCTGAAGGCGGTCGTCTCGGCGGTGCCTTGCACCTCGACGATGCCCCCGGCACCGGTCATGACGAAGTTGGAATCGGCATCGGCTGCCGAGTCCTCCGCATAGTCGAGGTCGAGCACCGGCTTGCCTTTGTAGAGGCCGCAGCTCACCGCCGCGACCTGATCGCGCAGCACCGCATCCTTCACCATGTCGCGCAGCTTCATCCACTGGATGCAGTCATGCAGCGCCACCCAGGCGCCGGTGATGGCCGCCGTGCGCGTGCCGCCGTCCGCCTGCAGCACATCGCAATCGATCGAGATCTGGCGCTCGCCGAGCTGGCTCATGTCGACGATGGCGCGCAGCGCCCGGCCGATCAGCCTTTGGATCTCCTGCGTACGGCCCGATGCGTGCCCGACCGTCACCTCGCGGCGCATGCGCTCGGAGGTGGCGCGCGGCAGCATCCCGTACTCGGCCGTGACCCAGCCGCGGCCCTGACCCTTGAGCCACGGAGGCACGCGCTCCTCCAGGCTCGCCGTGCACAGGACGTGGGTATCGCCGAATTTGATGAGGCAGGACCCTTCGGCGTGCTTGGAGACCGCGCGCTCGATGGAAACGCGGCGTAGCTCGTCAGGTTGACGTTTGGAGGGGCGCATGGGGGTTATGCCGCAGGGTTTCCCAGGTTGAACTGGAGGTTGGAAGGAGGGTGAACTTGGGATGGGGTGGCGAATTTGGCCCGAACCTACGCAAGGCCCCCCTTGGCTTCAACCAAAACCGATGATGAAATTGACGAATCCGGCCGCGCGTCCCTAATGTTCCTCCCGAGGCACTGTCCAAGGACTGGCCATACCGATGAGCGAAGTCGTCAGCGAGCTCGCCAAACTCAGCGAGCGCTCCCGCACGATCCTCCGACAGATCGTCGAAACGTATCTGGAGACCGGAGAGCCCGTCGGGTCGCGCAACCTCTCGCGCGTGCTCCCGATGACGCTGTCGCCCGCGTCGATCCGCAACGTCATGTCCGATTTGGAGCAGCTCGGCCTCATTGCCGCGCCGCATACCTCGGCGGGGCGCCTGCCGACGCAGCTCGGTCTGCGCCTGTTCGTCGACGGGCTTTTAGAGATCGGCGATCTCAACGCCAAGGAGCGCCGCCAGATCGAATCCCACATCGCCGGCGGGCGTTCGTCTATTGACGACGTGCTGCGCGACGCCGGCGAGATGATCTCCGGCCTGTCCCACTGCGCCGGCGTGGTGCTCGCCGAGCAGCAGGTTAGCCGCCTCAAGCACATCGAGTTCGTGCTGCTGGAGCCGGGCAAGGCGCTCGTCGTTCTCGTCGGCGAGGACCAATCGGTCGAGAACCGGATCATCATGCTGCCCCAGGGGCTGCCGCAGTCGGCACTGGTGGAGGCCGCCAACTATCTCAACACGCGCATCCGCGGCGCCACGATCGCGGAGGCGCGCGCGCATATCGAGCATGAGCTGCAGAGCTCCAAGGCGGAGCTCGACGAGCTGACGCAGAAGGTCATCCAGGCCGGGCTTGCCGAGTGGTCGGGCTCGCTCGACGACCGCAAGAGCCTGATCGTGCGCGGCCAGGCCAATCTCCTGAAGGACGTCACCGCCCAAGAGGACCTGGAGCGCATCCGCCACCTGTTCGACGACCTGGAGCGCAAACGCGATCTGGTGCAGCTCTTGGGGCTTTCGGAGGACGCCGACGGCGTGCGCATCTTCATCGGCTCGGAGAACAAGCTTTTCTCGCTTTCGGGCTCCTCGCTCATCGTCGCACCCTTCCACGACGACCGGCGCAAGATCGTGGGCGTGCTGGGCGTTATCGGCCCCACACGCATCAATTATGCCCGCATCATTCCCATGGTGGACTACACCGCCAAGCTCGTTAGCCGACTGTTGACTTGATTTTTGCGCTTCCGCGCCTGATATCGGGCACGCATTCTTTGAACAATTGAACCGATGCTGTTAGGCACGGCTCAAAGGTCTCCCTGCAAACAATGAGGATCCGCGCTTCGCGCGGAGACGTGATGGCAGACGAAACAAAGAAGTCCGAGCAAGAGCAAGAGCCCGTGATGGAACCCCGCACCGAGGCGCCTGCCAAGGACGCCGGCGATGAAGGCGGCCCGACCGTCGACGTCGGCACGCTTGAGGCACGCATCGACGAGCTGACCGACCGCCTCCTGCGCGCGCATGCGGAAATGGAGAATTTGCGCAAGCGTACCGAGCGCGACAAGGAGGACATGGCCAAGTACGCGATCACCAAGTTCGCGCGCGAGGTCTTGAGCGTGGGCGACAATTTGCAGCGCGCGATCGCGGCTGTGCCCACCGGTGCCGCGGAGGAGGACCCGGCCTTGCAGGCGCTCGTGGAGGGCGTCTCCATGACCGAGCGCGACTTCCTCAACGTGCTGGATCGGCATGGAATAAAGCGCATCGACCCTTCGGGCGAGCCGTTCAATCCGCACCAGCACCAGGCCATGACCGAGATCGAGAACCCGGATGTGGCACCGGGCACGGTGGTGCAGGTGTTCCAGCCCGGCTACATTCTCGAGGATCGGGTGCTTCGCCCTGCTATGGTCGTCGTGGCCAAGGGTGGGGCAAAGCCGGGCAAGGAGGAGAAACCCTCCGAGGGCGCCGCCGATCAGGCATAGGTGGCATTCGGTCCCCCTAGTTCTTTGGCGTTGCGGACCCCACGTGATGAGCATGGGGAAAATTGATCACAGGAGTGTGGCCCGTCCCGTTGCACGCCCAAAATCGGACCTTATATAAGCGGCGTTTACTGTTTAGGTGCTCCAAAGGGGGCCGAGTCCGGCAAGCAGCCGCTGCCAGCCGGAAATACCGGACGCCGAACCCTCGGGTCCGGGCGGTCTGCCGCTGAAAACGAGGATTAAGCACATGGCTAAAGTAATCGGCATCGACCTGGGAACCACGAACTCGTGCGTGGCCGTCATGGAGGGCGGCAAACCGAGGGTTCTCGAGAACGCCGAGGGATTGAACACCACCCCATCCATTGTGGCCTTTACCGATGACGGCGAAAAGCTCGTCGGTCTGCCGGCCAAGCGCCAGGCGGTCACCAACCCGATCAACACGTTCTTCGCGATTAAGCGCCTGATCGGACGGCGCTACGACGACCCGTTGGTCGAGAAGGACAAGAAGCTCGTCCCCTACAAGATCGTCAAAGGTCCCAACGGTGACGCCTGGGTCGAAGCCCAGGGCAAAGATTATTCACCCCAGCAGATCTCGGCCTTCATTCTGCAGAAGATGAAGGAGACGGCGGAAGCCAAGCTGGGCGAGAAGGTCACGCAGGCGGTCATCACCGTTCCTGCCTACTTCAACGACGCCCAGCGCCAGGCCACCAAGGACGCGGGCCGGATCGCGGGCCTCGAGGTTCTGCGCATCATCAACGAGCCGACGGCCGCAGCTCTTGCCTACGGGCTCGACAAGAAGAAAGAGTCCCAGACCATCGCGGTCTACGACCTCGGCGGCGGCACCTTCGACATCTCGGTCCTCGAGATCGGCGACGGCGTTTTCGAGGTGAAGTCGACGAACGGCGACACGTTCCTCGGCGGCGAAGACTTCGACATGAAGCTCGTCAACTACCTCGCCGACGAGTTCAAGAAGGAGCAGGGCATCGACCTGCGCTCCGACAAGCTTGCCCTCCAGCGCCTGAAGGAGGCCGCGGAGAAGGCCAAGATCGAGCTGTCGTCGGCGACCCAGACCGAAATCAACCTGCCCTTCATCACGGCCGATGCCTCCGGTCCCAAGCATCTCACGATGAAGCTCACCCGCGCCAAGCTCGAGAGCTTGGTCGATGACCTCATCGCGCGCACCAAGGGCCCCTGCGAGAAGGCCATCAAGGACGCCGGCCTCAAGGCGGCCGACATCGACGAGGTCGTGCTCGTCGGCGGCATGACGCGCATGCCCAAGGTCCAGCAGGTCGTCAAGGAGGTGTTCGGCAAGGAGCCCCACAAGGGCGTCAATCCGGACGAGGTCGTGGCTGTCGGCGCCGCCATCCAGGCGGGCGTGCTGCAGGGCGAGGTCAAGGACGTCCTGCTGCTCGACGTGACGCCGCTGTCGCTCGGCATCGAGACGCTGGGCGGCGTGTTCACGCGTCTCATCGACCGCAACACGACGATCCCGACCAAGAAGAGCCAGACCTTCTCCACCGCCGAGGACGGACAGAATGCGGTGACGATCCGCGTCAGTCAGGGCGAGCGCGAGATGGCGGCCGACAACAAGCTGCTCGGTCAGTTCGATCTCGTCGGCATACCGCCGGCACCGCGCGGCGTGCCGCAGGTCGAGGTCACCTTCGACATCGACGCCAACGGCATCGTGCACGTCTCGGCCAAGGACAAGGCCACCGGCAAGGAGCAGTCGATCCGCATCCAGGCCTCTGGCGGTCTCTCCGAAACCGAGATCGACAAGATGGTCAAGGACGCCGAGTTGCACGCGGCCGAGGACAAGGTGAAGCGCGAGCTGGTCGAGGCGCGCAACCATGCGGAAGCGCTGATGCACGGCACCGAGAAGCAGCTCCAGGAGAACGAGTTCGAATGCGGCCGTTGCCGCCGCCAAGCCTGACGTCGAAAAGGCGATCGCGGACGTCAAGGAAGCGGTCGGCACCGAGGACGTCGAGCGCATCAAGTCGGCCACCGCCGCACTGGCGCAGGCTGCCATGAAGATCGGCGAGGCCGTCTACTCTGCCCAGCAGGGTGCGGGCGGCGACTCCGAGGGCGGCTCGGCCGAGGGCGAATCAGGCGGTGCCGCGGGCGAGGAGAACGTCGTCGACGCCGACTTCGAAGAGGTCAAGGACGACAAGAAACGGTCGGCCTGATCCGGTCTTCCTGCCGGTAATATTAAGGAGCCCGGCGCTGGCGTCGGGCTCCTACCATAAAGGGCCCCTTGGTCCTTTCGACAAAGATGTCGCGCCCGATTAAGGGCAACAGTCGAGCTTCATTGCGTGAAATTGCTTGATGTCGCTCTTTTCGGAGCGGGCAAACATCGCTATTTCCCAAATGAGACAGGGACAAACGCGTGGAACAAACTGAAGGTGACGCGCGCGATATGTCAAAGCGCTGCTACTACGAGGTCCTGGGGGTCGCCCGGGGAGCCGGCGAGCAAGAGGTAAAGTCAGCCTACAGGCGACTTGCCAAAGAATGCCATCCGGACCGCAATCCCGAGGACACGCGCGCCGAGATCCGCTTCAAGGAGGTCAGTGAGGCCTACGAGGTCTTGAAGGATCCCCAGAAGCGGTCGGCGTACGATCATTTCGGACACGCCGCCTTCGAAGGTGGCATGGGCGCGGGCGCGCGCGGCTTCGGCCCCGACTTCGCTTCCTCGATGTCGGACATTTTCGACGATCTCTTCGGCGAGTTCATGGGCGGCCGGCGCGGAGGGCGTCAGCGCTCCTCGCGCGAGCGCGGCGCCGATCTGCGCTACAACCTCGAGATCACGCTGTCGGAGGCCTATGAGGGCAAAACGGCGCAGATCTGCGTCCCCACCAGCGTTTCTTGTGAAACATGCTCGGGCTCGGGCGCGCGGGCCGGCACCAAGCCGACCCCCTGCCCGACCTGCGGCGGCTACGGCAAAGTGCGGGCGAGCCAGGGCTTCTTCACCATCGAGCGCACCTGCCCCAACTGCCAGGGGCGTGGGGAGACGATCGAGGATCCCTGCCTGAGCTGCCGCGGCTCCGGCCGCGTCACCAAGGAGCGCACGCTTTCGGTCAACATTCCGCCCGGCGTCGAGGACGGCACCCGCATCCGTCTGGCCGGCGAGGGCGAGGCCGGCTTGCGAGGCGGCCCCGCGGGCGACCTCTACATCTTCCTTGCCATCAAGCCGCACGAGTTCTTCCAGCGCGACGGCGCCGATCTGTTCTGCAAGGTCCCGATCGCCATGACGACCGCCTCGCTGGGCGGCCAGATCGAGGTGCCGACCGTCGATGGCGCCGCGACCCGCGTGAAGATCCCGGAGGGATCCGAGAGCGGCAAGCAGTTCCGCCTCAAGGGCAAGGGTATGCCGGTGCTGCGCTCCAAGGTTACCGGCGACATGTACATTCAAGTCGAGGTCGAGACGCCCAAGAACCTCACCAAGCGCCAGCGCGAGCTCTTGGAAGAGTTCGAGCGCGAGAGCCACAAGGAGACCAGCCCGGAAAGCGCCGGCTTCTTTGCGCGCGTGAAGGACTTCTTTGAGGGTAAGGGAACCTGAGGGTCGCCAGGCGGCCCATTCTCGGTGATCCTGCCTAACCATGACAGCCACGGCCAGATTACTGTTCTTCGCAGGCTCCGCGCGCGCCGCTTCGCACAACAAGAAGCTCGCCCGCCTCGGTGCCATGATCGCCGAGGCCAACGGCATCCCGGCGACGTTCCTCGACCTCGCCGACTACCCCATGCCGATCT
>CAVZNR010000064.1:0-7701 GCA_963776675.1 uncultured Alphaproteobacteria bacterium | reverse complement strand
CATGGCGACTTTTCACGGGGCAAGGGCAGGGCGAGAAGGATACTAGCATGAATGGCAAGGTCGAGGCGCGGCTGGCATCCCTGGGCGTGACCCTGCCCGAGGCAGCCAGCCCGGTCGCAAACTACGTCCCCACGCTGCTGTCCGGCAACCTTCTATTCATTTCCGGGCAAATCTCCAAGGGCGCCGACGGCACTGTCATCAAGGGCCGGCTCGGGGCGGAGCTGACCGTGGCGCAAGGTCGCGAGGCGGCCCGCGCCTCCACGCTTGCCATCCTCGCCCAGGCCAAGGCGGCACTCGGCGAGCTCGACCGCATCGCCCAGGTCGTGAAGCTGACGGGCTTCGTCGCGGCAACGCCCGACTTTGCCGAGCACCCCCAGGTCATCAACGGCGCGTCCGACCTGATGGTGGAGGTGCTGGGCGACGCCGGCCGGCACACGCGCGCCGCCGTAGGTGTCGCGAGCCTGCCCATGGGCTGCGCCGTCGAGGTCGACGCGATCCTCATGATCGGGTCCTGACGGCGATGCGCAACGCCGCGGCCTTCCTCAAGCCGATCGCACACCGCGGCCTGCATGATGCGGCGCAGGGCCGTGTGGAGAACACGCCCGCCGCCTTCTCCGCCGCGCTCGAAAAGGGCTACGGCATCGAATGCGACGTGCGCCCAGCGGCCTGCGGCACGCCGATGGTCTTTCACGACGACACGCTCGACCGTCTCGTCGCGCACAGCGGTCCCGTGCATGCCCTCGACGCGCCCGCCCTCAAGCGCTTGCAATTCCGCAACGGCACCGACCGCATGCCCGATCTGGGCGAGCTGCTGGAGCTGGTTGGCGGGCGCCAGCCGATCCTGGTCGAGATCAAGAGCGAATGGGAGCCGCCGAACCGCGCGTTCCTCACCGCGATCGCGGCGCTGGCGGCGTCCTACAAGGGACCGCTGGCGCTCATGTCCTACGATCCCGCGGTGATGGCCGTGGTGAAGGAGCTGGCCCCGGACATCCCGCGCGGCATCGTGTCGGGCCTCATCGTGGATGAGCCGCAGTGGTGCGACAAGCTCGGCCCCGAGCGGGCCTACAGCTTGAGCCACCTGCTTGAATCGCGCGCCGTCGCACCCGATTTCTATGCCTATCAGGTCGGCGCGCTGCCGACGCCGGTGACGCGCTACGTGCGCGAAGTCTTGAGCGTGCCGCTCTTCACCTGGACGGTCAGGACGAAGGAGGAGCGGGCGGTGGCCGCCCGCTGGGCCGACGCGCCGATCTTTGAAGGCTTCGAGCCCTGATCGTCAGCGCGTCCTTTTGAGTTGGGGCACGAGCTTTGCTGCGAGTTTTGCCACGAGTTTCGCAATGAGCGCGCCGGAGCCGGAAGCAGCGGTGATCGCACGCGTCGCGCCCTCGATCGCGGACATCGCGGCCGAGGCCTGGGACGCCTGCGCCAACCCCGACCCCGCAACCTACAATCCGTTCATCTCGCACGCCTTCCTGCATGCGCTGGAGGAGGCCGGCACCGTCGGCGATAAGCGCACGGGCTGGCTGCCGCAGCACATCACCATCGAGGACAGCGCCGGCGAGGTCGCCGCGTGCATGCCCTGCTACGCCAAGCTCAACAGCGCGGGCGAGTACGTGTTCGACTACGGCTGGGCCGAAGCCTACGAGCGCGCCGGCGGCCGCTACTATCCCAAGATGCAGGCGGCGGTGCCGTTCACGCCGGTGCCGGGCCGGCGCCTGCTCACACGGCCGGGGCCCGGCGCGGCCGAGCGCGAGCGGCTGCTGGCGGCGGCGGCGGCCGAGATTACGGGGCGCATCGGTGCCTCCTCGCTGCACGTTACCTTCCTGACCGAGGGCGAGTGGGAGCGGCTCGGCGAGGACGGCTTCCTCAAGCGCACCGACCAGCAGTTCCACTGGACCAACAACGGCTACGCGACATTTTCGGACTTTCTCGCGACCTTCACCTCGCGCAAGCGCAAGGCGGTGCGCAAGGAGCGGAGCGAAGCGCTCAGCGATGGCCTCGAGATCGAGCGCATCAGCGGCGCCGACATCACCGAGGCGCACTGGGATGCGTTCCACAGCGTTCTACATGGACACCGGCGCACGCAAGTGGGGACACCCCTATCTCAACCGCCGCTTCTTCTCAGCTCTCGGCGCGGCGATGGCGGACCGCTGCCTCCTGATCATGGCAAAGCGCGGAAACGACTACGTCGCGGGCGCGCTCAACCTGATCGGCGGCGATTGCCTGTACGGCCGCTATTGGGGCTCGGTCGAGCCGCACCCCTGCCTTCACTTCGAGGTCTGCTACTATCAGGCGATCGACTATGCCATCGAGAAGGGCCTGAAGCGTGTGGAGGCCGGCGCCCAGGGCGAGCACAAGCTGGCGCGCGGCTACCTGCCGGTGACAACCTATTCCGCCCACTGGATCCGCGATCCGGGCCTGCGCCGGGCGATCGCACGCTATCTGGAGGAGGAGCGGCGCGCGGTGGCCGCGACGGGCGCGGCACTCGCCGAGTATGCGCCGTACCGCAAAGGTTAGAGGCTAACGCGACCGGGGCGGCTTGACGCGTGTCGCTGCGCACCGTTTAACAGGCCCCATCCACTCGGAGGCCCCATGAGCTACGACGACACCAACATCTTTGCGAAAATCCTGCGCGGCGACATTCCGGCCAACAAGGTCTACGAGGACGCCGACGTGCTCGTGTTCATGGATGTCATGCCGCAGGCGCCGGGCCACACCCTCGTCGTGCCCAAGGCACCCTCGCGCAATTTGCTCGACGCCGACCCTAAGGTTCTGGCCAAGGTGGCACCCGTGGTGCAGCGCGTCGCGCGCGCGGTGAAATCGGCTTTCAATGCCGACGGCGTGACGCTCGTGCAGTTCAACGAGCCGGCGAGCGGGCAAACGGTGTTCCATTTGCACTTCCACGTCATTCCGCGCCACGAGGGCGTGCCTCTGATGCCGCACAGCCGCGACATGGAGAAGCCGGAGGTGCTGGCCGCGCACGCGGACAAGGTCCGCAAAGCGCTCGAGGGATGACCCGCGTTCTCGTCATGGGTGCAAGCCGCGGCATCGGCCTGGAGACGGTCAAGGCCCTGCTCGCACGCGGCCTCGATGTTCGTGCCTTCGCGCGCTCCGCGACCGACATCGCGATCGAGGATCCCAAGCTCGAGAAGCTCGACGGCGACGCGCTCGATCCGCCAAGCGTCGAGCGGGCGCTGGCCGGCGTCGATGCCGTCGTCCAGAGCCTCGGCGTCGCCTTCGGACCCGAGGCCGTGCTCAAGGGCACGACGCTGTTCTCCAAGGCGACGCGCGTCCTGATCGACGCCATGCGCAAGGTGGGGCGCAAGCGGCTCATCGTCGTTACGGGGGCCGGCGCCGGCGACAGCCGCGGCCACGGCAGCATCCTGTTCGACCGCATTGTGTTCCCGCTCATCCTCAAGCGCGTCTACGACGACAAGGACGTGCAGGAGCAGATGGTCAAGGCGAGCGGCCTCGAGTGGACCATCGTGCGGCCCGGGCGGCCTGACCGGCGGCGCCGCCACGGGGCACTATGAAGTGCTCACCGATCCCGACACCTGGCGCGGCGGGTTCATCGCGCGCTCCGACGTCGCGAATTTTCTTGCCAAAGAAGTGCTGGAGCCCCGCTACGTGGGGCAGACGCCGGTCCTGATCAGCTGATCTGAGCGGCTGACAAGACAAGGTGTCAGACCCGAAAAAGGTCCGACACCTTCGAGCGTGGCAGGCTCGCTGGACTTATAGCCGCTCCAGGAACGGCACGGGGTCGACGGGCTTGGAGCCCTGGCGCAGCTCGAAATGTAGCTGCGGCTGGTCGACCGATCCCGTGCGCCCGGCCTTGGCAATCACCTGGCCGCGTTCCACCTTGTCACCGCGCTTGACCATCAACTGGTCGTTGTGCGCGTAGGCCGTCACCCAGCCGTTGTCGTGACGCACGAGGATGAGATTGCCGTAGCCCTTGAGCTCGGAGCCGGCGTAGGCGACGGTCCCGTGCTCGGCGGCGTGCACGGCGGTGCCCTGCGGCACCGAAAGATTGATGCCGTCGTTGTTGGTGCCGTCGCTGCGCTGCCCGAAGCCGGCGAGGATCCTACCGTGCACGGGCCAGCGCAGCTTGTCGCTTGCCGACGTGCTGCGCTCGGGCGCGTGGTTGATGGCGCCCGTCGATACGTCGGATACGTCGCTGTCGCGCGAAGCCACTTGCGTCTTACGCCGGTTGATGACGGTCGGCACGTGCGTCGTCTGCACCACGCGCGGCGCATCGGCCACCGGAGGCGATGTCTCGCGCGGCGGCTCCACCGAGGCGACCGCGGTCCCGGGGACCCTGAGAACGCTGCCGGCGCGCACGGAGCGCGGATCGGTGATGCCGTTGGCCTGCTGCAGCTCGGCGACCGTCACGCCGTACGAGCGCGAGATGCCGTAGAGCGAGTCACCCTGGCGCATCGTGTAGCTCGACTGATACTTGCCCGTGGCTGCCGGCGGAATGCTGACGGGCGGGCGCGCACTTGCGGTCGTCGTGGAGCGGCGCTGCGCGGAATAGCCCTCCGGCAGATAGAGCTGCTGGCCCGGGTGCAGGTTGGGGTTGTTGAGCTGGTTGACCTCCATCAGCTCCGCGACGGAGACGTGATGCTGGCGCGACAGGCCATAGAGCGTGTCACCGGGGCGCACCTGGATGCTCTCGCCGGGACGCAGGGGCGCTGCGGCCGAACGCATGGGTGCCGCGGCCGTGCGCGCAGGCTCGATGCCGGCGCGGCGGCGACGCTCGTCGGCGTAGTTGAAGGCCGGCGTAGAGGGTTGGCTCGCGTCGGGCAGGTTCGCCACGGCGACGCTGCCGTCCCGGTTGGCGCGCGGCGCCGTGTAGCCGCCCCGGTCGTAGCTGCTGCCGTAGCCGTTGGTGGCGGTCTGCGGGCCGCGGTTTGCACCCGACGACTGCAGGGAGGCCGTCTCGTTCTGTTTCTCGCCGGTGAGGCTGAAGCTTGGGTAATCGAAGCGGGAGATTTCGGCGCTACATCCGCCGGCTAGCGCTGCGATGAGGATGGCGGCTCCGCGCGGAGCGAGGGAACTGCCGCTGCGATGGGAATGCATAAATTGCATCATGATACGCCCCTTTACTGCCAACCTTTGATTAACGTTAAGGGATTAACAGACCCTTAACGGGCGGCAGAACTGCTCATGACATTCCCCGGGCGGGCGGGAGCAAGCCCCACCCGTAAAACGTGATCCGCTGACAGAATTACGCAGCGATTGTGCTGGGATGTGGACGCGCGCGCGTCGAGAACGCGGCACTCCAGTGGCGGCGTCGTCGGATTGCACCTACGCCTTGGCGGCCTTCGGCGGCGTGGCCGGTGCGAACGCGTCTTCCAGCATCGCACACGTGGCATCGTGCGTGAGGTTGAGGCACAGCGGCGTCACCGAAATGCGCCCGTGATCGATGGCGGCGAGATCGGTGCCGGCGACGAGCGTCGACGGCGGGCGCTCGAACCCGAACCAGAAATACGGCATGCCCCAGGGATCGGCGCGCTCGTCGATGTTCAGCAGCGCCTGGTCGCGCCGCCCCTGCTTGGTGATCTCGGTGCCCACCACGTCCTCGGGCGCGCAGGGCGGATAGTTGACGTTGAGCACGATGCCCGTCGGCCAGCCCGTGTCGAGCAGCTTGGAGACGAGCGCGGGCCCGTGTGTCAGCGGCGTCTGCCAGTAGATCTTGCCCTCCTCCACCGAGCCGCCCACCTGGCTCATGGCAATGGAGCGGATGCCGAGCATGGTGCCTTCGATGGCAGCCGCAATGGTGCCCGAGTAGGTCACGTCCTCGGCCAGATTGGAGCCGTGGTTGACGCCCGACAGCACCAGATCCGGCGGATGATCGATGAGCAGATGGCGCACGCCCATGATGACGCAGTCGGTGGGCGTGCCGCGGATGACGAAGGTGCGCTCGTCCATCTGGCGCAGGCGCAGCGGCTCGTGCAGCGTCATCGAGTGCGAGGCGCCCGACTGGTTGCGCTCGGGCGCGATCACCCACACGTCGTCGGATAGCTTGAGCGCGATGCGGCGCAGGACGTCGAGCCCTTCCGCCGCGATGCCGTCGTCGTTGGTGACCAGGATGCGCATTCAGCCACCGTCGCCGTGCGGGGCGCACTGACTTCACCTCTCCCATAGGGAGAGGTCGCGAGCCGCGCTTTAGCGGGGCGAGCGGGTGAGGGGTTGCAACCTCAAAAGCGCGCGCTCCCCTCACCCTGTCCGCCATGGCAGAGCTTCGCTCAGCATGGACGGCCCGACCTCTCCCCCTCAAGGGGAGAGGTGAAAGAGGAGGAGCTCCCCGTTGGCGCGCCGCGCGATCATGCGGGTTCCTCGATTTTGGTGAGGCCGCCCATGTAGGGCACGAGCGCCTCAGGGACGACGACGGAGCCGTCGGCCTGCTGGTAGTTTTCCAGCACCGCGATCAGCGTGCGCCCGACCGCGAGCCCGGAGCCGTTGAGCGTGTGCACGAACTCCGGCTTGCCGCCGGCCTTTGGGCGGAAGCGCGCTTCATGCGCCGCGCCTGGAAGTCGCCGCACACCGAGCACGAGGAAATCTCGCGGTAGGTGTCCTCGCCCGGCAGCCACACCTCGATGTCGTAGGTTTTCTGCGAGGCAAAGCCCATGTCGCCGGTGCACAACAGGATCGTGCGGAACGGCAATCCGAGCCGCTTTAACACCTCTTCCGCGCAACACGTCATGCGCTCGTGCTCGGCGAGGCTTTTGTCCGGCGTGGTGATCGAGACGAGCTCCACCTTCGAGAACTGGTGCTGGCGGATCATGCCGCGCGTGTCCTTGCCGGCGGCACCCGCTTCCGAGCGGAAGCACGGTGTATGCGCCGTCAGGCGCATGGGGAGCTGATCCTCGTCGAGCGTCGACTCTCGCGCGAAGTTGGTCAGCGAGACCTCGGCCGTCGGGATCAGCCAGAACCCATTGGTCGTCTGGAACAGATCCTCGGCGAACTTGGGCAGGTTGCCGGTGCCGTAGGCAGCCTGATCCTTGACCAGCAGCGGCACGATATTTTCGCTGTAGCCGAACTCGCTCGTGTGCAGGTCGAGCATGAAGGCGGCGAGCGCGCGTTCCAGCCGCGCGAGCGCGCCCTTCAAGACGACGAAGCGCGCGCCGGAAATCTTGGCCGCCGTCTCGAAGTCCATGAGGCCCAGCGCCTCGCCGATCTCGAAGTGCTGTTTGGGCTTGAAGGAAAACTTTGTCGGCGTGCCGACCTTGCGAATTTCCCTATTGTCTTTCTCGTCTTTGCCGAGCGGAACGTCGTCGAGCGGCAGGTTGGGAATCCCCGACAGCTCCTCGCGCAACTTGGCGTCGAGTTGCCGCTCCTCCTCCTCGCCGCCCTGGATGAATTCCTTTAATTCGGCAACCTCGGCCATGAGCTTCACGGCCACCGCCTCGTCCTTCGACGCTTTGGCCTTGCCGATCTCCTTGGACGCCGCGTTGCGCCGCGCCTGCGCCTCCTGCAGCTTGGTCAGGTGCACGCGCCGCGCCTCGTCCGGCTCCAAGAGCTTCTGCGACAGCGGCGCCAATCCGCGCTTTTTCAGGCCGGCATCGAAGGCGTCTGCGTTATCTCGGATCCACTTGATATCGAACACGGGGTAAGGCCTCGTCGCGAGCAGTAGACGGTTGGCGGTGCTATAAGGCGCCACGCGCCGCCGGTCCAGTCGGCATCACGTCGTCGACGACGCCTTGC
>CAVZNR010000063.1:0-25681 GCA_963776675.1 uncultured Alphaproteobacteria bacterium | reverse complement strand
TGCCATCATCGGAGCTTGAAGCAAGGAGACGGCAGGATATGGCCATCGCATGCAGCAGCAACGCGGGAGACTCAAGGGCCATCGAGAGCGGCGACGCGGAGGCGCTCGAGGCCGAGGTCTTTGATCGGCTTGTGTCGTCCGCGGCAGGGCTGCCGCATGTGTGCGTCCTCAAACGATGCCGCCGCCGCAAGCGCTGCTTGGGCCCCCTCCTCGGCGGGCAGCTCCCGTGCCGGCGCCATCACAGGGGCCTCGGCAATGCGCGGTTTCACAGCGCGCTGAAAGTGCTCGGGTGGCCGAACCGCGATTCCGATGGCAAGCCGATTGTCAGGAATAACAAAGGCTAGCCCGGACCCCGGCCCTAGTTTTGCCGTCCCACCCCCATTCACTGGCGCCGGGCCTTGAAATCCAGGGAGCGGGCGGACCCATGCGCTTGGGCGGCAGACGGTTTCTATTGAGCTTCGCCATCATCGCAGCCGCCGTCTGCCTGGCGCTCGGCATCACGCTGCCGATCATCAAGCTCACCAAGTTTCTGTTCTGGACGTCCGAGTACTCGCTCATCTCCACCGTCGGCGTGCTCATCCGCGACGGCCAGACGTTTCTGGGCGTGATCGTGCTCGTCTTCTCGATCATCTTCCCCATCGTCAAGCTCGCCTACCTGCTGCTCGTCTCGACCCTGCCGGCCGACGAGCTGCGCCGCCACGCCAAGCGCTTGAAGGCGATCGAATGGATCGGCAAGTGGTCGATGCACGACGTGCTGGTGCTGGCGCTGACCATCTTCTTCCTCAAGAGCCAGGGGATCTACGACGCGGCGAGCCTGCCGGCGGTGTACTTCTTCACGACCGCGGTGGGGCTGATGATCCTGTCCTATGCCTGGCTCAAGACGGACCTCGCGGCGGCCAGCAACATGGCGCCGGATCCGGAGCTGCCCAAGGCGCTCTCGGCGGTGCGCAACGTGCTTTTGAGCTTCCTCATCATCCTGGCGACGGTGTTCTTCGCGCTCGGGATCATCCTGCCGTCGATCCGCTTCACCACCGTCTACGTGTGGACGGCGCAGCACTCGATCGCGACCATCATCTACGCGCTGTACGAGAGCGACGAGCACTTCCTGTGCGCGGTGGTGTTCGCCGTCTCGATCTTCTTTCCGTTCCTGAAGCTGTTCTATCTGCTGACGCTGGTCGCCTCGCCCGACCTGTCGCCGGAGTTCCGCCGCCGCTCCATCTCCACCATGGAGTGGCTGGGGCGCTACTCCATGACCGACGTGATGGTGCTCGCCCTGATGATCTTCTACGTGAACTCGTCGGGCTACACCGAGGCGGTGGTGATGCCGGGCGTCTACTTCTTCGCAGCTTCCGCGCTGATCACGATGCTGGCCTACGGCTGGGTCAATACGGTGCCCGCGCGGCGGACGACGGCCCCGCTCGGCGAGGTCGTAACGCTGCCGACCAATCCCGGCCGCCGCCACCGGCCGGCATGAGGCTATTCGGCGGCGCTCTGGACGACGGTCGCTGCGTCGTTGCCACCCGACGGGGTCGCGGTTCCCCCGCTGCGCAAGCTGGGCGCCGTCTCCGGCATGAAGAACCCGAAGATCGCAGCACCCAGCACCGCGACGCCGGACAGGAACAGGAACCCGGCCGAGTAGCCGGCGATCTGCACGATCCATCCGGCGATGAGATTGCTGAGCGAGGCCCCGACGCCGATCAGCATCGTGAGCGCCCCTTGCGCGACGTTGAATTGGCCTGTGCCTTGCGTGATGTCGCGCAGGATCAACAGGAAGATGATGCCGAAGATGCCGTTCGCGAGGCCGTCCAAGGACTGCACGCCGACCAGGAAAAAGGAGTTGTCCCAGAGGGTATAGAGCACGCCGCGGAAGGGCAGGATCGCGAAGGCGGCCAGGAACAGGACCTTGCGGCCCCAGACGTCGGCGCGCGCGCCGCACAGAAGCGCCATCGGGATCATGAAGCCCTGCGCGGCAATGATGCAGGCCGAGGTGAAGGCAAAGCCGGCGTCCGTATCGCCTCCGGCCGAAAGCTTCTGGCTGACCAGCGGCAGCATCGCCGCATTGGCAAAGTGGAACAGCACCACCGAAAGCGCGAAGATGACGAGCCGCCGATCGCTCAGCAGAGTCAGGATGCTCTCGGGCTCCCCGTCGTCCGGCCCCTTCTCTTCGACGCCGCCGCGAGCCAGATCGTGATTGATCGCTCCGCCGTCGATCATGGCGATGCAGACCAGCATGCCGACCGCCATCGCGCTGATCAGCATGAACAGACCCACCGGCGCCCAAACGACCGCGAGCAGCGCGCCCCCCGCCGCGCCAAAAACGTTCCCCGCATGGTTCCAGGCCTGGTTGGCACTTGTCTGCTTGGTAAAATACTTAGGCCCGACCAGCCCCAGCGTGACCGCAGCGATGCCCGGCGCGAGGAACGCGCATGCGACGCCAATCG
The DNA here is from genome assembly GCA_963776675.1 of uncultured Alphaproteobacteria bacterium. Classification (GTDB taxonomy): domain Bacteria; phylum Pseudomonadota; class Alphaproteobacteria; order Rhizobiales; family Hyphomicrobiaceae; genus Hyphomicrobium_A. Next base: position 23,240 of record CAVZNR010000063.1, on the reverse strand, counting down.
CAATCTGCGCGCTATAGATGATCCACGGTGGATTGTTGGTTACGACGATGAGCATCGCCGAAACGCCGACGAGGATTGCGCAGACGGCCAGCACCGCCCGCTTCCAATAGGTCGCATCGATGAATGCGCCCGCAGGGACTTGCGCGATGACGGTCGCAATCGAGCCGGCCGCGAGCGCCATGCCGATACCGCCGGGCTGCCAGTGATAGGCAGACAGCAGATAGATTGCGATGTAGGGGCCGAGCCCTGCGATGACGTCGCCGGCAAAAAAGTTGGTGCCGATCAACGGGCGGTTCAGCTTGAAAGTCTCTGCCATGCGGACCCCAGTGCGCCATCCCTTATTGCAGAGCGCTCTGGATTACAGGCTCAGACTAAACATAGTTTAAAATCTGGTGGCGCAATACTGATCCAATCGACCGCTCTCGTGAAAGGCGAGGCACACCTAAAAGTGGGACAGTCGCCGCGCTCGGTTCACACCCGCGCTTTTCGCCAAAAATTCCAGCCGGGCCGATGATCACCACCAGCCTCGTTGTCTCCTGCCTGATCTTTTCCCTGATCGCGATGCGCGAGTGGCTGCCGTCCGCCGTGCGCATCTGGCACATCATGGTTGCGGGCGCGGTGGTGCTTCTACTTCTCGGTGAAATCTCACCGAGCGCTGCCTTCAAGGCGATCGACTGGAACGTGATCGCGTATCTGTTCGGCGTGTTCGCGATCGCAGCGGCACTCTATGACTCGGGCATCTCTCACGCCATCGGGGATCGCATCGCGGCCATGCAAAGCCCCAGCGTGGCCCTCGCGGCGCTGATCATATCCGTCGCGCTGTGCTCCGTGGTGCTGACCAACGACGCGGCGGCCGTCATCGGTACGCCCATCGTCCTCATGCTGGCGCAGTCCCTGCGGCTGCCACCGATCCCGCTCTTGATTGCATTGTGCGCCACCGTAACCGTCGGCAGCATGACGAGCCCGGTGGGAAATCCGCAGAACATCCTCATCGCGACCAACGGGCATTTTGCGAATCCTGTGGCGACCTTCGGGCACTGGCTGATCGTCCCGACGGTCGTCTCGCTCGCCTTCGTTTTCTGTTGGTCACGATTTCTGATCAAGAGGCAGACGGAGACCACGCAGCTCAACACCAACACTCTGCCTGACCCAGCCGACAACGCGCGCATTTGGCCGGCCTACGTGGGCTTGGCGCTGCTCGTCCTGCTGATTGGGGTCGACAGTGTGTTGCAGGGAATGGGCGACGGATTGAGGTTGCCGTATGGCATCTCGAGCCTCATCGCCTGCTTGCCGATCTTTGTGCTCGGCAACCGCCGCATTCAGACCTTCAAGGAGGTCGATTGGCCGACGCTCGGCTTCTTCGTCGCGATGTTCATCGTCACCGGCTCGCTGCTGCAGTCAGGCTCGCTGCAAGCGATGCTCGGACCGATGCAGGCGCGGCTCGGAGAGCTTCCCGTCACCGCAGCGATCAGCTTCTGGGCCAGCCAGCTGTTTTCCAACGTTCCCGTCGTCGATATGTACCTGAAGCTTTTGCCGCACGGCGACACGTCCACACTGATGATGCTGGCCGGGCTGTCAACGTTGGCGGGCAATCTTTTCATCATCAGCGCCGCGAGCAATGTCATCATCGTGCAACAGGCCGAGCGCTTCGGCCAGACGCCGTTCACCTTCTGGCAATTCACGTTCTCGGTGCTGCCGATCACACTCGTGTCCGTCACCGTGACGTACGTCTGGATCGCCTGGATGGCCGGTCTTCTCTGAGGCGGCAACGCACAGGTGACGCGCCACCTTCGATTCCGAGGATGACATCGCGCGCTTCAATCCTTTCTGCGCTTCAGCCACTCCTTCTTGAAGTAAGGCATTGTCAGGCTAGAGATCATAAACGCACCGGTCGGCACGATGCCATTGAGCCAAGGGTCGATAACCCCTATGGCCCAGAGGTATACGCTGATTGTGAGATACGTAAAAAACATCAACAGTGCGCGCCGAGTCCGGCTTGTTTCCCACGCCTTATCTATCTCAACAATCGCGTTCCTCTCCTCAATTGTCGCCACGCGTTTTTCGAGGTCCATAATCTAAATCTACGTGTTTGCGCGATCACTTGGATCCGCTTGGCAGTGACCGATTCAGTTTGGAGGTCTCTGCCATGCGAGCTCCAGCGCGCTCCGCTACATTGCAGGGACTGGGCTACCTGTCCGAAATCAACAGAAGATGAAATGTGGTGGGCCAATATTCATCCAATCGCTCGCTGTCCGTCCCGATCACGATTTTATCGATCGCGCTCACCTGGGCTGGATCGCGTGGATGGCCGGGCTTCTTTGAGCCGCGGGCGGCGCACAGATGGTGCGGCTTGTAAGTTTCCAGGTAACCTCGCGTGCCGTCCGCTGCATATAGGGACGACACCCTTTCGCCAGCTCGCTCTGTTTCAAGGAGACCGTCATGACCCCCTGGACCGTCAAAGCCACCGAGTTCGTCAACTGCAACTGCGCCTACGGCTGCCCCTGCCAGTTCAACGCGCTGCCCACGCACGGCCTTTGCGAGGCCATCGGCGCCTACGATATTGTCGAGGGCCACCACGGAGACGTGCGTCTGGATGGGCTCAAGGTTCTCACCATCTTTAATTGGCCAGGCCCCGTCCATCTGGGCAAGGGCCGCCGCCTTCTGATCATCGACGCGCGCGCGAGCGAGCCACAGCGTGAGGCTCTCGCGCGGCTTCTCACCGGCGAGGACACCGAGCCCGGCAAGACCGTGTGGAACGTCTTCGCCTCAACGGTGGAGCAGAGCTACGACACGATTTTCAAGAAGATCGATCTGTCCATCGACGTGGACGCGCGCCGCGCCATCTCACCGTCGACGGCGTCGGCACAGCCAGGCGGAGCCCATCCGCAATCCCGTAACGGGCGCCGAGCACAGCGCGCGCATCGACCTGCCCGACGGCTTCGAATACACGCTCGCCGAGATGGGGAGCGGCAGCTCCGACATCGCCGGTCCCATTCCGCTCAAGCTCGAGGCGACCTATGCGCAGCTCGCGCACATCCACCTGAGCCAGAGCGGCATCGTGCGCTAGCGTCTCGACGTTCGATACCCGCACAACCATCGACGACGCTCACCGAGCGCGTGGTGCGCCGCGAGCAAGTCGTCATCGCGGCCGGGCTGGTGCTGATAACGCGCACTCGCGTGGACTTACGTCCTCACCGGGGCCGGCACGGGCATGAGCACCATCGCCATGACGACCTGGCAATTCCCGCCGCCGCGCCCCGCCGCCATGATGGCCGGAGAATGGGACACGGCCTACTGGCTGATCATGCTTGTCATGTGGTGGGTCATGATGATCGCCATGATGATCCCCAGCGCCGCGCCGATGATCCTCCTTTATGCGCGCGTGTTCCGCCAGGGGCAGGCGCGCGGCCAGATCTCCGGCGCGCTGGTGCCCACGGCGTCGTTCGCGGCGGGCTATCTCGTCTGCTGGCTCGGATTCAGTGCGCTCGCCACCGCACTGCAGTTCGCGCTGGAGCAGATCGGACTCGTGCACGGCATGTGGATGTGGTCGACCAGCCGCTGGCTGACCGCGGCTCTCCTGATCGTCGCCGGGCTGTTCCAACTGACATGGCTCAAGGGCGCGTGTCTGGAGCACTGCCGGGCGCCGGCATCCTTTCTGGCGGAGCACTGGCGGGCGGGTCGTCTCGGCGCCTTCCGGCTCGGCCTCGTGCACGGCGCCTACTGCCTGGGCTGCTGCTGGGCCTTAATGCTGCTGCTGTTCGCGGCCGGCATCATGAATCTGGTGTGGATCGCCGGGCTTGCGATCCTCGTGCTGGTAGAAAAGCTCGCGCCCTTTGGGGGGCGCCTCGGACCGATCAGCGCCGCGCTGCTGATCGGCGCGGGCGTGTATGTGGGTTTGGCCTGAAATGCGAAGGGCCCGGACACATGCCCGGGCCCTTGCTGAAATTTGCCAGAGTGGCGTCGCTTAGCGCGAGTAGAACTCGACCACCAGGTTCGGCTCCATGTGCACCGGATAGGGCACGTCCGACAGCGCCGGGATGCGGTTGAACTTCGCCACCATCTTGTTGTGGTCGGCGTCGATGTAGTCGGGCACGTCACGCTCGGGGCTCTTGATCGCCTCCAGCACCAGCGCCAACTGCCGCGCCTTCTCCTTGACCTCGACCACGTCACCCACCTTGCAGCGGTAGCTCGGCACCGTCACGCGGCGGCCGTTGACCGTGACGTGACCATGGCTCACGAACTGGCGCGCAGCAAACACCGTCGGCACGAACTTGGCGCGATAGACGATGGCGTCGAGGCGGCGCTCCAAAAGCCCGATCACGTGCTCGGACGTCGAGCCCTTGAGGCGCACGGCCTCAACGTAGATGCGGTGGAACTGACGCTCGGTAAGGTTGCCGTAGTAGCCCTTGAGCTTCTGCTTGGCCTTGAGCTGCTGGCCGTAGTCCGACAGCTTCTGGACGCGGCGCTCGCCGTGCTGGCCGGGCCGCGATTCGCGGCGGTTGATGGGGCTCTTGGGGCGGCCCCAGATGTTCTCGCCGAGGCGGCGGTCGATCTTGTGCTTGGCGCGAATGCGCTTGGTCATGGTAACAGCACTCCAGCGTTGTATTGGCTCTATTGCGTGGAGCGCCCCCTCCTCTGCCGCACCAGGTTTTGAGGCCCGGGCGACCGACAGGCAGGGCCGATTGTCCGGACCTGCCGCGGGTGCGCAAGCAAACGCGGGCTCTTAGGCCCGCGCTGCGAACGGCTTGATACCGGGACGGGATGCCCTCGTCAACCGAAGGGGCAGCCAGGGCGCCTAATTGCTGCAAGCGCAGGCCCCGTGGCCGCCTGCAAATCAGGCGTCTGCGGTAAAATCGCCTACTTCTGGACGGGAGCCTGGGAGGAAGCCTCGGCGGCTGCCGCAGGTGCGGTCCTGGCTGCCATCGACGGGCCGGTCTTCACGTAGGCGGCGATCATCTCCTTGATCTTCTGCTTCTGCTCGGCCGAGCACGTCTGTGCCTGCCGCGCCGCCTCCTCGACAACGACCTCCTTGCCACCGTCGCCCTCGACCAGCTTGATGCGTCCGGTCAGAAGCATCACCACCGTCAGGTGCAGCTGGTTGATGTAGACGATCTGCTGCGGCGTCCATTTCTTCGAGGCGATCTCGCGCCGCATCAGAGAGTTGTGATTGTCCGACTGATCCTGCGCCAGATCGCAAACCTGCGCGTGCGCCGAAAGCCGGCCGACCCGAATCACGTCGCGCGCGACATCGAGCGGAATCAGGACCGCGTCCTTCTTCTTCTTGTCGATCTGAATTGTCTCGCCGTTGGGCTTGGTGAAAGCCTCCGGCGTAAGCGACCACGCGTACTCCATGAACGCGCGCGTGGCTTTCTCACTGAGCTGCTCCTGGGCGCTGGCGGGTACCGCCACAACGCTGGCGGCCAGCAAGACTGCACACGCCCAACCCTTCCCCGCCATTCTCATGATCCGCGTCTCCTGAGCTGTGCGTTATCTTATTACTCTTGCTTCTGCCGACCACAATCGCAGTCACGATCGCGGAGCAAAAGAGCCCGCCGTTTCGAGCGGCATCGCTCAGCCCAAAACTTGGCCAGATCATGGCGGCTATGTTGGTGGCTTGCGGGCTCGTCCCTTGCCTTTTGCCAGCGTTGCAACAATACCACGTAGGGTGCGGACTTCCTGCTCGGTCGCCCCCATTCGCGCGAACATGGTCCGTAGATTGCGTGCAACGGTGTCGCGTTTGTGGGAGGGATTGAAAAAGCCGAGCCGGTCCAGCTCCGCTTCCAAATGCTCGAAAAAACCGAGCTGTTCCTCCTTGGTCGCGGGCCGGTCCGCGCCAAGGTTGAGGCCGGGGGCAATGGGCGTCTCGTAGGTGGTGACCCGGCCCAGGCTCTGCGATTCGCTGACCCGCATCCACTCATAGCCCAGGATCAGCACGGCCTGCGCCAGATTGAGCGAGGCGAAGCGCGTGTTAACCGGAATCATAACTAGTGCGTCCGCGTTGGCGACCTCGGACGTCTCCAGCCCGTTGCGCTCGCGCCCGAACAGCACGCCGCAACGCTCCCCTCTGGCGATGCGCGCGCGCATCTCGGCCACCGCCTCGATGGGGGTCATCACCGGCTTGCGCAAATCGCGCTGCCGCGCGGTGGTGGCGGCAAGCCAGTTGAGGTCTCCTATGGCGGCGGGAAGTGCAGGAAACGCCACCGCATCGTCGATCACATAGTTGGCGCCCGAGGCGGCAATGCGCGCCTTCTCGTTGGGCCAGCCGTCGCGCGGCGCGATGAGTCGCAAGCTGTCGAGCCCGAAGTTGGCCATGGCGCGGGCGACCATGCCCACGTTGTCGGCGAGCTGCGGCTCCATCAGGAGGATCGCCGGCGTCTCACCGTCGCCCGCGAACGCTTCGCCCTTGAGGTGCGCGCGGCGAATACCGTGGCGCAGTTTGCGCAAAACGCGGCGCGCCCAATACCAGTACTTCTCACCCGACCAGGACTGCGCAAGCCCTTCGAGCGTCTCCACGTGCAGCGTTGCTTGTCCCTGGCCGATCAGGCGCACCGCGCCGTCGCCGACGACGATCTCCTTGTGGCGGGCGACGAACGCATCGAGGCTCGCGATGCCGTCGGCTTGCGTGCGCCGACGGCAGCCGGGGCAGCTGGCGTCGTCGGCGACGCAGCGCTCCTCGGCGCAATAGGTCAGGACGTCCTCGAGCGTGGCGCGGTCGAGACCGGGAACGCCAAGCTCGGCGAGACCCTGATCGATGGTGCGCTCGTGGCAGGTGTAGACGATTGTCGCGACAGCGGTCGCGGGTGCGCCCACCACCGGCACGCGATAGGTGCCCTCGTCTGCGATGCGGATCTGCGTTTGCTCGGCGCCCATGCTTTACGACATTTGAGGTCTGGCACTGCTTGCGGGCATAGCGGGAAAGCCAGCGCCCTGCCAGTCCAATGGGCGTTCGCCCGCTGCAATGGCACCGATTCGTCCTCGAACATGTGCCGCAGCTCCACGGACTTGGCATGAAAGGGGTCCAAGGCTATGACACGAAGAGCTGGGACGGCTGTTCCCCGCGCGACTGCAATCGTCCCAACCCTCTGCGCCGAAGGCAATTTTCCATGCAGAAGATCAAGGTGACCGGCACCGTCGTGGAGCTCGACGGCGACGAGATGACTCGCATTATCTGGAAGCTCATCAAAGACAAGCTGGTCCACCCCTACCTCGATCTGCCGCTTGAACTCTACGACCTGTCGATAGAGAGCCGCGACGCGACCGACGACCAGATCACCATCGATGCCGCCAACGCCATCAAGAAGCACGGCGTCGGCGTCAAGTGCGCGACCATCACGCCGGACGAGGCGCGCGTCAAAGAGTTCGGGCTCAAGAAGATGTGGCGGAGCCCCAACGGCACCATTCGCAACATCCTGGGCGGCGTCATCTTCCGCGAGCCCATCATCTGCCACAACGTGCCCCGCCTCGTTCCCGGCTGGACCCAGCCCATCATCATCGGGCGTCATGCCTATGGCGATCAGTACCGCGCCACCGACTTTCTCTTCCCCAGCGCTGGCACGCTCACCATTAAGTTCGTCGGCGACGACGGCGCCGTGATCGAGAAGGAGGTGTTCAAGGCGCCCTCGAGCGGCGTCGCCATGGCGATGTACAATCTCGACGAACTCGATCCGCGATTTTGCGCGCGCGTCCTTCAACTATGGGCTTGCCCGCAACTACCCGGTCTACCTGTCGACCAAAAACACCATTCTCAAGGCCTACGACGGCCGCTTCAAGGACCTGTTCCAGGAGGTGTTCGACGCCGAGTTCCGGGCAGAGTTCGAGAAGCGCAGGCTCACCTATGAGCACCGCCTCATCGACGACATGGTCGCGTCCGCGCTGAAGTGGTCGGGCGGCTATGTGTGGGCGCTCAAAAATTACGACGGCGACGTGCAGTCCGACACCGTCGCCCAAGGGTTTGGCTCGCTGGGGCTCATGACCAGCGTGCTCATGACGCCCGACGGCAAGACGGTGGAGGCCGAAGCCGCGCACGGCACGGTCACGCGCCATTACCGCGAGCACGAGAAGGGCAAGGAGACCTCGACCAACTCCATCGCCTCCATCTTCGCCTGGACGCGCGGGCTCGCTCACCGCGCCAAGCTCGACGACAACGAGGCGCTCGCGCAAGCTTTGCCGCGACCTTGGAGAAGGTGTGCATCGATACGGTCGAAGCCGGCTTCATGACCAAGGACCTGGCGCTGCTCGTCGGCGACCGGCAGAAATGGCTGTCGACCAACGGGTTTCTCGACAAGGTCGACGAGAACCTCAAGAAAGCGATGGCGGCCTAGGCCATTGGCGCGCTTCTGCCCCATTCCGCCGATCCTATAGCGGGCTCGCGGACGGGAGTATTGCATGCGGCGGACGGGGTCTATTGTGCTTGGCGCGGCGCTGCTGCTCGCGGTGTTCGTATATCTCAACAACACGGCCAGCCTTGCGCCGGCGATGAGCGGCAAGCCGCTGCTGCTCGCGCACCGTGGGCTTGCGCAGACGTTTCATCGCGAGGGGCTCACGAACGACACCTGCACGGCCGAGCGCATCTATCCGCCGACCCACGGCTTCCTGGAGAACACGCTTGCCTCGATGCAGGCGTCTTTCGAAGCCGGCGCCGACATCGTCGAGCTCGACATTCACCCCACGACCGACGGCCACTTCGCCGTGTTTCACGACTGGACCGTCGACTGCCGCACCGAGGGCACGGGCGTCACGCGCGCGCACACGCTGGCCGAGCTGCAGGCCCTCGACATCGGCTACGGCTACACCGCAGACGGCGGCAAGACCTTTCCCTTCCGCGGCAAGGGCATCGGCCTCATGCCGTCGCTCGACGAGGTGCTGGCAGCCTTTCCGGGCAAACGCTTCCTCATCAACATCAAGAGCAACGACCCCGCCGAGGGCGCAGCTCTGGCGCAACGCCTCGAGCGTCTGTCAGCCGCCGAGCGCGATCTGCTCATGGCATACGGCGCCGACCGCCCCATCGCGGCGCTGCATGAAAGGCTCCCGGCGCTGCGGGTCATGTCGAAAGCAACCTTGAAACGCTGCGGGTTGACCTATCTCGCGCTCGGCTGGACGGGCTACGTGCCGCAAGCCTGCCGCAACACGCTCATGCTGGTGCCGTCGAACTACGCAGGCCTGCTGTGGGGCTGGCCCAACCGCTTCCTCGATCGCCTGCGCCACGCGGGAACGGACGTGTTCGTCGCGGGGCCACACAGCTCGGGCGAGGCCGGCACCAGCGGCATCGACGACGCGGCGAGCTATCGCGCGCTGCCGGCACACTACGACGGCGGCGTCTGGACCAACCGCATCGACCTCATCGGGCCGCTCGCGCACGGCTCCCGATGAGACGAATGCGCCTCAATGCACCGCGCGCAACTGCAGCTGTGAGATGCCGACCGCGACATTGAGGCCCTGCTGGCCCTGCACGCTCACCGGCTGCAAAGCGACCGTATCGTTCGAGCCGCCGACGAGCGCGTTGGCGCCGACGCCCAGCCCCACCGTCGCCTCGGCGGAGACGCCGCCGTAGTTGCCGCTGAGCGCGCCTGCGGGAATGTCGGCGGAGGGAGCAAGCACCGTCCAGATGATCTTGCTCTTGGAGGTGAAGCCCAGGTCGATGCCGAACTTGTTGATCGCGCCGCGGTAGTGCTCGGTGCCGCCGCTGGTGCCCTTGAAGGTGCAGTCGAGATCCTTGGTCGAGCCGAAGACAAAACCGGGGCCGCCATAGACAGTGCAGTTCAAGACGCCGATCTCGACGTGCGCGGCGTTGGCGGGAAGCGCGGCGGCGACAGCCAAGAGCATCACAGAGGCGAGATACGCACCGGCGCGGTGCAGCGGGTGGGAATGAGTCGTGACAGACCGGAGAGGCATCATGGGGATTATTCCTTTGTTGGTTGAGGCCGCCGGCGAACGATGGCCTGGCGCAGCTACCCCGTGCATACGACATCAGGGAAAAGCGGCAATTCTCGCGCACAACGAGGCTGGAACGCGCGACGCAGCGCCGCTGTTCCCCACCCAAACGCTGATTTAGGTCAGCCGGAGGTCTTCTTCGTCTGGCTGGCGCGCATCCCCCTGGTCGGTCGCCCCGCCGCGCCCTGCAGGGCATCGCGGAACTCGTCGCGCTTTTCATGAATGGAGGCGATCACGGGGCCCGTGGGCACGCCCAACCCCACGAGCGTGGCCTCGCTCAGCTGCAAGCTCGCCTCGACCGTCTCCGGCACGGCGTCGGTGACGCCAAGCTTGTAGAGGTGGCGCGCGTGTCCCTCGTCGCGCGCACGCGCCACGATGACGATGTCGCTGCGCAGATCGCGCACGCTGGTGACGATCTCGTCGGCAACGGACGCCTTGTTGACGGTAATGATGACGCCGTTCGCGTTCATGACGCCGCAGTGGCGCAGGAACATGGTGTTCTTGGCGTCGCCGAAATAAACCGGAAGTCCCTCGGCCCGCCACTTGGTGACGGCACTCGGGTCGCTCTCGACAATGATATGTTTGACCTTGTGGATCGTGAGCATCTCCGACACGAGGCGCCCCACGCGCCCGCAGCCGATCACGATGGCGTCGATGCGCTCCTGCGGCGGCGCGATGCTCAGCGCAGGGTTCGGCTCCTGCTCCTGGCTGAGCTCGCGGCCGATGCGGCGCCCGACGTAATCGAGCAGGGGAATGATCGCCATCGAGAACGAGGTGATCGCCAGCACCAGCGTGCCGGTGTCGCGCGCGACGACGTCCTTGGCGATCGCCAATCCGATCACGATGAAGGCGAACTCGCCGCCGGGGCCCAAAAGCAGCGCCGTCTCCGCCGTCGCCGGCCACGGCACGCGAAAGAAGCGTAACAGTCCCACCAGCACGCCGCCTTTGATGGCGACGAGCACGACGATCCCGGCGATGATCGGGAGCGGATTGGTAATGAGGCCGCCAATGTCGAGGCTCATGCCGACCGAAAAGAAGAACACGCCGAGCAAGAGCCCTTTGAAGGGGTCGATCGTGGCCTCGATGGCGCGGTGGTACTCGGTCTCGGCAAGCAGCAGCCCCGCGACGAACGCGCCAAGCGCCATCGACAGCCCCGCTGCCGCGGTTGCGAGCCCGCTGCCGACGGCGACGAACAGCGCTGCCGCCACGAACAGCTCGGTGCTGTCGACCGACGCGACGAGCCGGAACAGCGGTCGCAGGATCACGGTGCCGACGAGCACGATGGCGGCAATGACGATGATGGCCTGCCCGAAGGCCTGTAGGAGCCCGCCGAGCAGCGTGCCCTTGTTGTCGGGCCCGAGGATGGTGACGAGGAACAACAGCGGCACCACGGCAAGATCCTGCAACAGCAGGATCGCGAAGCTGGTGCGCCCCGTCATCGTGTTGAGCCGCTGCTTGCGCGAGAGGATCTCGATCACGATGGCGGTCGAGGACAGCGCCAGCGAGATGCCGATGAGCACGGCGCCGGCCGGACGTGCGCCGAGCAGGCTCGCGACGAGGCCGATCAAAAGCGCCGAGATCGTCACCTGCAGCATGCCGAGCCCGAACACCAGGCGGCGCATGGTGACGAGGCGCTTGAACGACAGCTCGAGCCCGATCAGGAACAACAGGAACACCACGCCCAGGTCGGCGATGGCGCCAAGCCCGCGCTCGTCCGTGATGGCGACCCAGCGAACGGCGGGAAAGCTGTACCAGAGCGAGCCGAGGCCGCCGGGCCCGAGCAGCGCGCCGGCGATGAGGAAGCCCAGGATGGGGCTGATCTTGAATCGCTGGCCCAGGGGAACCAGAACGGCCGCCGTCCCGAGCACGATCATCGCCTCGCGATAGATGCTGAAATCGGGGCCGTCCGTCATTTCCACCTCACGACCAATCTTCCCAGTCAGACATAGCAAAGGGAGGAAGGCAAATGAGGGCGGCGCGGTCCTATGCGGCCAAGTTGCACAAGCTTCCGCCGCTGCACGTCTTCACGTTTTCTTTCAAATCTGCGTGGAGCGCCATGGGCCGCGAACAGGGTTTCGAACGGGCCTGCGCCACATCCCATTGCATACGCCGAAATGAAGCGATGATATGCGCGCGCCGGTGGCCGTGAATTACGCCGCCGCCGACACGCACGCCTCGATCGCCTGCAGGGCTGCATCCGCGCGTGAGCCGTCGGGACCGCCCGCCTGCGCCATGTCGGGACGCCCGCCGCCGCCCTTGCCGCCGAGCGCTTCGGCGCCGGCGCGCACGAGATCGACGGCGTTCCACGTCTTGGTGAGGTCGTCGGTCACGCCGACCGCGAGCCCCGCCTTGCCGTCCTCGGTCACGCCGACGATGGCGACGATGCCGGAGCCCACCTGCTTCTTGCCGTCGTCGATGAGGCCGCGCAGGTCCTTCGGATTGAGCCCCTGCACCATGCGCGCAATAAGCTTCACGTTGCCGACGGTCTTGATGCCGCCGCCGGCGTCCGCGCCCGCACCCGCCGCGCCGCCGCCGCCGAGCGCCAGCTGCTTCTTGGCGTCGCCGAGCTGGCGCTCGAGTTGCTTGCGCTCATCGACGAGAGCCTGCACGCGGGTAACGACATCCTCAGGCCGCACGTGCAGCGTCGCGGCGAGCTCGCGCAGGCGGGTGTCCTGCTCGACCAGATAGGCGCGCGCTGCGTCTGCCGTGAGGGCCTCGATGCGGCGCACGCCGGAAGCACTCGCCGATTCCGCGACGATCTTGACGAGACCGATGTCGCCGGTGCGCGTGACGTGCGTGCCGCCGCACAGCTCCACCGACCACGTTTTATTGCTCTGGTCCCCAGTCCGACACCCGGTTCTTCGCCCATCGACACGACGCGCACCTCGTCGCCGTACTTCTCGCCGAACAGCGCCATGGCGCCCGACTCCATCGCATCGTCCAGCGCCATCAGCCGCGTCTCGACGGCGGCGTTCTGCAGTACGAGGGCGTTGGCGAGCGCCTCCACTTGGGCGATCTCGTCCGCCGTCATCGGCTTTTGATGCGAGAAGTCGAAGCGCAGACGATCGGGCGCGACGAGCGAGCCCTTCTGGGCGACGTGCGGGCCCAAGACCTGGCGCAGCGCCTCGTGCAGCAGGTGCGTCGCTGAGTGGTTGGCGCGAATGCCTGCGCGGCGCGCGTGACCGACCTCGAGGTCGACCGTCTCGCCCAGCTTGAAGGTGCCCTTCTCGACGCGTGCCCAGATGCACGACGAGGCCGCCCGCCTTCTTCTGCGTGTCGGTGACGCGGAACTGCGCACCCTTGGCGCCATGGATGACGCCCTCGTCGCCGACCTGGCCGCCGGACTCGCCGTAGAACGGCGTCTGGTTGACGATAATCGCCGCCTCGTCGCCGGCCTTGAGGCTCTTTGCCTCCTTGCCGCCCTTGACGAGGGCCGTGACCTCGCCCGCCGCCGCCTCGGTCTCGTAGCCGAGGAACTCGGTCGCCCCGAGCTTCTCCTTGAGCTGGAACCAGATGGTCTCGGTCGCCGCCTCGCCCGAGCCCTTCCAGGCTTTGCGCGCTTCGGCCTTCTGCCGCTCCATGGCAGCATTGAAGGCGTCGGTGTCGACCACGACGCCGCGGGAGCGCAGCGCGTCCTCGGTCAGATCGAGCGGGAAGCCGAAGGTGTCGTAGAGCTTGAAGGCGGTCTCGCCGGAGAACACGTCGTTCTTCTTGAGCTTGGCGGACGCTTCCGAAAGAAGCCCCAGGCCCTTCTCGAGCGTCTTCTTGAAGCGCGTCTCCTCCAGGTGCAGCGTCTCGGTGATGAGCGGCTGCGCGCGCTGAAGCTCGTGGTAGGTGTCGCCCATCTCGTGGATCAGCGCCGGCACCAGGCGATACATCAACGGCTCTTCCGAGCCGAGCAGGTGCGCGTGGCGCATGGCGCGGCGCATGATGCGGCGGAGCACGTAGCCGCGGCCCTCGTTCGACGGCAGCACGCCGTCGGCGATGAGGAAGCTCGCAGCGCGCAGGTGGTCGGCGATGACGCGGTGCGAGGCCTTGTGCTCGCCCTTGGCGGGCACGCCGGTCTCGGCGACCGAGGCCGCGATCAGCGCCTTGAACAGGTCGATCTCGTAGTTGTCGTGGGTGCCCTGCAGGACGGCGGCGATGCGCTCCAGCCCCATGCCGGTGTCGACCGAGTGCTTGGGCAGGTCGACGCGCTCGCCGGGCGCCAACTGCTCGTACTGCATGAACACGAGGTTCCAGATCTCGACGAAGCGGTCGCCGTCGGCGTGCTCGCTGCCGGGCGGGCCGCCATGGATCTTGTCGCCGTGGTCGTAAAAGATCTCCGAGCAGGGTCCGCACGGCCCCGTGTCCCCCATCTGCCAGAAGTTGTCGGAGGTGGGGATGCGCAGGATCTTGTCGGTGCCGAAGCCGGTGAGCTTCTTCCAGATGTCGAAGGCCTCGTCGTCCTCGTGGTAGACGGTGATGGTGAGGCGCTTGGTGTCGAGGCCGAGGTTCTTGGTCAGCAGCTCCCAGGCGAGCAGGATTGCGCGCTCCTTGAAGTAGTCGCCGAAGGAGAAGTTGCCGAGCATCTCGAAGAACGTGTGGTGGCGCGCGGTGTAGCCCACGTTGTCGAGGTCGTTGTGCTTGCCGCCGGCGCGCACGCACTTCTGCGAGGAGGTGGCCGTGGTGTAGGGGCGCGTCTCCTGGCCGGTGAACACGTTCTTGAAGGGCACCATGCCGGCGTTGGTGAACATCAAGGTGGGATCGTTGCGCGGCACCAGCGGCGCCGACGGCACGACCTCGTGGCCCTCTTTCCTGAAGTAGTCGAGGAACGCTTTGCGGATCTCGTTGACGCCGGTCATTGCTCAGCTTTCGGAAGACTGCCTCGGGCCGGACCGCCGATGTCCGCCCCAACTATCGGGGGGTTATCGGATGGGGTTGCCGGGGCTTCCTGTCAAGCGTCCGCGGCCGCAACCCTGTTGTTTGTCGCGCCCTCCGTTGCGCGGCGCGGCGTCATGGGCGCAGACACCGGGCGCGCCTGTGGCCCCGCAGGCCAGTATCTCGAGGGAATGAAAGACACCAGGGAGCGGGGCGGTTCGGGCCCATCTCATCGATGGAAGTGTGGATGCGGGCCTTGCCGCCCCACCCAGACCACCGGCCGATCCGCACCATTCCTCGGGATGCGACGGCGGCTGCCCATCCACCCCCGTCATTCCCGCGGAGGCGGGAACGCCAGGTCGTTGGAGCGGGCGGACGGAGTGCTTACCGGGCGAGTCGGTCAACGTTCTTGGCGTCGGAGCGAAGCGATCGAGTCGCGATCCATGAGCACGACTGTCGTCATGCTCCCTGCAGCGTGACTCGGGTCCCCGCCTCCGCGGGGATGACGATACCCAGAGAGGGAAGAGGAACGTCGCCGAAGATATTCCGCTATGTCGCCCTCTTGGACCCCGCCTACCGCTTCGCGCGGGCGGGCTTCTTGGCGGTCAGCGTCGTCCTCGTCGGGCAGCACGCCGTCGGCGTCGGGAAGCTCGTCGTCGGCCTCGCCCGCTTCCGGCTCGACCAGCATCTTGTCGACGATCAGCCCGGCATTCTCGCGCACGGCCCGCTCGATGGCGGCGGCCACCTTGGGGTGGTCCTTTAAGAACTGCTTGGCGTTCTCGCGGCCCTGGCCGATGCGATCGCCGTCATAGGAGATCCACGCGCCCGACTTCTCCACGATCCCGGCCTTGACGCCCAGGTCGATGAGCTCGCCCGTCTTGGAGATGCCCTCGCCGTACATGATGTCGAACTCGACCTGCTTGAAGGGCGGTGCGACCTTGTTCTTGACCACCTTGACGCGGGTCTGCGAGCCGACGACCTCGTCGCGCTCCTTGATCTGGCCGATGCGGCGGATGTCGAGGCGCACGCTAGCATAGAATTTGAGCGCGTTGCCGCCCGTCGTCGTCTCCGGGTTGCCGAACATGATGCCGATCTTCATGCGGATCTGGTTGATGAAGATCACCATGGTGCCCGACTTGGCGATCGAGCCGGTGAGCTTGCGCAAAGCCTTGCTCATGAGGCGCGCCTGCATGCCGGGCTGCATGTCGCCCATCTCGCCCTCGAGCTCGGCCTTGGGCGTCAGCGCCGCAACCGAGTTCGACGACGAGCACGTCGACGGCGCCCGAGCGCACCAGCGTGTCGGCGATCTCGAGCGCCTGCTCGCCGCTGTCGGGCTGCGAGATCAGCAGGTCCTCGACCTTGACGCCGAGCTTCCTGGCATAGACGGGATCGAGCGCGTGCTCGGCGTCGATGAACCCGCAGATGCCACCCTTCTTCTGGGCCTCGGCCACGACCTGCAGGGCGAGCGTGGTCTTGCCGGACGATTCAGGACCATAGATCTCGACGACGCGCCCTTTGGGGAGGCCGCCGATGCCGAGCGCGATGTCGAGGCCGAGCGAGCCGGTCGAGATCGCCTCCACGTCGTAGGAGCGGTCGTTGGCGCCGAGCCGCATGACCGAGCCCTTGCCGTGCAGCTTCTCGATCTGCTGCAGCGCATGCTCGAGCGCCTTCATCTTGTCCATCGCACCCCCCTCGACCACGCGCAGTTCCGGCTTGCTGGTCATGTGAATCACCTTATGGCATGCGGGTTATGTTCTCAATTTCGACTCATGTGTACACCATTTGTTCTTGTGTGTCGATGGCGTCCTAGGTGGGCGCCGTTTTGTATCCGAGCCCGCGCGGCTGGTCGCAAAGGACCGTCACAAGTCCCATGTGCATGAGCATCGATAGGGGCTAAGCGGCTCTACGCAAACGCGATATCGTGCCGCGTTGGGTTGGGGGTGATTTGCGAAATCCATGCCGGACGACGCCGCAAAGACCACGGATGCCACGGCGCGCAGCGCCGATGGCGCTCAGGCGCGCAGCGCCGGGGGCGCCCCAGCGCGAAGCGCGGCGGACTCCAAGCTGCCGAGCGCCGACGCTGCCAAGGGGCAGACCGTCGCCGCGCCGGCGTCGGCGGCCGCGACGGGCCGTGCAAAGGCGGCGCCGCTTCCAGCCGCGCCCTCCACGTTCATCGGGCCGGTAAAGCCGGCTCCGGCCAAGCCTGTGGCCGCAGCCGCAGCGACAGCCGCGCCCGCGCGCGCTGACGGCGCAGCGGCGGCAGCGGGGCCTACGACGGCCCTCGCGACGGGGAGGACCGAGCCGACGCTGCCCGATGCTCCCAAGTCCGGGGCGACCAAGACCGCCGCAACGCCGGTCGAAGGCACGCTCATCGGCAGCCTCGATGCCGACGAGCGCATCCGCGCGGCGGGGCAGCAGGGCGAGCGCACGCTGTGGACCGGCGCCATTGTCGCGACGCTGGTCTATGCCGCCCTGATCGGGGGGCAGATGGCCGGCGGCTTTGCCAGCCCCGCTTCGATGGAGGAGCAGGTAAAAGAACGCTTCGGCCAGGATGCGACGTCGATCAGCGTCGAGCTCGTCCCCGATCCCGACAAGACCTCCAAGACCAAGCGCTGGCAGGAGGGCGCCGAACAGCAGACGCCCACCCCCAACGAGCAGCCGCCGCAGCCCGACCAGATGGCGAGCCTCGAGCAGCCGGAGGTGCCCGAGATCGAAAAGGAGCCGACGGAGGAGGCCCAGGACAAGCCGGAGAAGGCGAAGGAGACCGAGGAAAAAACCGAGGACGAGCCCCGCGCGGAGGACGCGCCCATGCTGCTTGACATCGACAGCCTTGTCGACGCGGCCGCCGCCGACTTCAAGCGCAACCTCGACCACGCGCTCGCCAAGAAGCCGCAGAAGAAGAGCCGCGAGCAGCAGGCGGCCGTGTCGGGCGGCGGCATGCAGGTGCGCGGCACCGGCGCTTCGGGCAAGTCGGACGAATTCTCGCGCTCGGTCATCGCCGCGCTGATGAAAACGCGCCCCGGGCCGTTCGCGCTGTGGGGGCGCGTGCTGGTGTCGTTCGAGCTGTCGCCGTCAGGCTCGCTGAACTACGTGCACGTGCTGCGCTCCAGCGGCAACGATGCGCTCGATCAGGCCGCCGTCAACGCCATCCACAAGGCGCGCTTCAAGGCGCCGCCGCCGGGGCGGTCGGCGCAGGACCGCACCTACATCATCGACTACATTTTCGGGTAATCGCCCTCCTCCCCGCAGGCCTCGGCCGCGCGAATCAGTCATGCTGCGTCGACTGACGATTGCCGCCGGGGAGGAAGGACGCATGCGGGGGGCCGCGCTGACGCTTGCTGCGCTGCTCGCGCTCGCATCGCCGGCCCGTGCCGACGGCATGGACGAGACGCCTGCTCCTGTCGCCCCCGCGAGCGGCTGGTCCTACCAGTTCACGCCCTACGGCTGGCTGCCGTGGCTCTCGGGCGACGCCGTCATCCAGCGGGCGCCAATTCGAGGTCGCCGCCAACCCGTGGCAGATCCTGGAAAACACTCAAAATGGTGTGGATGAGCTACATGCAGGCCAAGAACGGCCCGCTCACGCTCTACACCGACGTCATGTACGGCGACCTCGGCTCGTCGAACTCGCTGGTAACGTCCGACACCTTTCGGCCCCGCCACGCTGACCGTCGGCGCGGCGCTCTCCGCCGACTACCAGTTCTGGACCATCGAGTTCGGCGGCATGTACGAGATCGCGCAGTGGCGCTCCAACTCCGCGCATGGCCACGCCCGACACCGTGCTCGAGATGATCGCGGGCGGGCGCTACTGGTACCAACAGCTCGACGTTGACGTGGCTCTCGCCGGCACCCTCAACGTCGACGGGCTGACCATCTCCGGCAACAGGGCGATCGCCAGCTCCGGCGCCGTGCAATGGGTCGACCCGCTCATCGGCGCGCGTCTGCGCCATTCGCCGGCGCCGGGCGAGGAGATCGCCGTGCGCGGCGACGTCGGCGGCTTCGGCGCGGGCAGCAAATTCACCTGGCAGGTGCTCGCCACCTACAATTGGTACCTGTGCCACGCACGGCTCGCTGATGCTCGACGGCTATCTCGGCTACCGCGCGCTGTCGGTCGATTACGAAACGGGCGAGGGCTCGCGGCGCTACGAGTACGACGTGCTGCAGCAGGGCCCCGTCATCGGCATCACGGGCCGGTTCTAGGCCCCCTGCCGGCGTCGCCGGCAAGACAGGCGTTTACCCCTCCTCCACTCTGGCAAGAGCCAATGCGAGCCTTCCCGCAAAGGGAATGTTTCGGTCTTGCCCGTAGTCTCGCGCCATTATGTTGCGCATCATACTTCGCCACCTCGCAGGTCTCGTGGCCCTGCTGCTCGCAAGCCTGCCCGGCGCGCGCGCGCAGGAGGCCCCGCTCGGACCCGTGCAGGCGGTCGAGCGGGTCGCGCCGAGCGAGAAGGTGTCGCGCCCCTCCGATCTCGGCAAGCCGACTGAAGTATGGCTGCAGATCTACGTGCTCGACGTCGACGACGTGAACTCCGCCGACCAGAACTTTGGCGCCAGCGTCTACTACGAGGCCCGCTGGAAGAGCCCGAGCGAAAAGCACCCCGGCCCGCTGCCCGTGTTCAAGGACGTGTCGCACGTGTGGACGCCGAGCCTCACCATCGCCAATCAGCAGGCCGCGTGGGACTCCTATCCCGACTTCGTCGAGATCGCGCCCGACGGCACGGTCACCTACCGCCAGCGCACCTGGGCCCGCTTCTCGCAGGCGCTGAACCTGCACAACTTCCCCTTCGACAAGCAGATCCTGACCATTCACCTCGTCTCGGCCAACGAGACCAACGACGAGGTGACGTTCCTGCCGTTGCGCAACGCGCCGGCCGGCATCGCGGATAACTTCTCGGTGCCGGATTTTCGCGTCGTCGGCTGGACCTCGAAGCCCGCGGCCTTCCCGTCCGACAAGATAGAAGGCGCGGTTGCCGGCTTCCGCCTCGACATCGAGGTCAAGCGGCGGCCGATGTTCTTCTTGATCAAGATCGTGCTGCCGTTGTGCCTGATCGTGATGATGTCGTGGATCCCGCGCTGGATCGACCCGCAGCAGGTGGCGACCAACATCGGCGTGTCGGCGACGGCGTTCCTGACGCTGGTTGCCTACCTGTTCGCCACCAACGTGCTGCTGCCGCGCGTCGCCTATTTGACGCGCATGGACCTCTTTATCCTGCTGTCGATGCTGATGGTGTTCATCGCGCTGGTGCAGACGGTGGTGTGCGACCGTGCTGGTGCGCAACCACGAGGTGAGCCTGGCGCAGGATTTGGACTGGTGGGCGCGCATCGTTTACCCGGTCGCGCTGGTGCTGGTGCTGCTGGTGTCGCTGGTGATTTAGCGGGTGGTAAATCGTACCTCCTCTCCAACGTCACCGATGTCGAGCGCCGGAAAGTTCGCAGTTTCTTCAAGGTGACCTGGGTTCCCGCCTCCGCGGGAATGACGTGGTGGGTGGGCAAGCACATGCCTCCTCTCTAACGTCATCCCCGCGCAATGGAAAAAATCCCCCGGAAGGCCGATGCGAGCGGCGGCTTCCGGGGGCACAGGGAGGGAGGGAACGAGATTAAGTGCCGCTTACCACCAGTAGCGGTACGGGCGGCGGCAGCGGTTGATCCAGACGCAGCGGTAAGGACCGCAGCGCTTGACCCAGCAGCGGTAGTGCACCGGCTGCAGCAGGCTCTGGGCGCCGGCCACCGGCACAAACGCCGCACTGGGGGGTGGTGCGGCGGCGGCCTGGGCCACTCCGGTCGCGGCGCCAAGAGCGCCAAGGCTGACAACTGTTGCAATCACTGCGCGCGACGTCATCGCAAACCTCCTTTGCTTAAAGCAGTGAACAAAGGCCCGGGCCCCGGAGTGCCGCCCGAGCGGTGCCCGCTGCCGGGCGCCGAGGTGCAGATTGGCGGTCGCGCTTTGCGGGGATGTTGCGAAGGAGGCGGCGGCGCGTAACGAAATGTAACGGCGGATTGCCTGCGAGCCGGTCGCCCTCTCACCTCGGAGAGGAGGTCCGACCTTGCCTGCGTGCCACGCCCCTCTCCCGTCCATGCGAAGCTGGCTCCGCCATGACGCCGTCGCTTGCCGGGGATGACGGTCGAAAAAACTAATCCCCGCCCCTCCCGCCTCCCCTATACTCCCCTCACCCCTGTCCACATGGGACGCATCAGCTGAGCGGCTTTGCGGGGCGGGGGCGGTGACCCGGCTGAGGCAGATGACCGTACCGTCGCGGCGTCTGACGCGAGGTTTAGCTCACCTCGGATTCCGGGGCCGCGGATCGAGGCTGTGCAGGCGTGGCAACACACTGCACGGACGCCCGTCGCGCAGCGGCGCTCCTTGAGAGAGGCGCGCAGCAGCTCTAGGTCCTCGGACGCGAGAGGCTCTCCCGAAGGAGCGAGAGCCGGACCGACGAGCCCGCTGACGATGTGACCGCACCCTCGGCACGGCAGCAACCGGCGCGGGCGCTGAAGGGCTGCCCGTTTGTTGCAACAGGATCGCAGTGCTTTGGCGCCCGCGCTCCCTTTTTTCTCAAACCCTCGGGCAGCGATGCCGCGAGGACTAAAGGTGCTCAATTCGGTGTCATCCTCGGGCGCATGCTGAAAGCATGCCTCCGGCATGGACCCGAGGACCCAGCTGATCAGCTTGCGCCTGAGGAGACAGGCGTTGTGGCAGCGCTGAGCGCCACGACGTCCGGCACCTCGACGCGCGCTCGATCGTGCTGGGTCCTCGGGACAAGCCCGAGGATGACAGATGGCGCACGCGCCCGTCATCCGGGTCG
This sequence comes from uncultured Alphaproteobacteria bacterium, assembly GCA_963776675.1. GTDB lineage: Bacteria > Pseudomonadota > Alphaproteobacteria > Rhizobiales > Hyphomicrobiaceae > Hyphomicrobium_A. Next base: position 1,650 of record CAVZNR010000063.1, on the reverse strand, counting down.
ACACCCCGGGCACGACGGAGGACAACAGGGTCAGACCCATGGGAGCGCGACGATGGAACGCTAAGGCTTGCACCACTTCGATCGGCAGCGACCGAACGCCCGCAGCAGCAGCTCAGCGCGCGAGGGCCGCGTTGGCGGCGGAGCCCGGCGTCACGCGCCAGACTTTGTTGCCGACGTCGTCGGCGACGAGCAGCGCGCCGGCCTTGTCGACCACCACGCCGACGGGGCGGCCCTGCGCCTCGCCCTTGTCGTTGACGAAGCCGGTGAGAACCTTCTCGGGCAGCCCCGATGGCGTTCCGTTCGCAAACGGCACGAACAGCACCTGGTAGCCGGCGCGCGGCTTACGGTTCCACGAGCCGTGCTGGCCGACGAAGGCGCCGCCCTTGTAATGCGCGGGCAGCAGCGCGCCGTCGTAGAACGTGAGCCCGAGCGAGGCGGTGTGCGAGCCCAGCGCGTAGTCGGGCTTGATCGCCTTGGCGACGAGCTCGGGCTTTTGCGGCTGCACGCGATCGTCCACGTGCTGGCCGTAGTAGCTGTAGGGCCAGCCATAGAAGGCGCCGTCCTTCACGGTGGTCATGTAGTCGGGGACGAGATCGTTGCCGAGCCCGTCGCGCTCGTTGACGACGGTCCACAGCGCGCCCGACTGCGGCTCAAACGCCATGCCGTTGGGGTTGCGCAGACCGGAGGCGTAAAGGCGCGTGTTGCCGGTGGCGGGATCGACTTGGAGAATGGCGGCGCGGTTCTCCTCGTTCTGCATGCCGTTCTCGCCGATGTTGGAGTTGGAGCCCACCGTCACGTAGAGCTGCTTGCCGTCGGGGCTGGCAATGACGTTCTTGGTCCAGTGGTGGTTGATGGGGCCGCCCGGCAGGTCGGCGACCTTGGTCGGCTTGGCGGTGATCTTGGTGTCGCCGTCCTTATAGGGAAAGCGCAGCAACGCATCCGTGTCGGCGACATAGAGGTCGTTGCCGACGAGTTCCATGCCGAAGGGCGAGTGCAGATCGTCGAGGAAGACAGAGCGCGTCTCCGCGACGCCGTCCCCGTCGGCATCGCGCAGCAGCGTGATGCGGTTGGGGCTTTTCACGCCGGCACCCGCGCGCATGAGGCCGAGCTTCACGAACCAGCCCTTGATGCCGCCGTTGTCATCTTCGCGTTTCGGGCCGTTGGTCTCGGCGACGAGCACATCGCCGTTGGGAAGCACGTAAAGCCAGCGCGGATGATCGAGGCCTTGCGCGAACGCCGCCACCTGCAGGCCGGACGCGGCCTTCGGCTTGGCGCCTTCGGGCCAACCGACGGCCGGCGCGATGTTCACGCGCGGAAAGTCCGAGGTGTCGGGCGCGGGCAGCTTGGGATCGGGGCCCATGCCGGCAGTCTCGGGGAGCTTCGATTCTTCGCCGCAGGCCGAAAGCGCCAGCGCGGCGGCGACGACCGTCAGGGCGGCAAGGAGACGGCTGGTGCGAATGGACATGCTCGGGCTTCCCATCTCGGATGAGGGCGCAGTAGAGACCTACGGCAATGTCTCAAAGCTTGCCCGGTTCCCTCGCAATCGGAGCAAATTGCCACCGATAGGTCCTCACCTCACCCGAGCACGTGCCGCAGCTGGCGTGGGTCCCGCTCTACAGCGGGATGACGTCGAGAAAAGGTGGTGGGCCC
>CAVZNR010000062.1:0-14524 GCA_963776675.1 uncultured Alphaproteobacteria bacterium | reverse complement strand
ATGTAACGGCGGCGCAGCTTCGAGCCCGTACCCCTCACCCGCCGCGCATGCTTGCGCATTGCGCGACGACCTCTCCCGTCCATGCGAAGCATGGCTCCGTCGCCACGACGGGGAGAGGTGAAGTGGCGGAGCCGCCGCAGAGCGAAAGGCGCTGAATTTGGGTGTCATCCTCGGGTTTGTCCTGAGGATCCACGGATCAAAAGGCACAGGATCAAGCCGCATTGCTGCGAGGCCCCACAGCAATGCTCTCGGTGAGCGCGCCGAGACCGGTCCTCGGGACAAGCCCGAGGATGACAAGAATGGGGCGTTCGCGATGACGGAAGAACTCAATCCCCGCCTCTATGCAGCCCACTATCCTCACCCCGTCCCTCTCCACCAAGGGAACGTGATCGATCCTTCCGATTGCGTGGAAAGGGAGCGGCGCCCGGAAAGGTCGGCTCGATGGAAGCTGGATATCCGGGAGTCTTGGTGCTCACCCGCCGTGGAACTGATGTTGGCAACAGCGTCGGGCTTCGCGGCCGCCAACGAGGTGTACGGCCCCCCGTCACGCATGCTCGAGGCCCCAAAAGGCGCAGAGAAGCAACGTGGAGACCGCCGAAGCGTGAGCCAGACCGTCAAGTCGCCGCGCACGGGCGCTGAAGGCTGCCCATTTGTGAACATTTGATCGCAGTGCTTTGGCGCCCGCGCTCCCTTTTTTTCTCAAACCCTCGGGCAGCAATGCCGCGAGGCTAAAGGTGCACGCCACTTCCCTCCCCGTCATGGCGCCATGCTTCGCATGGACGCGGGAGGGGTGAGGGGTGGGGAGAAGACCAGGAGCAAGGTTTGAAACGTTTCTCCCAGCTCTTCACCCCACCCGGGTCGCCGCTATCGCCGCCGCCCACCCTCCCCATCGAGGGGAGGGTGAAGGTAGGAGCCATGCTCCGCACGTGGCTCCGCATAGACGGGAGAGGCGAAGAGATGGAGACGCCGCGAGACCACACGCCTCAGGTCATCCCGGCTCCCGAGCGACCCTCGGATTCATCCAGGGGAGCGTTAAGCCGCAGCTCCAGGTCGCCACAACAAACTCTTCCCGAGCAAAGGAGAGCGGTGTCCTCGGGACAAGCCCGAGGATGACAAGGAGGAGGAGGCGTCCGGGATGACGGATCGTGCTCGCGCACGGCGTCCGGGATGACGGGAAGGGAGGGCTCAGCGCGCGAGGGCCGCGTTGGCGGCGGAGCCCGGCGTCACGCGCCAGACTTTGTTGCCGACGTCGTCGGCGACGAGCAGCGCGCCGGCCTTGTCGACCACCACGCCGACGGGGCGGCCCTGCGCCTCGCCCTTGTCGTTGACGAAGCCGGTGAGAACCTTCTCGGGCAGCCCCGACGGCGTTCCGTTCGCAAACGGCACGAACAGCACCTGGTAGCCCGAGCGCGGCTTACGGTTCCACGAGCCGTGCTGGCCGACGAAGGCGCCGCCCTTGTAATGCGCGGGCAGCAGCGCGCCGTCGTAGAACGTGAGCCCGAGCGAGGCGGTGTGCGAGCCCAGCGCGTAGTCGGGCTTGATCGCCTTGGCGACGAGCTCGGGCTTTTGCGGCTGCACGCGATCGTCCACGTGCTGGCCGTAGTAGCTGTAGGGCCAGCCATAGAAGGCGCCGTCCTTCACGGTGGTCATGTAGTCGGGGACGAGATCGTTGCCGAGCCCGTCGCGCTCGTTGACGACGGTCCACAGCGCGCCCGACTGCGGCTCAAACGCCATGCCGTTGGGGTTGCGCAGACCGGAGGCGTAAAGGCGCGTGTTGCCGGTGGCGGGATCGACTTGGAGAATGGCGGCGCGGTTCTCCTCGTTCTGCATGCCGTTCTCGCCGATGTTGGAGTTGGAGCCCACCGTCACGTAGAGCTGCTTGCCGTCGGGGCTGGCAATGACGTTCTTGGTCCAGTGGTGGTTGATGGGGCCGGCCGGCAGGTCGGCGACCTTGGTCGGCTTGGCGGTGATCTTGGTGTCGCCGTCCTTATAGGGAAAGCGCAGCAACGCATCCGTGTCGGCGACATAGAGGTCGTTGCCGACGAGTTCCATGCCGAAGGGCGAGTGCAGATCGTCGAGGAAGACAGAGCGCGTCTCCGCGACGCCGTCCCCGTCGGCATCGCGCAGCAGCGTGATGCGGTTGGGGCTTTTCACGCCGGCACCGGCGCGCATGAGGCCGAGCTTCACGAACCAGCCCTTGATGCCGCCGTTGTCATCTTCGCGTTTCGGGCCGTTGGTCTCGGCGACGAGCACATCGCCGTTGGGAAGCACGTAAAGCCAGCGCGGATGATCGAGGCCTTGCGCGAACGCCGCCACCTGCAGGCCGGACGCCGCCTTGGGCTTGGCGCCTTCGGGCCAACCGACGGCCGGGGCGATGTTCACGCGCGGAAAGTACGAGGTGTCGGGCGCGGGCAGCTTGGGATCGGGGCCCATGCCGGCAGTCTCGGGGAGCTTCGATTCCTCTCCGCAGGCCGAAAGGGCCAGCGCGGCGGCGAGGATCGTCAGGGCGGCAAGGAGACGGCTGGTGCGAATGGACATGCTCGGGCTTCCGATCTCGGATGAGGGCGCAGTAGAGACCTACGGCAATGTCTCAAAGCTTGCCCGGTTCCCTCGCAATCGGAGCAAATTGCCACCGATAGGTCCTCACCTCACCCGATCACGTGCCGCAGCTGGCGTGGGTCCCGCTCTACAGCGGGATGACGTCGAGAAAAGGTGGTGGGCCCTAACGCCCCAGCTCTTCCTTCACCTTGGCGGCGAGCTGCGGCAGCGAGAAGGGCTTGGGCAGGAAGGCGAAGTCCTCGTCGCCCAGGCTCGCCTTGAAGGCGTCGTTGGGATAGCCCGAGACGAAGATGATCTTGAGGTCGGGGTTGGTCTTGCGCAGCTCCTTGAGAAGCGTGGGCCCGTCCATCTCCGGCATGACCACGTCGGAGACGACGATGTCGATCTTGCCCTTGTTCTTTTCCATGACCTCGAGCGCTTCCACGCCGCTGCCGGCTTCGAGCACCTTGTAGCCCTGGCGCTTGAGCGCGCGGGCGGCGAAGTTGCGCACCACCTCCTCGTCCTCGACGAGCAGTACGCGGCCCGTGCCGGTGAGATCGGCGGCGCGCGTCTCCTTCTTCTTCTCCTTGGGCGCGACGGCCTCGTCGTCCTTTTCCTGGCGCGGCAGGTAGATGCGGAACGTGGTGCCGCGGCCGACCTCGCTGTCGGGATAGATGTAGCCGCCCGACTGCTTGACCATGCCGTAGACCGAGGCGAGGCCGAGGCCGGTGCCCTTGCCGATGGCCTTGGTCGTGAAGAACGGCTCGAAGATCTTGTCCATGACCTCCGGGCTCATGCCGTGGCCGGTGTCGCCCACCTCGATCATCACGTACTCGCCCGGCGCGAACTCGCGGTGGCCGAGCTTCTGGCTGTCGCGCTCGGTGACGTTGCGCGCCGCGATGGTGAGCGTGCCGCCGTCCGGCATCGCGTCCTTGGCGTTGGTGATGAGATTGAACAGCGCCTGCACGAACTCGTGCTTGTCGGTCATCACGTACCAGAGATCGGGCGCGGTCGAGATCTTGAGCTCGCTCTTTTCTCCCAGATAGCGCTTCAGAAGCGAGGACTTGTCGGTGAGCACGTCGCCGAGATTCACGACCTCGTTCTGCAGCGTCTGCTGACGGGCGAGTGCCAACAGCTTGCGCACGAGCTCGGCCGCGCGGTTGGCGCTCGACTTGATGTTCATGATGTCTTTGTAGGCGATGTCCTTCGGCCGGTGCATGGTGAGCAGCATGTCCGAGAAGCCGAGGATGGCCGTGAGCATATTATTAAAGTCGTGCGCGATGCCGCCTGCGAGCTTGCCCACGACCTCCATCTTCTGGCTTTGCGCGAATTTGGCTTCCAGCGCCTTCTGCTCGGTCGCGTCGATGACGTAGAGGATGGCGGCCTCGCGCGCGACGCCGGTGGCCGCGAACGGGCTCATGTAGACGCGCGTGACGTGATCGCGCTTGGCGCCGACCGTGATCTCGATGGGGGCAAGGCTCGCCCGGCCCGAAAGCGCGCGCTTGAGGCCGGCTTCGACCGTGGCACGCATTTCGGGTCCCGCGGCGCGGCACAAAGCCTCGACGGCTGCCACGCCGGTGCCGCTCGCCCCGTCGAGCACCATGCGCGTGAACGCGGCGTTGGCGGAGCCGATGCGTCCGTCGGGGCCGAGGATGGCGATGCCGAACGGCGCCGACTGGAAGAAGCGGGCAAAACGCGCCTGCGCCGCGTCGCCCTCGAGCTCGGCGCTCTCTGCCGTGAGGTTGAGCACGGCGATGGTGAGGCCCTTGCCGCTCGGCACGGAGCGCGCCAGCAGGCGCACCGGCAAGATGCGGCCATCCTCGCACACGAGGTCGACGTCGAGGCTGGCGCCCTGCCCGCCAGCAGCGCGGCTGATGAGGCCGGATACGAGATCGCCGCCGTCGCCCGAAATGATGTCGGCGAGCGTCAGGCGGTTCTCGATCACCGAGCGCGGCGTGCGGCCGATCCAGCGCGCCAGCGTCGCGTTGATGTGAAGCAGCGCGCCTTCGCCGGAGACCGAGCCGAGACCGACCGGAGCGGCATCGAACTGGGCAAGCTGCACCTCGACGCCGGCAAGCCGCGCGGCTTCCATCTCGCGCTCGGCGGTCACGTCGGCGACCCGCCACAGAACAAGGCTGCCCGCCGCCTCGGCGCCCTCGCCAGTGCCCATGCCGGCGCTGAAGGGATGAGCCGACACGCGCATGGTGCGCAGCGCGCGGCTGCCGGAGGTCGCGTCCCTGACGGTGAACTCCTCCGACACCGCCTCGCCGCGCTCGGCGCCGCGCGTCAGACGGAAGAGCGCGGCGCTCGCCTGCGGCTCGCCCATGAAAACGTCTTGCAGAGTGCCGAGGCGGCCTGGCTCGGAGCGGCCGACGATGGTCTCGAAAGCGGCGTTGGCATAGACCGGCTCGCCCTGTGGGGTGGAGATCAGGACGCCCGTATCGAGGCCGTCGGTGGCGGCTGTGACGATGTCGGCGACGGGCATACGGCCGCCGAAGCGCACGTAGCCCGACAGATAGGCGAGCACGAAGAAGAGGCCGAGCGCCGCAAGGATAGCGATGGCGACCAGCAGCAACGGCTTGCTTGCCCCGCTCGCGACAAGCGCGATCACGATCGCGCTGCCGGCCAAAGCCGCCACGATCGTCGAAAGGAGGCCGCTCGCCCCGTGTCCCGCGTTGAGCCCCTCAAAGGGGGACGGGGAAAGCTCAAGGACATTACGCTCGCGCATACGCAGGGAAGCTAGCTGATTCTGTGTGGGCAAGGGCTGGGACGCCGGCATCGCGGTTACACTCTGATACGCATTACTAACGATAGGCCACCCGGGGGCGAGCGACCGGCGTGCTGCGGCGAAGCGAAATCGGGCCGATTCTGCCGCAGGCGAGGCCGTTTGGACCGCGCCGTCTACCCGTCAACACTTCGATCATCAGAGTTAAAATCGCATGAAGCACAGTTTCGCGACGACATGCCTCGAAAGGATTCGGAAAGTCGTGGACGATCAATGCGATCGTGCGAATCGCTCGCAGCGCGTGTAAACGGGCGGGCGAAAAAAAAGCGCGGGACCTCAGTCCTCGCGATAGACGCGCTCGCGCCGCTCGTGGCGCTCCTGCGCCTCGACCGACAGCGTCGCGATGGGGCGTGCGTCGAGCCGTTTCAAACCGATGGGCTCGCCCGTCTCCTCGCAGTATCCGTAAGAGCCGTCCTCGATGCGGGCGAGCGCGGCATCGATCTTGGCAATCAGCTTGCGCTGGCGATCGCGGGCCCTCAGCTCCAGCGCGCGGTCGGTCTCCGAGGTGGCACGGTCGGCGAGATCGGCGTGCTGAGTTGATTCCTCGTGCAGGCCCGCCAGCGTCTCCTTGGTCTGGCGGATGATCTCTTCCTTCCAGGTGAGCAGCTTCTGGCGGAAGTACATCCGCTGCAGCTCGTTCATGAAGGGCTCGTCCTCGGAGGGACGGTAGTCGGGAGGCAGAACTATCGACGAAGCCTTGGCACGCGCCGCCATCTTTTTCCCCGCAAGCTTCTTCTTCGTCGCCGGCTTGGCCGTCGACGCAGCAATGGCCCGCCCCTTCGCCGGTCGCGGCGCAGCCTTGCGGCGCGCGGCCGGTGCTTTGGACTTGGTGGCCTTCTTGGCGTTTCGCTTGCTCATACGGGCCTCCACGAGGCTTTTAGAGACAGCGTCCGGACCCACTTCCGGCGACGACAAGCTACTTTCGGCGCCTCCTATTGGAGGGAGTGTGCGCTTCTGTCAAGGAGTTCCGGCTATAGCCTTAAGCTTCGGGTAGAACGAAGAAATCTGTGCATGGAGCCGGCGTGTCCCATGACATATTTGTGCCTAGACTTGATGCGTGCTCGCGCGGGCGCGGGCAAAAGGCCACCTCGACTTGCATCACCACGCCGCCGCGGCGCCTTGTAGGCCGAGGCCCGCACCCCTTAATCTTTGCTGCGAACCACCAGGAGTTCCCTACCCCAATGAAATTCGACGGCACCCGCCGCTACGTGGCCACCGACGATCTCAAAGTGGCCGTCAACGCCGCGATCACGTTGAGCCGCCCCCTGCTCATCAAGGGGGAGCCGGGAACCGGCAAGACGATGCTGGCGCTGGAAGTTGCGGATGCCATCGGCGTCCCCATCATCGAGTGGCACATCAAGTCGACGACCAAGGCGCACCAGGGGCTCTACGAGTACGACGCCGTCTCGCGCCTGCGCGACAGCCAGCTCGGCGACGACCGCGTCCACGACATCAAGAACTACATCAAGCGCGGCAAGCTGTGGGAGGCGTTCGACCAGGACGTGCGGCCCGTGCTGCTGATCGACGAGATCGACAAGGCCGATATCGAGTTCCCCAACGACCTGTTGCAGGAGCTCGATCGCATGGAGTTCTTCGTCTACGAGACCGGCGAGACGATCAAGGCCACGAACCGCCCCATCGTCATCATCACCTCCAACAACGAGAAGGAGCTGCCCGACGCTTTCCTGCGCCGCTGCTTCTTCCACTACATCCGCTTTCCCGACGAAGACACCATGCGCGAGATCGTGGAGGTGCACTTCCCCGACCTCAAGGGCCGGCTGGTGCAGGAGGCCATGCGCATCTTCTACGAGATCCGCGACGTGCCCGGCGTCAAGAAGAAGCCATCGACGTCGGAGCTGCTCGACTGGATCAAGCTGCTCTTGAACGAGGATATTACACCCGAGACGCTACGCGAGACGGACAGCCGCAAGCTGATCCCGCCGCTCGCCGGCGCGCTGTTGAAGAATGAGCAGGACCTGCACCTGTTCGAGCGCATCGCCTTCATGATCGCGGCGCAAAGGGCAACAGTAGGAAGTCAAGCGGCAAGACGACGCCGGCTACACCACCGGCTCAATACGCATGATGTCATCGACCGCATGACGGGCGGAGGCCACGTCCTTCAGGCTCGAGATCTCAACCTCGCCGAGGTCGTGTTTCAAATGCGCGATGAGCGCGCCGATGCTCATGAAACATTGCGCAGGTTCACGCACGGCCCGCGACTTGCCATGCAGCTGGCGATGCCACGCGAGAAGGTCCTCGCGCTGAGCCTCCGACAGCAAATCGAAATGGAGCGTGCGATACCTGTGCGTCTGCATGAAGAACCGGTCGATAGCATCGGACACCTCCTGCCCACTAACCAAGCTGAGCCGCATTGCCCATAGCCGCAAGGTTTGCTCCTCGCCCTCTTTGATCTTGCCGTCGGTCGCGATCTCGCACAGCGCCGCGCAGAAGCCTTCATACATTCTGAGCTTCTCCTGGAACACGGCGACGCTCTTATCGCGGCCGATCTCGCTCGAGGTCTGGTACCGCAGCAGCACCGCGGTGATGGCGATGGTCATCACGGCCCCGAGCAGCGCCGCCAGGATCTCATTGGCGAACGGCGGAAAGTTCTGCATGTTGAGCAGCTTGAAGAAGGCGAAAACGGCGATCGGGATGGCGATCACCAAGACTGCGAGCGGCGCCATTCGGCTAGTCATCTTCTAACCCCCACAATGCGTTCCAGACGCGGGGCAATTACCGGTCCGTCTTGCAGACGCTACTGCGCACAGCCTTGCGTGCAAGAGCGAATGCGCAAGGTGAGGCCGACCGGCAACAACGCCCCCCGCGCGCGCCCAGAGCCCGCCATGCGGCCGCCGCAATGGCGGCGTCGATAGCAGCCGTGTGCAGCGCAACCTGGGGAGCCCCGTGACAACGACCGGCGCACCGCGCCCATCGAGCGACGACGCAACGCTCGCCGGCCTCGCAGCATTGGGGTAAGGCGGCCTGCAGGCCACCATCATTTCGCCCGTGGCCTTGGTGATTTCAGCCTTCTCGCTCTACGAGTTGACGTTCAAGACGGCGGACCTCGAGGTCTTCGTGCCACCCGTCATCAACTACGCGCGCGACAACGGTGGCGACGTCGAGCTGTTCGCCATTCCGATCACCGTTACCAACGCAGGCGCGCGCACGGGCACTGTTCTTTCCATGCAACTCGACGTCGAGGACCTGAAAACCCACAAGACGAAGCGCTACTACAGCGCGCTGTTGGGCGAGCACCAGGTCGACCCAACCGCCACCAACCGCTCGTTCGCGCCGCTCTCCATCGCCGGGCGCGAGACGTTCTCGGACACCGTGCGCTTTTATCCGCAGGGCAATCCGCTGCCCCGACTGGTGGACGACGCCGGCGATTTTCGCTTTACGGTGACGCTGAACACGGCCGTGCCGGCGCATCCCGACGTCATCGATCGCTATTGGCACAAGGCGCCCGATCCTGTCGTGTTCACACGCACCTTACCCTGGGTATCCGACGAGCAGCTCGGCTCGCGGCGCATTACCATTGCCATGCACGAGACGAGCCCCAAGGCGTCGAGCGAGACAGCGCCGAAAAAGTAAACAGTCGCATCTCGGCCACGGGTGCGAGATTGCTCGCCCGGTGCGGGCCCAAAATGGGCGCCGCTCCGCGAGTTCACACGCGAATTGTCGTAGGGTATTTGAAGCGTCGGCGGCTCAGCCAGGACCGACGGAAAGTGGAGCGCCGACCGTTCTCTCTATGCTGCTTCGCTTCGGTCCCGGCACCAGGCGGCGGCGTGAAACATGAACGGTGCATGAAGGGCAGCTTCAGCGATTGTTCAATCCCTCGCGCCTAAAGTGTTCTCGTTCACAACCTATGACGCAATGGAGCGTGTCTTGGCAGAGTTCGTCCGCAGCGGCCTGATCGTCCTCATGGGCATGACGGTGATGGCTGCCGGCATCCTCGTCGTTTTCTACGGCTGACCGACCCGCAGCCTTGCTCAGGCGCCCGCTTCGCACTAGCTAAGGGGACCCCTGCGAGGTCCCCTTGCCTATTTCAGATATCGACGACACAGCGCGCAACGCCCTGCATCGTGCCGGACTGCTCTTTACCGACATGATGACGCCGACGCTGCGCCTCGGCGTCACCGGGCTGTCGCGCTCGGGCAAGACGGTTTTCATCACCGCTCTCATCCGCAACCTCGTCTCCGGCGGCCGGCTGCCGTTCTTCTTCGCCGACGCCGAAGGGCGCATCGAGCGGGCCTATCTGGAGCCGCAGCCCGACGACGCGGTTCCGCGCTTCGATTACGAGCGGCACCTCGCCACGCTGGGGCGCGATCCCCCGCACTGGCCGGAAAGCACGCGCCGCTTGAGCCAACTGCGCATCACCATCGAGTACCGCTCGGGCAGCGCGCTGCGCCGCGCCTTCGGCGTCTCGCGCCTCAATCTCGACGTCGTCGATTATCCTGGCGAGTGGCTGATCGACCTGCCGCTCATGGAAAAGACCTACGAGGCCTGGTCGGCCGAGGCCGTGGCGCAGGCCCGCGACGCCCGCCGCGAGCCGCATGCCAAGGCGTGGCTCGCCTTCGTCGACGGCCTCGATCCATTGGCACGCAAGGACGAGCAGGCCGCCCTCGAAGGCGCGCGCCTTTACGCCGAGTACCTGAAAGCCGCGCGCGCCGCCAACCACGTGCTGCACACCACGGGACCCGGGCGCTTCCTGATGCCGGGCGACCTCGAAGGCTCGCCGCTGCTCACGTTCTGCCCGCTTCCCCTCGACGGACGCCGCTCCCTCCCGCGCGGGTCGCTCGCCGCCATGATGGCGCGGCGCTACGAGAGCTATAAGACGCACGTCGTGCGACCCTTCTTCCGCGACCATTTCAGCCGGCTCGACCGCCAGATCGTACTGGTCGACGTACTCGGCCCCTTGAACGAGGGCGGCGAGGCGGTCGCCGACTTGCAGCGCGCACTCGACGCCGTGCTGGCCGTGTTCCGCACCGGCACCAGCTCCTGGCTCACCGCCCTTATCGGCCGGCGCATCGACAAGCTTTTGTTTGCCGCCACAAAGGCCGATCACATCCATTCCTCGAGCCACGACCGGCTCGAAGCGATCCTGCGCCTGATTACCGAGCGCGCCATGGGCCGCGCCAGCGCGACCGGCGCGGAGGTCGGCGTGCAGGCGCTGGCCGCGCTCAGGGCCACGCGCGAAGCGGAGGCCAAGGTCGGCGGCGAGCTGCTCCCCTGCATTGTCGGGGTGCCTATGCCGGGCGAGCACATCGACGGCAGAACGTTCAACGGCCGCGAAGAATCCGCCGTATTCCCCGGCGATCTGCCGGAGGATGCACGTGCCGCGCTGGCGCCCGGCGCTCCACCGGCGGGTTTGCACTTCGTACGCTTCCGTCCGCCGCGCGTGCTCCCGCCGGGAGTGGACGGCGAGGCCCCTGCCCTACCCCACATTCGCCTCGATCGCGCTCTTGAGTTCCTGCTGGGGGACTGGCTCGCATGAAACACGACCGCGACACCCGCAAGCCGCGCGCCTTCGCGCTCGACGATCCCGCCCTCGACGAGAGCGCGGAGACGACCGCCACCGGCGCGCCGGTGGGCGCGGAGGCGCCGCTGGCCGCACGCCGCGGGCGCCAGGTCACGGCGCGCACCAGCGTGCGCCCGACGTTTGCCGACCTGTCGCGCGGCATCCGTTGGGGCGCGATGCTCATGTCGGGACTAGCGAGCCTCGTGGCGCTGGCCACCGTGATGTGGTTCACGCGCTACGTGGAGGTGGCGCTGGCGCGGCAGGATTGGGTCGGCTGGCTCGCCTTTGCGCTGCTGTGCCTCGTTGGCCTGTCCGCACTGGTGCTGATCTTGCGCGAGATCATCGGCCTGTTTCGGCTGGCGCGGCTGAGCCACCTGAGGTCGGAGGTGCGCGAAGCATTGAACGACAAGGACCTCGCGCGCGAGCGTCGTGCCGTAGGTCACTTGAAGTCGATCCTCTCCAGCCGCGCCGACCTCGCCTGGCCGCTCGCGCGCTTCTCCGAGCACGAGGCGGCCGTTCTCACTCCAGGCGAGCTTTTGACACTCGCCGACCTCGAGCTGATGGTGCCGCTCGACCAGGAAGCGCGCCGCACGGTGCTCGCCGCCGCCAAGCGCATCGGCATGGTGACCGCGATCAGCCCCATGGCCTGGATCGCGATGCTTTACGTTTTGATCGAGAACCTGCGCATGATGCGCGCGATCGCCGGGCTCTACGGCGGACGGCCAGGCCTGCTCGGCGCACTGCGCTTAGGCCGTATGGTCGTCGGGCACATCATCGCGACCGGGGGCGTGGCGCTCACCGACGATCTGCTGGGGCAGTTTCTCGGTCAGGACCTGTTGCGCCGCCTGTCACGCCGGCTCGGCGAAGGCGCGTTCAACGGCGCATTGACCTCACGCGTGGGAGCGACCGCGGTCGAGGTCTGTCGCCCGCTGCCCTTCATCGCCGCGCCGCCGATCCGTGCGCGCGACATGCTGGCGGAAGCCTTCCGTCGCTCGAGTGCGCCGCCCGCCAAAGACTAAGCGAGCGACTGCGCGATGCTCAGGCCGCACGCGGCGCCCGGCTGAGACCATCGGGCTCCGAAGCCGCGAGCGCCCACTCGCCGCGCGCGCGGTTGGTGCTTTCGACGATGGCCGGCGTACAGCGGCAATCGGGCGTAGAAAGCAGCGAGCGCAAAATCGGGCTCGCAGGCCGGGCCGTCAGCCAGGACAGCGGTGCCGCGAGCAGCAGGCCGACAATCACCGGCAACATCCAGGCAACGATCTGCGCCGAGGCCTCCCAGCACGCGAGCGCCAACACCGCGCCGAGCAACATGTGCCGATAGTGGAACCGCAGCGCGTCGATGAAGCTCATGCCGTGGCGGTCGCGCGACTGCGGGCGCCAGCCGGAATTGCGGCCGATCAGCACCTGGAAAACCGCGACCGTCTGCGTGACCATCAGGATCGGAGACAAAAGGATAGAGAAGATCGTCTCGGTCACGACTCCCAGCACGGCGCGTGAACTTCCCATGGGCTCGCGGGCGTATTGCGCACGCTTCACCTCGAGCATGAGTCCCAAAATTTTTGGCAGCAGCACGATCGCCATGGTTGCGAACAGAAGCCGCAAGGCCGCGCCTGGATCGATCACCGGCCACACGGGAAACAGCGTCCGTCTGTCTATGAAGTAGCTCGGGATCAACTGCTGGCCCTGCAGGGCCAGCACGACGCCGACGATCAGCGAGGCCGCCCACACGAGCGAGATGAGATAGGAGGTCGCCCCCATCAGAAGATGGACGCGGCCCATGAGGGTGAGTCCGGACGCCGGCACGATGGAAAGGTGCTGCAGGTTGCCCTGAGCCCAGCGCCGGTCGCGCGCGATGACGTCGGGCAGCGTCGGCGGCTGCCCCTCGTACGAGCCCTCGACGGTTGGAACAATGTGCACGCCCCAGTCGGCGCGCTGCAACAGCACGGCCTCGACGAAGTCGTGGCTCTGGATGTCGCCGCCGAACGGAGCGGGCCCCGGCAAAGTCGGCAGACCGGCAGCCTCCGCGAACGCCTTGGTGCGAATGATGGCGTTGTGGCCCCAATAGTTGCCCTGGTCGCGATGCCAGAACGCGAGTCCGGCCGCAACCGGCGGACCATACAGATTGGATGCGAACTGCTGCAGGTACTGAAGCAGCGTCACGGCCCCCGTCAGACGCGGTACCGTTTGGATGAGACCGGCTCTCTCGTCGCGCTGCATGGCGAGCGCGAGGCGCACGAGCGTCGTGCCGGACATGACGCTGTCGCCGTCGAGGATGACGAAATGATCGTAGGCGCCTCCGAAGCGGCGCACCCAGTCCTTGATGTTGCCGGACTTGCGCCCGTTGTTTTCCCGTCGTCGGCGGTAATAGACCGGAACGATGCCCCGCAGGCGCCGCGCGAGCGGCGCAAAGGCGGCCTCCTCCAGCGCGCTGTCGCCCGCATCCCGCGTATCCGACAAGATAAAGACATCGAAAGCGGCGCTGCGGCCCATCGACTGCAGCTCGAGCGCGATCGCCTGCACCGTGCCCGCAACCTGGGCCGGCACCTCGTGATAGACGGGAAACAAGAGGGCCGTGCGCGCGGTAAGGGCGGCCTCGGCCGGTGGAAGGTCGATGGTATCGACCTTCTCGCCCGAGAACAGCGGCAGGAACCCTAAGGCAGCGCTGAGCGAGCCCAGCGCAATCCAGCCGAAAGCGATCGTCGACAGGACGAGGAAGAGAAGCTGGATGGGCGTTAGCTGCTCCAAGCCCAGCACACCGTAGAGCTCGTAGGCGAAGGCGGCGGTGATAATGAAAGTGCCGGCGAACAGCGCGGCGCGCGGAATCCAGTAGCCGCGACGTACGCGACGCGCGTGCCCCCGCTTGGCAAAATCCTGGTCCGGCATCTCGAGGGGGGCCTCTCCGGGAAGCCATTCGAGACTGCTCGCATCGGGAATACGCCCGATGCGCTGGCCGGCAACGGTAAGCTCGCTCATGCCTTTGTCCATCGATAGAGCCAGGTCTCGGAAATCTGCTGATCAGCGAGCCTCAACGCCAAACGAAGTTCGCTGAGTTCCGTTCCCGCGGGGTCGAGCTCGAAGCTGACGCGCACGCCCTCGATCTCGGGATTGCCGTGCACTGCGACATTATTAACGCGGCCGGGATTGGCGGTGACGGCGGCGACGGGCAGCTTGCCGTCCGCCAGCGCCGGCCCGGCAAAGTCGATAACGAAAAGGCTCGTGCCTTCCTTCTTTCCCTCGCCGACCCGCGTCGAAACGGCGCGGGCGCCGGCCCAGGCAAGAGGAATGTCGTCGGTCCAGTGCATCCGGTAGGCGTAGGCGAAAACGCTGCCGGGCTCCGGCGGAGTGGCGGGCTTCCAGTAGGCAACGATGTTGTCGTGGATCTCCTCGTCGGTCGGGATCTCGATCAGCTCGACGTATCCCGTGCCCCAGGCGCCCTTGGGCTCGATCCACACCGAAGGCCGGCGCTCGTAGCGCGCCTCCAGATCCTCGTAGTCACGGAAGGTGCGCGCGCGCTGGCACAGGCCGAAGCCCTTGGGGCTTCGGTCCATGAAGGCGCTCGTCTGCAGTGTGCGCGGGTTGGTGAGTGGCCGCCAGATGCACTCGCCGTTGCCGTTGTAGATGGCGAGCCCGTCGCTGTCGTGCACGGCAGGACGGAAATCATGATCGACGCGGTGATGCCCAGG
>CAVZNR010000061.1:0-117754 GCA_963776675.1 uncultured Alphaproteobacteria bacterium | reverse complement strand
TTGGCGGGCCACAAATGCAATGTTATAACTATGAACATTTCTTACGGACGATCCTTGCGTCCGCAGGCCGTGGGGCACCCGTCTCCCGCGGCCTTTTTTTGTGGCGTCTGTCGAGGCGAGAAGGCAGTCAAACTTTTAAGGTCGCCCGCTAAACTCTCCGCACCATTGCGGAGAAAATGATGATCACGCTGTACACCTTCGGCCCCTATTTCGGCCTGCCCGATGCGAGCCCCTTCGTGATGAAGGCGGAGGTTCTGCTGAAGATGGCGGACCTGCCGTATGCAGACCGACGCGAACGGCTTCAACAAGGCGCCCAAGGGCAAGCTTCCCTACATCCGCGACGACGGCGAAGATCGTCGCCAACTCCACCCTCATCCGCCGCCACATCGAGACGGCCTACGGCTTCGACTTCGACGCGGGCCTGTCGGCGCCGGAGCGCGCCATCGCCTGGGCCTTCGAGAAGATGTGCGAGGACCATCTCTATTGGGCGGGGCTGCATGCGCGCTGGATGGTGGAGGCGAATTTCGACAAGGGCCCGCGCCGCTTTTTCGATACGGCGCCGGCGCCGCTGCGGCCGCTCGTGGTGGCCATGGTGAGGCGCCAGGTGCGGCGCAATCTGTGGGGGCACGGCATGGGCCGGCACACGACGGCCGAGATGGACGCGCTCGCCACCCGCGACATCGACGCACTCGCCGACGTCCTGGGCGACAAGCCGTACCTGATGGGCGACCGCCCCTGCGGCGCCGATGCGGCCATTTTTCCCGATGATGGCGCACGCGCTGTGCCCGCACTTCGATACGGCCATCCGCACGCGCGCCGAGCAGCACCCCAACCTCGTCGCCTACAGCGACCGCCTGATGGCGCAGTATTTTCCGGAGTTTGCGGCGAAAACGGCGGTTCCGGCCTAAGGCGATCGTCTGAGCCGCCATGGGGACGCGGCGCCGCCGTCATCCACGCCGCACACCAAGAAGTCGATTCGCTCCTGCCGCCCGTGAACGTGCGGAATGCAGTGCCCACCACCGTGCACGCATAGGCCTTCGCTCGGCATTTCTCGACAACCTGGTCGAATCGATCCACCGCTTGAAGATCGCGATTCACCGCTTTGCACATTTAGGGCATTCATGCGCGGACAACATCTTTCAAGCGTTGTCGCGGCGTCTCTGATCTTTGCAGCCGGAGCGGCCCGCGCAGACGGCTACGAGCCGGTCGTCACAGCCGCGCCCATCCCGCCGCACGTCACCGACTGGACCGGATTCTACGCCAACGGCGGTATCGGCTACGGCCTGTGGGACGCGGAGACGACGACCGTCGACCCCGCCCGAGGCTGCGTCTCCTGCGCCAAGACGGATCACGCCGGCAGAGGTTGGCTGGGCGAGATCGGTTTCGGCTACGACTACCGCTTCACCGACAGGATCGTGGCCGGGCTGCTGTTCAACTACGACGTCTCCGACATGCGAGGACGAACGAGCGATGCGGTCTTCACGACCGGCAACACCAGCAATGACAGGGCTTGGTTCATTGGCGCGCGCGCCGGCTGGCTGATGACGCCGGACCTCCTCAACTATTGGAGCGTCGGCTACACGCAGACGCACTTCTCAGGCGCGCGTTTGCGCAACAGCTTTACCGGCGTGCCGCTGGTGCCAGCCTGCCCATTTGGAAAGCTACGACGCCGGGGGCTGGTTCGTCGGCGGCGGCTTGGAGGTGGCCATGCACGGCGGCTGGTTCTGGCGCAACGAGGTCCGCTATGCGGACTACGGCAACGAGGTGCGCGCAGAAACCGGAATCACGCCGCTCTTTCACCTGAACTTCGATCCGGTCGTGGCGACCGCGACCAGCGAGATCGTCTACAAGCTCGACTGGGGCCACTGATCTCCAGGCTCGATCCTCGAGCGGGAGACTGGCCGTAACCCTGTCAGGGCCGCATTTTTGGGGGTTCACTTCGTTGCAGGCGAGCCCCTCAGGGGACGCGGCGCCGGGTGCCATTGCCGCCGGGGCCGCCCTTCGCTACCTAACCTGTCATGCAGAAGCCTGTAGCTAAGCCCCGGGGTGCCGGCAGGCGCGCCAAGACCCCGCCTGTGGGAGCACGCCAGACGGACATGAGCGAGGCCCGCAAGACCGTCTCCGTGGCCAAGGCCCACAACACCATCCACGTCCGGGGTGCGCGCGAGCACAACCTCAAGAACGTGGACCTGGAGATCCCGCGCGACGCCCTCGTCGTGTTCACGGGGCTGTCCGGCTCGGGCAAGTCCTCGCTCGCCTTCGACACGATCTATGCCGAGGGCCAGCGCCGCTACGTGGAAAGCCTGTCGGCCTACGCGCGCCAGTTCCTGGAGATGATGCAGAAGCCGGACGTCGACCACATCGACGGCCTGTCGCCGGCCATCTCGATCGAGCAGAAGACGACCTCGAAAAACCCGCGCTCCACCGTCGGCACCGTCACCGAGATCTACGACTACCTGCGGCTGCTGTTCGCGCGCGTCGGCGTGCCCTACTCGCCGGCGACGGGGCTGCCCATCGAGAGCCAGACGGTGACGCAGATGGTCGACCGCGTGCTGGCCATGGAGGAGGGCACGCGCATCTACCTGCTCGCCCCCATCGCGCGCGGGAGCAAGGGCGAGTTCCGCAAGGAGCTGGCCGAGTTCCAGAAGAAGGGCTTCCAGCGCGTCAAGATCGACGGCACCTTCTACGAGATCGCCGACGCGCCCAAGCTCGACAAGAAGTTCAAGCACGACATCGACGTGGTGGTGGATCGGCTTGTGGTGCGCGGCGACATCGCCACGCGGCTGGCGGATAGTTTCGAGACGGCGCTCGGTCTGTCGGACGGCATCGCGGTGGCCGAGCTCGCCGACAAGCCGCTCCCCGCGAAGGACACCAAGGGCGCCAACAAGAGCAAGAACGACACGCACGAGCGCGTCATCTTCTCCGCGCGCTTCGCCTGCCCCGTGTCGGGCTTCACGATCGACGAGATCGAGCCGCGGCTGTTCTCGTTCAACGCGCCCGGCCGGCGCCTGCCCCACCTGCGACGGGCTGGGCACCGAGTTGCAGTTCGAGCCGGAGCTGGTCGTCCCCGACCCGACGCTGTCGCTCAAGGACGGCGCCGTCTATCCCGTGGGCGCGCACCGGCGCCTCCTCGCCCTACTACGAGCAGACGCTGGAAAGCCTCGCCAAGCACTATCAAGGTGTCGATGTCGACGCCGTGGGAGAAGCTGCCCAAGCACGTGCAGCTCGCGCTGCTGTACGGCTCCGACGACGAGGAGATCACGTTCACCTACTGGGACGGCGTGCGCAACTACAAGAACACCAAGCCGTTCGAAGGCATCATCGGCAACATCGAGCGGCGCTGGCGCGAGACCGAACTCCGAGTGGGTGCGCGAGGAGCTGTCGCGCTACCAGGGCTCGCATCCGTGCGAGACGTGCGGCGGCTATCGCCTGAAACCGCAGGCGCTGGCCGTGAAGGTCAACGGCCGCCACATCGGCGAGGTCACCGACCTGTCCATCAAGGCCGCCAACGCCTGGTTCGCCGAGCTGCCCAAGACCTTCACGAAGAAGCAGAACGAGATCGCCACGCGCATCCTCAAAGAGATCCGCGAGCGGCTGCAGTTCCTGAACGACGTCGGGCTCGAATACCTGACGCTGTCGCGCTCGTCCGGCACGCTGTCGGGCGGTGAATCGCAGCGCATCCGGCTGGCCTCGCAGATCGGCTCCGGCCTCACCGGCGTGCTCTACGTGCTCGACGAGCCGTCCATCGGGTTGCATCAGCGCGACAACGAGCGCCTGCTCGGCACGCTGCGCCACCTGCGCGACATCGGCAACACCGTGATCGTGGTCGAGCACGACGAGGACGCGATCCTCGCCGCCGACCACGTGGTCGACATCGGCCCGGGCGCCGGCATCCACGGCGGCAAGGTCATCGCGCAAGGCTCGCCCGACGACATCATGGCCGCGCCCGACAGCCTCACCGGGCAGTATCTGTCCGGCGCGCGCCAGATCCCGCTGCCGAAAAACCGCCGCAGCGCCGTCAAAGGGCAAGTCGCTGAAAGTGATCGGCGCGTCGGAGAACAACCTCAAGGACGTGACCGCCGAGATCCCGCTCGGGCTCTTCACCTGCATCACCGGCGTGTCCGGCTCGGGCAAGTCGACGCTGGTCATCGACACGCTGTACGCGGCGACCGCGCGCAAGCTCAACAACGCGCGCCTGCATCCGGGCGCGCACGACCGCATCGAAGGCCTCGACCACCTCGACAAGGTGATCGACATCGACCAGTCGCCGATCGGGCGCACCCCGCGCTCCAACCCCGCGACCTACACCGGCGCCTTCACGCCCATCCGCGATTGGTTCGCGCAGCCTGCCCGAGGCCAAGCAGCGCGGCTACGCGCCGGGGCGCTTTTCCTTCAACGTCAAGGGCGGGCGCTGCGAGGCGTGCCAGGGCGACGGCGTCATCAAGATCGAGATGCACTTTTTGCCGGACGTGTACGTGACCTGCGACGAGTGCAAGGGCAAGCGCTACAACCGCGAGACGCTGGAAGTAAAGTTCAAGGACAAGTCGATCGCCGACGTGCTCGACATGACGGTCGAGGAAGGCGCGCAGTTCTTCAAGGCGGTGCCGGCGATCCGCGACAAGCTGGAGACGCTGGCGCGCGTGGGGCTGGGCTACATCCACATCGGCCAGCAGGCGACGACGCTGTCGGGCGGCGAGGCGCAGCGCATCAAGCTGTCGAAGGAATTGTCGCGCCGCGCGACGGGGCGCACGCTCTACATCCTCGACGAGCCGACGACGGGACTGCACTTCCACGACGTGGCGAAGCTGCTTGGAGGTGCTGCACGAGCTGGCCGACGCCGGCAACACGGTGGTCGTGATCGAGCACAATCTGGAGGTCATCAAGACCGCCGACTGGATCATCGACATGGGCCCCGCGGGCGGCGACGGCGGCGGGCGCATCGTTGCGGCCGGCACGCCGGAGGACGTGGCGAAGGTGAAGGAGAGCTACACGGGGGCGTATCTGCGGGAGCTGCTGGGCAGGCGCGCGAAGGCCACGCAGGAAGCAGGCGGCGGAGTAGTTCTTACTCGCTAAATCGGCTGATTCCTAGGTCTTCCGCGGCTCTCCGAAGTCCGCGCGCGGGGAGAAGTCAATGTCGGGTTCCGTGCGCTGAACCGCCTATCGTGCGCAAGACTTGACGCCGAGCTCTTTTAGGACTTTCAAACCCTTCTTGGAATTTCGTCCAAGACATGACGAGCCTTTTCTGAAATCGGGAAAACCAACCGGCTTTGACCTCAGATCCTTCTGGCGATGGAGCACATCCGACCTCGTCAACAACAGCACACGAGGCGTCCTAGCAGAGTATCTCGTTGCACAGTCGCTTGGACTTCACGTCTCCAGTCCGCGCGAAGCTTGGGCGAAGTTGGATCTCGAAACCAATGATGGGGTGAAGATCGAAGTCAAGTCAGCAGCGCTGGTGCAGAGCTCGGCATCAGGTATCGGCTTACAAAGCGCGACTCACTATGCTCCGACGCCGCGCACCTTGACAGATAACGCGTTATATTGGAAGTCGGCCGCACTGGCTGACCATCTTTCTTCTTGTGGCACATCCTCAGACCATGCGACCATTTATGGCTGTCGCAGAGTCTACGGGAAGCTCGCAGAGACGTTGAGATCTTCAACGGCGACGTCGGTCTCATTGCCTATGAACCTCGCAACAAACCTGCAGTACCTCGTCTTCGGAGATAGCCCATCGCCATTGCTAGCCCGTATCGACGCAGGACCATAGGCTTCTGCGCAGGCGTGGGTGCTCTAGCCCAAGGTCGCCCAAATAGGTGAGCGCGGCATTGATGTTCCGCCGCCGATCCTCAGCGGAAAGCGGCTCAAGAACGTCGATCAGTTGTATGAGGGGCTTGTTGTCGCTCATTACATCCATCCATTCATTGGCGTAGCGCCAACCACATGCAGCCAACACCTCTTCGAAGGCCTGTACTCCTCGCCGATTGAGCCGGTAACGGACCGGCGCTCCTCGCCTCCGAACGCTATCAGCGGTGACGTACGCCCTAGCCTTGTCGAAAGCGTGGTCGACGCGTGCGAAATCGCTACTTCACGCTGAGCTGATCCGTGATGCCCTCGACGTCGCCCGACGCGAACCGAGCATCGGGTTGACGTACTTGTGCACAGCCCACAGACACATCAGCACGCAATTCAGCACGTCGCGCTTTGCGAGCACCTTGGCCTCGATAACCTCGGCCTCGTCGCACTCTTTGATGATCGCGAAAGCACGCTTGGCTAGGGACGAGCCCCTCTAACTCAAGATCGGCAGTCTGACCACCCAGCGTCGGCGGTCGCGCTGGTCCGCGCGCGCTCGAGCCATTCTTTCCGCGCTCGACGCCGCCGTCGAGGTCGTGCCGCTTCTCACTCTCGACGATGAAGCGCGGGTTTGCCGCCTACCGCCGTTTCACCCTCCGCATCGCGCCGGAGGCCACCGCGAACGAGGGCACCTTCCCCATCGCCCCTCCGCTCCGCACGTGCCACTCTCCCCCGCAAAACATAAGCGAGGCCCGCCATGAGACTGATGCTCACCTTCTCCATCCCCGTCGAGCGCGGCAACGCCGCCGCCAAAGACGGCACACTCGGGACCGCAATCGAGGCGCTGGTCAAAGCGACGAGCGCGGAATCCGCCTACTGCACGCTGATCGACGGGCAGCGCGGCGGCTTCGTCATTTTCGATGCGACCGATCCGGCGATCCTGCCGCGCGCGCTGGAGCCGTTCTTTGCCGCGCTCGACGCCGCCGTCGAGGTCGTGCCGCTGCTCACCCTCGACGACATCAAGCGCGGGTTCGCCGGCTAGCCGCGCCGGGCGCGCCGCCTCTCCAACGTCATGCCGGCCAAGGGAACTCTACCCGTCATCCCGGCCCAGCGACCCTCGGACTTGATCCGAGGGGAGCGCAGAGCCGGGATCCAGCATGAGACTCGTCGCGAGACACCGTCTGCAATGAGCCTTCGGCACTCTTGCGCTGGATCCCGGATCGCCTTCGCGTCTCAGTGACGCTCCGGCGTCCGGGATGACGGTAGCAAAGTAATCCCCGCTCTCCTCCGCGCCCTTACACTCCCCCTGTCCGCCCCACCGGGGACGTGCTCGAGACCGTCTTGTGTATCGGGAGCGGATGCGGCTGCCGTAGTAGCCACGTCGCGAGGGTAACGACCGAAGGGCGTGGTGAAGGCGAACCGATCTGGGGATCCTGACCCATCAGGTAGTGGATTAAGGCCCCCGACTCGGACCGGTCGACGAACGAGCCGCCGATGGGGCGCGCAAGCGCCGGTTTTTTGTTTTTCGATGCGGTGCCTGTGCGCCCCGTCATCCCCTTTTTCTCAAACCCTCGGGCGGAAACGCCGCGAGGACTTGAGGTGCACGCTCCGCTTGAAGAGGCGGAGATGCCGCAGAGTCCAAAGACGCCTACCCTTGTGCAAAGTCTGAGCATGTGTGCACCGGGCGTGCAACGCAGCATCAAAATACATCCGCAGCGAGCAGGATCATGCTCGATTGCGCAGGAACGTTGTAGTTTGCCGCCTCGCGTATGGGCAGTTTCCCCCGGGTATAAACACCTAGGGAGAGACAACGTGAAAAACTTGAAAAGCATGGGCCCGCTGGGGGCGTTGGTGCTGGTCGCCACCGCGAGCGGCGCCTTCGCACACGGGGTCAAGCCGCCAGGAGCCCATCGTGCTCGAGAAATCGGGCGGGTTCATCATTGGCGGGAAGCACCTGGCAGGCCTCAGCCCCACGATCCCCGATCGGACGCTGTCGTGCGATCACGGGTACGTCGAGTATTTCATCCCGCAAGAGCCGCGCAAGCTGAGCATCGTGCTGTGGCACAGCTCCAGCGCGCAGGTCTGGCAGAACCGCTGGGACGGCGGCGAAGGCTACAAGGACAAGATGCTGCGCGCCGACTATCCCACCTATATCTGGGACGGTCCGCGCGTCGGCCGCGCCAACTGGAGCTGCGAGTCGATCACCTACACGCCGTCGGCTCGCGACCAGGGCAACTTCACCGCCTGGAAATTCGGCCCCGCGATTCCGGCCGGCACAGTGCCGACGCCGTCTGAGTTCTACCCGGGCACGCAGTTCCCGTCCACCAGCCCCAAGCTCGAGGAATATTGGTGGAACGCGACCGGCGCTCGCTATGACGAGTTCGATTTCGGCAGGAACATCGACATCGAGACGGATGCGGCTGCGATCGCGGCCGACTCCGGCAAGCTCGGCAATCAGATCTACTACCTCACGAACTCTGCCGGTGGCCTGCGCGCCATGGTGACGACGTCCAAGACCACGGGCCACAACATCGCCGGCATGACCACCTACGAGAGCATCGGCTACGTGTTCCCGCTCACGACTTCGGGGGCGGCAGCCGGTCTGCCGAAACCGGCAACCCTGTGCGACATGTCCGGGAACGGCTGCGCCTTCGGTCCCATCGGCATTCCCGAGGCGGACTTCAAGAAGCTCGCGAAGCTCAAGAAGATCCAGTTCCTGTGGGGCGACAACCGGGCTGAAGACTATACCTTCGTGATCCAGTCCCGCCAGTGCGCCGCGCTGATCAACGCCTACGGCGGCCACGCGGAAGTCGTCAAGCTGGCGGAGGACGAGGGTCTCACGGGAAGCACGCATATTCCCTTCATGGATATGGACAACGACAAGGTCGCTGCCCTGCTCTTCAAGAACTTCAAGAAGAACAAGCTCGACGGCTACGCGCGGCCGTCGCGTTGGGGCCACTGGAACTGGTTCCACTGATCGTTCTGCAGCTCTCCCCGGCCCGATCCGGCCGGGGAGATTGACTGAAACCGTCTCCGAAGACCTTGGCCCTGCCTGCTTTGCGCTGGCAGGGCTCTTTCTTGCGCGCTTAGGTCTCGGGCTCCGGCACCACCAGCCAGCGCGCGCAGAAGAACAAGCGCCGCCATGGCCGCGTAGCCGATGGCCCAGCGCCACGCCGGCGCGCCGAAGGCGGCAACGGAATCGGCGGGCGTCAGCGCGTAGCTGTGCATGAGGCCGACCATGGACAGCGCCGCGGCCGCGAGGCACCACACCGCCGCCTTCTCGAAGTTGCGCTCGATCAGGTGCACGGTCGCCGCCGACAGGATCATCGCGGTAAAGATGAAGCCCTGCTCCAGCGCAAAGCCGCCGGAAATGTAGTTGCCGGCCGCCTGCATCTTGGCGACGAGGTCGGGCGAGAACAGCGCCCCGCCGGCCCGCAGGCCGTCCTTGGCCATCAGCACGCCCCAGGCGCCGAGACCCGGCAGCAGCCCCATGACCACGGCGGGAGCGTGCGCGCGCGGCGTCGTCTCGAAGGCCTGCGCCGCCATGACGATGCCGATCCACAGGACGATCGCCATGCCGGCCTCGATCGGCACCAGCCAGGCGACGAAGGCGAGCGACCCGGTGAGGCAGAGCAGCGTGAACAGGCCGGCGTTGAGGATGGAGTAGCCGGCGCGCGCGCCCAGCGCCTTCCATCCCGGGTGGCCGATGTAGATGGTGGTGGGAAAGCACGAGCCGAACACGGCGGCCGCGATGGTGCCGAGGCCGTTGACGGCGAGCGAGGGCGCGGTGGGGAAGCTGTCGCCGGCGGCCTCCGCGGATTCGATGTTCTGCAGCGAGCCCAGCACCGAGAAGAGGCCCATGGGTACGATGACGGCGGCGTAGGTGAGGAGCTGGTTGCCTTGCAGGCCGGCGATCAGATCGCCCAGCACCGGCACCGGCAGGTGCAGCCCCAGCGGCGCGGTCGACGGCGGGACGGGATCGATCAGCCCCGTCGCCCACGACAGGATGACGCCGAGCACCACCGCCACGAGGCCGCCCGGCAGTCCGCCGCGAAAGCGCACGCGCCCGAAGTAGGTGAGCAGCACCACGCCGAGCGTGGCGAAGCCGACGATGGGGCTGGCGTAGGTGCGAAACAGGAAGGAGAAGGAGATGAAACCGAGCGCGATGCCGGCGAGCGTGGACAGAAGGGCCGCCCGCGGCGTCGCGCTTGCGCATGCGCTCGGCGACGAGCTGCTCCGGCCAGCTCGATGACGCCGGCACCGAAGCAGGCGACGAGCCCCGTCTGCCAGGCGAACAGCGCGGCCGCATCGGCGTCGAGCCCGCGCGCCTTGGCGGCGAGCGAGGCCGGCAGCATGACGAGGAAGATGAAGGCGAACAGCGACACCGTGTTGATGCCGTAGGGCAGCGCGCAGATGTCGGTGCGGCCTGTCTGCCGCGACAGGCGGATCGCCTGCCAGGCGTAGAACACGTTGCCGACGACGAGGGAGACGGCCGCACCCGGCAGGATGGTGCCGATGATGAGGCTGTCGGGGAAGCCCAGCACGCTGCGGCACAGCGCGACGATGACGAGTAGCTGGATGAGATTGTCGATGGCGAGGCCGAACAGGCCGTCGATGTCCCCGCGTACGAACCACGGCATGGCCTTGTGGCGCTGTGCGCCTGGCTGTGCGGCGCCCCCGTCGCTTTGCATGCGTCCCCCAACGCGAGTGCTCAGATTCTAAGGGGAGCTTCGCAGACTATGGCGCGTGAGTGAACTGTGGTGTTTTGGGGCGGCGGGTGGCCGTTCTGATGGGTCGATCGCGGCCAGTGGTCCCAACGTGTCGCCGAGTGAAGCCAAGTCCCGTTGCGGTAACGGCGACCGAGCACCTAAGAATTTGTTAGGCGCCCGGCCTCAATCTGTCCCGAAACGGAGGAAGCTCATGCGGATTTGCCAAAGCATTTCGGGGAATTACTGCTCAGGTCCCGAAGACCAATTGAAGGAAGGGCATGCTCTTCGCGAACGCGATGTCGCGGACTTCATCAACAATCCCCCAGCTACGCGCCTCAGCTGCGGGGACGAAGGCCGCATTCAAGAACAGATCACGGACGTGCTCCTTCGTGATTTTGGTGTGCCTTACTATTACATCCGCGATTAGGGCTTGGTCGTTCTGCAAGCCGGCGAGCTTGGCGTTGAGCTCCTTCTCCTCGAAGCGTGCCTTATCGATGTCAAAGCCGACGCCGTGGAACATGAAGCTGGATGACTTGGCGGCGTAGCGCTTGTCACCTGCCAGAAAGACGACGTTCCCAATCGAGTTCACGCTGCCGACATTATACGTTGTCACGTTGATCGGCAGTGAGCGGAGGACGTTGTAGACTGTCAAGCCGTCCGCCACGCTTCCCCCAGTAGTAGAGATCAGCAGGTGCAGGTCATTGAAGCCCTGCTGAAGCTGTTGCCCTACGGCCGCTAGAAGCACCTGTGAGGTTTGCGGCCAAACTCCGGCGGTGAAGGAGATGACGTACGGTTTCAGAGGTTGCCCCTCGACAGCAGTACGGGGCGCCGCGGAATTGCCGCTAAGCGGCGGTTTGGTGGTAAGTGCCATGTAATGTTCCCTTCATGGGTCAAAGTGCCCCCATGCCGGGTCCACAGAAAAGCGCCGTCGCCGATTGACGGTCGACGCGAAAACAAACAACCTCACCGCCGACCGACGCCCCGCTGCGGGGCCGGTCATGCTCTAGATGCCCTGCCACGTCCGATCCCAAATCGAGTGGCGGGGCATCACTATTTCCGCTTGTTCGCTTTGTGGGTCAATATCTGGGTTGTACGACTTACCCGAGATTTGTGGAGAACCCTGTTTGCAAGCTGTGCAAAAGGCGGGAGAGCGGTACTCGGGTTTCCTTTGAACACGGGCCGTCAAGAGATATCCACAGGGTCGAGCCTGGTGCCTGTGGATCGAAGGTATCGCGGGGGCGCGATTCTAGTGGTGTAAGATGGCCGTGCTGCGGGGCGTGGATAAGACTACAGAAGCGGTTTGCGGCTCATGTCGGTCATGCTGAGCCTGCCCCTCAGATGACGGCGGATGGCCTCGGCATACGCATGCTCGATTTGGGCTGCGACTCGCGTCGATCACCTGCGATCTTGACGACGAGACCGAGATCGACGTCATCGACCGCTGGCGCGGCCCTGCGGCACCCGAGTGACTGATCCGCACCTTACGTCCCCGACGTGCCACACGGCTTGAACCGACGTTCGCCGTGTGGTCCTTTGCGCGGGCGAACCGTACCGAGCAGACGTGCAGGGGGTCCATTGCAGCTGAGATCACTCGCTCCAGGCATCGTCGTCGTTGTGGGCCTGATCGCCATGGCGGCGGTGTCGGGCGCGCCTCAGATCGCTGCCGCACAGCCCGTTGCCGCTGAGCCATCCTCCGACCTGCCGAAGTGGCTCAAGGCCCATGTCGGCAACGGCCAGGGCCGGATCGCCGACGTGGTCCTGCGCCGCGCGCGCGCGCTCTACCTGAAGAAGGTGCGCGACGGCGCGGTGAAAAATCCCTGCTACCTCGCCATGGATGCCACGCGCCCCAGCCTTGTAGGCCGCGGCGTGGGGACTGAGGTTCTACGTCATCTGCGAGGCGAAGCGGTCGTTTCGCGCGTTCTCGTCGGGTCACGGCAGCGGCAGCAAGCTGCCGGGCGTCGCGAATTTCGCCAACGGCAGGCGGTGCGCCAAGCACTTCAGCAACGCCATGGATTCCAAGCTGTCGACCGGCGGCGCCTACGTGACGGCGGAGGAGAAGACGTCCTTCAAGGGCTATTATCGCGCAGGGAAAAAGGAAACGGCCTTGATCCGCACCTTCATACAGTTCGACGGCGCGGGCGACGGCGACACGGCAAACGCCAGACCGCGCGAGATCGGCGGGCATCCGGCGGTGTTGCTGCGCAGCGTCTGCCTGCGCAAGCGGCCCAAAAGTTCGCACGCGAACGCCAAGGGCTATGTGCCCTTCGGCAAGCTGGTGGACTATAGCGGCGGCCGCAGCAACGGCTGCACCAGCTGGTCGCGGTCGGAGGCCCGCAAAATCATTCCCGTAGTGAACGGCAACCCGACGACGCTCTACATCTATCCGGAATCCGGCGACATCGCTGCGGTCGCGCGCGCCGTGAAGGCCCGCAAGTCGCCGGCGCGCGCCGGGCTCTACTGGAACGCCTCCTGCCTGAAGGAGATCGGCGCGCCGAAGTTCTGGCCGAAGGAGAAACTCGAGCCGCTCATTGCCAAGTACAAGAAGGCGCATCCGCCGCCGCCGCCCCGCCCCACGCCGATCTGCAAGGGGCGGTGAGCGCTGCGAGCTTCTCTGCTACCCGGCGTCAGTCGCCGATGTAGATGCCGACCGACGGACCGTAGCCGTAGCCATAACCGTCGTCGTAGTAGGCGCCGCGGTACACGGGCGGGCCATAGCCGTAGCTGTCATAGCCGCCGTAATAGCCGCCATAGCCGTAGTCGTCGTTGCTGCCGTAGCGGCGCAGGTTGTCGCGGTCCTGACGGGTCAGGTAGGCGCCCTGGCGCTCCTTGGCGCGCGCGCCTTCGACGGCGCCGATGGACAAATCCGCCTGCGCCATCGAGGGCGCCATCATCGCGGCCATCGCCGCGACGGCGATCGGGAATTTCCAGGTCATCATAGACCTCCTTTGCTCGCATGTGCCGGTGGGGCCCGCGGGTGCGGGGTGTCTTGACTAGTAAACGCGGGGGCGCGGGAGGTGTTCCGTGGGGAATTGCGGAGGCTTCCCGTGTCGCGCAGCGAGGCCCTGATCGGCGCTGCCACGCGCGTGATGGTGTCGAGCGCAGCCTTCGTCGCCGAGTAGACGACCGAGTTGGCGGGGGAATTATAGGAGACGACGGAGCTGACGTTGATGATGGAGCCGCCCTCGGCCGAAGTGCTTGAGGGCTTCCTGCGCCATCAAGTCGGCCCCAACACGTTGATGTTGAACTGGCGGTGGAACTGCGCCTCGCTGAAGTTTTCGAGCGGAAAGAAGTCGAAGACGCCGGCGTTGTTGACGAGCACATCGAGCTTGCCGAACGCCTTTTTGGTCTCCGCCAGCAAGGCTTTCACATCCTCTGCCTTGGCGATGTCGCCGCCGACAGCGACGGCCTTGCCGCCCTTGCCGCGTAATTTCAGCGACCACTTTCTCGGCACCCTCGCGGCTGGAGGCGTAGTTGACGACGACCGCGGCGCCTTCAGCCGCGAGCGCCCTGGCGATACCGGCCCCGATGCCCTTGGAGGCGCCCGTGACCACGGCAACCTTGCCCTGTAGCTTGCCCATGAGGACGCAGCTGTGCTAGGCATACCTGCCCACCACTCGACTCGACAGGATCGCATGAGCCGCAACCGGCGACCATCACGCCCCCTCCCCGCCGCCGTCCTCGCGCTCGCCGTTGCCGGCGTGGCGGGGTGCTCGGGCGTCGGCTCGCAGGGCAGCGGCTCAGGCCTGCCCGCCGCAGCCCCGACACCCAGCGCCACCTCCGACATTGCCGTACGCAAGACGCCCGTCGTTCCCGGCCGGCCGGCGCGCGTCTTCATCTTCGCCGGCTTCGGCGACACTTGCGAGCCGCTGCCCGCGCCCGAGCTCACCATCACCGCGGCCCCGACCAAGGGCGACGTCTCGTTTCAGCCGGGGCAGGAAACGACGATCCAGACCTCGGAAAAGGGCACCTGCATCGGTCAGACGGCGAAGGGCACGGGCGTCTACTACACGGCGCGGGCGGGACAGACCGGCACCGACCGCTTCTCGGTCGCAGCCAAGCTTGCCGGCGGCGAGACGGCTGTCCGCACCTTCGAAGTGCGAATCGCGGAATAAGCATCCGGAACCCTCACGCGAGCGGCCTGCGCTGCACCGTGCGGTACAGCGACGGACGCATGAATACCGATTGTATCAAAGCCAGAGATCACCGATTACCGCCGCTCTCCGTGACCAAGGAGGAGACCGATGTCAGCCGTCGCCGAGATCAACAGGATCGTCGCCTTGCTCCGGTCGGAGACCCCGACGCAGGATATTTCGCGCAACCCGGTCGTCGCGCACCCGCACAACACCAGCCGCACCATCCCCGAGCGGCTGCCGCCTGCCAAGCTCAAGGAGCTGTCGGTGCTGCAGCCTTGGAGGGCGCTCGTCGCGACCGCCGAGGAGTGGGCGGGCATCGCCGTGGCGATCGCGCTCTGCTCCTACGTCTGGCACCCTGTTCTGTATCTGGTCGCGGTCATGTTCATCGGCTCGCGTCAGCACGCGCTGCTAATACTCGGACACGACGCCTCGCATTATCGCTACCTGAAAACGCGCTGGCTGAACGATCTGTGCGCCAACCTCTTTCTGATGTGGCCAACGTTTGCCTCGGTGGAGGGCTTCCGCAAGTTCCACGGAACGCATCACCAGTACACAAACCTCGCCAATGACGGAAACCGCCAGCTTTGGAACACGCACAACGCCGAAGGCGAGCTGGAGCCCGAATGGGTGTTTCCCAAGACGCGCGCCGGCCTGGCGCTGATGGTGCTGCGCCGCGCCGCGTTCCTGACCGGGATCTCCTGGATCCTGCGCGGCCTCATCGGCTCTTCGCTGATCCCCTCGCCGCGCTGGATGGTCGCCGCCCGCCTCGCGTTCTACCTGTCCGTCGCCGGCGCCTTGACCCTCTTTAATGCCTGGCCGGCATTCGTCTTGTATTGGCTCGTTCCGTTCTGCACCTGGCACATCGCGGTCCAATACGTGCGGCTGATCTGCGAGCACAGCGCCGTCGAAAGCGACGAGGACGAGTACAGCGTGACGCGCACCACCCTCCCCAGCTGGCTCGAGCAGGTCTTCATCCTGCCGCGCAACGTCGGCTTTCATCTGGAGCATCACTGGTATCCGAGCGTGCCGTTCTATCGGCTCCCCGAGCTGCACCGGCTGCTGATGGCGCGCGAGGGGTTTCAGGCCCACGCCGTGGTCAGGCGCTCCGTCTTTACCTCGCTGCAGGAATGCATCAGGGCGTGAACAGGCTGGCGGGCGGCGGCGCCGGCACGCCGGCGCTTGCCTGCAAAACCGGCCTCTAGTATTGAGCCCCGTCGGTTTCACGGGGAGCGCCCTCGAGCACTCACATCCACGCAAGGGAGAGACGTCATGGCCACGTTGTCGGATTCACGCCGCAAAAAGATCCAGGCCCGCCAGCGCAAGGCGGAGAACGCCAAGAAGCGCGCCGCCAAGATTGCCAAAAAAGAGCGCAACGCCAAGGCGGCCTAGAGCGTTGCCCTACGGCCCGCGGGCCGAGGGGACCGTGACCGAGGCGCTGCCGAGATCGCTCGGGATCAGGCCGGCTTGCGCGGAACGATCATCTTCGAGGTGAGCAGCTGGACGGGCTCGCCGCGCTGGTTGCGGGTCTCGCTTTTCAGGATCACGGTGCCGCGATCGGGCCTGGAGCGCGACGGCGTGATGTCCGCGATCTCGCTGAAGACCTGCAGCTCGTCGCCCGGCCGCACGGGGCGCGGCCAGGCGATCTCCACGCCGGCGCCGACGATGCCGCCGGTGACGGTGCTGCTGTCGACCAGGAGCCGCATGGTGAGTGCAGCCGTATGCCAGCCGCTGGCGGCGAGACCGCCGAACATGGTGGCGGCGGCGGCAGCCTCGTCGAGGTGAAACGGCTGCGGGTCGAACTGGGTCGCGAATGCCTTGATCTCGTCGGCCGTGACGAGGCGCTTGGCGCTTTCAAAGCGCTGGCCGACGTGCAGGTCCTCCAGATACAGGCCGCCGTCCATGCTCACCGCCTCTACACCGGCAGGACGGAGCGCAGCTGCGTCTCGTACTGCTTCACCGCATGCAGCGCGCGCGCCTTCATGACGTCGCCCATCGGATCGGCTTCCTCGGGCTTGAAGCCCTCGATCGCGTTCTCCGCATTGGTGATGGTCTTGGTGGCGGCGTTCTGCGGGTTCATCTCCCGCAAGGTGATGGTCTGCAAAAGCTGCGTGAGGATGACGCCGGTGGCAAGCGCCAGCCCGCGCAGCTCGGCGTTCTCGCGCGCCAGGCGATCGAGCGTTGCTTGGATGTTGTTGGTGTCGGTCATTGCGTGAGCTCCGTGCGGGTGGACTTGCGTATGGTTGTGGCGCCCCCGCTATAGCAACGAAATCCCCGCGCTGCAGCGCCCAATCCCGCGGCGGAATGGCCCGTTCCACGGCGGCGCGGGGGATTGTGGGGTGGGATTCGGGCTCAGCCATGCTCTTGCCCCAACTCTTGACGTAGGAAAGCCGTTATGCGGGTGTCGTGAACGGGTCTCAAGGCCTCCCGGCCCCGGAGGAACGCCGATGGATCAAATGCGCAGGACCCTGCTTGCGTGTGCCGCGAGTCTGCTGCTGCTGCCTTGCGGCCAGGGGCAGGCGCAGACGTCGAGCGACGCGGCCGCCGCGGCCGACGACATCGCCAACTTCTTTTCCCAGGTGGGCGACCAGATCTACGAGGACTGCATCTTCGAGCTCTCGCCCGAGCAGGTCGAGGTGCAGCATGCGCTGGTGACGGCCTACATCGAGAACGGGGCCAGCAGCGCCCTGGCACGCCAGCTCGCGGTCAAGCAGATCCAGCCGCCCAAGCTGTCGCAGGAATGCGAGCAGCTGCGCCGCAAGCCGCAAGCCGCCCCCGACACCTCCTGGGAGACCACGCTCGCGGTCCCGAAGCCGCCGAAACCGAAGCCCGTGAGCCGGCCGGCGCCCGAGCCGCTGCCACCGCCCGCCATCGCGCTCAAGGACAAGAAGGTCCTGCCGCGGTGGGACTGCGCACCCAACGTCGACTACGTCGTCATTCATCTCCCCGGCACCGAGCGCAAGCTGACGGGCGGGGAGATCTGCAACCCCTATGAGGATGTCGTGCGCGAGGTGCCCGCCTCCGCGCCCGACTTCCGCCTCGGCTACACGATCGCGACCGGCCGGCTGTTCGTCGTCTCCGACGATCCGAGGTACGACGGCAAGACGATCGCCTGGGCCATCTCCGGCCGCGACGTGTGCCGCAACAATCCCGATCCCGATTGCCTGGCCGCCAAGGGCATGGGGTCGCTGCCACCGGGCGAGTACACCTTCGGCGGCAACAAGAGCAAGCGCATCACCTGGGGCCCGAAGACCAAGCGCAACGTCGCCGCGATCTATCTCAAGAAGCTGTGGAACCAGGACCGGTTCAGCGCCGCGCACAAGGCCGCCATCCTCAAGCGCGGAAACATCGCCATCCACATGCGCCTGAAGGGCGAGATGTCGGAGGCGTGCATCGGACTGGAGCCCAAGGGCTGGGCTTATGTCGCCTCGCTGATCAAGGAGGGGCGCGCCACCGGCGTCAACGTCTACCTGGAGGAGCCCCACCCGCAGATCGCGGAGAACCCGCCCGTGGTCGTCGCCTCCTCCTTCTCGCTCACGTCGCTGTTCAAATAGCGTTACGCCTGGAGTTGGCACCAGCAGCCTTCCCCGCCAGCCACCCCGCCGCGGCCGCGACGGGCTGAAGCGCCCACTTGATCGCGGCACGCGCTCAGCTTAGGTCGGCAGGACAGCCATCCCACCCCGGAGCTCCAAATGCCCCCAATGAGCGCTACGCCCACCAAGCCCGATGCCGCGCTGTCCGGCACCTTCACGATCGGGGGCGAGCTGGAGGTCCACCGGCTCGGCTTCGGCGCCATGCGCGTCACCGGGACCGGGATCTGGGGCGAGCCGGCCGATCGGGACGGCGCGCTGCGCACGCTGAAGCGCCTGCCCGAGCTCGGCGTCAACTTCATCGATACGGCGGACTCCTACGGACCCGACGTCTCCGAGAGGCTGATCCGCGAGGCGCTCTACCCCTACGACGGTCTCGTCATCGCCACCAAGGCCGGCTTCAAGCGCCCCGGACCCTCCAACTGGGTGACGCACGGGCAGCCCGACTACCTGATCGCGCAGGCCGAGCGTAGCCTCGAAAACCTCGGGCTCGACCGCATCGATCTGTGGCAGCTCCACCGCATCGATCCGAAGGTGCCGCGCGACGAGCAGTTCGCCGCGATCCGGCAGCTTCTCGACCGCGGGCTCATCCGCTTCGTGGGCCTGAGCGAGGTGTCGGTCGCGGATATCGAGGCCGCCCAACAGGTGTTTCCGGTGGCGAGCGTGCAGAACCGCTACAACATCGTCGACCGCGCGAGCGAGGACGTGCTGGCCCATTGCGAGCGCCACAACATCGGATTCATTCCCTGGTACCCGCTCGGCGCCGGCGATCTCGCCAAATCGGGCTCGGCACTGGCCAAGGTGGCGCGCGGACACGGGGCGACGCCGGGGCAGATCGCGCTCGCCTGGCTGCTCAAGCGCAGCCCCGTGATGCTGCCGATCCCCGGCACCTCCAAGGTTGCGCACCTGGAGGAGAACGTCGCCGCCGCGGCCATCGAGCTGTCGGACGAGGACATGGCCGAGCTCGGCACCGCCAGCTGATCGAACCCGCCAACCCATGTCGCTCTAAATTTTCGGGCGGAGCCTACCCCTACGACTTCGCCAGGGCCTCGCGCTCTTTCAGAAGCTGGGCGAGCCGCTGCTCCTGATCCGCGATGCGGTCGGCGGTGCGCGTTTCATCCGCGGCACCCGAGTAGGCGGCCGCCTGCTCCACCAGCTCGCGCAGGTTGTCGCGCACGATGGCAATGTGCCGGTCGAGATCGGCAAGCGCTTCGGGGTCGGCCATGTCGGTCCTCTCGTTCTTGTCCTTGGTCGTCTTTGTCGGGGCAGGTCTATTGGATCTTGCGCTTACGCCGCCGCGGCGCGATCGACGCGCTGTTGGCGCCGTGCTCGATGCGCTTGCAGAACGCGCTGTTGGTGCCGCTCAAGCATCCCCAGCGTTCGAGAAGCTCCTCGTCGTAGTCGCCGACCGGGCCGCCGGCGCGGGCGTTGGCACGCGCGTTCTCCAGCTCCCACATGCTGTCGGCCTGGGCGCTCAAGCCCCCCGGGCCCACGAGCGCGGCGAGAGCAAGCGCCACCACTCCAACTCTACGCATGACCGCCTCCAAACCTACGCTTTCCCGTTTCGTTGCATAGATTGGCCTACCTTGGAGTAAAATCAAACTCCCGATCGGGGCCGGGACCGGCATAGTGGCCGCGGCAACCGGAATGTTGCGCATGCCGTCGCTTAGATTTTGAGGGATTGCGCGCAGTCTTTTTTGACGTCCGCCGGCCTATCATTGCAACGACTGCGACCGCGTTTCGACCATAAAAGACATTCCGGGAAGGCGCACCATGCCAGCATTTTCGATCGGCGACTGCATCGGGTTCGGATGGGAGACGTTCAAGAAGCGCCCCTGGATCCTCATCGGGGCCTTCCTGCTGACCATCATCATTCCCGCGCTTCCCGGCATGCTTTTTCCCGGACCCGACGTCGTGGCCGGCCAGCCGCCGCCCCCGCCCTCCAGCGGGAGCCTGATTGCGTCGCTCCTCGGATTCGTACTCAGCATCTTCGCCAGCCTGGGCGCGACGACGTTTGCGCTGCGCGCGCACGACGACATAGCCGGCGTGCAACTCGGCGACCTGTGGAACCCGCAGCCGTTCTGGCGCTACCTCGGCGCCTACGTTCTGCTCTTGATCATTATCTTCGTCGGATTTCTTCTGCTGATCGCGCCGGGCATCATCCTCGCCGTCGGCCTCGGCTTCGCCACCTACCTCGTCATCGACCGCGGGACCGGCCCGGTCAAAGCGCTCGAGGAAAGCTGGCGCATTACCAGAGGCTACAAGTGGCCGCTGTTCGGGCTGATGCTCGCGATCATCGGCCTAAATCTTCTGGGAGCCATCGCATTGCTGGTTGGCCTGCTGGTGTCGGTGCCGGTGAGCTGGCTGGCCGTCACGCACGCCTATCGCATGCTGCAGGCCCGCGCGCCCTAGAGGCATCTCACGTTGCTGTGCCAGGCTTGACGCGGCCGTGCCACTCAGGCTCGAGCGCAGTTCGACGGTTCCCGCTTAAGGGCCGGTCGGTGCCGGCGCGGGCGTAGGCGACGGCGCCACCACGGGAGCGGCGTTCAATGCCGGTGCCGACACCGAAAAGGCCCCGCGCAGGTCGCCCGGCGCAAAGCCGGTGGCCTGGTCTTGCGGATAGAGCCGCATGATCTCCGCCTTCAAGGCCGGCTCGGGTGCGCCGTGGCAAGCGAGACAGGGCGCGGCCGTGGGGATCGCCTTCATGTAGCGAAAGGTGCTGGCGCCGGTCGGCGTCGTGACCGTTTCGGCATGCTCGAGCTTGGCGGGGTCGGCGCCGGCCTTCACCTGCCGGGCGAAGTCCTCCAGCACGCCACGCTCCCACTCGTCGGGAGCGTTGGCGGGATTGCGCAGGCGTAGCGCCGTGCGCCTGACCTGCAGCCCGCGCGCCGCGCTCGTCTTTTCCGCCAGAGCCGGCGCGATGGTCTTGCACACGCCCATCGCCGCCTTGGGACCGCCGGCCGCCATCGCGTCCATGAGCTGGCGCCTGAGGGTCTCGCCCAGCTCTTTGACGGCGGCGCGCGCGCTTTTGACCTGCGCGGGGTCAGGCTCGGCGGCTTGCGCCCTGCCTACGAAGAGCGCGCACGCAGCGAGCGCGACCAGGACCCAATTCGAGCGCATGATGCCCCTCCACCCCTACCCTTACTGGCGCGCCTCTCAAAGCGGCATGCCCCGCTCAAACACTCCGAAACACTCTTGGTTTAGATACGGTGTCGCGGCGCCAAGCGTAAGAGGCAAGACGCGACTTGCGTGCGCGCCCGTCGACAGGAGACCGTTATGACACACGGTGCGGTGCAACCGGGCTCGCTCGCCCGTGCGGACGTTTCGATGGCGGCGCTGGTGCTGCTGGGCACGCGCTTCGTGCAGGGCTTCATCTTCTGGGGCGGGGCGAGTTGGCGTTTGTTCTATGATTTCCGGGAGATCGACGGGGTCGATCTGGCCTTGAAGCTGGATTTCAACGCACCGGGCTTCGTCGCGGCCAAACTGACCCACGCGCTTCCGGGCACGCTGTGGGTGCAGGGTCCCATCCTCGCAACCTTGGCCCACCCCGACGCCATCGTCGCCTCGGTGTGGCTTTGGACCATCGTCGAGCTCGCGGTGGGCCTCGCCCTCATCCTCGGACTGATGACGCGGGCGGCGGCGTTCACGAGCTTCTGGCTCAACGTGACGCTGATGCTGATCTTCGGATGGATGGGCTCGACCTGCCTCGACGAATGGACGATGGCGGTGTCGGGCGTGGCGATGTCGAGCGCACTCTTTGTCGCCGGCAGTGGCCCGTACGCGCTCGATACGTATCTCGGCCGCACCGCCTGGGTGCAACGAAACACCTGGGTCAATTGGATCGCCAGCGGCCCGCTGCCGGAAGAGGCGCTGCGCAAGCTGGGGCTGGCACTGGCGGCAGCGTGCGTCGCGTTCACCGTGCTGAGCTACCAGATCCTGTTCGGCGCCGTCGTCACGCCGCTGCATTCGCGAACCAACTTCCACCGCCACAACATTGCGCTGAGCGACGTGACGGTGTCGCGCGAAGGGGCGGTGCAGTTTTCCGCTTACGTCGATGCGGGACCCGATACGGGCGCCGCTTATGTCATTGCCGCGCGACTTGTGGATTCTTCGGGCGCGACTGTCGCGAGCTGGGATGGCGCCACGCTCGCAACGCTGCCCGCCAGCGCCATCCGCAACGCGTATCCGTATGCTTGGGCGGCGCACTTCAAGACGGAGACTGTCGGCTTCAGCGGGCAGACGGGCGCGCACGCGACCATCACCCTGCCCGCGGTGCAAGAAAGCGGCGTTGCAGGAGAGCCATATGAGCTCGTCCTCACGGCAATCGACGGGACCGTCTGGCGCGCCGCGCTTGTCGGATCGTAAACCTTCCTCCATCCCACTCCGGGGGAGGCCTTCTCGCCCATGCGCAAGATCTGCTAGGATGGCGCCATGACCAG
Source organism: uncultured Alphaproteobacteria bacterium (assembly GCA_963776675.1). GTDB lineage: Bacteria > Pseudomonadota > Alphaproteobacteria > Rhizobiales > Hyphomicrobiaceae > Hyphomicrobium_A. Next base: position 95,096 of record CAVZNR010000061.1, on the reverse strand, counting down.
ACTTGAACAGCTTCAGTCCTCCATCGAGACGCTCTCTGCGCAAGAGATTGCCGAGCTGCGCGCCTGGCTTGATGAGCTTGACGCGCGCCTGTTCGACGAGAAGCTCGAGCGCGATGCCAAGGCGGGCAAGCTCGACAAGCTCGCCGAGGACGCTCGCGCCAACCTCAAATCTGGCCGCGGCGAAGAATTCTAGACGATCCCTCTGATGCGGCACATCAAGGATCCACGCTTTCAGCCTCTCTACGATGCACTGCCTGCCGAGGTTCGCACCTCAGCGGAAAAGAATTTTGCTCTGCTGAAGCAGAACCCCAAGCATCCTTCTCTGCATTTCAAGCGCATCCGTGGGGACCTCTGGTCGGTGCGGATTGGTCGAGACTACCGGGCGCTGGCCGTCGAGGGTGACGACTGTTTCCAGTGGTTCTGGATCGGCTCGCATGCCGACTACAATCGGTTGATCGGCTGACTGACCTGCGCACTAGGGCTCACCCGCCGGTCTCTTGAATGAAGCTCTCCGGCGTGCCGTCCGCCGGGTCGACGAAGATGATGTCCTTCGGGTCGCGGCGGGGTGTGTCGACGGAGAGAAACACGACCGGGCCCTCCAGCATGTCGGGCAGCGCGTGCACGATGCCGCGGCGGAAAAAGAGCAGCTGCCCGGGGCCGAACTCGGCCTGGTTGGCGGCATTGTCCATCCAGAAGGTGCCGCGGCCCGAGAACACGTAGAGGTACTCGTCCGAATTGACGTGGTAATGAGGAGGCGTGGGCTTGTAGACGCGGAACACGCGCGCGCTGGCGTGCGGCGTATCGGTCAGGTAGCGGTCGAGCAGCAGTGTCTCGGCCGTTGCGGGAAACGTCGCCGCGATCTCTGCGATATCGAAGCGGCCCGTGGCCGATGCGTGCTCCATGACGAGACCTCCTTCAGCAACAGCGGTTTCCTGGCATGACGAACGTGAAGAAAAGCGGAACGATCCGGGTAGGCGTGGGTGGCTGGACGTACGCGCCCTGGCGCGGCGTCTTCTATCCCAAGGGGCTGCCGCACGCCCAGGAGCTGAGCTATGCCAGCCGCCATCTTACCTCGATCGAGGTCAACGGCACCTTCTACCGGACGCAAACGCCCACAACCTTCGCCAAATGGGCGCGCGAAGTGCCCGACGGGTTCGTGTTCGCGCTCAAGGGCCCGCGCTACGCCGTCAACCGGCGCGTGCTGGCCGAGGCCGGCGATTCCATCAAGCGCTTCCTCGATTCCGGGCCGCTTATGCTCGGCGACCGGCTGGGGCCGATGCTGTGGCAGTTCGCACCGACCAAGAAATTCGATGCCGCCGACTTCGGCGCCTTTCTGGAACTGCTGCCGCCGAAGCTCGACGGCCGCGCGCTGCGCCACGTGGTCGAGGTGCGCCACGCTTCGTTTTGCACGCCGGCCTTCGTCAAGCTGTTGCGCAGCTTCGCCATCCCCGTGGTCTATGCCGAGCACGCGAGCTATCCGGCGATTCCCGACCCGATCGGCGACTTCGTCTATGCGCGGCTGCAGAAGGGCAAGGACAGTATCAAGACCGGCTATGCGCCGAAGGCACTCGATGCCTGGGCCCAGCGCGCCCAGACCTGGGCGGCGGGCGGAACGCCCAAGGATCTTCCCTGCGTCGACCCGGCGTCCGGCGCCAAGCCAAAGAAGCGCGACGTGTTCCTCTACGTCATCCACGAGGGCAAGCTGCGCGCGCCCGCCGCGGCCGAGGCTTTGATCAAGCGGCTGGGCTAAGCAATCGCCTCAGTAGGGGTGGCGGTCCGTCTTGTCCTCCCAGGTCTTGTAGGCCTGGAGGCCGATCTGCGGCTCGAAGTTCGCCGTCACGGCGATGCTCCGCTCCGACCACGGCTTGGTGAAGTCCTCGTATTGGAAGGCATCGTCGAAGCCGATCGCGCTCGAGTCCTTGAGGGGCGCGCGCGTGTCGCACCCGACCCGCCGTTCTTCGTCGTAACGGCTTGACGATCTGGCGCGAAAGACGCTTGCGTAAGGGGGCAGAACCAACCCCGGGGTAGATGACAATGCGTCCATCACACTTTTGCGGCCTTGCGTGCCTCGCCGTCGCCGCAGCGCTACCCGCCCGCGCCGACGACAAAGCGCCTTACGTGGGCGTGTGGGCACTCGAAATCCGTCACTGCAGCACCGAGCAATCGAGCCTCGATGCGCCGATGCTGGTCGCCAAGGACCATTACGACCAGCACGAAACCCACTGCACCTTCAAATCCGTCGAGGCCAACGCCAGCGACTACAAGATCTCCGCCGACTGCACCGTCGAAGGCGACAAACAATCCGCCGACTTCATGCTGACGGTGTCCGGCAACACCCTCACATTCACAGACGCCACCGGGGCGCGCGATTTCCTGCGCTGCGAGTGAGCCAACCCGCCAACGGAGTTCATACATGTCTCCCTCACCATTGAAGCTCCTCATCCTCGGCTTTGTCGCCGGCGCGCTCGCCACGGTCCTTTTTCACCAGAGCGCCTGGTACCTCCTCAACCAGGCGGGCGTGATCCCGCCCGACCGCCCGGCGTGGCCGCTCGATGCCATACCGCCGTGGGGTGTGCCGGCGCTCGCCTCCAAGGCGTTCTGGGGCGGCCTGTGGGGCGGGGTCCTCGCGCTTCTCCTGACGCGCATCGGAGGCGCGGCCTATTGGATTGCCTGGATCGTCGTCGGCGCGATCGCGCCGTCACTGGTCGCCATGTACGTGGTCCCTGTCGTCAAGGGATTGCCTGTCGCCGACTTCTGGCCGCGCGCGGGCGTCGCCGCGACGGTCAACGGGGCTTGGGGGCTGGGGACGGGCTTGTTCCTGAGGCTGTTCGGCGCGGCGCAGCCCTGACGGGCATCAGCGCGCCGGCCCAGACCATCGATCGAGACCGCTGGGCATTTTCGCTAAATGCCGGCCCGGGCGCTTACTCCGCATTCGGGCACCGCTGCTTGTGTCGGGCTCCCCGCAACCCGAGGTGCCCGCATGCCCGACAAATCCGAAAAGTGGTCGAAGTCCGTCACCGAGCACGACGATCATGCCGCGCTCCCGCCGGGCGTGTTCCAATCGGGCGATCCCGACAAAATCGCTGCCGCCTTGCAGCGCTCGGCCGAGGATCCCGAGCGCGCGAGCGCCGATCCCTACCGCTCGGCCATGTCGATGCTGGACTTCTATATGAACCGTGCCGGCCGCAACCTGTCGGCCAAGGAGCGCGAGGCCCTGGAGAAGGCCAAGACCGCCCTGCGCAAACGCTTCGGTCGCGAAGCGAGCTGACGTTGCGGGCTAGCGCACCGAGACGTTGACGGTCTGGGCCGCGCCCGAGCTGGCGCCGGCGGCATCGACCACGACCACGTCGAAGCTCGCCTGACCGCCGTTGCTGCCGTCGTGGTTGAACAGCACGTTGCCGCGCTCCAGGTCGGCCTGCGTAAAGGTCTCGACCGGCCGCCCGGGATTGCTCGACAGCATCACGAAGCCGTTTTTCGCCTTCGACACCGTGAAGGTGAGCTCGTGCGCCTCGTTGTCGGGATCGAGCGCGGTCAAATCATCCAGCGTGATGCGCACGGACTTGCCCTTGTTGACCGAGACATCGAGGTCGCCGGAGATCGTGGGCGGAACGTTGCGCACCTCCGCGGTCAGGTTGGCGCCCATCTCCATGGCGAGACGTCCGTACTGGACATCGCCTGAGACCGAGCCGGACCCGCGGATGGTGATGAGCTGCTTGACGAAGACCTGCCCCTGCAGATCGCCGTGGACGTCTGCGGCGTCCACCTTGATCGTGCCGTAGCACCGGCCGCCCTGCTTCACGACGAGCTGGTCGCCGGTCACCGAGCCTTCGATGTAGCCGAACACCTCGATGCGCCCGCCGTTGCGGACGTCACCTTTGAGGTACGTGTCTTCACTGATGACGAGAACGCGAGAACTTTCGCCCACAGCCTGCCCCTTACGCCAAGAAATCCCATTATGACGATGGCTTAGGATTATGCCAGCTTCTAGGCGCTGGCGAGGCCCCCGTGGCAACAGCCCGTCGGAGTAGGCGATGTGGGCTTAAGCGCAACCGGCCGGACACACCCCCGCGCCAATCCACAACGGCGGGCCGCCGACCGTCTTGTCGTCCGGCGGCAGGAGGGGCAGCTTAGCCTGGCTCGAAAGCGAAGCTCCAGGAGGATGACATGTCGAAGTTGGTGCGATTCAGCGTCATGGCGGCCGCGAGCGCCGGGCTGCTGGGCCTGGCCTCCACCGCTTCCGTCGCCGAGGAATGCCGGGATTTCGCCGCCGTGGGCAGCGGTTTCAACGAAAGCATTGCCGGGTTCATGGCGCTGCAGGGCGCGGTCAACGTCGCCGAGAATCGCGGCTGGACGGTGCAAGGCGACGCCAAGCTCGTCGGCTGCAAGGCCGCCGGCAGCTTCGGCACCGAGTGCACGGCCAAATCCCACGCCTGCAAGAAGCCCAAGTAGGGCTGCCCTACTGAGAATTGGCCTAATTCCGGCGCGGGGCGGATGCCTCTGCGGCATCTACGCGCGTGAGCCAATGGGAGCTGGCAGTTGCGGCAACCGGCTCGACCCTGAGCCGCTTGGCGGCTTTAGCGGCGAGCTTTGCCATCTCCGCAACGTTCGATGGACGATCCGTGATCCAGGTGCGGCCCGTCTTGCGGTCGACCTCGACCACGTAATCGGACGACGTCGTCACCGGGCACGGCTCGAACGTATGACGGAAGCACGCGGCCGCGGGATACACGCCTGCGCACGACCAGACGACGACCGCGACGCTGGCGCTGCAAATACTCTTGGTCGACCGCCGCATGGCTCTGCCTCCTCGTGATCGCGTTCAGAAAGTGTTCAGTCCGCGCTTGGTATTGGTAAGGAAACGCGAGGAGCGTCGGTGGCGTTCCACGAGCGGAAAAAAGGCAAGAATCGATTTGTCGAGTCTTAAGTTGTGCTGCCCACAAAAAACCTCTTGAATGTGGCGATACCGCCACATATTCTGTCGTAACTAGCATTAGCGTCGAGTTGTCCAGTGCTCACCCCAGTCGAGTTGCACAGTTCTGTTGTCTCTCGCGAGGCTCCCCGCGCAGCGGGCGCCGCGGCGGTGCATCCGCGCGGCGAGGAGATGCTCACGCTGCCCGCGGACGAGGTGCTGTTCCGCGAGGGCGACCCGCGCAGCTACTTCTATCGGGTGGAAACCGGCGCGATCTGCCTCTACCGCAGCCTTCCCGACGGCAGCCAAGACGTCATCGAGTTCGTCTTCCCCGGAGACCTCGTCGGCCTGGGTTATCTCGACAGCCACGTCTGCAGCGCGCAGGCGAGCATGCTCACCACCCTCGTCTGCATGCCGCGCAGCGCGCTCGATACCGTCGTCGACAAGAGCGTGCGCGCGCGCTCCCGCCTCGCCGCGGCCATCGAGCGCGAGGTCGCCTATCTCAAGGACACCCTCGTCCGCCGCGCGCGGCCGAGCCCGCTGCGGCGCGTGGCGGCACTGTTCGTGACGCTGTCACGCTACAACGCCTACGAGGGCCGCGACCCGGCCGTCATCACCGACTCCCTGACGTGCGGCGCGGCTGCGGGCCACCTGGGCTTGAGCGTCGACGCGCTCGGCCAGGAGCTTGCCGAGCTGGAGGCCCGCGGGCTCATCGAGCCGCACGAGAAGGGCCTGCGGCTCCTGGATATCGACGCGCTCGAGCACCTGAGCGACGGCCGCGACGAGCCCGCTCCTCTCTAATTTTGGCGCTGACGCAGCCCTTGCGCGCCGTCTCGGGAGCCGGCAGGCTTCCGGCGACTGGCGCAACGCGCGGGAGCCCCGACATGACCCTGAAGCCCGGCCTCCTCGGTACTGCCACGATGGTGGTCGGCGAGGAGCATACCGCGCCGCGCCTGGGCAGCGGCCGCGCACCCGTGCTGGCGACGCCGATCATGATCGCGCTGATGGAGGCCGCCGCCGTCGACGGCGTCGAGCGGCTCCTGGCCGACGGACAGGAAACCCTGGGCGTGCGCTTAGAGGTCGACCACACCGCCGGCACGCCGGTGGGGCTTGCCGTGACGGCGACCGCCGAACTCAAGGAGGTCGATGGGCGCAAGCTCGTGTTCTATGTCGAGGCGCGCGATGCCCGCGAGATCATCGGACGGGGGCGTCATGAGCGCGTCATCGTCGATGCCGCGCGATTTCGCGCAAAAGTGGCGGCCAAGCGCGCCCAAAACGATTGAGCTGCAACCGCCACCGCAACACATTTGGCAAAATCTTCCCGCCTTGCACCAATCTGCTTGATCGGTGATGGTATTTCTCCGCACAATGTCGCAGAATCAAGCAATAAGCCTGTTAAGGCAGCCTCCGGGAGGTTCGGACCATGCGCGCAATCCAGGCGACGATTTTTGTCATCGCGGCATTCTTGTTGATGCCGCTCAGCGTCAATGCAGCACAAGACATTGCGGAGCCGGCCCAGCCCGACACGCAAGAGCAGGCCGAGCCTGCCAAAGCCGATGAGGCCGCACAGCCGGCACAGCAGGAAGAGGCGATGGGGCCCTCTACGCCGGCCGCCACGCAGAAGGAGTGCCCCGGCAATCCCGACCCGCTCGGCGTCTCCCGCGTGGTCGAGATCGACACGACCGGCGGCCCCGGCTTCGGCTTCCAGCACTACAAGATGTACGACTTCCTCAATCCCAAAGAAGTGGTGCTGACCTTCGACGACGGCCCGCTGCCGGGCCGCACCACGGCCGTTCTGGCCGCGCTCGATGCCGAGTGCACCAAGGCCACCTTCTTCTCCGTCGGCAAGGTCGCCGCCGGCTACCCAGATATCCTGCGGCAGGTCGCCAAGTCGGGCCATACGATCGGCGCCCACACGGTGCTCCACAAGGACCTCTCGAAGATGCCGATCGACAAGGCCAAGGATGAGATCGAGAAGTCGTTTTCCATTATCCATCGCGCCGTCGGCGGCCCCACGGCCCCGTTTTTCCGGTTTCCCTACCTCAGGGCCTCACCGGAAGCCCTTAAGTATTTGGCCGACCGCAATGTTGCCGTGTTCTCCACCGACATCGACAGCTTCGATTTCAAGCGCACCACGTCGGAGCGGCTTGTGAAGCACATCATGCACCTGCTGGATAAGCGGGGCAAAGGCATCATCCTGATGCACGATATCCAGCCGCATACCGCCAAAGCGCTGCCGTCGCTTCTCAAGGAGCTGAAGAAGAACGGCTACAAGATCGTGCAGCTCACCGCCAAGAAGCCGGTGCAAACGCTACCGGAATACGACGAGCTGATCGCCAAGGACATGGCGGGCATGCCGACGGCCTTGACAGACCGGCCCATGAACAGCGTCGTCCGTACGATCAGCGGGCAGTGAGCGCTTAGCGCGTTCCTCGCGGCGGGATCGAACGGCGGTGCCTTAAAGGTTGAGACCGTTTGATGCGTCGTCCGATCTGGCAGTGCCTGTTGGCGCTTGGGCTCGGGCTCGGCATGTCCGGGCCCGCGCGGAGTGTCGGCTGCACCGCGGAGGATTTCGCCGGAGCGGTCGACCGCGCGGGCGCGGCGCTCCGCGAGTTCAATGCCGAGACGCTGCCCAAGCTCAAGGCCAAGCTCGAACAGCTCAAGGTGAAACGCGGCTGGGACGATGCCGCCTACGAGGAGAAGGCGCTCGCCGATCTTCGCGATAAGCGCACCGAGCAGCTCGACGCCGACGCCGAGAACCTGATCGTCAAGATCGATACGCTGGGTCGCCTGCCGGACGAAGGTCCGCTCGACTGCTCCAAGCTCACCGAGCTCGACGCCACCGGGCTCGAGCTGCTGGCGGTGATGAAGGCGAAGTCCACCTACACGTTCTCGAAGCTCGATGCGGAGATCGCCGGCACTGCGAAGCCGCCGGCGAAGCCGACCGCCGAGGCCAAGCCCGCCGCCGAGGCGAAGAAGCCCGAGAAGCCTGCCGCGCAGAAGCAGGCGGCGCTGCCGCCCCCCGCGCCCGCGCGCAAGGGCAATCCGCCGGCCTGGGATACCAAGACGGAGGCGCCGCCACCGGTTGTCGCCGCGCCGCTGCCCCTTCCCACGGACACGCCGCAGGCCGGCTACACCATCGACGAGATCCAGGAGATCACGCGCGGCTTCTTCGGCACCATTTCCACGAGCCTCGCCAGCGTCCTCGAGTACGCCTTTGCGACCGAGGGCCGCCCCGACGGCTACGTGCTCGGCAAGGAAGGCGGCGGCGCATTCCTCGCCGGCGTGCGCTATGGCACAGGCACGCTCTACATGCGCACGGGCGGCACCGAGAAGGTGTACTGGCACGGGCCTTCGATCGGCACCGACTTCGGCGCGTCGGGCTCGCGCACCATGTTTCTCATCTATAACCTGAAGGCGCCGGCCGATTTGATGCGCGGCTTCACGGGAGTCGACGGCTCGGCCTATTTCGTCGGCGGCGTCGGCATCACGTTTCTCAAAGGCGGCGCCGTGCTCATGGCCCCGATTCGCTCAGGCCTCGGCTTCCGGCTGGGGGCCAACGTCGGCTACATCCGCTTTACGCCGCGGCCGACCTGGAATCCGTTCTGACGCAGAGCCGATCACCAAGCGCCGAAAAAGCCGCCGCCATACTGCTTGGCCTTGTAGCGGCGCTTCTTGGGCTGGTAGCTGGGCGGGGGACCGCCGAAGAAGCTGAACACCGGCTCCTGGTAACGGCGCTGGCGGCGCTCGGCCACGGCCGGCGAATAGGGCGGCGTGCCGTGCACCTTGATCTGGGTGAGCTTCTTCCCGTGCTTCTCGACCAAGTTGTAAAACGTCTTGGCGTTCCTGGTATGCAGACGCACGCAGCCGTGCGACGCCGGTCGGCCGAGGGCTCCGGTCGCGTTGGTGCCGTGCGTGGCAACGCCGCGGTTGAAGAACACCGAGTAGGGCATCGGCGACCAGTGATACTGCTTGGAATAGTGCATCCGTGATGTGTAGTTCACAGAGTAGGTGCCGGTCGGCGTCACGTAGCCCCCGCGGGCCGACGAGATCTTCCAGGGGCCATACGTGTTGCCCTCTGCATCCCGGACGGTCATGCGCTGGTTGGCGAGATCGATGTCGGCGAACAGCGTCGGCTCGGGGCGCTCGAGCGGCGCGGCCTTGACCACGTCCTCGGGCAGCTCCTCGACGGCGGCGGCTGCAAGGACGGGGTCGGAGGCCTGGTGGCTGGCCGGTGCCTCGGCGGGCGTCGACGAAGGGGCGTCGGCAACCGGGCTTGCGGCATCCGTGGCCGCCAGCGTCATCGAAGGCTCGGCCCAGACCGTGCTGGTCATCAGGACGGCGGCAAGGGCATAGACTACGAGACGCATTGTTCCAAAACTCCGACCTGACTTTCGTTGCTCGCGGAACTCGCAACGTACACTGCCGAGTGATGCCGAATGCTTAACGGCGGGGCTGTTTCAGCTCAGCGCCGCAGGGCATCCGTCAGCGCACCGAACATTCCACGCAGGCGTCGCACCCGCAACTTGCAATCGCCGCTCCGACCCGCTCCGCGACGCGCGTGTCGCCCGATTGCCGCACGCGTTCTTATGAGATGGGTTTTGGGGCGGTCCGGCAAAAGCCCGGGGAACGCGCCTCCGCGGCGCCCCGTAAGGAATTCCCGCAACGCGCAAAGACGCGCCGCTGGCGCCGCTCAGTTTCCGAACAGAAGCTGGAACAAGGACTTGGGTTTGCGGCGGCGCTCGCGGCGATCGTATTGCGAGCTGTCGAGCTGGCCCCAGGGCGTCCATCCGCCTTCCGAGCTGGAGTAGCGCTGACCGGTGTCGCGCGGGCGTGCCGTGCGCAGCACGAACTCGTCGGTGGCGCCGTCGACGCTGGCGACGACCACGCGGTCGTCCTGCCAGGTCCAATTCGCAACCTTCTTGCCCTGGCGATGCGGCTCGATGCCGATCACGGTGTTGGTCTCCAGGTCGAGGATCGCCACCTGCTCGACCTCCTCGGGTCCCATGCGGCCCGGCACCACGCCGCCGTTGAACCGTAGCGTCGCCACGCCCGACAGTGGCGGCGGCTTGATCTCCCATTCCAGCAGCCGCGGCTGGCCCTCGCCGGCCATCTCGAGCGGCACGCGCAGGCGCCGGTACTGGTCGCTCACCGCGAAATAGCGTCCGCCGCGCTCCACCACCCGCCACTTGTCGATGCCGAGGCCCGGCACCTCGTGATCCTCCTCGTCGCCGAGGTCGGCGCCGAGCCGCTGCAGTCCGTCCTGGGCCTGCTTGAGGCCGGGGCGAACGGCCAACGCTTTCTTGAAATCGGCGACGGCGAGGTCGGTGCGCCCCTGCGCCTCGTCGATCTCGGCTTTCGCCCACAGCGCCTCGGCTCCGTTGGGGTCGAGCTTCAGCGCCGTCTCCGCGTCCTTCACGCCCACGTCGGCTTGGCCGCTGAGCTTGTAGACGATGGCGCGGTAGGCGAATGCCGTGGAGGAGCGCGGGTCGAGCTCGATCGCCCGGTTGAGATCTCCGAACGCCTGTTCGAATGCCTGCGCCAGTCCGTTCGCGAGTCCACGCGCGGCATAACCTTTGGCCGAGCGGGGATCGAGCTCGACCACGTGGGCGAAATCCTTGAGCGCGGCGGGCGTATTGCCGGTCGCAAGATAGGCCTGCCCGCGCAGCAGGTAGAGCTCGGCGTTGCCGACGTCGAAGGCGATGGCGCGCGACAGGTCCTCGATCGCCTCCTGATGGCGCCCGATGTCGAGCTTGGCTTCCGCCCGATTGCGATAGGCGGCGGCAAAACGCGGATCGGCGTTGACGGCGCGGGTGAAGTCGCGGATGGCGGCATGCGGGCGACCGACGGCCAGATGCACGCGCCCGCGTCCGGCGAAGGGCGCGGCGGCTTGCGGCATCAGGCGAATGGCGCGCGTGTAGTCGCGGATGGCCTGATCGGTGTGTCCGACCTGCGCGTAGGCGCCAGCCCGGTTGCCCAGCGCCGGCGCGTAGCCCGGCGCCAGCACGATCGCCCGGTTGAAGTCCTTGATCGCCTCCTCCGGGTAGCCGAGGGCCAACAGGAGGCTGCCGCGATTGTTGTAGATCGCTGCATATTCGGGAAAGAGCTTGGCGGCCTGATTGAAGTCGTCGATGGCGAGCTTGCTCTGGCCGAGGCGCGCATAGGCGACGGCGCGATCGTTGAGGATGGTGGCGCGCCGGTCATTGGTGAGGGAGCTATCGTCCAGGGCCGCGCTATAATCGGTGACGGCTTGCGCGGTGTCGCCACGCACCAGCGCCGCGGCGCCCTGCTGCGCCTGCTCGGCAGAATCCTCGGCGACCGCCGCCGTGAGCAGGGCCGGCGTCAGCACCAGAGCAAGGGCGAGCTTGCGCAGCATCGTGATCGTCGTCCTCCCGGTCACGCGTGTGGGCGCCGTTATAGGCGCGCCGCGTCGAATCCAACATAGGCCATTAGCCGCCATTTGTGGCCCCGAATTGATCCAGCACCTCATGCCTCGCCGGCGCGCGCGAGGCGGCGCAAGACCTCGGGCAGCCGCTCGGGCAGGTCCTCGGCGATGAGCCCCGGACCGAAGCTGTCCGCCGTGGCCCCGTGCAGCCACACCGCGGCACAAGCGGCCTCGAAGGCCGGCATCCCCTGCGCCAGCAGCCCGACGACGAAACCGCCGAGCACGTCGCCGGCCCCGGCGGTGGCCAGCCACGCGGGCGCATCCTCGTTGATGGCGGCGCGCCCGTCGGGCGAAGCGATGACGGTATCGGGTCCCTTGAGCACCACGACGGCGCCCATGTGCGCTGCCGCCTCGCGGGCACGCGCCAGCTTCGAGCCCTCGGCGAGATCCGGAAAGAGACGGTGGAACTCGCCCTCGTGCGGCGTCATCACCACGGGCCGATCGGGCGTCTCGATGATGGCGCGCGCCAGAGCCGAGGCGTCCTCTGCGAACGAGGTCAAAGCGTCGGCGTCGAGCACGGTGGCGGCACCCGAGGCGAGCGCCGCCTCGACCAGCGTGCACGTCTCCTCCCCCACGCCCAGCGCGGGACCCAAAAGAACTGCGTTCTTGCGGGTGTCGGCGAGGATAACGGACAGCCCATCGGCCCCCTGCATCGGCAGCAGCATGATCGCCGTCAGGTGGGCAGCATTGACGTAAAGCGCATCGAGCGGGCTTGCGACGGTGACGAGGCCTGCACCGATGCGCAGCGCGCCGCGGGCCGCCATGCGCGCCGCACCGGTATGCTCCATCGGGCCCGATACGACGAGCGCATGCCCGCGGTCGTACTTGTGTCCCAAGGGGCTGGGGTGCGGAAGGAACGGCTGCCACAGCGGCGCGTCGTTGGCCCACGTCAGCGGGTGGATCTCGTCGAGCACCGTGTCGGGAATGCCGATGGCGGCCACGCGGACGTCCCCGCACAGGATGCGTCCGGGCATCAGCAGATGGCCCGGCTTGCGGCGAAAGAAGGTGACCGTACGGGTGGCCTGCACCACTGGTCCCGCCGTCTCCCCGGTCGAACCGTCGAGCCCGCTCGGCACGTCGACGGCGAGCACCGGCGCCCCCGACCGGTTGATGGCCTCGACCGTGGTCGCCGCGGTTCCCTCGAGCGGCCGCGCGAGACCGGCGCCGAACAGCGCGTCGATGATGAGCTGAGCCCCCTCGCAGGAGGCGAATGCCAGCGGGTCGACGCGCCCGGTCCACCGCCGCGCCACCGCGGCGGCATCGCCCTTCAAGGCATCGCGCGGGCCCAGCAGCGCCACGGCGACGTCGAAGCCGCTTTCCTGCAGATACCGCGCCGCGACGAAGCCGTCGCCGCCATTGTTGCCGGGCCCGCAAATCACCGAGACGCGCGCGCCCCGGGCGAGCATCTGGCCGGCCTCCAGAGCAACGGCCCGGCCGGCATTCTCCATCAAGGCGAGGCTCTCCACGCCGGCCGCGACCGCGAGGCGGTCTGCGCGCCCCATCTCCTCGGTCGTCAGAAGCTCCAATCCAGCCACTGGCGCCCCTCTATCCCGAGATGTTGCAGAATCTGGCCCATGTGGCATTCCTGCACGAACCGCCTATTCGGGCAGCACCGCAAGGGTTTTGCCAATCGAATGAGCAGATTGCTTCATATTTGAGCACTAGCTTGGACAGCAAAGTGGCGGTCCCTGCGCAGGGTGCCAGTAAGCCTCTGGATTTGCATCCGTTTATTTCTCCAACCCAGTTGGCATACGGCATGCTAACCCTGTGGCCGTCCGGACAGACTACCCTTGCATGAACAAGAGAAACGCGGAGGGCCCGAGGGGTCATGAAGAAAATTGAGGCTATCATAAAGCCATTCAAGCTCGACGAGGTGAAGGAAGCCCTGCAGGAAATTGGACTGCAGGGGATCACCGTGCTTGAGGCGAAGGGCTTTGGTCGCCAAAAGGGCCATACGGAGCTCTATCGGGGCGCCGAGTACGTCGTCGACTTCCTGCCGAAAGTGAAGATCGAAGTGGTACTGCCTGATGAATTGCTAGAAAAGGCGGTTGAGGCCATTCTCAAGGCGGCCAAGACCGGCCGCATTGGCGATGGGAAGATCTTCATATCAGCAGTCGACGACGCGATCCGCATTCGCACCGGTGAGACGGGCGCGAACGCCATCTAAGGGTGGCAATCCGGATTAATGAACTCAGGCGCCCGCCTCGCCGGCAACGGCGGGCGGGCATGGCTACGTAACAACTCAGCTACGTAACAGGGGAGTCTCATGGCACAAGCAAGCGATGTCCTGAAATTGATCAAGGACAAAGACGTCAAGTTCGTGGACTTCAGGTTCACGGACACCAAAGGCAAGATGCAGCACGTGACGGCCGACGCTTCCTGCGTCGACGAGGGGACCTTTGCGGACGGATATGCCTTCGACGGCTCCTCGATCGCAGGCTGGAAGGGTATCGAAGCCTCCGACATGCTGCTGATGCCGGATCCGGACTCCGCGCACCTCGATCCGTTCTTCGCCCAGTCGACGCTCGCCATCTTCTGCGACGTTCTCGAGCCCACCAGCGGCCAGTTCTACGAGCGCGATCCGCGCGGCATCGCCAAGAAGGCCGAGGCCTACATGAAGTCGCTCGGCATCGGCGACAAGGTGTTCTTCGGACCCGAGGCCGAGTTCTTCATCTTCGACGACATCCGCTTCTCCACCGATCCCTATAACACCGGCTTCAAGATCGACTCCGTCGAGCTCCCGACAAACTCGGGCACCGAGTACGAGATGGGCAACCTCGGCCACCGTCCGCGCACCAAGGGCGGCTACTTCCCCGTTCCGCCGATCGACAGCTGCCAGGACATCCGCTCCGAGATGCTGTCAGTGATGTCCGAGATGGGCGTCGCCGTCGAGAAGCACCACCACGAGGTGGCCGCGGCCCAGCACGAGCTCGGCATCAAGTTCGCCCCCATGGTGACGATCGCCGACCACCTGCAGGTCTACAAGTACGTCGTGCACATGGTCGCCCAGGCCTACGGCAAAACGGCCTGTTTCATGCCCAAGCCCGTCTTCGGCGACAACGGCTCGGGCATGCACGTCCACCAGTCGATCTGGAACGGCAGCACACCGGTCTTCGCCGGCAACAAATACGCCGACCTGTCGGAGACCTGCTTGAGCTACATCGCCGGCATCCTGAAGCACGCCAAGGCGATCAACGCCTTCACCAACCCGACGACCAACTCCTACAAGCGTCTGGTCCCGGGCTACGAGGCGCCCGTGCTGCTCGCCTACTCGGCGCGCAACCGCTCCGCCTCCTGCCGCATCCCGCACGCCTCAAATCCGAAGGCAAAGCGCGTCGAGGTTCGCTTCCCCGACCCGGGTGCCAACCCCTACCTCGCATTCACGGCCATGCTCATGGCCGGCCTTGACGGCATCACCTCCAAGCTCAACCCGGGCGATGCCATCGACAAGAACCTCTACGACCTGCCGCCGGCGGAGCTGGAGAAAATCCCGACGGTGTCCGGCTCCTTGCGCGAGGCGCTCGACAGCCTCGACAAGGACCGCGCCTTCCTCAAGATGGGCGGCGTCATGACCGACGACATGATCGATGCCTACATCGAGCTCAAGATGGCCGAGAACATGCGCTACGAGATCACGCCGCATCCGGTCGAGTTCGACATGTACTATTCGGTCTAAGAACGTCCGAAGCGAAACGAAAGCGGCCCGGGAGCGATCCCGGGCCGTTTGCTTTCGGGGCTCAGCTTCAGAAGTAGATCAGCACCGCCGTGAACAGCGCTGCCCAGGCAATGAGGCGCAGGCGATAGGCGTGACGCATCACGAACCGGGCGGCCCGGCGCGGCAGCTCGCCCCACGAGATCTGGCTCAACACCGCGATCACGAGACCCAGGCCGAGGCCGGTCACCACCGAGACGTAGTCGAGCAGCGTGCCGGACATGGGAACGTGCGTCTGGGTGTTCATGACGTTCGTCGCCCCGACCACCAGGATCGCAGCGATCATCAAGCCCAACGCCAGCGATGAGAAAAAGCCCAGAACTGCCCGCATAGCCCACCTCGAAAGATGCCTGCCTCCATCAGGAACGGGCCTGAGCCTAGGCGCCGGCCTTCAATAATCCGTTAACCATGTCTGCCGGCGTGGTACGATTGGAAAGGTACTCGTAGCGTTTGCGGAAAATTCACCATGCGCGTGCGACCGTTCATGCCTAGGGCAAAATTAGCTCTTGTTTCAAAGCGGTGCGCTCTGGGCCTCAAGGGGCTTGTGAGTTTTCGGAGGCACGCCATGAGCGTCGTCGAGTTCAGGGTTCTTCCCGCAGTGGCCTCCTTTGGCGCCCTCGCGCGCCTGGACAGCTTTGCGGCCACCCAAGTGCGCCGCAACTCGGACCCCGCCATCGGGGGATTCCGCTTCGTGCCTGCGAGAGGGGCCAAGCGCGGCCTGGCGCTGCGGCGCACCGTGCGTATTTTCGCCCGGCCTCTGCCGCTGCTGCTGGTTGGGGTCGTTGCCCTTGCGATCCTCGCGCGCCCCGAAAGCGAGCCGCATGCGGCTCTGTCGAATGATTCCGACACGCTTGAGCACCTCGCCTACGGCTGGGCGGCGATCTCCTCGCAGGCCCGCTTGGGGATGGCCATGGGCGATCAGCCGACCGTCATCGAGGAGCTGGATAACGCAGCGCAGCTCGAGCTCGCTGCCGTCAGTGATCCCGCCGCCGGCGGCACCTCGCCGATCACGACGTCTGCGCTGCCCCCGATGAGCGGCGCAACCGTCAGCGAGCTACGCACCGATCCCGTGCCACTGGGCGCCCTTCCGCGCGTCAGCGAGACACTTGCCGATGCCCCACCCAAGCTCGTGCGGCTCGCCGCCATCACCCCGCCTGACGACGCGCTTGTTGACGTTCTGCCGACACTGGACACGCAGGACGATCCGACCGTAGCGCCGCCTCTACCCGACCCCAAGGATGAGGCCATGGGCGGGGCGGAGGCGCAGCCGGAACGCGCGCTGACGCATCGACGCGCAACCAGAGCACGCATGCACCGGGGACGGTCGCGGAGCAACTCGGCCTCCAAGAAAAAACAGCGCGCGCCCCGCTGGGCCAAGCAGATGTTCGACAATCCCTGGCAAAACTCGGCCTTCTCCTACGTGCGCTAGTGTCCCGATTCCGAAGTTCGCCTTTGCTCGATGCTGGTCTCGGGAGCGAACTTCGGAATCATAAGGGACACTAGAATTATTGGTTTCTAGTGTGATTCAGATTGAGAGATTCGCTCGGGACCTCTCCGCCACCACTGGCGAATTTCTCGATCATCACACTAGAGCGCGTGCCACGCGCCTGACACACCAGCGCGCCAGCCTCGCAGGCATGATCAAAGCGCGCTTTTTCTCCAAACTTTTTGCAGCGGCCCTCCTCCTGGGCGCCGGCGCCGATGCGGCCGTCGCAGCCCCGAGCTACGCGTGGCGCACCGCCAACGATGCGGCCCCAGCCGCCACCTTGGAGACGCGCATCGCGCCACCGCCCGGCTTTGCGCGCGTGCCCGCGCCGCCCGACAGCTGGGCCGCCTGGCTGCGCGGGCTGCCGATGAAGCCTGCCGGCGCTCCGGTGCTGCTCTACAATGGCGGACGGAAGTGGCGCCAGGACGTGCACGTGGCCGTCGTCGACATCGACGTCGGCAGCAGGGACCTGCAGCAGTGCGCCGACGCGCTCATGCGCCTGCGCGCCGAATGGCTGTTCGCGGCCGGGCGCACGCGCGACATCGGCTTCACCTATGACGGCAGACGGCACGCCTTCGCGGCGCGCGGCAGAAACGACCACGCCGCGTTGCGCAAGTATATGGACCTGGTGTTCGCCTACGCCGGCACCTACTCGCTGGAGCGCGAGCTGAAGCGGGTCGACGTGGCCGACATCGAGACCGGCGACGTGTTCATCAAGGGCGGCTTCAACGGCACCGGACATGCCGTGCTCGTCGCCGACATGGCGGAGAACCCGACAACCGGCGAAAGGCGCTTCCTGCTGCTGCAGAGCTACATGCCGGCGCAGGAGATGCACATCCTGAAGAACCCCGCCGACGCCGGCGGATCACCGTGGTATCCGGCGACGTTCGAAGGCGATCTCGTCACACCCGAGTGGACGTTCGCGCACGACGCATTGCGGCGTTGGCCGTAAGCGGCGTCAGCGCGCCGCCACCAGCAGCACGACGACGGATGCAGCGAACACTCCTAGGCCGCCCAGGGAGATCAGCGTGCCGTTTGGATCGGCGTGCGTCATCATTTGCGCAAGCGCCACGCCAAGCCCTCCCAGACCGACCGTAACGATGATGATGCCGACGACAATTCCCAAGAAACCGCTCATGGCTCAGTCCCCTCCCAGTTTTTTGATGAGCGACTATAGCACCCTGCATCAGGGCTGGGACTGGGGTTGTGTGGTCGCAGGGGCCGGCTCATTGAGCGCGCTCGGGCCGTCGGGCATGGAATCGAAGGGCCGCACCGCAATGTAGAAGGCGGTCGAGGCCAGCAGCAGCACGACGACGCCGAGGATAGCGATGGTGCTGCGCTTTTTGGCCATCACCCAAGACGGCTGAATGAGGCCGACCACCAGATAGAGCACCGCCAGCACGACGATGAGCTGGAACGACCAGGACGAATAGTCGAGAAGCGCGTTGGACATGAGATGCGGGCCTCGCAGTTCAGGGGGGTGGGCTGGGCCGGCATCTTTGCGGGCGCTGACTTAACGAGACGAAAATTTGGGCGTCCGGGTTCTACCCATTTCCGGCGTCTACCCGGCTAAACCGCCGCGCAGGCTTGCTGCTGCAAGGGCGCTCCCCAGCGCGGCGGCAAACACGGCGAGATCCTCGTCCCTCCCGCAGCTCACGCGGATGCAGCGATTGAGGACGGGAGCCGACGGCATGCGCACGAACACGTCGCGCGCGAACAGCTCATCGAGAATGTGCTTGGCGTAGATGCCATCGCGCCCGCAATCGATGGCGACGAAGTTGGCCGCCGACGGCAGGGCTGTGAGCCCGTTGCCGGCGGCGATCGCCGCGATCTTGTCGCGCGCGCGCGCAATCTTCGCCACCGCATCCGCCAGGTAGGCTTGGTCGCGCAGCGCCGCCATCGCGCCGATCTGGCCGACGCGGTTGATGCCGTAGTGGTTGCGGATCTTCTCGAAGCCGCGGATGAGCGCCGCCTCTCCCAGGCAATAGCCGATGCGCGCGCCCGCAAGGCCATAAGCCTTGGAGAACGTGCGCATGCGCAGCACTTGCGGGTTCTCGACGTCGACCGGCAGGAGCTCCGCGGCGGGCGCGCTGTCGCAATAGGCCTCGTCGAGACACAGCAGCACGCCGTTGGGCAGGCGCGCGATGAGATGCGCGAGATCCGCCGCGCCCCAGAACGAGCCCATGGGATTATCGGGATTGCACACATAAAGGATGCGCGCCTGCGAACGCACGGTGGCCTCGAGCAGCGCCTCGAGGTCCTGGCGGTCGTCGCGGTAAGGCACGCGCACAAGCCGCCCGCCGCCGCCGGCCACGTGATAGTTGAAGGTGGGATAGGTGCCATCGGAGGTGACGACCGGCGCACCCGGATCGACCGCGAGTCTCACCGACAGCCCCAAAAGACCGTCGATCCCCTCGCCGATCACCACGTTGTCGACACCGACGCCGTGGAATTGCGCGATTGCTGAGCGCAGCTCGTAGCACTCGGGATCGGCGTACATCCAGTTGTCGCGGGCGGCCGCTTCCATCGCCGCCACGGCCTCCGGCGATGGCCCGAACACGCTCTCGTTGGCGCCCAGACGCGCGCGGAAGGGCCGACCGCGGGCGCGCTCCAGCGATTCCGGTCCGACGAACGGCACGAAGGCCGGCAAGCTTTCGACGATGGCGGAAAGGCGCGGTCGTTGCATCGGGATTGGAGGAGGCTCCGGGTTGGCTTGAGCGCTCAGGCTCGTATCACGCCCGAAGAGATCTGACATCGGAGCCGGGCTCACAGCAGCCCCAGCTCGGCGAGGTCGCGGCGCAACTTTGGCGGCAGGCTGGCGAAGTCCTTGCTTCCACTGCCGAGATCGGCCGGAGCGTCGGATGCATCCAAATAGCGCCAGCCCTGGAACGCGCGCCGCGGCACTGGCCGCACCGCAACCAATTGCTTGTCCAGTATAATGAGACAGCAGTGTGCGCCGTTGTCCCTCGTCCCCTCCTCGAAGCCGACGAGCCTCTGGCGAACCTGGATCACACCCTTGATCACCCAGTAGAGCGAGCCGCCATCGAGGAGCTCGGCCTCGCGCTTGGGCGTCTGGAACGTGGCGTGGAACAGACGCGGGCGCTCCCCGGCCCGGCGCTGCTCGGCGAGGCGCTTGCTCTGCCAAGCCGCGAGATCCTCGATCGAGGCCGCGCCGACGCACAGCTTGACGAGGTGAACCGTCATCGTCTCCCTCCTTGGCGTGGCGCAAGGATCGATCATTGCGGGCGCGCGCGGCGAGCGCAATCGAAATTCATCCACAGATGAGTTGCGTTACGCGGGCGGATGCAAGGGCCTAAGCCCTACTTCTCGGTGCAGAACCCGGCATATTGCGCAAACACCGGCTGACCCAGCACGCCCAGATGGCGCGAGTGCACGGCCGGGTGGCTGCCTGTCGCGGGATCCTTGTCGTAGATGGTCGTGAGATTCAAGAAACCCTCGTTGACCACCTCGAGAAAATGGTTGGCGTTGATCGCGCGCACGATCTTGAGCGCGCCCGCCTTCTTCTGCCCGCCAGCCACGAGATGCGCCGTCTGGCCGTCGAGATCGATGTCGGAGATCTCGAAATTGAGCTCCTTCGGCGGCTTCACCTTGAAGATCCCGTTCTCATAGCTGGTGGAGGTTCCCGACGAGAACGCGCACGCGTAGCCTTTGGGCTCGGCTTGGGCCTCGTCTTGTGCCGCCGCGCCTCCGGCCCAGCCGAAAGCGGCAAAGAGTGAAGCGAAGCCCAGCAGCTTAAGTGACCGCATGTCGTTGTGTTTCCCGTTTCGTCGATGGCGCCCTGGCGCCGATGCCCGCATTCAAGCTTGCCGGATCGGCGCGCGCAACTGGTGCCCTTCAGGCTGCCAGTGGTCAAGCGTCGCGAGCGCCTTCAATCCGCCCCGTTTGGGGCCTCGATAGCCGCCTGTGGCAAGCGGGTGAAAGGGCGATGGTCTGTATCAGGACGGTTTCGGCAGTGTTGATCGCAGGGGCGTCTGTCGCCGGCTGCGCATCGACCCCCAGCTGGACGCCCCCGTCGCTCATTACCGATTCGACGCCGGGCTCGACGCCGCAAAGCGCCCCCTCGGGCGTCGACTACCAGCTCACGCCGCAGGAGCTGGGCTACAACTGCAAGAAGCTTGCAGGTGTGATGCAAGTGCGCATCCTGCAGGTGCGCCAATACGATCCCGACAATAATGGATCGGCTGCGGCGCGCGGCATGCAGAGCGTGGCGACGCCCATCTTCGGCGGCACCACCGTCGGCATCGATCCGGCCGGACAGCACCAGCGCGACCTCGCCATGCTGCAGGCCTACAACGGCCAGCTCGCACGCAAGAACTGCAAGACGTTCGACCTCGCCGCCGAGCTGGCCAAGACCGATCTCGCGGACACACCCCAGCCGACCGTGCCCGCGAAGTCCCAGTAAGGCCGCATCTCGCCGCAACCAATCGCAGCAAAGTGGTGTAAAGCTCCAGGACCGTTCACATCGAAACGAGTTGATGGGAAACGGAGCGATGGGAACATGTCGATGGGAACAAGTCGATGGCCCCTAGCGGACCCGACATCGAAGAGCGGCCCGGCCGCATTCCTTGGCCGCCGCTGCTCCTGATCGGCGTCATTGCCGGCGCGGTGGCGCTCGGCCGCTTGCGACCGCTGCCGTGGCCCGGGCTCGACGACTGGCCTGCGCGCGCCGTTGGCCTGGGGCTCGGCGTGGTCGGCATCGCGCTGCTCGTCGTCTCCGTTCTCACCCTGCGCCGCCACGGCACCACCGTGCTTCCCGACGTGGGCGCCACCACGCTCGTCACCAGCGGCCCGTATCGCCGTTTCCGCAATCCCATCTATCTCGCCGACTGTCTCATTCTTCTCGGCCTGGCCGAGCTGACGAAGAATGTCTGGTTCGTGGTCGGCGCCGTCGTGTTCGCGGCGCTGGTGACGCTGCTCGCCATCATGCCCGAGGAGCGCCACCTGGAACGACGCTTCGGCGAGGCCTACCTCGACTACAAAGCGGCCTCGCGCCGGTGGCTGTAGGGGGAGCGCGATGGCGATCGATTTCGGCGAGAAGGAGCGTGCATTCATCGATGGCCTGAAGGAGGCCACGGGCCGCAATCTTTCCGAATGGATGGCCGCGATCGCCGGCCAGGAGCTGCCGCACCGCAACGACATCATCGACTGGCTGCGCCAGCAGGGCTTCATGTTCTCAAAGGCGTCGTGGCTGGAGCGCATCCACCACAACGGCGGCCATCCCATTTATGCCGACGCCGCCAAGACGAGCCCGCGCGTGCGCCGGCCACGGCGTGACGCGAGCGTCCCGAGTGAAGCAAACTCAACCGCGCCGGACATGCCGCGGCCCGCCAACGACGTCGGCGCGGCGCCAGCGCGCGTTGCCCCCGCGCCGCCGCCTGCTCCCGCCGCCGCTGCCGACACCGACGCGGCGCTCACCGAGCTGCTCGCCAAGGCCAAGGCCTATCGCCCGCTGGCGCAAGCCGTGATCACGCGCGTCAGGTCCGTGCGCCCCGCCGCGCGCCTCGATGCGCGCGAGACGTTCCTCGCCATCGCCGATCCAGAGACGTTCGCCGCGCTCGGCATCGGCGCCAAGGAGCTGCGCCTGCATCTAGCCCTGGGCGAGCACCCCACCGACGACCTTCTCAAGAAAGGCGCGCCGGGCGGCGGGCTTGGCAAGGGGGACGCGCTTTCCCACATGATCGTGCTGACGGATGCGCGCCAGATCGACCAGCGTTTGCTGGACCTCGTTCGGCTCGCAGCCACGCGCGTCAACGGCTGAGCCGCCGGGCTTTCCACCATCGAATAGCCCGAATTCTGCGGCGTCGTGGCGGCGAAGCGGGAGAGACGTGTCATGGCTGCCGAGGCTCACAGGCTTTTCGCCGTCCTCATCGCTGCTGCGGTGATCGCGGACGCGCATGCTGCCCCCGCTGCGGCCCAGACGGCCGACCGCATCGCCGATCTCATCTCGAAATCCCTCAAGGTTGCAGAGACCAATCCCGCCCAGCCGCTGGGTCCGCCCGCGCCCGGCGCGGCGGCACCCGCAATCCCGGAGCCGAAGGATCCGCGCGAAGGCGAGCAGGCCTACGAGCAGGCGCGCGCGCTGATGCGCGCCATCGATGCCGTGCTGCAGGACGCCGCCGAGCAGCGGGGACAGGCACAGAAGCTGCCCGGCCGCGACGAGTTCATCCTCACGCCCTTGTGGACGGAGACGCGCGAGGATCGCGAGCAGCGCATCCGCGGACTGCTCGACTCCGCCCTCGGCATCGTCACCGACGTGCCCATCGTCGAGATGCAGAAGAAGGTCGAGGGGCTGCGCCACAACATCCGCGATATCGAGACCAAGATCTCGGCGCTGAAGGAGAAACAGCTTACGGCGCCCAAGGACGGCATGCTGCCCGGCATGCTGACCGACACTGTCGACAGCCTCGGCGGCGACATCACGGACGCCGAGAAGCGCATCGCCAAGAACCAGGACGAGATCGCCAAGACCAAGGTGGAGATTGCCGACGCGCTGGCGAAGTCGGGCGTCGAGCTGTCGCCCGAGCAGGTCGACCTGTTGCTCGACAGCGTGCTGTCGGGCGACCTCGTGCGCCTCGTCGCCGTGTTCGACGCGGCGAAGGTGATCGATACCCAGCTCGGCAAGCTGTTAACGGCCGCCGGCGACAACATGGAGGCGGCGCGCAAGTACTTCGCCATGCACGCAGCGCTGTTTGCCATGCTGGTGCACGCGCAGGATTCCGCCATCGCCAAGATCGATCAGAACTACATGCCCAAGCTCGATGCGATCATCAAAGACATCTCCGCGGCGCAGTCCAAGACCAACACGCTGCTGCGAGCGGAGAACCGGCCCGATCAGCTGCGCGCGCTGCAAGCCAACCGCGAGGCGCAGAAGGTGGCTGCCGAGGCGGCCAAGGGCTACCGCCGCTATCTGCAGCAGCAGCGCGAGCAGATTGCGCGCGCGCGCACGCGGGCGACGCATGATCTGCGCATCGCCGACAACACGTATGAGACGGTGGAGGCGAGCTTCCAGCTCAAGAGCCTGATGCGCGACAGCGCCGCCTCCTTCGAGGCGATCCAGAAGCTCGAGGCGCCGACCTTCGACCAGATCTTCAAGAACGAGGAGCTGCGCCAGGAGTTCGAGAACCTGACGCGCCGCCTCGACGCGCCATCGAGCTGAGCGGGCGATTACGCACCCAGCTTCTCGCCGTGGATCAAAGCTCCGCCCAAACGGCCGTCCCGTAGGGCGGCGAGCAGGCCGCTATAGAGACCGCGCACGTGCGCGAAGCCGTCAGGTCCGGCCAGCGCCTCGATCCCGGCGCGCTTGCCCTCGATCTTCGCGACCAGAGCCGCGTACCAGCGCACGTAGTCGCCGGTGAGATCCTCGACCGACAGCAGCTGCCAACCGCCGCTCGCCAGGAGGCCGGAAAGCTCCGTTCGCATAGGCGGATTGGGCAGGAACGCGATCTCCCCGTCGCGCAGCGGCGCTTGCCGGTAGCGGCCCGGATCGACGTAGTCGAAGATGATCAGCCGCGCGTTTGGCTTGGTGCGGCTCGCCAGCGCGCGCAACGCGGCACCCTGGTCGGGAATGGCATAGAGCACGTTGAAAAGCGTGATGAGATCGAAGCGGTCGGGCACGCATGTCGCCACGTCGGCGATGTCGCAACGAACGAACGTCGAGTCCGGAAAGGTCTTGCTCGCGTAGGCGATCGAGTTGGGCTCGATGTCGATGCCGGTGACCCGACCCCAGCCATGCTCATGCATGTAGGCCGCCGTTCCGCCCCGCCCGCAACCGGCATCCAGGATCCTCCGGTCGGAGTCCCTCGGCAGCGCCGCTAGAGAGCGGGCGATCGCCTCCTCCTCGCCGGCGTGGGCAAAGTCGCCCTCGCGCACAGCTGCAAGGATCTGCTTGCCCAGATACGAGTTCATGACGAATGGGGTGGGCGTCGACCCGCGGCCTGACATGCCCTAGCGCCGGTACTGCACGAACCCGCTCATCTTGGCGAGCCGGTCGTAGAGCCGCCGCGCGGTGGCGTTTTCGGCCATGGTCGCCCAGTAGGTCCGCGTGGCGCCGCGCTTGTCGGCCTCGCGGTAGGTGGCCTCGATCAGCGCGCGCCCCACGCCCGAGCGGCGCGTGTCGATGTCGACGAACAGATCCTCCAGATAACAGTAGTGCGTCGGCGACCAGGTCGAGCGGTGGAAGAGGATGTGGGCGAGCCCGACGAGCCGTCCGCTGTCCTCTTGGGCGACGAGGCCCAAAAAGCCGTCCTCCTGGCCGATTAGCCGCTGCCAGGTGAGCGCGATGACATCGTCAGGCACCTTCGCCTTGTAATAGCGGATGTAGGCACGGAACATCGCCTCCCACGGCACGTAGTCATTCGGCTCGAGCGGGCGGATGGTTAGGGGCATCTTGGGCATGCTCCATGTGGCTGGCGTCGCGGGCTGCGGCCATCATAGCCGCTTCAGTGCGGGCGCTCACATCCCCTCTACGGTCGGTGTTTCTCTACCCACGCAATATTGCTCACATGAGCCACAGCGTGGCGAGCCCCAGGAAGGAGAAGAAGCCGACGACGTCGGTCACCGTCGTCACGAACACGGTGGAGGCGACGGCCGGGTCGAACCCCATGCGCTCCAGTCCCAAGGGGATAAAGATGCCGGCGAGGGCCGCGGCCAGCAGGTTCACCACCATGGCGATGGCGATGACGAGCCCGAGCTGGCTCATGCCGAACCACCAGTAGGCCAGCAGCGCCAGAAGGGCCGCGAAGGCAAATCCGTTGATCAGCCCCACCGCCGTTTCGCGCAAGGCGACGCGGACGATGTTGGCGGGATTGAGCTCATCCATCGCGAGAGCGCGCACCGTCACCGTCATGGTCTGCGTGCCGGCGTTGCCGCCCATGGAGGCGACGATGGGCATGAGAACCGCGATGGCGACCATTTTCTCGATCGAGGCATCGAACAGCTTGATCACCGACGAAGCCAGGATGGCGGTCAGCAGATTGACGAACAGCCAGGCGAACCGCGGCGGCATGACCTGGCGCACGCTGTCGCTCAGTTGCTCGTCGCCGACGCCGGCCAGCAGCTTTGCGTCCTCGTCGGCCTCCTGCTCGATCACCTCCACCACGTCGTCGACGGTCACGACGCCGACCAGTCGGTCGTTCTTGTCGACGACGGGGGCCGCCATCAGGCCATAGCGCTCGAACTGGCGCGCCACCTCCTCCTGGTCTGCCGTTGCCAGCACCAGATGGCGGTCCTTCTCCATGATGGTGTCGACGGGCACCTCGCGCTTGCTCCGCAGCAAGCGGGAGATGTCGATGGCCCCCAAAAGATGAAACCCCGGATCGACGACGAAGATCTCCGAGAAGGTGTCGGGCAGGTCCTCGGTATCGCGCGCAAAGTCGATGACCTGTCCAACCGTCCAGAACGGCGGCACCGCCACGAAGTCGGCCTGCATCAGGCGGCCGGCGGTTTCCTCCGGATAGAGCAGGTTGCGCTGCAGCGCGGCGCGCTCGCTCTGGGGCAGTTGATCGAGGATCTCCTGCTGGTCGCTTTCCTCCAAGTCGGCCAGCAGGTAGGCGGCGTCGTCGCTGTCCAGGTCCTCGACGCCCTTGGCCAGCACCTTGTTGGGAAGCGCCTCGACCAGTTGGTCACGCACGCTCTCGTCGACCTCGGTCAAGACCTCGAAGTCGAAATCGGGGCCCAGCGTCTCGATCAGGGCAACCCGATCGTCCGGGTCCAGAAGCTCGATCAGGTCGGCAAGGTCGGGCCCATGCACGTCGGCGAGCAGCGTACGTACCTTGGCGGCGTCATTGGCCTCGATTGCCTCGGCGACGGCGCGCACGAACTCGGGCGTCGGGGCGGCCCCCTGCTCGTGCGCGGCGATCTCCTCTTGTATCTCGCTCATGGCCGAGCACTCTCCTGGGAAACACGCCGCGGCGGTTTCCCTGTCGTCATCAAACGGGCAACACGATTGTGAATGGCTATCGCGCTTAGCACGTTCCGCGCGCTAAGGCAGTCCTGGTGCCTGTTTGCAACAGAACCGCTCCGATGCCCGCCACAAGAAACGTTGCACAAGCGATGATCTACAGGAAATGTTAGTTGGTGGGCCCCTATCTAAACAATGGGATTATGGTTGGGCCGTCGTGGAGCGTTGGGTGTGGCCTGCGGACGGGTTTTGGCCAATGCGGTGGACTGAGGCGTTAGTTGTAGGGGTAGCAAGTCTGCTCGCATGCGGCGCATCGCCGGCGCGTGCGCAGTCTCCCCCCATCGTCGAGCCTTGTGCGACCCGAAGCGACGTTCTGGGGCTTTCCCGCGTCGTCGAGGTGGACGCGGACAAAGGCCCGGCGTTCGGAAGCACGCCGTCGGGCGGATTCGACTTCCTCGCCGACGGCGAGATCATTCTCACCTTCGATGACGGCCCCTCGCGCTCCCACACCGGCGCCGTGCTCGACGCGCTCGATGCCCATTGCACCAAGGCGACGTTCTTCATGGTCGGCCGCATGGCCGCTGCCGACCCGGACATGGTGCAGGAGGTCGCTCGCCGCGGTCATACCGTCGCAGCCCACACGTGGTCGCACGCCCGTCTGCAGGGCATGAGCGCCGACAAGGCCAAGGACGAGATCGAGCTGGGCTTCAGCGCGGTGGCGCGCGCCATGCAGGGCCCCATCGCCCCGTTCTTCCGCTTCCCCTACCTGCGCACGAGCAAAGCGTCGGTCGACTATCTCAAGTCGCGCCACGTGGCGAGCTTCGGCATCGATGTCGACTCGCGGGACTTCAAAACCCACTCGGGCGCAACCGTGAAGGCCAACGTCCTGGCGCAGCTCGCGGCGCGGCACAAAGGGATCGTGCTTTTCCACGACATCCAGCGTTCGACCGCGACCGGCATCAAGGATATCCTCGATGCGCTCAAGGCACACGGCTACAAGGTTGTGCACATCGTTCCCAAGTCCCCCGCGACCACGCTCGCCGATTACGACACGCTGGCCGACCGGCAGATTGCGCACCGCAAACAAGCCGCCGCCAAGGAGCCGCTCGCTCCGCGCTCCGTCGTGTGGGCGCAATCGGGCGCGCAGGCCGAAAGCGGCGAGGTGCTGCCGTGGGCT
Organism: uncultured Alphaproteobacteria bacterium; assembly: GCA_963776675.1. Taxonomy (GTDB): domain Bacteria; phylum Pseudomonadota; class Alphaproteobacteria; order Rhizobiales; family Hyphomicrobiaceae; genus Hyphomicrobium_A. Next base: position 67,448 of record CAVZNR010000061.1, on the reverse strand, counting down.
TCCCGTGGGGACAACACGCAGTCTGTGACCAAGGCCAAAGCTTTAAGAAAAAGCGAACACGTGCCATGGTATCAGCAATGGCTGCAGCCATGAGTGAGACCTGTTAGTGGGCACCTCATGCCTCCTTCTTTGAAGCTTTGAAACGCATCGAGGTGTTTCCCGTGATCCGCTCTTTGGCTTCTGTTGCGCTCCTGCTCGCCGCCGCCCAGCTCGCTCCGGCCGCCGCCGACGAGGCTTGTCCCAAGCCTGAAAGCGCATTGGGTGTGTCGCGCATCGTGGAGATCGACACCAAGACGGGTCCGCTCTTCGGCGAGTTCAGCAAGTACGAGAAGGAGCCGCGCTTCCTCGGACCCAAGGAGGTCGTTCTGACCTTCGACGACGGGCCGTTGCCGCGCTACACCAAGCCCATCCTCGACGCCCTCGACGAGTACTGCACCAAGGCGACCTTCTTCTATGTCGGGCAGATGGCGATGGCCTACCCCGACATGGTCAAGCAGGTCCTGGCGCGCGGTCACACCGTGGGGTCGCACACCTGGTCGCATCCCATGAACCTGCGCCGCCAGAGCATGGAGCGCGCCAAGGACCAGATCGAGCGCGGGTTCGCCGCCGTCGCGCTGGCCGCCGGCAACAGGCCCATCGCGCCGTTTTTCCGCTTCCCGGGCCTGAGCGACTCCGGCTCCATGCTCGCTTACCTGCAGGAGCGTGGCATCGCCGCCTTCACCGTGGATGTGGTGTCGAACGACAGCTACATCGGCAACGCGCAGCGGCTCATCAAGCGCACGCTCGACCAGATCGAGAAGCAGAACGGCGGCATCGTGCTGTTCCACGACATCAAGGCCTCGACCGCCAAGGCGCTGCCCACCATCCTCGCCGAGCTCAAGAAGCGCGGCTTCAAGATCGTGCAAATGCGCCCCAAGGGCGACTTCACGCCGCTGCCTGAGCTCACCGCCGAGCTCGAGGACAAGTACTTTAAGAAGACGGCGGCCAGCGAAAAGGGCGAGAAAAGCGACAAGGGCGAGAAGCCCAAGCTCGTGCCCTTCTATGCGGCCATACGGCCGTCCACGCTCGACGCAGCCGGCGATCCGCCCCAGGTGGTGGAGCTGGCGCCGGCGGCGCGCGAGCGCTCGCACACCGGCGGCACCCACGCGACGGCGAGCGAGCCCGTTACGGCCGACGGAGCCGTCGCGCCGGCCCCGCCCCGCACGCACAAGCGGCGCGCGCATCGCAAGAGCACGGTCACCGGCGCGTACAATTCCGTGCCCAGCCTCTCCAAAATTGTGAGTGGCAAGTACTAGGGCGGCTAATAGGGCGCCGCTCGCGCGCACCCAGCGCTTCTCAGACAATAGTCGAAGACCCCAGCCGTAAGGGATCCACCCCCGCCGGCGCGCGCTGTTTTTGCAGCTCAAAACCGCCTGTATGCTTCCCTGCGTCGCGGCCTGGCAGCGCCGCTCGATTGTCGCACTTTGATTTGCGTCAAAGCGGACCGGCGCCCTGGAGAAAATAAGTAAAGGAGCAAACGGTCTAACCAGCGAGAAGGATAAGGGGGAGCACGATGGCGCCGAGAGAGGAGGTCGTTGTCTTTTCGCACTCGATGACGCTGCTCGTTGCCGCGGCCGCCGCATTGGGCGGTTTGGCGGTGGCCTTTACCGCTGTTGACGCCGTGATGAGCTTCCACGCCATCCTGTTCGTCGCCTTCTGCGCGCTCGCCGGCTTCTGGGTCGCGACCCACCCGCGCCACGTCGATCCCAACGAGCAGCAGAGCTACATGGATGGCCCCATCAAGGTGGCGACCATCGCGGCGGTGATGTGGGGAGTCGTCGGCTTCCTGGCCGGTGACATCATCGCCTGGCAGCTCGCCTATCCCGACCTCAACCTCAACCTGCCGTGGACCAACTTCGGCCGCCTGCGCCCCGTGCACACCTCGGCGGTGATCTTCGCCTTCGGCGGCAACGTGCTGTTGGCGACCTCGCTCTACGTCGTGCAGCGCACCAGCAGAGCCCGCATCGCCGGCTACTGGGCGCCCTGGTTTGTCGTGTGGGGCTATCAGCTTTTCATCGTGCTCGCGGCGTCGGGCTACGTTCTGGGCGTCACCGAGGGCAAGGAGTACGCCGAGCCCGAGTGGTACGTCGACATCTGGCTGACGCTGGTCTGGGTCGTCTACCTGCTCGTATTCCTCGGCACGCTGTGGAAGCGCAGGGAGCCGCACATCTACGTGGCGAACTGGTTCTTCCTCGCCTTCATCGTCACCATCGCGATGCTGCACATCGTCAACAACCTGTCGGTTCCGGTCTCGCTGCTCGGGACCAAGAGCTACTCGCTGTTCCCGGGCGTGCAGGATGCCATGACGCAATGGTGGTACGGCCACAACGCGGTCGGCTTCTTCCTCACCGCCGGCTTCCTCGGCATCATGTACTACTTCATACCGAAGCGCGTTGAGCGGCCGATCTACTCCTACCGGCTGTCCATCGTGCACTTCTGGTCCTTGATCTTCCTCTACATCTGGGCCGGTCCCCACCATCTGCACTACACCGCGCTTCCCGAGTGGGCACAGACGCTGGGCATGACCTTCTCGATCATGCTGTGGATGCCCTCCTGGGGCGGCATGATCAACGGCCTGATGACGCTGTCGGGCGCCTGGGACCGCCTGCGCACCGATCCGGTCGTGCGCCTGCTCGTCGTCTCCGTCGCCTTCTACGGCATGTCGACGTTCGAAGGCCCGCTCATGTCCATCAAGTCGGTCAACTCGCTGTCGCACTACACCGACTGGACCATCGGGCACGTGCATTCAGGCGCGCTCGGCTGGGTCGGCATGGTGTCCTTCGGCGCCATCTACTGCCTGGTGCCGTGGCTGTGGAAGCGGCGCGGCCTCTACTCGATCCGCATGGTCGAGTGGCACTTCTGGATCGCGACGGTGGGCCTCGTTCTCTACGTGTCGGCCATGTGGGTGTCGGGCGTCACGCAGGGCTTGATGTGGCGCGCCTACGACAAGCTCGGCTTCCTCAAATACACGTTCGTGGAGAGTGTCGAAGCCACGCACTGGCCCAACGTCATCCGCGCGTCGGGCGGCGTGCTGTTCCTCATCGGTGGCATTCTCATGGCCATCAACGTATGGCGCACCATCAGGGGCGATGCATCGGTCGACCTTGCCGAGCAGCCGAGCTCGGCTGCCGCGCCCGAGTTGCGGTCCGGCGCAGCCGCAGTGCCGGCTGAGTGAGGGGGCGGAGATGAACCACGGATTTTTCGAAAAGAACTCGATGGTGCTGTTGATCGCCATCCTGATCGTCGTCTCCATCGGCGGCATTATCGAGATCGCGCCCCTGTTCCTGCTCCAGTCGACGATCGAGAAGGTGCAGGGCATGCGTCCCTACTCGCCCCTGGAGCTGGCCGGGCGCGACATCTACCTGCGCGAGGGCTGCTATAACTGCCACAGCCAGATGATCCGCTCGCTTCGCGACGAGGTCGAGCGCTACGGCCACTACAGCCTCGCCGCCGAGAGCATGTACGATCACCCGTTCCAGTGGGGATCGAAGCGGACCGGGCCCGATCTCGCCCGCGTCGGCGGCAAATACTCGGACGCCTGGCATGTCGAGCACATGCACAGCCCGCGCTCGGTGGTGCCGGAGTCGGTGATGCCCGGCTATCCGTTCCTGGCCAAGCGTAAGCTCGACTACGCCGACATCGCCGATCGCATGCGCGCGCTCACCATCACTGGCGTTCCCTATACGCCTGAGATGATCGACAAGGCCAAGGCCGATGTCGTCGCGCAGATCTCGCCCGACACGAAAGAGGCGAAGGAGGTGGTCGCGCGCTACCCGAAAGCACAGGTGCGCAAGTTCGACGGCACCGACAGCACGGAGCCGTCCGAGCTCGACGCCGTCATCGCTTATTTGCAAATGCTGGGCACGCTGGTCGATTTCGCCGATTTCGACGCAGCCGGCCCCAATCTCCGCTAGAGGGCGCCAGTCATGACGCACCACGCAGCCACTGTCCTTTCGCAAACCGCCGCTCTGGTCTTGTTCGTCGCGCTGTTCGTCGGAGTCGTCGTCTACGTGTTCTGGCCCGGCAACAAGAAGAAGTTCGATGACGCCGCCAAGCTGCCGCTCGAGGACGACGACGAGGAGAACAACAAACCGAACGGAGACCGGTCATGAGCCATAAAGAAATTGATCAGGTCACCGGCGTCGAGACCACCGGACACGTGTGGGATGGCGACCTCAAGGAGCTGAACAAGCCCCTGCCCAAGTGGTGGCTCTACACGTTCTACGTCTGCGTCATCTGGGCGATCGGCTACTGGGCGGTCTATCCCGCCTGGCCGACGCTGTCGGGCTACACCAAGGGCGCCTTGGGCTACAGCCAGCGCGGCGAGGTGGACAAGCAGGTCGCAGCCGCCAAGGCGGAGCAGGCCAAGTATTTCGACCAGATCGCCGCCACGCCGTTGGCCGACATCGAGAAGAACCAGGATCTGATGCCGTTCGTGATGGCGGGCGGCGCGGCGGTGTTCGGCGACAACTGTGGCCCCTGCCACGGCAAGGGCGCGCAGGGAGCGCCGGGCTATCCCAACCTGAACGACGACGATTGGCTGTGGGGCGGGACGCCCGAGGCCATCCAGCAGACCATCACGCACGGCATCCGTTCCGCCGATCCCGATACCCGCCAGATGGCGATGCCACGCTTCGGCCTGGACGGCATCCTGCAGCCTGACCAGATCAAAGACGCGGCGCAGTATGTGCTGTCGCTGTCGGGGCATGCCACTGATGAGGCCGCGGCTCAGCGGGGTGCTACACTGTTTGCAGACAACTGCTCCGCCTGCCACGGCGAGGACGGCAAGGGCAACCCGGAGCTGGGCGCACCCAATCTGACCGACGGGATCTGGCTCTATGGCGGCAAGGCATCCGATATCGAGAAGACCATTCAGACGGGCCGCGGCGGTGTCATGCCGAATTGGGCCGGACGCCTCGACCCGGTTACGATCAAGATGCTGACCGTCTACGTGCACGCCCTGGGCGGCGGCCAATAGTCGAGCCCATCCGGACTCGGCCAAGAGGCACGGCGAAGTGTCCGTCTGACTGCAACGCAGAGCCGCAGAGGCCCCGGCGGGAGCCGAGCATGACCATGATGAAACCAGCTGCCTATATCGTGCCCGAGACGGCGGCGGCCGAGGCAGCGCTCGAGGCAGCACCTGGGGTCGCGCAGATCGACGTCACCGCGGTGGCGTCCAAAGAGCGGCGCACTTCCTATGCCACGCGCCAGAAGATCTATCCCAAGCTCGCGCACGGCACCTTCCGCAAGGTCAAATGGGCGGTGATGGTGATCACGCTCGGCATCTACTATCTGCTGCCGTGGATCCGCTGGGACCGCGGCCCGAGCCTGCCCAACCAGGCGTTCCTTTTGGATTTCGCCAATCAGCGGCTGTTCTTCGGCCCGATCGAGATCTGGGCGCAGGAACTCTACTACATCACGGGACTGCTGATCCTGTCGGCCCTCGGCCTCTTCCTCGTCACCTCGCTCGCCGGGCGCATGTGGTGCGGCTACACGTGCCCGCAGACCGTGTGGACCGACCTGATGGTGGTCGTCGAGCGCTTCTGGCAGGGCGACCGCAACGCCCGCATCCGCCTCGATAACAGCCGCTGGACGTTCGAAAAGATCTGGAAGAAGACGGCAACCCACATCAGCTGGATTCTGGTCGCGGTCACGACCGGCGGCGCCCTCGTCTTCTACTTCCGCGACGCCCCCACCCTCGCCGTCGAGCTGGTGCAGGGCGATGCACCGACCATCGCTTACGTTTTTCTCGGCCTTTTCACCGCGACGACCTATCTGCTCGGCGGCATCGCGCGCGAGCAGGTCTGCATCTACATGTGCCCCTGGCCGCGCATCCAGAGCGCGATGTTCGACAAGGATTCGCTGCTCATCTCTTATCTCGGCTATCGCGGCGAGCCGCGTGGGCCCCACAAGAAGGGCCAGAGCTGGGAGAACCGCGGCGACTGCATCGACTGCAAGGCCTGCGTCGCCGTGTGCCCGATGGGCATCGACATCCGCGACGGCGTGCAGCTCGAGTGCATCCAGTGCGCGCTGTGCATCGATGCCTGCAACGAGATCATGGATCGCGTCGAGCGGCCCAGGAATCTGATCGCCTACGACACCTTCCAGAACCTCGATGCCGCCTCCCACCACGACCGCGCGCCGCTACGCCTCATCCGCCCGCGCACTATCCTTTATGCGTCGCTGATGGCGATCGTTACCTCCATCATGCTGTGGGCCTTCCTCAACCGGACCGTGCTCGATATCAACGTGCTGCACGACCGCCAGCCGCTCTACGTGCAGCTCTCCGACGGCGGCTTGCGCAACGGCTACACAGTCAAGATCCTCAACAAGCTGCACGAAAAGCGCACGTTCCAGCTTTCGACCGACGGGCTCGAGGGCGCCAAGCTCGCAATCGTCGGCCTCGAGGGCAGCAATCCCAAGATCGACGTCGTCACCGACAACCTGCGCGCGCTCAAGGTGCACGTCACCGTTCCCAAGAGCGAGCACGACGACCTCACCGGCACGTCGACGCCGTTTCAGTTCGTGGTGACCGATACGGCCGACGGCAGCAAGACCTACCACGAGGCGGCATTCATGGGGCCCAGTCATGAGTAGCTCCCAGCCTACCAGCACGCGTGCCTTGAACGGCCGCCATGTCCTCCTCTACCTGATCGGCTTCTTCGCCGTTATTTTCGCCGTCAACGGCATCATGGTCTACAAGGCCGAGTCGACCTTCGGCGGGCTCGACACCGACGACGCCTATCGCAAGGGCATTGCCTACAACGGGCGCGTCGCTGCTGCCGCGGCCCAGGCCAAGCTCGGCTGGCGCGATGAGCTCAGCTACGTACCCGAGACGCAGCGCTTGCGCGTCACGCTCACGGATGCATCCGGGCAGGCCGTCTCCGGTCTCACGGTCACCGCGCAGGTGCAGCGGCCGGCGACGACCCGCTTCGACCAGCAGCTCATGCTCGCGCCGACGGGCACGGGCAGCTACGAGGTCGATGCCGCGGGCCTCGACGCCGGCTGGTGGACGGTCGACCTGACGGCGCAGCGCAAAGCGCCCGATCAACAGGACCCGACCCTCTATGAATTGCGGCGGCGGGTATGGATCAAACCTTAAAGCCAGTGCTGAAGGTCGTCGGCGGGCGGCAGTCGGATGCTGCCCGCTTCGAGCCTGCGCACGCACACCAGACGGTCACCCTCATCGTCGAGAATATGCGCTGCGGCAGCTGCATGGCAGCCGTCGAGAAGGCGCTGACGGCCACGCCCGGTGTCGAAAGCGCGCGCGCCAATCTGTCGGCCAAGCGCGTGACCGCCAGCTACGACGCCTCCGCCACCGAGCCTGAGCGCCTCGTCGCCGCGCTGGACCGCGCCGGATTTCATGCGGCCGAGGCCGCCTACGTGCCCGACGATGCGGCGCGGGCGCAAACGTCCGACCTCTTGCGCCGCCTCGGTGTCGCCGGCTTTGCCGCCGCCAACGTGATGCTGCTGTCGGTGTCGGTGTGGGCCGGTCTTGCCAGCGACATGGACCATTCCGCCGCGGCCCTGTTCCACTGGCTGTCGGCGTTGATTGCGCTGCCGGCCATCGTCTATGCCGGCCAGCCGTTTTTCCGCTCGGCCGCGGTCGCGCTGCGGGCGGGGCGCCTCAACATGGACGTGCCGATCTCGCTGGGCATCGTGCTGGCGTCGGCCATGAGCTTGTTTCAGACGCTGCGCGGTGGCGACCAGGTGTATTTCGACGCTGCCATCATGCTCACGTTCTTCCTGCTCATCGGCCGCTATCTCGACGAAAGCGTGCGCGTGCGCGCCAAGGGCGCGGCCGAGAACCTTCTGGGGCTCAAGGCGCTGGCCGCGACCGTGATGGGCGAGGACGGGAAGCCGCGCCGGATGCCGGCTCGCGCGCTCATGCCCGGCATGCGCGTGCTGGTCGCGGCAGGCGAGCGCATCCCCATCGACGGCCGCGTCGTCTCGGGAACGAGCGAGATCGAGGAGAGCCTGATCACCGGCGAGACCATCCCGCGCGTGGTGCACGCCGAAGCGACGGTGCACGCCGGCACCGTCAATATCACGACGCCCATCGAGGTGGTGGCGACGGCGACCGACGAGGGCACGCTGATCGCCGAAATCGCGCGGCTCATGCAGGCGGCCGAGCAGGGGCGCGGCCGCTACGTGCGCCTCGCCGACCGCGCAGCACGTATCTATGCCCCCGCCGTGCACATCCTCGGCGCGGTCACGTTCGTTGGCTGGATGCTCGCCGGCGCCGGTTGGGAGCAGGCGCTCACTATCGCGATCTCCGTGCTCATCATCACCTGCCCGTGCGCGCTGGCGCTCGCCGTCCCGGCCGTGCAGGTGGCCGCCACCGGACGCCTGTTCGCCAAGGGAGTGATCGTCAAGGCGCCGGACGCTCTGGAGCGCCTCGCCGAGACCGATGCGATCGTCCTCGACAAGACCGGCACGCTCACGCTCGGTGTGCCGCGCCTCATCGATCCCCGCGCCCTCGACGCGAACGTGCTGAGGCAGGCCGCCTCGCTGGCCGTCCACAGCCGTCACCCCTATTCCAAGGCCATCGTCGCCGCGGCAAGCGCGCGCGGCTTAGCGCCCGCCTGGCGCAACGCCGTGCGCGAGGAGGCGGGCTCCGGGCTCGTTGCGGATACGCCCTCCGGCGAGGAGCGGCTGGGCTCAGCCGAATGGGTCGGGATTGCCGATGGCGCGGGCGATACCGATGCCACGTTGTGGTTCCGCCGCGGCGCCGATGCGCCCGTCTCCTTCCGCTTCGAGGACGCGCTACGCCCCGACGCGCGCGCCGCCGTGGCCGCGCTCAAGGATGCCGGCTACGCCGTCGAGCTCGTGTCGGGCGACCGCCCCAAAGCCGTTGCGTCCGCCGCTGCCGCCGCCGGCATCGACACGTGGCGCGCCGGCGTCCGCCCCGATGGCAAGATCGCCCGCATCGACGCTCTGAGTGCGGGTGGTCACAAGGTCCTGATGATCGGCGACGGTTTGAACGACGCGCCGGCGCTGGCCGCGGGCCACGCCTCGCTGTCGCCGGCCAGCGCCGCCGACATCAGCCAGACGGCGGCCGATGCCATCTTCCAGGGCGCGCGCCTTGCACCGGTGCTGGAGACGATCGCCGTGGCCCGCCGCGCCCGCGCCATGTCGCTGCAGAACTTCGCCATCGCGCTCGGCTACAACGCGCTGTTCGTTCCGCTCGCGATGTCGGGCCTCGTCACGCCGCTGATCGCGGCGCTGGCTATGTCCGCGTCCTCCATCGCCGTCACCGGCAACGCGCTGCGCCTGCGCACCGTGCGGCTGGCAACGGGCATGCCGCCGCTGCAGGAGCCGCGGTCATGACGGCGCTGGCCTGGCTCATCCCCGCTGCGCTGGTCTTGGGCCTGTTGGGACTTGCCGCCTTCCTGTGGGCGCTGCGCTCAGGCCAGTTCGAGGATCTCGAAGGCGCGAGCTGGCGCGCCATCCAGGACAGCGACAGCCCCGACGCGCCGGGCAAACCTCAGAGTGCCGTAGAAGATTCCACCCCGCGCGCCGAGTGAGCGCCGTCCTAGCAGACGGTCGGCTCGCAGGCCTTGATGTCGAACTTGAGGTGGTTCTTCTTCTGCGAGAAGTCGAACTCGCGCCCGTCGTAGCAGCGCACCTTGCCCGACAGCACCATCTGGTCGCCCAGCGGAAACTCATGCACGTTGTAGGTCGTCGTCAATGTGCACTTCTGCTCCGCCTCGAGCTGCTGGGCGAGCACCTGCTCCCACGGCTCGGCGGCGCGCGCGCCTGATGTCACCATCCCAGCCGCAGCGAGGGCCAGGAGCGTGCCGCGTGTTGCCGTGCGTCGCCCACCCATCATACGCGTTCCCCTATCGTTGCCATCGAGCTGGGGCATCATGGCAGCCGACGCAGGCCAGGCGTTGATCGGGATCAATCGCAGGGGCCTCACGAGACCATCTGAGCGCACGCCGCCAGCGCAGCGCTGCCGAGCTTGAGGCGCACGGTGCGTATGCCGGCATCGCGCGCATCCGCCCCAATCTCGAACCCCATCTCGGAGCACATCCGCAGCATGGTCGTATTGGTGGCCAGCACTTCGCCATAGAGCTCGTCGAGCTTCTCGTTTTGCGCATAGGCGATGAGGTGCTGCATCAGGCGCCAGCCGAGCCCCTTGGCCTTAAGATCGGAACGCACCAGCACGCCATACTCGGCCTTCGTGTAGTCGGGATCGGCGATGAGGCGCGCCACGCCCAAAAGCTCGCCCGTGTCGGCCGCAATCGCCACGAAAGCCATCTCGCGCGCGTAGTCGATCTGCGTCAGCCGCGCCAGAAACTTGAAGGACAAGTCGGGATTGGCGGTGAAAAAGCGCATGCGGATGTCGTCCGGTGTGATGCTGGAAAAGAACAGCGCGTAAAGCGTCTCGTCCTCGGGGCGGATTGGACGGATGTCGACGCGGCCGATGCCGGCGAGCTCGGTCGTCTCCTCCCATTCGACCGGATAAGGGCGTATCGCTATGGGCTTGCGCGGCGACACCGCGGGGTCGGCGATGCGCACGCGCGCATCGAGCGCAACGCATCCGTTCTCGTCGGCCAGCAGCGGATTGATGTCGAGCTCGCGAATCTCCGCGTGCGCGGCGACCAGGTAGCTCACGCGCACGAGCGCCAGCGCGATGGCGGCGAGATCGACGCGCGGCTGGTCGCGATAGCCCTCGAGCAGGCGGTAGATGCGCGTCTCGTGAATGAGCGTGCGTGCAAGCTTCAAGTCGAGCGGCGGCAGTGCATGCGCCGTGTCGGCGATCACCTCGACCGCCGTCCCGCCGGCGCCGAACATCATGAGCGGGCCGACGGTCTGGTCCTCGCTCATGCCGACGATCAGCTCGTGGGCGTGCGGCCTGCTGACCATCGGCTGCACCGTGAAGCCGCGGATACGCGCCTCCGGCTTGAGGTCGTGCACCTTGGCGAGCATGGCACGCGCCGCCTCGCGCGCCTCCTCGGCACTCTTGATGGCAAGACGCACGCCGCCGACGTCCGATTTGTGCGAGATATCGTCGGACAGGATCTTCACCACGCAGGCCGTGTCGTCCTTCAGGATATCGGCGGCGATCCTCCCGACACCCTCGGCATCCTCCGCGATCTCGGTGCGGACCACGGGAACGCCGTAGGCCGACAACAGGGCTTTGGCCTCCACCTCCGAAAGGATCTCCCGCCCGGCGCGCAGCGCCTCATTGAGGATCTTTTGCGCGCGGTCGTGGTCGAAGTGCATCCCGCCCGGCAGCGACGGCGGCGTCTGCATCAGCTCCTCCTGCGCGCGCCTGTAATGGACGAGCTGCATGAAGCCGGTAATCGCCGCATCGGGCGTCTCGAAGGTCGGGATGCCCGCGGCCGAGAACAGCGCACGGCTGCGCGCGGCGCCGCCGTCACCCAGCCAGTTGGTCAGAACGGGTTTGGACGGACGGTGCGCTGCCTTGCGCTTGGCGTCGGCCGCGATCACCACGCCGGCGGCCTCGTCGCTGGAAGCGAGCGCCGTCGGGCAGTTCATCACGAGCACCGCATCGTTCGCACCGTCGGCAAGAACGGCGTCGATGGACGCGGCGTAGCGGTCGGGACCGGCGTCGCCGATAATGTCGATGGGATTGCCCTTGGACCAGGTGGCCGGCAGCACCGAGTCGAGCGCGTCCTTGGTCTCGGGCGATAACGATGCGAGCACCCCACCTTCATCGGCGAGGCTGTCGGCCGCCAGCACACCGGCGCCGCCGCCGTTGGTGAGGATGGCAAGGCGCTCGCCCAACAGCGGCGGCGGCGGCGACAGCATCTCGGCGGCCCCGAACAGCTCGCCCAGTTCCTTCACCCGCAGCAGGCCGGCACGGCGGAAGATGGCGTTATAGGCGGCGTCCGAGCCGGCGAGCGCGCCGGTGTGCGAGGACGCAGCCTTGGCAGCCGTGGCGTTGCGCCCCGCCTTCAGGACGATGACCGGCTTGGCGCGCGCGGCGCGGCGTGCAGCCGAGAGGAATTTCGGCGCGTGCGTGAGCTGCTCCATGTAGAGCAGGATGGCGCGGCTTTCCGCATCGCCGGCCAGATAGTCGAGCAGGTCGCCGAAGTCGACGTCGGCCATGTCGCCCATCGAGATGACATGCGAGAAGCCGATGTCGCGCGTCGCCGCCCAGTCGATGATCGCGGTGACGAGCGCGCCCGATTGGGACAGAAAGGCCAGATCGCCCTTAAGCGGCATGCTGTTGCCGAACGAGGCGTTGAGCCCGATGGGCGGACGCAGAAGACCGAGGCAGTTGGGCCCCTGGATGCGCAGGCAATAGGGCCGCGCCGCCTCGAGCATGTCGCGGCGCAAGTCACCGCTGATGCCCGCGGTGATGACGACGGCGGCGCGCGTGCCCTTTTCGCCGAGCTCCGCGATCAACCGCGGGATCGTCGCCGGCGGCGTGGCAATCACAGCGAGATCGGGAACGCCGGGAAGATCGGCGGGCGTCGCGTAGCAGCGCTCGCTGCCGATGCGCGCGTGGCGCGGATTGACGAGCCACAGCGGTCCCTTGAAGCCGCCCGCGCGCAGGTTGGCCGTGACGATGGCACCGACGCTTCCCGGCTCGGGACTCGCGCCGATGAAGGCCAGAGATCCGGGAGCAAGCAGATGTCCGAGATTGCGGATAGTCATGGCGGAGACCGCACCTCGCAAGGAAGATGGCGCCTGCCGGGTGGGCAGCGGTTTGAGATTGTCGATTAAGTAGAGATGAGGTTGCGACAGCCTTAAGACAAAGGCAAAAACGCCGCACCTTTGTCCCCGTGCCTTATGCCGCGATCTCGTGCGTCAAAACGCACTCGCAGTTGGCGCGCAGGAGTATGCGGGCACCGACGAGCTGCTCGTCGGGATCCGCAACACTGGCGAACAGCACCACAGCGCCATCGGCAATGTCCTGGCGCAACTGGGCATAGACCTGAGACTGGCTGTCGTGTTGGCCGGCGGTTTGCTCGCCGCGACCTCTCATGGCCGCGAGCAGCGTGCCGAGCGCGGGGGAGAGCTTACGCGAGGGCTCGACACGAACGGGTTCGTCGCCGTGCACACAGACGACCGGAACCGGGCCCGCTTCCGTTCCGTCGACGGCCTTGCGCGCGTCCTCGCTGCGATGGTTGGCGACAATCAGCAGACCATTGTCCGGAATTCCGCTCGCGCGCAACTGGCCGATCGGGGCAAGAAGATCGTGCGGCTCGCGCATCACACCGGCAACAAACCAATACCGTTTCAGCGCTTCGCCCATCGCATCGATCCCCAACCCTGCGCACCGAAGCTCCTTCAGCTCGGCAAGCTGCTTTGAGCCAACGCGTTCGCAGACCGCGGCAGGTGCCGCATCGACAAAGCTCATTTCGCCCCCTGAACCTCTCCCGAGGCGAGCCGCTCCAGAGCCGCCGGGTCGCGGATGACGACGAGCGAGCTTTGCACTAGGTCGATCATCCCGCACAGCCGTAGCTTGGTGAAAGTGCGGCTCACCGTCTCGATGGTGAGGCTCAGGAAGTCGGCGATGTCGGCGCGCGTCATCGGCAAGGCGATGCGCGCGGGATCGGCGCCGTTGCGCTCGTTGCGCCGGGACAGCGCCAGCAGCAGCGCGGCAAGCCGCTCCGTGGCGTTGCGCTGGCCCACTGTCAGAAGAAGATCGCGCGCCGCGAGAAGCTGGTCGGCGAGCGCGCGGTAGAGCTGCATGCCGACCTGGGGATCGTGCTTGGCCAAGTCGTGCAGGAGCCCGGCCGGCAAGGAGCGCAACCGCGTCAGGCCGATGGCCTGCGCCGAAAAGACATGGTCGCCCGGGATGCCCAGTCCGATGAGATCGCCCGGATAGGCGAAATCGACGATCTGGCGGCGTCCGTCGGATAACGTCTTGTAGAGACAAACCGTCCCCTTCTCGACCAGATAGACGTGGTCCTTGGCGTCGCCTTCGAAGAAAACGTGCTCGCGGGCCTGTAGCACCCGCGGCGCGGCCGCCCTGAGCCGCTGGTCCATCGTCCGCGCGCCGCTCGGCGTCTCCGTGGGCACATCGAAGACGTCCCTCTTGACCACCAGGTCCGGCGACAGGGTCATGGCCAGCATTGTCGGTTCCTTCGCTAAGTCCTATTTGAGCCCAGGTAACCAGCCGCAAGCCGCGCCCATGTGTTGCGCTTGTGAGAAATTGTGCGCGACTGTATCGGGGTTCGGCGGGCCGGACCTCAATCCAGCCCAACCAGGCCCGGCCGGGGCCGCAATGCGGAGTCGAGATGCCGGGTCCAGCCCCCGTTCACGTCCTGGTCGTCGACGATGAAGCCGAGGTCCGTGCGCTTCTGCGCGCCGGCCTGGAGCCGGAGGGCTTTGCTGTTTCCGAGGCCGAGAATGGAGCGGGCCTGATGTCCCATCTCGACACCCAGCCGGTCGATCTCGTCACGCTCGATGTGCGGCTGTCGGGCGAGGACGGCTTCACGCTCGCGCGCCAGGTGCGCGCCAAGCACAATGTGCCCATCGTCATGATCAGCGGCAAAGGCGACATGATCGACCGCGTGGTCGGGCTCGAGCTCGGCGCCGACGACTACATCGCCAAGCCCTTCCACATGCGCGAGGTGCTGGCCCGGATCCGGGCGGTGCTGCGCCGCTACGGCTCCCCTGGCGCCGAGCCGGGTTCCGGCGCGCCCGCAAGCGAGCGTGGCACGCGTTATTCCTTCGACGGCTGGACGCTCGACCCCGTGCGGCGCGAGCTCAAATCGCCGGAAGGGGCGGTCTGCGAGCTTACGACCGCGGAGTTCAACCTGCTCTCTGTCCTCGTCGAGCGCCCGGGTCGGGTGCTGTCGCGTGATGAGCTGATGGACCTGCTCAAGGGACACGACTGGACGCCGCTCGACCGCTCCATCGACGGACTGGTGGCGCGGCTGCGCAAGAAGATCGAGCAGGGCGAGGTTCCCAAGCTCGTCAAGACCGTGCGCGGTGTGGGCTACGTCTTTGCCGGCGAGGTGCGCCGGCTCTGACCGGCCTCCAGGCAGCTCTTGAGCGCCAGCGCCAGGGCCGAGCGGCCATAGGGTTTGTGCAGGATCTCGAACTCGTCCTTGGTGTGCTCGCCGCCGACCGCGTCCGAAGCGTAGCCCGTGGTGAGCAAGACCTCGATGTCGGGCTTGTTGGACCGCACCCAGCGGCCCAGCCCGAAACCCGACATGCCGCGACCCAGAACGATATCGCTGAAAACCAGCGCAATGCCGGACTCGCGCTCCAGCACCTCGATGGCCTCCACCGCATCCGCCGCCTCCAGCACCACATAGCCGAGACCCTCGATACGCTGCAGCGTCAGCTCGCGCAGCTTGGGGTCGTCCTCGACGACGAGAACGGTCTCATTGTTCGCCGATAGCGGCACGCTCGGCATGGCTTCAGTAGACGTCGACGCCACGGCGGTATCGCGCGGCAAATAGAGGTTGACCGTGGTGCCCGCCCCGGCTGCGCTCTTGATGGTGACGTTTCCCCCCGACTGACGGGCAAAACCATAGATTGTGCTGAGGCCGAGGCCGGTGCCTCGACCCTCCTTGGTCGTGAAGAAAGGCTCGAAGGCACGCTTGAGCGTTTCAGCGTCCATACCCGTGCCGGAGTCACTGACGGAGATGCGCACGTAGTCGCCCGGCCGAAGCCCCGGCTCGGTCTTGGCGGCATCCTCATCGATCGTCGCGTTGCGCGTCTCGATGACGAGCTTACCGCCTCTCGGCATGGCATCGCGCGCATTGATGGCGAGGTTGAGGACGGCATTCTCCACCTCGCTTGAGTCGGCCCGCGTCGGCCACAGGTTACCCGCCAGCACTGTCGTCAGCGTCACGTGCTCGCCGAGCGACCGCTTCAGCAACTCGGCCAGACCGAGCACCAGATCGTTCAGGTTGAGAACTGCCGGAGCCAGGCGCCGCCGCCGCGCGAACGACAAGAGTCGCGAGGTGAGCCGCGCGCCCATTTGCGCCGCATCCGTCGCACGACCCAGAAGCGCACGCTCGTCATCAGCCTCGAGCCGAGGCTCCAAAAGCTCCAGATTGCCGAGCACGATCGTCAACAGATTGTTGAAATCATGCGCGATCCCGCCGGTGAGCTGGCCGAACGCCTCCATCCGCTGCGCCTGAATCAGCGCGGTTTGCGTCTCCTCGCGCCGCCGGCTCTCCTCCTCCAGCGCCTTGGTCCGCTCGGCGACGCGAACCTCGAGGTCGTCCCTGCTCTGCGCCAGCAAGGTCTCGGTGCGTTTGCGTTCCGTGACATCGCGCAGAACCGCCAGATAGACGTGGCCGTCGCCAATGGAAAGCTGGGCGATCGAGGCTTCGGCGGGAAACTCGCTGCCATCCTTGCGCAATCCGAAAATCTCGGCGCGCTCGCCCATGCGTCGTGCCGCCACGCTGCCGCCGGCAAAGTTGCGGATGTGCTGGGCGTGCGCGGCGCGGAAGCGCTGCGGGAGCAGCATTCGAGGGGGCACCCCAGCGCCTCGTCCTTGGCGTAGCCGAAGATCGTGCAGGCTCCATTGTTGAACTGCGTGATGCGGAGATCGTTGTCGAGCGCGATGATGGCGTCAGCGGCGATGGCGAGGATGGCCGCGATCTGCGATTCCGAGCGCAGCAGCTCCTCCTCGGCACGCGCCGCGCGCACGTCCCGGGCGGTACTTGCCGCGGAAGCTGCGGCTTTGATCGGGCTCTTCTTGGTCATGCGAAAATTCCCGGCGTGCCGCCCCCTTTTCTCGCGCGGGTGGCTTTCACACATTGATACACGATGCGACGAATCCGACACACGCTCTTAACCGGCCAATGGTTGTTTTTCATTCATCTCATTGGGCCATCTTTGCGGTTGCCGGATACGATCGATGGCAGCAAGATCGAGGCGCGCTTCGCCGAGGGCGTATTGAAGATCGCCGCGCCGTCCACACTTGAGTTGGTGTAGAGCTTGGGCGCATCCCGAACGACCCCTGCCAAAAAGACGCGGAAGAGCCCGCGGACAGCCAGCAAGCGTCCGCGGTTGCCCGAGCCGTTGCCCAAGCGCATGCTCGCCATGGCCTTTGCCCACGCCGGCGCGCCCTTAGAGCGCGTCGAGCGGCCGGTCGCCGCGCCCAAGCGTGGGCATGTGCTCATCCGTGTCGCGGCTTGCGGCATTTGCCGTACGGATCTGCACGTCCTCGACGGCGATCTCGACCACCCCAAGCCGCACGTCATCCCCGGCCACGAGATCATCGGGCGCATCGTCGCCATCGGTGCCGGGGTGCGCGGCTTCAAGATCGGCGACAGGGTCGGCGTGCCATGGCTCGGGTCGACGTGCGGGCGCTGCGCCTACTGCCGTAGTGGACGGGAGAACCTGTGCGACAAGCCCGGATTTACCGGCTACACCATCGACGGCGGCTACGCTCAGTATGCCACCGCCGATGCCGACTACGTCTTTGCCATTCCGCCCGAGTACAGCGACGCGGAGGCCGCGCCCTTGATGTGCGCGGGCCTCATCGGCTATCGCGCCTGGAAGCTGGTGCGCTGCGCTCGTCGCCTCGGCATCTACGGCTTCGGCGCCGCCGCCCACATCGTCGCGCAGCTCTCCGTGTTCCACGGACAGGATCTCTATGCCTTCACCCGCAAGGGCGACAAGGGCGCGCAAAAGCTGGCGCGCGAGCTCGGCGCCACGTGGGCCGGCTCTTCGGAGGAGCTGCCGCCCAAGCCTCTCGACGCAGCCATCATCTTCGCCCCCGTCGGGCCCCTGGTGCCGCTGGCGCTGAAGGCCCTGGTCAAAGGCGGCACGCTGGTGCTGGGCGGCATTCACATGACTGACATTCCCCAGATGCCGTATTCGCTGCTCTGGGGCGAGCGCGTGGTGCGATCGGTCGCCAATCTCACGCGCCAGGATGCAGTGGATTTTCTCGAGATTGCCCCGCGTATTCCCATCCAGCCGCACGTGACCCTGTTCGATCTGGAAGAAGCGAACGCGGCGATCGCAAGACTGAGGGCGGGCAAGCTCACGGGTGCGGCGGTGCTTGTTCCGCCAGAGTGACGCCCGCAGCGCGCAACGCCTGCTCGGCCGCCTCGAGACTCTGTAAGGTCGTCCCGCCGGCATCGACCATGGTCCAGCCGATATCACCGAGGTCGTAGCCCAGCTGCTCCTTCACGACGCGGCGGTCCGCATCGGAGGCGTCGCCTTGGCGGTGCTCGACGCGCTCGATGAGCAGGTCCGCCGGAGCCGTCAGCCACAAGCCAACGAAGCCGCAGCCGCACTCCTGCGCGATCGCCTCGATCGCAGTGCGCTCCTCGGGTTTGGCAAACACGGCATCCACGATGACCGCGTGCCCAGCGCCGAGCGCGCGGCGCGCGATGTCCTCCACGATGGAATAGACGCGCTGTGCCGTGCCGATGCGGTAGTGCTGACGATCGAGCCGTTGCGTTTCCGGCACGCCGAACAGCCGCTTGCGCTCCACGTCGCTGCGGACGAGCAGGGCGCCGGGTGCCGCCCCGATCAGCGGCGCGAGATGCGCTGCCAGCGTCGACTTGCCGGTGCCCGAGAGCCCGCCCACGGCGATGACGAGCGGCGGCGCGGGCGCGAGATAGGCGCGCGCCAGCGCCGCGTTGCGGCGGATCTCGGCGCGGAGCTCGCCCTGCTCCTCGGCAGCAACCTGCTCGGTGCGGGCCATCGCCACGACGGCACGCACGGCGGCGCGACAGGCGAGAAACAGGGGCAGGCAGGCCAGACCCTCGATCTCGCCGCCGATGGGCTCGAAGGCGACGTAGGAATTCAGAACAGCGTTTGCCGCCGGCCGGTCGTTGCGCGCGTCGAGGTCCATGAGCAGGAAGGCGAGGTCGTACAGGACGTCTATGGTGGCCAGCGCCTCGCTGAACTCCAGCGCATCGAAGGGCACGGGAATATCGTCGATGAGCACGATGTTGCCGAGGTGGAGATCGCCGTGGCAGCGGCGCACGCAGCCGGCGTTGCCACGCTCGATCAGCAGCGGTGAGAGGCGCTCGAAGGTCGCGACGAGACTGTCCGCGACATCGGCATTGCCGTAGGAGAGCGCGCTCGACAATTGATGCACGACGGGCGCGAGGATGCGGGCGCCGTCGCACCCGTCGCGAACGGGGCTGTCCTGGTGATAGCGCGCGATCATGTCGGCGAGCGCCTTGGCGAGGTCCTCGCTGAGCGGACCGACCTCCTCGCGATGGCTGAGCACCGCCTCCTGCGGGAAGCGGCGCATGTGCACGGCCCATTCGACCGGCTCGCCGCCGGGGCCGAGTTGCAGGCGCCCTTCGGGCGTGCGCACGATGGGCACGAGGCCGAGATAGATGTGGGGCGCGTGTGGCTGGTTGAGCTCGATCTCGCGGATGGCAGCGGCGTGGCGCGCGTTGAGCGTCGAGAAGTCGACGAAGCGCAGGTGAACGCGCTTCCTCAGCTTGTAGGCCTCGTCGCCCGCCAGGAACACGCGCCCGATGTGGGTCTCGACGACATCGACGCGCTCGACACCTTCGCCGTACGTGGCGGGCGTGCGCATCAGATCCACGATGGCGCGCTCGTCGTCGTCGGCCGGCGTGGTGGCTGGGATGGTCATCAGGAGCGCTCGCTGGGGCTGTCAAGGGCGCGACAATGCTCCCCCAGACGTTGCCCGAGCGTCAACAGCGCGCCTGACCGCACCGGCTCATCCACCGCGGCGCGAGAACTCCGTCTGCCCGCCGGTCGCGAGAATGCGTGCCTGCTCGATCCAGTTCTCGCGCTCGATGCGCCCCTTGAAGTCGAGCAGCCGGCTGATGCGCTCGATGTCCGCACCCGTCCAGTTGGCGATCTGCTCGTAATGGGAGATGCCGAGCGAGTTGAGCTTCTTCTCGATCAGCACGCCGATGCCGCGAATGCGCTTGAGGTCGTCGCCGGCGCCGGCGGGGCGGGGACCGCGCGCGCCCTCCTCGCCCAGGAAGGCCTCCGAGCGCACGGAGCGCAAATGCGAGACATTGCTTGTCGGAAAGCCGTTTCCGGCCGCCGCAGGTGCGGGCGCAGGCGAAGGCGCCGGCTGGGCGGCCGCGACCGGCTGCGGAGCAGGAACAGGAGCATCAGCCGGTGCCGCTGCCGGCGCAGAAGCCTCCTCGGCAGCCGCACGCGCCGCCGGATCGGTACCGGCGGGCATGGAGATGCCGTGATCGACGCGGCGTGAGTAGTTGGTGTCTCCGCCCTCAGCCAGGATCTGCGCCTGGCTGACCCATTTCTCCTCCTCGACACGGTCTCCGACACCCAAGGTCGCGCTCAGCCCCTTGACGTCGGCGAGTGTCAGCCCGGCAACATCGCGCAAGCGGCGGATGCCCAGCTCCTTCAGGCGCCCCTGCATCCCCGCATCGATGCCATGGATGCGGGTGAGATCCTCGCTCGGACCGGCGCCGCCCTCCTCGAGCTTGGCAGGCGCGCCGGAGCCTCGCGACACCGAGACGAACGGAATGCCCTCTGCGACCGGCTCGGGTGCGACAGGCGGCGCGGCCGGTGCCGGCGCAGCTGGCGCGGCGGGCGCAGGAGCGGGCTTGGCCGCTTCCTCCGCGACAGCCGCCGCAGGGTCGACGCCTTCGGGAACGGGCACGCCGTCGTCGACGCGCCGCGAATAGTAGGTCTGGCCGCCGGCCAGAAGAATCTGCGCCTGGCCGACCCAGGTCTCGCGCTCGATCCGGCCGCCCAGATGCAAGCTCTCGCCCAGACCCTTCACGTCCGCGGGCGTCAACGCGGCCAGATCCTGCAGGCGGCGGATTCCTTGTTCGCGGAGCCGACGCTCCATGCTGGAGTCGACGCCGTCGATGCGGGTCAAGTCGTCGCTCGGTCCGGCACCGCCCTCCGCGACTTTGGCCGGCGCACCGGAGCCGCGCGACACCGAAACGAAGGGGATGCCTTCGACGACCGGCTCAGGCGCGGCAGGTTGCGCGGCCGGCGCCGGTTGAGGTGCGGGCGCCGGAGCAGGCTTGGCTGCTTCCTCCGCGACAGCCGCCGCCGGGTCGACGCCTTCGGGAACGGGTACGCCGTCGTCGACGCGACGCGAATAGTAGGTCTGGCCGCCGGCCAGAAGTATCTGCGCCTGGCCGACCCAGGCTTCGCGCTCGATCCGACCACCCAGGTGCAAGCTCTCGCCCAGCCCTTTCACATCGGCCGCAGTCAGCGCGGCCAGATTCTGCAGGCGGCGGATGCCCAGCTCCCGCAGGCGCCGCTCCATGCTGGAGTCGACGCCATCGATGCGGGTCAGGTCGTCGCTCGGACCAGCGCCGCCCTCCTCGACCTTGGCCGGCGCGCCCGAGCCTCGCGAGACTGAAACGAAGGGGATGCCCTCCGAGACCGGCTCAGCCGCAGCCGGTTTCGCGGCTGGCGCCGGTTGAGGTGCTGGCTCCTTGACGGGCTCGACCCTCACCGTCGTCGGCGGAACCACGAGCCCTGCCGGTGCGGCCGGCGCGGCGGCAGGTGCGCTCGTCTGCCCGCTCAGCGCGCGCTCGAAGCGCGCTCCCTCCGGCACGGCCCGCGCGGCCACTTCGATCTTGGGCTGCGCCGCGTTCGCCGTCCCTGCAGGTGACGATGCCGACGGCGACGCCGCAGCGCGGGCCGGGGTGCCGTAATAGAACCGGCGCTTCAAACCGCAAGCGAGGACCGCACCGAAAAAGAATGCGGCAGCCAGCAGAAAAATCGTCTGCCAAAGCAGCTCAGTCATACGTCAAACTCCCCCTACACCACGCACCTGTCAGCCGTCGACCCGCGCACAAGCGATCCAGGCCATGACGAATCCCGCGGCGAATGCCCCCGCTGTGTACCAGGCGAGATTAGCGATCAGGTAGTCCATTGCCGGCTCCTTGTCTTGTCGGCGGGACCTGGCCGGCCGCGCCCGTGAGTTCCACCTCGATGCGTCTGTTCTTGGCCCGGTTCTGGGCCGTGTCGTTGGGCGCCACGGGGCGCGCCTCGCCGTAGCCAACGGCCTCCAGGCGCCCGGCGTCAATGCCCTTATGGATCAAATACGCGACGACGGCGCGCGCGCGTCGCTGCGAGAGCACCAGATTTCGCTTGGCGGGGCCGCGCGCATCGGCATGCCCGACGACCTTGAGGCCCACTTCGGGGCAGGATCCGGCCGTCGCGGCGAGCCGGTCCAGCACGCCGCGGTCGGCGGCATCGAGCGCCGTTTTGCCGAGCGCGAAGCGCACAGGCTCGGCGACGTTGATCGTCTGCACGGCCGTCTTGCAGGCCTCGGTCGCTTCGCCAGCCGTCTCTGCGATCGCGGCCGTCTCGACCGACGGGAGCCGCGCAGCGTCTTGTGGCTTTTGCGCACCAGTCGGCAACTCATTGTCTTGCACGTTGGGCTGCGCGGCATCCAGCTCGACCGGCGCCGCCGTCGCGACCGCAGACTCCCAGGCGGGCACCGCCTCGGGATGAAGCTCCGCGATCGGCGCCGGGGCTGTCGCGCCGAGCGCGAAGGGCAGCGCGTCGGCGACGGTGGCATCGGCTCTCTCGCTCACCGCGATGGTGCCGGAGAGGGGCGGCAGCGCGGTCTTCTCGCCGCGCGGTTCGCCCTTTTGAGGCTCGTCGTTTTGCGACAGCTCTCTCAGCGACGCGTCTTTTCGCGGCATATCTCGCGGCGGGGCATTCTTCTTCTGGCTGTCTTTGCGGGACCTGCCGCGCTCCGGGTTGCGGAGCGGCAGCACCATAGCCGCCGCCCTCTCGGCAAGCCGGGTGCGTCCCTCGACGAAGCGCACGCCCCACACGCCGCGCACCAACTCCAATGCCGCGCGGGAGGCCTCGCGCCTCGGCGCGGTTCCCACCAGTACGCCGTCGCGGCCGGAAAAAGCGATGGAAGCCCAGCCGTGGCCTGCCTGGCGCAGCGCCTGCGTCGCGCGCTGCTCGAGATCGTGCTCGATGCGGCCTCGCTCGACGTCGACGGCGATCCAGCCCAGCATCACGATCGGAATGAGCCCCCACAACCACCGTAATGGATGGCATCTCATACGAACCGTGCCCCCACCTTCCGGCGCCGTCATGCCGCGCGACTGACGCGTGCAGAACCGCTCACGCGCCGGTACGATGGCGCCTGTCCTGGGCGTCAGTGTTCGATTGACCCCAAGCCACTACCTGGGGAGGCCACTATAGAGAAATGCCGGGGTGTTTCCAAGCCGGGAGCCGCTTTGGCACGCCGGCCTCGCGCAGGAGCGATCAGCGCGCCTTGCGCCGGGGCAAAGCCTCGAAAGAGGGCGCGCCGGGAAGGCTCTGCGCTTCCTGCATCCTCAGATCATGCATGCGCTCGAAGATGTAGTCGCGCGTGAGCGGCACGGCGTCCTGGCGACGCGCGCACTGGACCTGGAATATGGCCACGTTCTGGAAGCGGAAGGCAGCCTCGGAAGCGGAGAGATAGAACTCCCACATGAGGCAGAAGCGCTCGTCGTAGAGTGCGGCCGCCTGGTCGCGGTTGGCCATGAAGCGCCTGCGCCATTCGCGCAGCGTCTCCGCGTAGTGCAGGCGCAGGCATTCCACGTCCGTTACCACGAGACCCGCACGCTCCACCGCCGGAATGATCTCCGACAGGGCCGGAAGCTGGCCGCCGGGGAAGATGTACTTGTCGAACCAGGGGTTGGGATACCAGGGCCCCTCGAGCAGGCCGATGGTGTGCATGACCATCACGCCGTCGGGCTTCAGCAGCTCACGGCACTTGCGGAAGTAGGTGTCGTAGTAGCGCGGGCCGACGTGCTCGAACATGCCGACCGACACGATGCGGTCGAAGTCGCCTTCGACGTCGCGGTAGTCCTGCAAGGCGAAGCGCACCTGGTTCTCGAGCCCGTGCTCGCGGGCGCGCGCGCGTGACACGCTCAACTGCTCGGTCGATAGCGTCACGCCCAGAACGTCGGCGGCGCCACCCATCTGTTTGACGTAGAGCCCAAGCCCGCCCCAGCCCGAGCCGATATCGAGAACGCGGCTACCCGGCTCGACCAGCAGCTTGGACGTGATCAGGCGCTTCTTGGCGAGCTGCGCCTCTTCCAGGCTTTGGCCCGGATGCTCGAAGTAGGCGCAGCTGTATTGGAAGTCCTTGTCGAGGAAGAGTTTGTAGAGGCGATGGTCGAGATCGTAGTGGTGCGCCACGTTGCGCCGCGAGCGCCAGGGCTTGTTGTCGCTGATCGAGCGGCGCTTGAGGAAGCGGATGGAGTTGATGACGCGCAGCGCCAGCGGCTTGGGCAGCGAGGACGAATCGCGCAAAACGAGGACGAGGAAGTCGTAGATGGTTCCGCGCTCGACGATCAGGCGGCTGTCCATGAACAGCTCGCCGAGCCGTAGCTCGGGATTGAGGAGCAGGGCCCGCTCGGCGGCGGCGTCGACAAATCGTACGCGCACCTCCTCGCCGGTTCCATCGCCGAAGACGAGCTCATTGCCGCCTGGCGGTGACGACAGTGAGAGAGCCGCGACGAACGAGCCGCGTAAAAAGCGCCGCGAGTACCGTTTCCATCAAAACCTACCGGCTAGGGGCCAGCACTACCGGACCGATGCTACGGGCCTTCGTCCCGAGAGCTGGCGCAGTATAGGTTCCATGATGTTAGAATACGCTAAATGCGCAGATTTTAAATGGCGGAGACGGAGGGATTCGAACCCTCGATACGCCTTTAAAAGCGTATAACGGTTTAGCAAACCGCCGCCTTCAGCCTCTCGGCCACGTCTCCTTGTAGGCGAGCCCCCTAATAGATGCGCGAATTGGGGATTGCAAGCTGCGGTCAAAGCCGGGGAGCGGCCCTTGACGACCCGGATTCATGGACGCATCGTGCATAAACGTACCGTGCCGGGCCAAAATCGACAAAAAAAGCGATGAGCCGAATGCACCTTCGGATCAGCACAGGGATGATGCTCGTCATGTGCAGCGGCATGGCCGGCATGGCCGCCGCCCAGGAATACTGCGTCACCTGCACCGGGCCCGAGGCTACCTACCGCTGCAGCATCGCCAGTGAGCCGGGGACCGCCGCCCCTCCTTCGCGCGGGCAGCTGCTCTGCATTACCGAGCTTGCCAAGAGCGGAAATCACGCCAGCTGCAGCGTCGGGCGTACGCAGGGCGAGCCCTGTGCGGGTGAGCCCAGGACCGTGATGTTCACGCCCGCCGCCGCCGAGGAACTGCCACCCATCGGCACGACCGCACCGGTGCCGGCCGCACCGGAGAGCCCCGCCGTTGCAGACGGCGTACCACCGCCCGCTGAGCCCGCGCCGCCAACCGACGCGCCGCCGCAGACTGTGGAGGAGCTCGCCAAGCAGACGGTCGAAGCGTCGGGCAAGGGCCTCAAGAAGGCGGGGGATGCGGTGAGCGAAGGCGCCAAGTCGACCGGCGAGGCCGTCGGCAATGCCGTGTCCAAGACGTGGAAGTGCATGACCTCGCTATTCAGCGACTGCTGAGCGCTACGGATAGGCGGCACGATAAGCTTAGTGGGCCGCCGCCATCCATTCGCGCGCGAGCCTTTGGGCCCGCGAGATCTGCGGCTTCGTCATCTCGCGCGAGATCTCGAGCCGGTAGCGCCTGGCGTCGTCGTTGCCGCGTAGCGCTGCAAGGTTGAACCACTTGTGCGCCTCGACCAGATCGACGCCGACATCGCGGCCGACGCAGTAGACGAGACCCAGCTGGAAGAGCGCGTCCGAGGTGCCGCCGTGGGCTCCCGCCTCCTGGACGCCGTGCGGATTGAGTTCAAGTCGTGCCATTACGCATTACTCGTGCACCAGTTACTCTTGGGGAGCGTCGCATCAGCGGTGCCCTCTGCCGCCCCTACCGCTCGCGACCGAGCGGCAACGTGGCGGTGAGGATGTCAGTGAGCCCATGACATATGGTAAATGGCGCGCGGCCGCGGGAGGGATCAAACCTTTCCAAACCTGAAGATTGGCGCGTAAAATCGCATCAAAGTGGCGCAATCGACCCGCTTCAATGCACGCGGAAAGTGCCTGTTCACCCTCACGCTTACGTGCCGCTAACCATAACTCCGGTTAGCACGCACGCTCACGGCAAAAGCACGATGGACCCCGTCGTCCGGCGCGCTTCCAGATCGCGATGGGCGGTGGCGGCATCGCTCAAGGAATATGTGCGGCTCGGCGCGATCCTGACCGCCCCCTTGGCAACCATGTCGAACAGCTCGGACGCGTTGGCCACAAGATCCTCGCGGCGCGCGATGTAGGTCATCACGGTGGGTCGCGTCGCATAGAGCGAGCCCATGGCCGACAGGATCGTCAGATCGAACGGCGGCACCGGCCCCGACGCATTGCCGAAGCTGACCCATAGCCCCTTCGGCTTGAGGCACTCCAGCGAGGACGGGAACGTGTCCTTGCCGACGCCGTCGTAGACGACGTCGCAGCCGCGTCCGCCGGTGATCTCCTTGACGCGCGCGACATAGTCCTCGGTGCGGTAGTTGATGACGTGCGTGCAGCCGTTCTCCTTGGCGAGCGCCGCCTTTTCCGCGCTTCCGACCGTGCCGATGATGGTCGCGCCGATCGCCTTGGCCCACTGGCAGGCGATGAGCCCCACGCCGCCTGCAGCGGCGTGGAACAGCATCACCGTGTCGGCCGTGCACGGATAGGTCTCGCGCAACAAATAGCGCACCGTCATCCCTTGCAGCATCATGGCGGCAGCTTGCGCCTCGTCTATGCCCTCGGGCAGCTTGACCAGCCGCTCGGCCGCAATCAGCCGCTCGTCCGCGTAGCCGCCGAGCACGTCGGCGTAGGCGACCCGGTCACCAACCTCGAGATCCTCCACGCCGGGACCGACCGCCTCCACGACGCCGGCCCCTTCCATGCCGATGACCGCCGGAAACGCCGCCAGCTTGTAGAGGCCGGTGCGGTGGTAGGTATCGATGTAGTTGAGCCCAACCGCGCGTTGGCGCAGGCGGACCTCGCCCGGGCCCGGCTCGCCGACGGCGACCTCCTCCCACTGGAGAACCTCGGGGCCGCCGTAGCTGTGGATGCGAATCGCGTGCGCCATCATCATTCCTTTCCCCAAGCCCCCGTCAGGGCACTTCCTTTCGCCTTGACGACGCCTTGCTGGCCTTCTACGGGCTCTAACCGCGCGCCGACAAGGGAGCGACGATGTTTTTCGACCGAAGCCAGGGCATGCCGCTCCTGCTGATCGCCGGGCTCCTCGGGTGCGGCGGCCCCAACGTCGGCGTGTCCTCGAGCGCCGGCCTCACCTGCGTCGACGACAGCCCCGATTGCATCGAGCGGCGGCAGAAGACGCTGACCTACCTCGTTGACACCAACGACCGCGGCTGGATCAAGGCGCATGCACCGGCCGAGGCCTATGCCTCCGGCGTACGCCTCTTCGCACTGCAAAAGAAGAAAAAGGAATTGACCTGCGAGGAGCTCGCCTATGGCCGCAACGAGGCCGAGAAGGCTCCCCACGTCTTGCGGGGGCCCCAGGGCGCCAAACTAACGCCGGCCCAGATCTCGCGCGGGGTCATCCTCGCCAGCGAGGTCTCGCGCGAGCTGGCAGTGGAGATGAAGCGGCGGTGCAAGAAGTCGTAAGCCGACGCCGTCACGCGTCATCATCTCTGCGTAACAGCGACGGAACGGCCGCAGCGTCTGCGACGTTGCCCTGTGCGCCAATCCCCCCTTGCCTTCCACGCGCCAGAATGGGCCTTCTATAGCCATGCTGCAGCAGTACATCGACGCCGTTGTTGCTTTCGTGCGAGCCAACCAGGAGTGGGCGGCGCCGATCGCCTTTCTCGTCGCCTTCGGCGAATCCTTCTGTTTCTTCTCGCTGCTTTGGCCCGGCACCGCCATCCTCGTCGGCATCTCGGCGCTGCTGGCTGCAAGCGGCGTCGGCACCGAGGTGCTGGTGCCGTCCATCCTTGCCGCCGGACTCGGCGGCTCGCTCGGCTACGCGATGTCCTATTGGATCGGCCTCTATTTCAAGGACAGCATCCACAAGATCTGGCCGTTCAGCAGCCGCCCCAACTTGATCCCTTCGGGCCAACGCTTCTTCGAGCACCACGGCGCCTTCGGCGTGTTCCTGGGGCACTTCTTCGGGCCGGTGCGCGCCGTCATCCCCGTCGTCGCCGGCATGTTCAATATGCCTCAGCTGCCGTTCCAGATCGCCAACATCTTGAGCGCCTTTACCTGGGCGCTCGGCGTCATCGCTCCGGCCTTCCTGTTGGTCGCGTTCAACACCATCGTCTTTACCTACCTGGGCGAGCACGAGATCCTGATCGCCATCGCGCTGTTTGCTCTCGCCTTCGCCAACGCGGTGCCCTCCACCTTCGTCTTCTGGCCGTCGCTGATCCTCTTTGCCGGCCTCGGCGTGCTGGGACTCTACGCCGGCAACGACCTGCTCACGCTTTGGCTGGCAGGCACGTGCGGCGCCTTCCTCGGCGACCTCGTCTTCTTCTACCTGGGCAGGAGCCATCGCGAGCAGCTGGTCGGCGCCTGGTTTCTCAATGGCGAGCAGACGACATTGACGCGCGCGACCGCCGCGATCGCAGCGGCCGGACCACGCAGCGTGATCACGAGCAAGGCGCGCGGGCTTGCGCGCGCGTTCGTGCCTCTGGCCGCGGGCATGCAGGAGATGGCGTACGCGCACTTCGTGCCGGCGAGCGCCGTCTCCGCCGCACTGTGGGCCGGGGTGCTGCTATCGTTGCGCTTTGTGGCGGCACTGTTCGGACACTGAGATGGCCCGGGTGGCAGCGCCTTACGGCTTCACCAGCACCGCACGCTGTGCGTAGTCGCGGAACATGCGCGCAAACTCCAGCTGCGCGCCGGTCTCGGCGGCGAGCGCCTTGAGCTCGGTTTCCAGCTCGGCACGCGGCGTCACCGAGAACTTGGCAAGCCAGGCGCGCAGCCCGCTGCGAAACCAGCCCGGCAGCTCGGCCTGCTCGCCGAAGTCGACCACATGCAGACGGCCGCCGGGAGCCACCGCCGCATAGGCCTGGCGCAAGGCGGCGCGCCACGGCGGGATCATCGACAGCGAGTATGAGACGACCACGCGGTCGAACGCCGGGACGCCGAACAGACGTGCACCGGAGAAATCGGTGGCATCGCCCGTCGCGACCATCACGCGGTCGCCCAGGCCGTGGCGCAGAATTGCGCCGCGCGCGGTGTCGAGCATCGCACTCGAGATATCGAAGCCGTAGAAGCGGGCATCAGGATAGCAGCGCGCCGCCTTGACGAGATTGCGTCCCGTCCCACAGGCGATCTCGAGCACGCGGCCGCCCGGCGGCGGCGCGAGATCGGCGATCAGGCGATCGCGACCGAGCAGATAGTACTTGCGCGAAGCATCATAGATGAACCGCTGGTAGCGGTAGATGGCATCCATGTGCTCGGCGGCCGAAACGCCGGTGTGAGCCACGTCGCGTATCCTCTCATGCTTTGAGCACGTAGCGATGGAAGCCGCCGTAGATCGATGAGCGGTCCTTGTCGGTCCACTGTCCGGCACGTCTCGCGGTCGTAGGTGAATCGCGACAGAATCGCGTCGGCGACGCGTCCTGGCAGGATCGTCTCCTCGCCCGCCGTGCGGAAGATGACGCGGGCGCCGGGGCGCGCCGTGCGCACAATCTCTGTCCACAGAGCGTTGAGCTGCTGATCCGTCATCCAGTCCTGCGCGTCGAGCAGCACGTAGGCGTCGAGCGAGCCGGCGGGGAGGCCCGCCAGATGCTCGGTGAGCGAGGCGTGCACCACTGCGACGTCATCGGTGCGGCCACGCAGGGTCTCGAAATTCTCGCGCTGCAGATAGGGCGGGAGCGGCCCGTTGCCACCGCTCGCATAGCGCCGGCCGAAGGCCTGCCAGGCGAAGTAGTTGTCGGCGAGATCGAAGTCGCAGGCAAGCCGTTCCAGCCGCGCGTGCAGCACGTCGGCCATGCTGGCCTGCGAGCCCTTGAGCGCCGTGAACTGCGAGGGCGGAATGCCGAGCCCGAACAGCGCCGAGGGGCGATCGAGCAACCAGCGGATGTGGCGCTTCTTGAACAGCGGCGCCAGCTCGCGCTCGAAGATGCTGCGCTGCTCGCAGCGTGACTTGGCGGCGAGCAGGCGGCGCGGGTTGGCACCGTGCAGCCGCGCCAGCAGATGGCCGGCGCCGATGAAGCCGCCGAGCAGACCATGGCGGTAGACGTTGGTGCCGAAGTAGCCGATGCGGCGGCGACCGAGCCGGTCGCGCGATTCCCAATACTTGCGCGTCGCCGCGTCGAGGTGCTGGCTCAAGTGGGAGTAATAGGCGTCGATATTGGCGCGCCCGTCGGCCTCGGCGAAGAAACGGCAGAAGGCGGGATAGCCCGGCAGGTGGGTAAGCGCGGCGACCTTCAGCTTGTTGAGGGCGACGTGTGCGGGATTGAGGTCGACGGCGGTCACGTGGATCGGCGCGGCGGCGAGATAGCTCAGCACGTTGCAGCCGCCCGACGCGATTGCGATGAGCCGCTCACCTTCAGCGAGATTGAGCGCCTCCAGGTCGACGACCGGATCCTCCCAGATCTGGGGATAGACGAGGCCGCTGAAGGCGAGCGTGAAGAGCCGCTCCTGGATGCCCTGCCGGGTCACGGGCTTGTGGCGATGCACCGCCTGGCGCAGGCGTTTATTGCGCGCGCGGCGAAGCGAGCCTTCCTCCGCGGCGATGGCATCCTGGGTTGCGGACATTCCTCCCCCGTTTCTCAGTTGTTGCTGTCATGGCCCCGGGCAGGTCCAACCGGGTCGGCTAATGGAGTCTTGTTACGGATTTATGTCAGGAGCTTATGACGCCCCCATAGCCGCTTGCCTTGGGAGCGCGGATCACCTAGAGGAGGCGTCAACGCGCTCACCGCGCCAATCCAGCGGCTATCACGCCCTATCTATGGTAAATTCCATGTCCAAACGCAGCCTGCGCAACGTCGAGACCCAGAAGAAGAAGAAGCGCCGCGCCATCCCGCGGGCCAAAGTGACGCGCGTCCAGGGCAATACGGCCGGCGTCCGCAAGCAGCTCAAGAAGCAGGCCGGCATCACCCGCGCCACCAAGGCCACCGCCAAAGGCTGAGCCGACAGGCCTCCCCGCCCTCCTCCGAGCCCTTTCCCCGCAACGCATTTGCGGGGGGCGGTCTTGCGCGCGTTCGCTGCAACGCCCGCGGATCCATTAAGGGTTCGCAGGCGTTGCACAGCTAGCCTGCGCGACAGGCAACGAGAAAACGCACGAGGAGGAGGCCCCCGTGGTCAACATCTACCTATTGATCGAGCTATTGCGCGCTGCCAATGCCGGCGACGCCGTGGACGCGCTCAAGAAGCTCGAGCTCGCCAACTGCAAGCTGGTCAACGTGGTGGCGCTGTCGGATGACAAGCTCGTCGCCCAGCTCGACTGCTCGAGCTACGCCGACGCCAACACGGCGGTGCTGGAAAAAATCGCCCCCGTAGAGGGCATCGTCCAGACCAACATCATGGCCGCGGTGCGCCCGGTGCATAAATAGACGATCAGGCTACGCAGCACCCCCAAAAACCTTGAGCTTCTTTCGATTCAATTAGCCAATTTATCGAACTGGCTAACGCCTGATCAACCACCACACCCCCATATTCTGTGCAGGTCCTATCGAGCCGGCGCGCCAAAGATCGCGCATGGCGACGCCCGCATAAGAAAAGGGAGGCACGGAAAGTCCGGCTATGATCGGAAGCTACTCGCCCGGGCTGGTCGCGCTCTCCATCATCGTCGCGATTTTGGCCTCGTACGTTGCGTTCGCTCTTGCCGGTCGCGTCTCTTCCACGCACGGCTGGGCCTCTGCCTATTGGCTGGCGGGAGGCGCGGTTGCGCTCGGGACCGGCATCTGGGCGATGCACTTCATCGGAATGCTGGCCTACCATCTGAGCATTCCGATGGCCTACGACACCGGTCTCACCGGCGCTTCGTTGCTCATTGCCATCGTTGTCTCAGGATTCGCAATGTACGTCGTGAGCGCTCGAGCGCTCACGTGGCGTTGGCTCGCCGTCGCCGGAACGATCATGGGCCTGGGCATTGCGGCCATGCACTACACCGGCATGGCCGCAATGGAGGTGGCGCCGCCCATACGCTACAACATCACTCTTTTTCTCATATCCATCTTGATCGCGATTGGCGCCTCCGTCGTCGCCCTGTCGCTAGCGTTTCGTCTGCGCTCCAATCTGATGAGGCACGTTTTCTGGAAACGTCTCGGGGGCGCCGTCGTCATGGGCGCTGGAATAGCCGGGATGCACTACTCGGGCATGGCGGCGGCGCAATTTGCGCCCGACACCATCTGCACGGCAACGACCCAAACCGTTGACCAGTACTGGCTCGCCATCGCGATTGCCGTCTCGTGCGTCATGTTCCTCGGCGCGACTATGCTTGTACTGACCATCGACGTGCGCCTTGCACAAGAGCTCACGACCGCCCACGCGCAGATCGCTGAGATGGCGCGCACCGATCCGCTCACGGGACTCGCCAACCGCCGGTCGTTCCTCGATCGCCTCGAAGACGCATTTCGCGCAAGAAAACGCCATGGTCCGTCTCTGGCGGTGCTCTACCTCGATCTCGACCACTTCAAGGAAATCAACGACACGCTCGGCCACCCCATGGGCGATGCGCTACTCGTCGAGGTCGCGTCGCGACTAAAGGACAACGTCCGGCTAACCGACCTGGTCGCGCGTTTTGGCGGCGACGAGTTTGCGATATTGCAGATGAACACCGCCGATGCGGCTGCGAGCGACACCCTTGCGGCTAAACTAAATCTTGCTCTGGCTCAGCCTTACACTATCGACGGGCACAAGCTGCTCGTTACCGTCAGCATCGGCATTGCCCCCGCCTCAACCGACGCCGCGAAACCCGACGACTTGATGAATCAGGCGGACCTTGCACTGTATCGCGCGAAGGGGGAGGGTCGAAATTGCCACCGCTTTCACACATCCGACCTGGATCGGGTCATTCAAACGCGCCTGCGGCTCGAGCAGGAGCTGCGTCTCGCGATTGAACGCGATGAGCTGGAGCTGCTGTTCCAGCCCCAGATCGATATACGGTCGGGTGAGCTGATTGGGCTCGCATCTCAGCTGCGCTGGAACCATCCTCATCGAGGCAAACTCTTCCCGGAGGCCTTCATCCCGATCGCCGAGAGATCAGGTGTTATCGTTGCTATCGGCACATGGATATTTGAGGGGGTCTGCCGCCAGCTCTGCCAGTGGCGCGACCTCGGCATCGCACCCCCGCTTGTCGCCGTGCATATCTCGAGCGGCCAACTCAAGGCCTCGAGCGACCTCGCTCCAACCCTCAACGAATACTTGCAGAAGTGGAATATAGCGGCCGGCAGCATCGAGCTTGAGCTGAAGGAGAGCGTGCTGGGACAGCTCGTGGAGGCACAGGGGCGCGTACTGTCGCAGCTTCACCAGTTCGGATTCCAGATTGCAATCGACGACTTCGGTCTGGGCTACTCCTGCCTGAGCGAACTTGCCAAATCTCCCGTCAACCGGCTGCGACTTGCAGATCAGCTTGTTAGGAGTGCCGTTGGCAACGGTCGCAGTGCCGGACTAGTTCGCGCCGTGGTGGTGCTGGCGCGCGAGCTGGGCATCAGCGTGATTGCCGATGGTGTCGAGACGAGAGCGCAGAGCGAATTCCTCCTCGCGGCAGGATGCCATCTGGCACAGGGCCCGCTGTACGGCGCCCCCATGTCGGGGAGCGAGGCGACGAGGCTGCTGCAGAGCGCGGCCCTGAAGTCTAACAGCCTGCGCGGACCGGAATTCTCGGTAGCGTGAGATGTCGCAAACAAAAATGCCGCCGGGGTGAACCGGCGGCATCTTCGTAGTGAATTTGTGTCGGGGGGTTAGGCCATCTCGACCTGGGCGGCCTGCTTACCGCGGCCACGGCGGTCGTCCTCGAGCACAAAGGTGATCTTGTCGCCTTCGTTGAGACCGTGAATTCCTGCCCGCTCCAGCGCGCTCGCGTGAATGAACACGTCCTTGGAGCCGTCCTCGGGCTGCACGAAGCCAAAGCCCTTAGAGAAGTTGAAGAATTTCACAGTGCCAGTGATACGTTCCATAGATGTCTACTTCCAACCGGCGTGATCTTGAAGCCAAGCGCCAGACGGCACGCCACCATCTGGGATCTCAAGTCATTTTGGGTAGGGGCAAACGGCCGGTGGCGCGCTGTCTAATCCAAAAATTGAGGGCGCGGTCCACCTCGGATCGCACCGGCACCGACTATATGGAGCCCCGGGGAGGCAAAAGCAAGGCGGCTTACGCGCGATAACTGAACAAGCGAAAAAGATCGTCGTTGGAGCGGTAAAGCTCGGCGATTCGCGTGAAGCCCGCCTCGCGCCCAAGCTCGATCCAGCTCGACACCGTCTCGGGAAGATCGCACCCGCGCACGTGCGCCATTGCCTCCTTGAACTCGTCGGCGCTCAAGGCCGTCCAGTCGTGACGGCCGATTTCCTCGAAGCGGTCGAGATAGGCCGGACGATCTTCGCCATCGTCACGCGTGGGCTCGTAGACGAGGAAGGCGCCGTCGGCGCGCAGACCTTCGCGGATCTCGCGCATCAGCGCACGCTTGGCAGGCGTCTCGAGATGATGCAGCGACAGGCTGATCCAGACGATGTCGGCCGGCTGCGCGCGATTGCGCATCGCCTGTGCGAAATCGGCCTGCTCCAGCACCACGTCGCATGACAGCGCCTTGAGATTCTTTTTGGCCAGATCGAGTGCCGGTGCCGCGAGATCGATGCCGCGATAGTGCGCGATCTTGGTGCTCTGCAGCGCGCCGACGATGCCGCTTGCATCCCCGCAGGCAAGATCGGTGAAATCGAAGGGGCGCGCGATGTCGGCTTTGAGAAAGCGCTTGAGCTCGACGTATGCGCCGGCATTCGACAGGTAGTCGAACTCGAGGAACTTGCGATAGAGGTTCCACTGCTGGCGGAAGATCTCCAGCACCTTCCCGTCGCCGACGGGCGCGGATGCTTGGGACTGAGCTACGTTGACCATGGCTGCAAGCGGACCCTAGGGGTTGAAGATCAGCACGACGTAGGTGAGAAACAGCAAAAGATGCACCGCCCCGTACAGAACGTTGGTGCGGGCGCCGCTGAAAGTGAGCATGCTCACCAGGAGCGTCAGCATCAATAGGACGGTGTTGTCGTCCGTCAATCCCAGCCGCACCTCCTGGCCGGTCGCCAGTCCGATCAGCAGCACGCAAGGGACCGTCAGCGCCACCGTCGACAGCGCAGATCCCAGGCACAGATTGATCGAGCGCTGCAGCTTGTTGGTGGCGGCAGAATCGAGCGCGCTGATGCTCTCCGGCGCCAGGATCAACGCGGCGATGAGCATGCCGCCCAGGGCCGACGGCACGCCGAGCGTGTGGATCCCCTGCTCCACCATGATGGCGACGTACTTCGCCAGGCCGACGATCGGCACCATGGTCAGAAACAGCAGGGCGGAATGGAACCAGATGCTACGCCGGCGCGCGGCCTCGTCGCCAAGCGTCTCGTCCGACACGGTCTCCTCCTCCTCCCCGGGGCCTACGAAGAACCCGCGATGTCGCATGGTCTGCAGACCGAGGAAGATGGCGTAGAGCAGAATGGTGGCGATGGAGAACAGCATCGCCTGCCAGAAGTTCATGGTGCCGACCTCGGTCGACACCGTGCGACTCGGCAGCACCAGGGCAATCACCGCCAAGGGGATCAGCACGGCCAGGAACGCGCGAGCGCCTTCCAAATTGTACTCCTGCTGCACATGGCGGATGCCGCCGACGAGCAGGCCCAGCCCCACCATCCCGTTCATCATGATCATGATGACGGCAAACATGGTGTCGCGCGCGAGTGTCGGATCGGCCACGCCCCGCAGCATGACGGCAACGATAAGCGCCACCTCGATCGAGATGACGGTGATGGTCAGGATGAGCGTGCCTAGCGGCTCGCCTAGCAACTCGGCCAGATGGTCGGCATGGCGCACGACGCCGAAGATGCAGACGGTGATCGCCACCAGGAGCCAGACGAAGAGCACACCGCGCAGCACGATGTGATGCGACTCATCGAGCCACGCGCTCCCGCTGATGAGGAACACGGCAAGCGTCGCGATGCCGAACGCAAGCGGCATCTCGCTCCGCAGCCTCTGCTGCCAGCTGGGTGCCACTAGGCTCTTTTGCATCTCCGCCTCCGGTTGCGCACGTCCTCAGTCCGATCCGGGCCGATCGATCAAGTCCCGACTAACCGCGCCATCGTTTCTTAAGGGCAAATTCCTACGACTTTGATGCCTGCCATCGAAAAGGTGCGGACATGAAACGTATGAGCGCTGTCCTGTTGGGTCTTATTCTGCTTTCCGCCTCCGCGGTCGCCGCGCCGCACGGCGGCATAATGCGCCAGCAGGAGGAAACGCCGCCGCCCACGCCCCTGGAGGACCCTTACGTCCCGCCGGCGGGCGATCCGGATATCTTCGCACCCGAAGATGGTCCCGGCGAGGAGCCTTCCCCCCTCAACCCGCAGGGCGACTGAAAGTCGCGACCTTTCGTCGTCAGCTGGCCCGCGCGCCGCGCGTGTCGCCGGTCGAGGCGTGCCTCGCCCGCTCCAGCATCGCCATGGCGTCGCGTAGAGGCCGCGGGGCACCGATCAGGAAGCCTTGCGCTTCCGTGCACCCTTCCGCGCGCGCGCTCTCGAACTGCTCGGTCGTCTCGACGCCCTCCGCGTTCGTTGCGATCCCCAGGCTGGCGCCGAGAGCCACGATGGAGCGCACGATGGCAAGCGAGGTGTTGGGCCGGTCGGTCAGCCCCTGGATGAAGCTCTGGTCTATCTTGATCTTGTCGAAGCTGAACTGGCGCAGATAGCTCAGCGACGAATAGCCCGTGCCGAAGTCGTCGAGCGCGATGTTGACGCCAATGTCGTGCAAGGTGTTGAGCGTCTCTGCCACGCCTTCGCCATCCTGCAAGAGAACCGACTCCGTGACCTCCAGCTCCAGCCCCTGCGGCAACAGGTTGGAGCCTCCCAGCGCGCTGATTACAGCCTGGCGCACATTGCCGAAGTGGAACTGCGCCGCCGAGAGGTTGACCGCCACCTTTATGCCCTTCGGCCAGCGCGCGGCATCCGAGCACGCCTGCCGCAAGGTCCATTCGCCGATCTGCACGATCAGGCCCGTCTCCTCCGCAAGCGGGATGAAGTCCGACGGGGACACGAGCCCGCGCGTGGGATGGTTCCAGCGGAGCAGCGCCTCGAAGCCGGTGATCTCTTTGCGCTCCAAGTTGAGCTGCGGCTGGTAGTAGAGCATGAACTCGCCGTTGGTGAGCGCGGCACGCAGATCACGCTCGAGCGCGTGACGCTCCTGCATGTGCTGGTCCATGCTACGCTCATAGAAGCGCGAGTTGCCGGGCCCGTAGACCTTGGCGCGAGTCAGCGCCAAGTCGGCATTCTTCAAGAGCTGGTCGGGATCGCCCCCATCATTGGGAGCGATGGCAATGCCGATATAGGCGCTGACCACGATCTGATGATCATCGACGTCGAAGGACGTGCTCAGGGCGCTGTGGACCTTCTTGGCCAGCGTTGCGGCAGCGTTGGCGGGTTTCTCCGCCAACTGCAGCACGACGAACTCGTCGCCGCCGATGCAGGCGAGCATCTCCACGCCCTTGAGGCGGCGCCAAAGACGTTGAGCGGCGCCTTGCAGCAGAGCGTCGCCAACGGACGGCCCCAAGGTGTCGTTGACCTCCTTGAAGCGGGCAAGATCGATCAGCACCACGACGAGCGATTTGCCCTCCTCCTCGGCGCGCTTGAGGCAGGCCTCCATGCACTCGCGCAGTTGCACGCGATTTGGCAGATCGGTGAGGGCATCGTGACGCGACACGTGTGAAAGCTGTGCCTCGATACGGCGCAGCTGCGTGATGTCCTCGTGCGTCGCGACCCAGCCCCCGTGCTGCATCGGCTGGTGCATGATGGCGATGACGCGCCCGTCCGGCAGCTCCTGGACTTTGGTGGTGGACACCGGATCGCGCGCGGCCGCGAGCCGCTCCTCCAGGTACTTCTCAGGATCGGTGCCGCCATAGAGTCCGGTCTCGATACGGCTCTCGATGATCTTGCGGAACGGCGTACCGGGCTCGGCGAGAGCTTTCGACAGACCGTACATCTCGATGTAACGGTCGTTGCACACCACGAGCCGCTGCTCCGCGTCGAACATGCACAACCCTTGCGACATGTTCGCCAGCGCCGCGTTGAAGCGCCGGTTCTGCTCGGCCAGGTCCGCCTTGCCCCGGTCGAGCTCGACGAGCGCATGCTCCGCCCGCTGGCGCGCCTGGGTGGCCTCCGCCAGGTGGTTCTCGGCGGCCTGCAGGGCGTCGGCATAGTCGCCGGCGTGCGCGGCGCGGTTCAAAAGCTGGCGCGCGCTGTAGGTGGCGATGGCGAGAAACAGTGCCAGCGCCCCCAGCGCCACGATCTTCTCCAGCTCGGCACCCAACAGGATGTCGAACGAGGTGAGATAGGCGCGATAGTCGCCGGTGATGGCCGTAGCGCCGTCCTTGATCACGGCACCGCACACGAAAAGGCTCCAGCCGACGACGGCGGCCAGGCCCGCGATCACGATGGGCCGCGGATGGAAGCGCAGGGCGCGCAAGGCGATGAGTACCAGAAGCAGCACGAACGACGGCGATTTCAGACTGCCGCCGGCCGGATGCGAATAGGCGAACTGGTAGCTCCAGATGAGAGACAGGAAGATCCCAACGTCGACGACATTGAGAACGTCGAGCGTGCGCTCTGGCAGATCTTTCGACTTGGCGAGGAACCAGCGCAGCGCCGAGCTGGCCATGAGCAGCACCAGCGCCACCACCACCCAAGAGTGCACGATGGGCAAGCCCGACTTGGCGCGGGCCACGCTGTGCAGGATGAGGATGAAGCACGAGATCGCGCCTTGCGCGATCGCGATCGAACGCTCGCCCTTCAGGTCATAGTCGCGCAACGTCTCCGCCAGCCGGCGAGATTTTACGGCGGGTTGCAGCGCAGGCGTTCTCGGGGGTAGGCCCTTGACTGGCAATCATCGCTCCTCGGGCTTTTGCCTGCCCGTTTGCGCTCACATAAAGCCGGGCGCCTCCAGGAACCCGGCAAGACGCTGCACAACGCAGCGCGCCTGAAACTGGCACGAAGCGGGTTACTTATACCTTTTTGTCGCTATGCTGATTGCCCGGTGTTAACCACCGGAAGCCCCGCTGATACGGAAAACGGGCGCAACTGGCAGTTGCGCCCGTCGATGCCGACACCCGGCCAGCTCTCTACTGGCGGACCCCCTCCACATTGAGCGTGAGCTCGACCTCTTGCGAGGCAGGCCCCAGGTCGTAGTCGATGCCGAAGTCCTTGAGCGGGAGCGTGGTGGTGCCGATGAAGCCCTGCCGGTAGCCGCCCCACGGATCGGAGCCGCCGCCGACCGGCTCGGCCGCAATCTCGATCTGCTTGGTCACGCCGTGCAGCGTCAGGTTGCCGACGATCGTCGCCTTGTCGCCGTTCATTTTGACGGCCGTGCTCTCGAACACCGCCTTG
Organism: uncultured Alphaproteobacteria bacterium; assembly: GCA_963776675.1. Lineage (GTDB taxonomy): Bacteria > Pseudomonadota > Alphaproteobacteria > Rhizobiales > Hyphomicrobiaceae > Hyphomicrobium_A. Next base: position 28,062 of record CAVZNR010000061.1, on the reverse strand, counting down.
GGGTACTTGGCGGTATCGAGGAATTTGTCGCTGCGCAGATGCTTGTCGCGCTCGGCGTGATTGGTGTTGACGCTTTCGGTGTTGATCTCGACCTTCACCTTGGAGGCCTCCGGCTTGGCGTCGTCATAGGCGAAGGTGCCGCCAAAGTCGTCGAAGCGGCCGGTGAGCCAGCTGTAGCCCAGATGCTTGATGCGGAAGTTGATCGAGGCATGCGCCTTGTCGGTATCGATCACGTAATCGGCGGCGGAAACGGGGCCGGCGACGACGAGCGTCAAGGCGAGAATAGCCAGGGAAAGCGGGGCAAACTTCATGCGATGCGCTCCATTTCGGTGTTTTAGGGCGAGGACGACGGGGGACCCGACCACATGCGCACCAGAATGCGGCTGCGGTCGATGAAGTGGTGCTTGAGGGAGGCGGCGGCGTGAAGCGCCACGACGGCGATGGTCAGGTAGGCGAGCCACTCGTGGACCTCTCCGGCAGGATCCTCAAGCCCCTTACTCTGCACCAGCGAGGGCACGCTGAACCAATCGAAGACCTCGATGGGGCGGCCGCCCGCCGTGGAGATGAGGTAGCCGCTCACCATCAGCGCCAACAGCAGCGGATAGAAGCCCCAGTGCACGATCCGGGATGCGGTGCGCTCCCAAGGGGCGAGCTCACCGTCATTGGGCTTGGGATTGACGAGCCGCCAGAGGAAGCGCGCGACGAGCCAGATCAGCAGCAGCATGCCGACGCTGCGATGAATGTTGGGCGCCGTGGTGTAGTAGGGGCTGTAGTAGGTGAGGGTCACCATCCACAGCCCCAGCGCGAACATGGCGACGATCGCCACCGCCATGATCCAGTGCGTCAGGCGGGTGACGAGCCCGTATCCGGCGGCGGTGTCCCTGATCAGCATGGGGCGCAGCGAAACCTCTTACTAACGACGGCAGCTTTTCGTGTGATGTAGATAACGGGGTTCAGGCTTCAACCCGTCGCCTCCGGTCGATCGGCAAAGCGTGCCGGAACTGCCACATTCCTGCACAACGCGCCCTTTAGACTGGGCATCGAGCTTGCCAGTCGCGATTTCTCAGTGATGTGATAATCTGAGTTGATTGCCATGCAGGCACACACAAGATGGCCCGCGATCGCGCGAGCCCAAGTGCCAACCACGGTTGCTTGCAGAGGGTTTGGTTATGCGTTTGACGAGATGGGCGCTGTGCCTTTGCGCGCTCCTTCTTGGAAGCGCGTCGGCGCCTGCCGCACCAGGAGACGCCATCGGATCGGCCGTCACCGTCGTAAATCTGGTGACGGCCAAGCTCGAGCAGGACCAGCGTGAGCTTGCCAAGGGCGACGACGTGCGCCAGCAGGAGCTCATCGAGGTCGCGAGCGACGGCCGCAGCGAGCTCGTCCTGCGCGACAAGACCAAGCTCGCGCTCGGCCCCGGCTCCCGCCTGCTGCTCGACCAGTTCGTCTACGACCCCGACATTTCCGGCGGCGCCATCGTGCTTGATCTTGCGCGCGGTGCCTTCCGCTTCATCACCGGTGTCGCCGCCAAACCCGCTTACGTGATCCGCACGCCGACTGCCTCCATCACCGTGCGCGGCACCATCTTCGACGTCTACGTACAGGCGAGCGGCATGACCTGGCTCCTCCTCATCGAAGGTGCGATCGAGGTGTGCAGCGAGGACGGCAAGTGCAAATTGCACGACGAGCCGGGCAAGCTCATCCGCGTGACCTCGGACAAGGTCGGCAACCCCGTGAAGTGGGCAAGCCTTTCCGACAAGGACGAGGTGCCCTTCGATTCCGCCTTCCCCTTCGTGGTCAAGTCGCCGGGTGTCGACCCCGACCCGGTTTTCACGCGCGATCAGATCGTGCTCGGCACCTTCCCTGGACGGCCCGGCAAGAACGACGACGATGACGCCGATTCAAACGATAACGACGGCGGCAAGAAGGCCGACGAGCGGCAAGGACCGCAAGAAGAAGGCGACGAAGAAACGCCGGACGCGCGAGACCAAGCGCAAGCGCCGCCGCAAGTCGGATGAGGCCGGCAAGATCCTCAAAGGCATTGGGATCGGAATCGGCATTGGCATCGGCATCGGGGGCGGCGGGAGGCACCACGGCGGCGGTGGGCATCGCGGCGGCGGCAACTACCGCTGACGACTAGGCGCCACGCTGCAGACGCGGCGCGTAGCTTTCGAGCAGGGCATCAAGCTCGTCCCAGCCGAGCGACCGGCAGGCTTCGAGCTTGGCGCGCGCAGCAGCGAGATCGCCTGACCGCATGGCAGCCAGCAGCTCCCCGTGCACGGCCTTGAGCGCGCGGAAGCGCTCGGACGCCGCGACGTTTGCGTCCCCCAACAGGGCAAAGACGCGCTCGCTGCGTTCGCGGCCCCGCATCAAGGCCGCATCGATCTCCAAGAAGGCCAGCTCGGGGGCGGCAGCAGCGGTGCGCCCACCGGCAATGATCGGCACGTGATAAGTCTTTGTCGCCTCCTCCAGGCGCGAGGCCACGTTCACGACATCGCCCAGGATCGAGTAGTCGAACCGCTGCGGGGATCCCACGTTGCCCACGCAGCACGGGCCCGTGTTGATGCCGATGCCGATGCGCACGGGCTGCACCGCCTCGCCGCGGCTGGCGGCTTCCGCCGCCCACACCGCGTTGAGCTTGCCGAGCTCGGCCAGCATCTTCAGCGCAGCCGTGCAGGCGTTGTGCGCATGGCCTGAATCAATGAGCGGCGCGTTCCAGAACGCCATGACGGCGTCGCCCATGAACTTGTCGATGGTGCCCCGCTCGGCGAGGATCACATCCGAAAGCGGCGTGAACAGCCGGTTCAGGAAGCGGATCAGCTCCTCGGCGTCGAGCCCCTCGGAGATGTGGGTGAAGCCGCGCACGTCGGCGAACAGCACCGAGACCTCGCGTGTCTCGCCGCCGAGCTTGAGGCTGTCGTGGTTGCGGGCCAGCTCCTCGACCAAAGGCGCGGCGACGTAGTGGGAGAAGGCCGAGCGCACGCGGTTGCGGTCGCTTTCGGTCTCGATGAAGGAGTTGAGCGAGGTGGCGATGTAGAGCAGCAGGATCGCCAGCGCGGGATAGACCGGATCGAACAGCAGGCCGGCGTTGACGTAGGCAAGCCAAGAAGCCGAGAACACGGCAACGATCGCCAGCGTGCCGATGGCGGCAGCCGCCACCGCGCCGATGCGATAGATCATCCAGGCGACGACGGCACCAAAGAGCACGAGGAACGCCAGCTCCGCTCCAGTGGCGTAGGACGGGCGATGCAGGTGGTCACCCGAAAGCATCTGCTCTAGCGCCTGGGCGTGGATCTCGACGCCCGGAACGGCCGCGTCGAGCGGCGTCGCCCTCAGATCGAGCAGCCCCACGGCGCTGGTGCCGACAAGGATGTGCCGCCCGGCGACCGCACCGGCATCGAAGGTGCCGTCCAGGATGCTGTGGGCCGAAATGTAGCGGCCCGGGTCCGTACGCGACAGGCGCAGCCACAGCTCGCCCTGGGCATCCGTCGGCAGCACGGTTTTGCCGACGCGCACGCTTTCGACGCCGGTGCGCTGCCCGAACGCCGACATGCCGCTGCCGCCAGAGGAGCGCACGAACACCGTCGTCTCCTTGAGCGCGACGCGCAGTGTCTCCAGCGGCAGCGAGGGATAGAGCGTGCCGGCGACGGACACGAGCAACGGCACACGGCGGATCACCTGATCAGCGTGCGGGATCCAATTGACCGCACCGAGGCCGGAAGCTGCCCCATTGAGCTCGGGCAGGTCGCTTACGGCACCCGAGTAGCGCGGCACAAAGCTTTTGGGGTCATCTCCGGCGAATGCAAAATGCGCAAGCGGCTCCGGCGGCTTTGTCGTGCCTCCACCCCCGGCAAACCCCAAGATGACGGGCGCCGCCGCGATCGCCGCGGCAAGGCGTGCATCGTTGGAGGGCAGCGCCGACGCCACGCCGATCATCGGGGCCAGCTCCGGTACGTCGGCGTAGAGCTTGACGAATGCCTCGGGCGAGAGACGGTCGCGCTCGGCAAGGATGAGGTCGAGCGTGACGGTGCGGGCGCCCGCCTCTTTCAGGCGGTCAATGATGCGGGCAAGCTGCGTGCGCGGCCACGGCCATTGGCCCACGCGCTTCAGCGAGGCCTCGTCGATGTCGACGATGCGCACGGGCAGGTCGGCGGGCAGCGGGCGCGGGGCGAGCTCGAGGTAGCTGTCGAACACCGAAAGCCGCAGGCGCGCCACCGGCTCGGGGTCGGCAATGCGCAACGCCACCGCCAGGAACAGCAAGGCGGCGGCGAGGATGAAATGGATCGACGGGGCGCGCAGGGTCATGCGTCCTCGATGAGCGGCGTGGCGCCGGTCCCGGCTTCGCGCCGATCATAACGCGTCGGTGCTTAATCTGGGGCTTAAGCTCGAGCCAAATCTTGGGTTGTGGACGCGCCCTACGCCTTCTCCAGCCAGCTCGCGCAATGGCCCGCCACATCCTCCCAGCCCGGCTCCAGCATGAGAAAGTGCCCGTGCCCCGGCGCCACGTGGAACGCCGCCTGCTGGCCGTAGAGCTGCGCGATGCGCCCAGCGGTCACCGGAGAAATCACCTTGTCGGCGGCGCCCGCCATCACCAGCACCGGGCAGCGGACACCGTGCACGTCGACGTCGCTGGCGCGTGACTTGTCGAACATCCAGAAGAACAGCTCAAACAGCGCGCGGCCCGATTCCGGCCCAAGCCGGTCGAATACCCGGCGTTGCGAGAGCGGGGTCGAGATTGGCCAGTGAATCTTTGCACGCGACCGGAAAGCAGGGATTGAGCGCCCGCGTCCAGAATGCGCCTGCGGACATCAAGCCGACGGCGACCGCGCGCTCCTCGTCGCTGGAGGGAAGGATGCCCCAGGGCGCAACGCTGGCGAGCAGCACGAGCGCGCGTGCAAGACCCTTGGCCGCCAGCTGCTGCGCAATGATCCCGCCCATGGAGTGCCCGATGATGACGGGCCTTTCGCCGAGGCTATGGATGAAGGCCGCCATGTCGGCCGTGTAGTCGGCGAGGCTGGTCGTCGCAAGACGCGGATCGGGCACGGTCGTCGGCCCCATCTCGTGAAACCGCAGATCGGGCGCATGACAGGTCCACCCCTGCCCGGCGAGCACATGCGCGAAATTCTCGAAGCACCAGCCGCCGGCGAAGGCACCGTGAATCATGACGATCGTCTTGGGCATGAACTCCCCTCTGGCGGCAGACGATTCGCCTGCCGACAGACTGCATGCCCCAGGGGACGTTTACGAAGTGTTGGCGTGGGCTTATTGCCGCGTGCGCAAGCTCATGATGTAGGCGACCACGTTGTCGATCTCATCGGGCTTGAGGATGAGGTCGGGCATGGTCGGATGCGAGGTCTGCAGCCACACCACAAGCGCCCGCGCCGACATGCCGGGCGTGTCGGCGACCGACTGAAAGCTCGGAGCGTCGGGATTGGGCGAAATCTCGCCATTGGCGTCGATGTCGTGGCAATCGGCGCACACCCGATCGGCGTAGGCCTTGCCCAGCCCGGCGTTGCCCAACTCCTGCGCGCGGACGGTTGCAGGTAGAAGTAGCAAGGATGCGATGACCAAGTGAACAACACGCATGGGGATGGCTCTCCTCCGGCCGCAAGGGGATGAGCGCCGAGGTTATGCGCCGCGGGAGCCGGCGACATGATCTAGGTCAACCTTCGGAACAGCACCGACAGGTTGTTGGCCGGCATCTCGAGGACGTCGGGCGTGCCGAAGCCCTGGGCGGCGGCAAGCGCGGCGACGGCCTCCAGATCGCGCACGCCCCAGGCGGAATTGCGGACTCTTAGGAAGTCGCGGTCGAAGGCGGCATTGCTCGGCGCGGTGTGACGCCCGTCCCGTTTGAAGGGGCCGTAGAGAAACAGAAGCCCACCGCGGGAAAGTACGCGCGCGGCTCCGTGCACCAGCCCGATTGCCGCCTCCCACGGCGCGATGTGGATCATGTTGAAGCACAAGACGGCGTCGGCGTGCGCGATCGGCCACAACTCGGCGGTGGCATCGAGCGCGAGCGCGGGGCGAATGTTGTCGAGCCCGGTGGCCGCCGTCCAAGCATCGATGCTGGCGCGCGCCTGCGGGTCGGGATCGCTCGGCTGGAACACGAGACCGGCGCCGGAACGTTGCGCGAAATGGACTGCGTGCTCGCCGGAGCCGCTCGCCACCTCCAGCACGAGTCCCGTCTCGGGAAGCTGCGGTTGCAGCACCGACCAGATGGGATCGCGGTTGCGCGCCGCGGCGGGGGCGAACTGGCGGACATCTTCGCTCATGCCGCCGTTTTCGGGCGCCGTCTGCCGGAGGTCAAGGCGTCACGGCCGACGGCGCGGGTCCGCATTACTGCTGCAGCTGCTTACGCATTTCGCGGGCCGTGGTGCCGAACCAGCCTTTGGCCGCGCGCGAAAAGGCGCTCAGCTCCGAAAAGCCGAGCAGGAACGCAACCTCCGTCAGCGGCAGGTCGGAATGCCTGATGTAGTGATCGGCCATGGATTTCCGCACCGAAGCGACGAACTCCTTGTAGGTCGTGCCGGCTTTGCGCAGCTCACGGGTCAAGGCGCGGGGAGTTAGACCCAGCGCTTGTGCCGCAGCATCGAGGCTCGTCTCGCCACTTGCCAGCGCCCCACCCAGGTACAACGCCAATCGATTGGATGCATCGTCCGCAGTCCGCCGAGCGTGCGACGCCTTCTCCGCCGCCGCCTCGACGAGCTCGTACAGGAAGGAATTGGCAATCGGCACCGGCTTTTGCAGGTCGGACGTCGCCAGACCGATGCGGTTTTGTGGCCGCCCAAACCGCAAATCGGAACCGAGCACCCGATAAAATTCATGTATGGCGCGCGGGGTCCGCCGCGTCATCTCGATGGCGACGGGAAACTCCGGATCGACCATCACGTGGCGCATGCGAATGACTTGAAGAGCCAGCGTACCATCCACGGACTGGTCGTGCGGTCCCAAGACCCGCGGCACGGTTGTCGTGAGATAGCTGTGGACCGGCCCCTTCTCCAACTCCAGATCGTATCCGCCAACGACAAGATTGTAGAACCGGACATAGTTCGCGAGCATGGCCTCGAGCGTCGGCGAGTTCGCTATCGCATGATCAAAGATGCCGGTCATGCCGAAGGAGTAGCTCTCCGCGAGCAACACGCCGAATGCGTCGGTGCCCCAAGACCGCGCCACGTTCTCGAGAAGCTCCACGAAACTTTGCAGCGGCACTTCGGCGTCGCGATCGCGCGTGACATCGGGATCGAGCCCGACGTCGCGCATCGCATGCGCAAAGTCGAGGCCGTGCTTGTTCATGAAGCCCTCGACAAGAAGCAGGGTCCGCGACGTCAACATTGGCTGCTTATGCGAGTGGTCCATGGCGTGACCTTTTGAAGCGCCAATTGACCCAAGGAACTCGATAACGCCGGAAACGGGACTCTGACGGATCGAATTCAATTCCTCCGTGCACCCCATGTCAAATTTGTGCGGTGCAAGGTCAAGTCGCAGAGTCGGAGCCGCCCTAGTACTTCGCACTGGATTTTTCGAGGCCAGGTTGCGGAGCGCGAATGCGGAAGAGGGATACTTCAAGCAAGGATCAATTGAACGGCGGGGACAAGAGCGAGCAGCAGCAAAGTCCGGAGCTCGGGCCGGACGAAACCGGTCCGGTTGCGACGCACCTGTTCCTCGCCTCCGGGGCAGAAATCCTGCGGGTACTGCAAACGCTGGCAGCGCGTTCTGCGGATGCCACTTATCCTCAAAATGAAGATCGCGTGCTGCGTACGACGCTCCATACGCGAACCGCGCAGATCAGCCGCTACAGTGCACGTTCGGCAGAAGAGCTTTTGCTGAAGACGCAGGTGCTCTTCGCATTGATCGATGCTGGCTTGCGCGACACCTATCCGGCACTGGCAAAGTCAATTCTCGAGGACGCGCGTTTGCTTTGCGGCAAGGCCGCCGCGGGCCTGCTGGATTTGCGTTCCGAAGTGGCCGCCCAACCTGCAGCAGCGCCGCCTCGAAACGGGGAGATCGTCCCGCGCGTGCGCCGCGAGGACGCGATCCTGCTCCTGGCGGACATGGTAGAGTCGGCGAGAAAGGCCTTAGTGCCTCCGTCGCGGCTCACCCTGCTCGCCTCTCCGGCCGCCGCCTTCTCCACCGCAGCCGCCATGATCGCCTGCGTCGAACGCATCCTAAAGCTCGAGCACGGCCGCGCCGACTGGACTGGAACGCGTGTCGCCGTGTTCGGAGCGACAGGCGCCGTGGGCTTCGCCGCCGGGGTCATGACTGCACTCGAAGGCGCTCACGTTCAGCTCGTCGCACATAAGGGGCTGGGAAGTCTGAGAAGCCAATTCGAGGTCATGGCCAAGGATCGCTTCAATGTCGATCTTGAGATCATCAGCGGCGCGACAGACGATGAAAAGAAGAAGATCCTGAGGTACGCGGAGGTCGTGCTCGTTGCCGGCTCGCCGGGCACGCGGGTCATCGACGCCAAACACATGGAGCTGGCGGAAACCCTCACGGTCGTTGCCGACACCAACCTTGTCCCTCCATCCGGCGTGGAGGGCATGGAGCCAGACATGGACGGCACGCAATTGCCGGGAAGCATCGCCCTCGGCGTCGGCCCGCTCACCATCGCCAAGGTGAGACGCAAGATGGAAACGCATCTCTTCATGCAGATGCTGTCGTCTGAAAAGCCGACGTCCCTCAACCTGCAGGACGTGTTGACGTTGGCGCGGCGCCTAGCGCTGTAACGTCGGCCAAGCCATCAGCGCATTAATTTAAATTGAACGCTTCCGATGTGTGGAGCATGGGGTCGAATTTTGAGCCGCGCGCGCGTCCCATTCTGGCGTGCGCAAACGTGCCTTGACACGCCACGCCCGTAGTCCGACGTTATGAGCTGGCGGCCATCGCTGCCATAGCGATCGGACCCAGTCCCTGGCCGGCAGCACCTCAAGGTCGCGAGACCGCGGGTTGCGAGGATGACCGTCGCCGGACCAACAGCGAAGGAAGGGAGCATGACGCCACCGGGAAGTCACTGCGGACCTCGCGCTGATGCGGGGTCACGGCTCGGACAGCGAGCTTGAGCGTTTGATCGCGCTACGCCGGGTCGTTCACATCACAATCTGACAGACCTCATGCGAGGGCGGGATCCGGGGCCCGGATCACAGAGCCTCGCCTTATGAGCCCGGCTCAGCTGGGCAGGTTATCGAAGACAAGAGCCCCGCCAGAGCGAAACGCCAGGCGGGGCTTATCTTTGTTGACGGGCACGTTGGACCGGCAGATCAAGCCAATACGAACTGATCGATCCGTCTACGTCATTTCTCTGCGCTTAATCATTCACTTCGAACATCGCCGGCTGTTGCGAGTCGATCACAGTTGCACGCTTTGAATTCCGTATAGTGCCCATCCGTGGTCGCAATTTGCGACTTGAGACGGCCCGCGAGAGTCTTCGCGTGAGACAAGTGTCGGCGTGATGGCTCTGTGGGCGACCACAGGGTGGTGTGATGTTGAAAGTATTGCGTACGTCGGCCCCGCCGCGCATGCGGCCAATGGGTCTCTCCGCGATTGTCGTTGGTCTTGCCTTGGTGATGGGGTTCTCGCCGCCGGCCGCTGCTCAGTTCGTTTGCGATAGCGTCACGCCGCCGCCGAGAACGGAGCCGGCGCTACGGCCGCCGGGTTTGCTGCCGTCGCCTGCGGCCCGGGCGCTACGGCGAGCGGCAATGCCAGTTCGGCCTTTGGCTGCGGCAACACTGCGAGCGGTTTTCATGGCTCGGCCCTTGGCGACAACTACACGGCGAGCGGTGACTTCAGCCTGGCCGTGGGCACCCTCAGCACGGCGAGCGGCATCAATAGCTCGGCTTCCGGCCTCTTCAGCGAGGCGAGCGGCGACAATAGCGCGGCCTATGGCGTAGACAGCACGGCGAGCGGTGCAAGCAGCTCAGCCTATGGCGACACCAGCTCCGCGAATGCCGTTGACGCTTCGGCCTATGGCCACTACAGCACCGCGAGCGCCGAAAGCAGCTCGGCCTTTGGCAGTGGCAGCACCGCAGCCCAGCGAGCTGGATCTACCGGTCAGCAGCTCGACCTACGGCTTCAACAGCACAGCAAGTGGCCCGTTCAGCGCCGCCTACGGCGCCACCAGTACGGCCAGTGGCGACAGTAGCTCGGCCTTTGGCGTAGCAGCACCGCGAGCGGCTGCAGGCAGCTCTGCCTTTGGCGTCGACAGCGCGGCGAGCGGCCACGACAGCTCGACCTATGGCGACCATTCCCAGGCGACCGCGGACAACGCGGCGGCCTTCGGCACCGGCTTTCTCAACGACGGCGGCGACCAATGCCGCCGGCGCCACGGGCGTGCGGTCCACGGCAGCGGGCTACCAGGCCCAGGCCAGCGGCGGCAACAGCGCGGCGTATGGCTACCTCGGCGTTGCCAGCGGCGCCAACAGCTCGGCCTACGGATTCGTTAGCGAAGCAAGCGGCGACAGCAGCTCAGCCTTTGGCAGCGCCAGCACCGCGAGCGGCGATTTCAGCGCGGCATACGGCAACAACGCCGACGCGACCGGCGATCAGCAGCTCGGCCTATGGCGACAACAGCTCTGGCGAGCGGCCATCAGAAGCTCGGCCTATGGCAACCTCAGCTCGGCGAGCGGCACTGAGCAGCTCGGCCTATCGGCAGTGGCAGCACGGCAAGCGGCGACAGCAGCTCGGCCTATGGCGTCAGCAGCACCGCGAGCGGCAACGTCAGCTCGGCCTATGGCATCGACAGCACCGCGAGCGGCAATTTCAGCTCCGCCTATGGCGTCAACAGCACCGCGATCGGTAATGGCAGCTCGGCCTTTGGCAATCTCAGCACGGCGAGTGGCCATTTCAGCTCGACCTACGGCAGCAACAGCACGGCAAGCGGCGAAAGCAGCTCGGCCTATGGGAATGGCAGCATTGCGCAAGGAGAGTCCTCCGTCGCCGTCGGCCATACGTCCTTTGCCGCGGGCCTCAACGACACCGCCGTCGGCGCCAACGCCACGGTAACGGCCGACAACGGCAGCGCCTTCGGCGCGGGCGCCACCGTTCAAACGGGTCACACCAATTCGACCGCGATCGGTACCGGCGCCACGACGACGCGCGCCAACCAGGTCATGGTCGGCACTGCGCGACCACCTACACGATGGCCGGCATCACCTCGGTGGCAAGTCAAACGGCGCAGGGCGCGCCGACCCATATCGTCACGTCGAACGCCACCGGCGATCTGGCGGCCTATACGCCCGCCGCGCTCGGGCTCGCCTCCTCGGGCGACATAACGGCCTTGCAGCAGCGCGACCGAAAACTCGAGGCGGGCGTTGCCATCTCGCTCGCGCTGGAGGCGCCCGACCTGCGTCCTGGGCAGACCTTTGCCGTGCGGGGCGGCTGGGGTAGCTTCGAGGGCACCGATGCCCTCGGCTTTTCGGCCGCCGGCCTCCTCGGCACCGGCATGCTGGGACCGACGAGCTCGCTCGTGGTTGACGCCGGCATCGGCGTCGGTACCAGGCGACAACACGACGGCTGGCCGTGCCGGTGTTACGCTCGGGTGGTGACATTCATTTCGGAGCTAGCTGCGTGCGCCTGAGATGGGTTCTGATTGCGGTGCTCGTTGGCGGCGTGCCGATGCGCGTGCGCGCCCAGCAACCGCCTGCGACGCCCGCCGCTCAAGCTGCCAGCCCGCAAGTCGCGCTGCCCGACGCGGACAAGATCGTGCTTTTAATCCGCACCGCACTTCTGACATTGAACGATGCCGTGCAGACCGGGAACTTCACGGTCCTGCGCGACAAGGCCGCGCCATCGTTTCAAGTGGGCAACACGGCGGCACGGCTCGGCATGATCTTCCAGAATCTCGTTCGCCAGGGCGTCGATCTCTCCGCCGTCTCCATCATCACCCCGCAACTGGGCGAGAATCCCACGATCGACGCCAACGGGCGCCTCAGGCTGAAGGGATATTTTCCCGGAACACCGGTTCGCATCGATTTCGATCTCCTTTTTGAGTCCGCGGCCGGCCGCTGGCGCCTGTTCGGCATTTCGGTCGCCCCCGCCGCCACCGGCCCCTCAGGCCCGCCCGCCGCCGCGCAGCCCAAGGCGGAAACGCCGGCCAAAGCGCCGGCGCCGAGCCCGAACAGCAAGAAGAAATAACCTCGCCCGCCTCGGACTTGACCTTCCGTCGCGGATCAGTCAGTCGAAGATGCATGAGCACGCCCAAGCACAAGAAAGCCTCCAAGCGCACGACCGCGCCCGAGCCGGCGCCGTTCTGGGAGACCAAGACGCTTGAAGAGATGTCGCGCCCGGAGTGGGAGTCGCTGTGCGACGGCTGCGCCCAGTGCTGCCTCGTCAAGATCGAGGACGAGGACACTGCCGACGTCTACGTGACGCGGCTCGCCTGCAAGCTGCTCGACATCGGCTCGTGCCGCTGCTCCGACTACGCCAACCGGCACGCGAGCGAGCCCGACTGCATCGTGTTCAGCGCCAAGAACGTCACCAAGTTTTCGTGGCTGCCTGAAAGTTGCGCCTACCGCCGGTTGTCGGAAGGGCGCGGGCTGGCGTGGTGGCACCCACTCGTCTCGGGCGATCCCGAGACGGTACACGACGCGGGGGTATCGGTAAGAAGCTGGGCGCGCAGCGAGAAGGGCGTGCGCGACAGTGCGGTCGCGCGCTACATTATCGGCGAGGCCGGCTGAGGCATTTGCGCCTGTCTTGCGGGAACTTTGCTGCCCTTCGAGTGTTTCCTCCGCGCGACCCGCCACGCGAAGGGAACGAACATGCTCAGCACAATATTAATCGTCATTCTCATTCTGGCTCTCGTCGGCGCTTTGCCCAACTGGGGCTACAGCCGCGGCTGGGGCTATGGTCCTTCCGGCCTCGTCGGAACAATTCTCGTAATCTTGCTGATCCTCGCCCTGCTCGGTCGGATATAATCCCCGAGTCTTGACAGCGCGAATCCGCAAACTCGCCAGTGACCTCAGCGATACCTTCTGGGTCATCCCGGCGCTCATGGTGCTCGGCGGCGTGCTGGGAGCGCTTCTGCTCGTCCGGTACGACCGCAGTGCCGATTTTCCCGACTGGATATTGCACGGCTGGCTCTACGACGGGGGTGCCACCGGCGCGCGTACGCTCCTAGGCGCGATCGCCTCGTCGACCATAGCGGTCGCCGGTACGGTGTTTTCCATAACCATCGCGGCGCTGTCGCTCGCGGCCGGTCAAATGGGACCAAGGCTGTTGCGCAACTTTACGCGCGACCGCGGCAACCAGTTCACGCTCGGCGCTTTTCTCGGCACGTTCGGCTATGCGCTGATGGTGCTGCGCAGCGTCCGCACGCCCACCGAGGGGGCGTTCGTACCGCACCTGGCGCTGAGCGTCGCCATCGTGCTCGCGTTCGTGTGCGTCGGCACCCTCGTCTGGTTCGTCGGGCACATGGCCGGGCGCATCAACGTCGATACGGTCGTCGACCTCGTCAGCGCCGACATCAGAGAAATGATCAATCGGCTGACAACCGATGATGAGCTTCCACCGCACCCGCCCGCCGACTTTTGGCGCGAGGCCCAGCCCATCTCGGATGAGCGCTACGGCTACCTGCAGCAGCTCGACGCGGACGGTCTCGCCGATTGGGCGGCCGAGCACAAGACCGCGGTGCGCCTGCTCGTGCGGCCGGGCCATTACGTTTTTCCAGGCGCCCCCATCGCGCTCGTCAACCCGCCGAGCAAAGGGGCAAAGGACGCTATCCTCAACGCGACCGCGCTCGGACCGGAGCGCATGAGCCCGGCCGACGTCGAGTTCGCTGTGCGCCACCTGGTCGAGGTGGCCGTACGCGCGCTCTCACCCGGCCTCAACGATCCGCAAACGGCGATCAGTGTGCTCGACCATTTGGGGTCGACCCTGTGCCACATGGTGCCGCTGCGGCTGCCCACCGGTGTCTCGCTGCGCGACGAGAAGCCGGTGCTGGTTCTCCCCGCCGTCGACTATGGCGGATTGACCGACAGCATGTTCCACCTGATCCGCCAGAATGCGGCCGGCAAGACGGCGGTGCTGATCCGCATGCTCGAGGTGCTGACGGCCGTGGCGAGTTGCGAGCGCGATCAGACGCGCATCAAGGCGCTGTCGCGCCATGCCGACTTGGTGTTGGCGGACGCGGAGCGGGGCGAGCTCAACCCGTCCGACCTCGACGACGTGCGCGCGCGCTACCAGGCCTTCGAAGCCATGCGCGATTCCGGGCCGCTGGCGCTGTTGGGCGCGTAGCGCAGTCTACCCGCCCCGCAGTGAGGCCTCGACCTCGCGGGCGATGCCGGCGGCGTCCGCCACGTCGGCATGCTCGAGCGTGGCATTGTCGACGTAGGCCGCCTCCGGCGTCTTGGGCGCGTACTTCTCGCCTAAGACGCCCATGGCCGTGGGATGGCCTTCGGCGCTCTCGCCGTCGCCGAAGTAGCCTTCGACCACGACGCCCTTCTCGCGATATTCGGGATCGCGCATCAGAATTTCGTGCAGACGCGTTCAGATTGTAGTGCGGCACCGACGCCATCAGGTGGTGCGGCAGGTGGTAGTCCATGCCGAACGGGAACACCGCGTAGCGCACCAGCGGCCCCACCAGGAACACGCGCGTGTTGGTATAGCGTCCGCGGTCGGCGTTGCCGTGCTGCACCCACTGGCGCAGGATCATGAACAGCGGGAAGGCTGTGAATACCGGCACCAGCCACAGCAGGCCGAAGTAGGCCCACGCCGGGCCCCAGCCGGCGAGCTGCACGGCCGACAGCGCACCATAGAGCAGCGCCAGGTAGGTGCACGCGCGAGATCCCGAGCCAGCGGATCGGCGTGACCGGGGCGAGCCGGGTTCCGGGATAGGCAGTGTCGGGGAGCATCCACAGGATCGTGACGACCACCGCCCACATCACGGGGAGCACGATCGCCACGGCGAGCCAGTTGCCCATGACGGTGAGCGGAATGACGACGGCCGGCGCGCCCACCGCGAACAGGATGCCGGCGCGCAGCGGGCGGATGGTGCCCGGCTGGTCGGGATTGGCATACGGATTGTGGCCGCCGCCGATGGAGCTGTAGCGCGCGCGCGTGATCGTGTAGCGGAAGAGATTCGGGAGCCACAACTGCTTCAGCAGCGCCCACAGCATCTCGACGTGCGTGATGGGAAAGTCGAGCCAATGGTGGCTTTCGTGCAGCTGGCTGATATCGGGGTCGCGCTCGGGATCGTTGACGAACTGGTGGTGCGCCAGATGGTGCAGCCGGTAGTGATAGGTCGTCGTCAGAATCGGGAAGGCACCGAGCCAATCGGAGGCGAGCTCGTTCAGCGTGCGGTTGGCAAACAGCATGAAGTGCGTGCCTTCGTGGATGACGCCGCCGAACTGGTGCTGCGAGGCGCCGATCACGACGATGGCCGTGAGCGTGGCCGCGATGGCCCACCACCAGGAAACCGCACCCGACATGGCGGCTTGATCGACCCACACGGCGCCACCGATCGCCGCAGCGCTGACCACGTAGATGCGGGCGAGATAGAGCCAGTTGGTGGTATTGTCGCGCGCTTTCAGCGCCTGCACCTCGGCCGGCGTCTGGCGCGCCGGACGCTCGCGCTCCGCACCCACCTCACCCGTACGCGCCGAAACCTCGGCTGCTGCCACCGCTGCCATGGAAGCTCTCTCTCCTCGGGCCGGTACCGCCACATTCGCCGACTCTGACAAAACATTTTGCCAGATTGGGAATTGTCGATCCAACGCAAATAGGGCGCGGCAATGTCGCAAGTGGGACCGACGACGCTTGCTCCCTAGACCGACAACGTTGCCCTGCAGTGTACTGGCATAGTTTCTAATGTTCGCCAGAAGCCCGAAGAATTGCACGGAGTGCGCCCGACACCCGCGCCTGAAGCTACTTGTCAGCTGACTGACAAAAGGCGGCGCAGCTTTGGGTCGAGGCAGCCCTTCTGGTCGGCGCGAGGGTAACGGAATGATGACACGCCGCGCGGCCCAATGGCGCGGCGCGGGGCACATCTCGCGGTTTTTCTTGCGTTTTTCGTGCGACTGTGCGAGCACACGCTTGGCTCGAGCGCAGGGGACGCGATTCTACGCGATTCCATTAGTCCCTTTTCGAGGCCGACCTTTCTTTGCCGCTTTTGGCGAATCTCCATACCCCTGCGCTCCGTCACCCGCTGCCGCCGAAAAAGGCGTTGGCGCGGGACCCTGTGAACGCAGACGGAGACGAGGACTTTTGGAACCCAAGACCTTCGCTGAGCTCGGTCTCAGCCCTAAGGTGCAGGCGGCTATAGAAGCTGCCGGCTACACTTCGCCGACACCTATTCAAGCCGAAGCCATACCCGTAGCCGTTACCGGCCGTGACGTGCTCGGCATCGCTCAGACGGGTACCGGCAAGACCGCCGGCTTCGTGCTGCCGATGATCACGCGGCTGGAATCGGGCCGGGCCCGGGCGCGCATGCCGCGCTCGCTCATCTTGGCGCCGACGCGCGAGCTCGCCGCCCAGGTGGCGCAGAGCTTCGAGAAATACGGCATCAATCACAAGCTGAACCTGGCGCTGCTGATCGGCGGCGTGTCGATGGACGATCAGGTCAAGAAGCTCGACCGCGGCGTCGACGTGCTGATCGCGACGCCGGGGCGCCTGCTCGATCACTTCCAGCGCGGCCGCATCATGCTCATGGGCGTCGAGATCCTCGTCATCGACGAGGCGGATCGCATGCTCGACATGGGCTTCATTCCCGACATCGAGAAGATCTGCAAGCTGCTGCCGCCGCGCCGGCAGACGCTGTTCTTCTCGGCCACCATGCCGCCGGAGATCACGCGCCTCGTCAGTCAGTTCCTGAGAGACCCGCAACGCATCGAGGTCGCCCCGCCGGCCACCACAGCCAAGACCATCACCCAGCGCTTCCGCTATTGCCCCGACGGCGAGGACTGGGTCAAGCGCGAGGTCCTGCGCGACCTCATCCGCAACGAGAACGTCAAGAACGCCATCATCTTCTGCAATCGCAAGGTCGAGGTGGCGATCCTGCACCGCTCCCTGGTCAAGCACGGTTTCAGTGCCGGCGCGCTGCACGGCGACATGGACCAGAAGAACCGTACGGAGACGCTCGACAAGTTCCGGGCCGGCGATCTCATGCTGCTCGCGGCCAGCGACGTCGCCGCGCGCGGTCTCGATATTCCCGACGTCAGTCACATCTTCAATTTCGATCTGCCCTGGCAGTCGGACGACTACGTGCACCGCATCGGCCGCACGGGCCGCGCGGGCAAGGAAGGTCACTCCTTCTCCCTGGTCGCTGCCGACGATCTGAAATCGCTGAAAGACATCGAGAAGATGCTGGGCGAGCCGGTCGTGTGGATCGGCGATGGGCCGAGCGAAGCTGACTACGCCGATGCCGGCAAAAAGCGCCGTCGCGGACGTGGCGGCGGAGCCGGGGCCCAGCGCGGACGTGGTCGCAGCGGCGCGCAAGCCGGCGGCCGCACCCCTCCGAAGGGGCGCCACGGCGAGGGCCGATCCGGCCAGCGGCCGGAGCGCAAGGAGGCGGCGCCTGCTGCGCCCGCCGAGCAGCGCCATCGGGAAGAGCCGCGACCTGAGCCCCGGACCGCAGCACGCTCGGAGCCGCGGGCCGAGCCGCGCCACGAACAGCGGCCAGAACCGCGGCGAGAGCCGCGCCGGCAGGATCAACCGCGCACCGACAAGCAGCCGCGCCGTCAGGCCGAACCGGTCCGCAACGGCCAGGCGCCACCGGCGCGACCCGAGCGCCAGCCGCAGGCTCAAAGATCGGGCTTCGCCGACAACGTGCCGGCGTTCCTGCGCAATCCCGTCAAACGCCCCGCGAAGGTGGCAAGCGAGTAGCGCGCCATCTTCGAACGCAGCGCCCTACCGCAGCGCTATTTAGCGCTGCGGCGTGCGGCCCAGCATGCGCAACAGCACGCCGTCGCGCAAAATGAAGTGGTGGTAGAGCGCGGCCGCCACGTGCACGCCGGCGAGCGCGATGAGCGCATTCGACAGCACCTCGTGGGTTTCCTCGAGGAGCCCGTGGTAGCCCGAGCCCGGGCCCACAAGCTGAGGCACCTCGACAAAGCCGAACAGCGCGATGGCGACGGGCTCGCGCATGGTGCCGGTGAGCAACCAGCCCGTGATCGTCACCGCGAAGATCAATCCATAAAGCCCCCAGTGTGCAAGCCGGGCGGCGTACCGCTGCCAGGCGGGCATGGCGGATGGCTCAGCCGGCGCCGGATTGACGAGCCACCACACGAACGCAGCTGCAGCCAAGACCAGAAGCGAGATGCCGAAGGCCGCGTGCAGCCAGGTCTGGTACGTGCGCTGATCGCGCGGCAGATCCTCCATCAACAGGCCTTGCGCGAATAGCCCCAGCACCAGCGCCGCGACGATCCAGTGCAGGGCGCGCGTGGGCAAGCCCCAACTCTCACGCGTGTTATGCAACATAGTTGCTTCTCCTTTGCCCCGGGTTGGGCAACCCTCTATTGCCAAGCTGAAACGCAACTGAAAGGCGCTTGGCTACGTAGGCCCTCTTCCTGTCATATACCTGACGGCGACCGCCGCGGGGCGCGGTTTTTGCGCGGTTTTGCTTTGGTGTGTGGCTTGGCTGCGGCGGCACGCCGCGCGACCCCGAGCGCGATCCGCGCCCACTCGAGCATCTCATCGGGATCATCGAGAAGGCGCTCTGGTGCCCGCCAATAGGGAAGATCTATGCGCTTCGTAGCCCCGTCGTAGCCGAAGCGCTCGAGACCCTCCGCCTCGAAGGCGGCCTTGGTGTCATCGTCGGCCTTGAGATAGAGCGTGTCGTCGGCGACAAGGGCAAACATGACGCCATCGGCATAGACGCCGGCGCCGCCGAACATGCGGCGCACGCTCACCGGTCCAAGGCCCGAAAGCGCGTCCTCCAGAAGCTCGACGAAGCCAGAGCTGGCAGCCATGCCTCATGATAGCGCGTGCGCACGTGGGTGTCAGACCCGTAGGGCGCCGGCCACGCTAGAACGTGCTGCCGGGCTCGGCGAGGAAGGCCTGCTCTTCTGGCGTCGATGCGCGCCCCAGCACCGCGTTGCGATGGGGAAAGCGACCGAAGCGATCGATAACCGCCTTGTGGGCCTTCGCATAACGCGTGAACTCGGGGTCGCCGAGGCCGGAGATGAGCGCGACCGAAAGCGCCTGATCGTTCTTGTCCTCGCTGTGCTCGAGCGCCAGGTAGAGAAAGAGGCGCTGCCAGGCCTCGAGCGCGTCGTCGAGCCCTTGGGCAATGGCGCCATGCGCGACCGCGCGCGCGAGCGCGTCCGTGGCGAAGGCCTGCGGCGTGTCGCGGAACATGTTGCGCGGAAACTGGTCGAGGACGAGCACGGTCGCGAGGGCGCGGCGCGCGCTGGTCAATGCATCGGCGGCAGGCCACCCGGCCAGGACCTCGTAGAGAATGAGGAAGCGGTCGCGGAT
The DNA here is from genome assembly GCA_963776675.1 of uncultured Alphaproteobacteria bacterium. Lineage (GTDB taxonomy): Bacteria > Pseudomonadota > Alphaproteobacteria > Rhizobiales > Hyphomicrobiaceae > Hyphomicrobium_A. The sequence continues at coordinate 8,658 of CAVZNR010000061.1, read as the reverse complement.
GGCTGCATCGATAGCATCATCCTTGGCGAACCATTTCTCGCGCCCCAGCTCCTCAAACCAGAAGCCGATGACATCACCGATCCATTCCTCGCTCGCCGCAGCGTCGGTCATGAATGTGGATCAGCGCTCTTGCGCCAGCGCCTTCGCCTCGGCGGCGGGCTCGAGGTTCACGCTCTCGCCGCAGCCGCAGGCGCCCGTCTGGTTGGGATTGTTGAACACGAACTGGCTGGCGAGCTTGTCGGTCTTGAAGTCCATCTCGGTGCCGAGCAGGTACATGATCGCGGTGGGCTCGATCAGCAGCACCGCGCCCTCATGCTCGACGACCTCGTCGTGCGGCGCCTTCGTCTCGGCGACCACCATGGTGTACTCCATGCCGGCGCAGCCGCCCTTCTTGACGCCGACGCGCAATCCGAGACCGCCGGGATGGCCAGCCAGAATCGCGCGCACGCGCGCCGCAGCGGCGTCCGTCATCGTCACAACCGTGGGCATCATGCGTAGCGTGGGCATCTGGTCTTATCCTGAAACGTCAACATCCCTGATATAGGTCAGCGCGTGCCGTTGTGCAAAGGGCCGGGGCAAAGCCGGCGCACTTTGGAATTAGAACATGTTGAGGGCGAGCCGCGCCTCGTCCGACATGCGGCTCATGTCCCAGGGCGGGTCGAACGTCATGGTCACCTTGGCAGCGGCGACGCCCGGCACCGCATTGACCGCGTTCTCGACCCATTGGGGCATCTCGCCCGCCACCGGACACGCCGGCGCCGTCAACGTCATGGCGATGTCGACGTTGCGATCGCTGTCGATGTCGATGCCATAGATCAGTCCCAGCTCGTAGATGTCGGCGGGAATCTCCGGGTCGTAGACGGTCTTCAGCGCGGCGACGATGTCGGCACGCAGGCGCTCGTCCTCCTCGGGCGGCAACACCGACTTGGGCTCGGACTTCGCCTCGGGCTGCGCTGCAGTTTCGGGCTTGGGCGCGGGCTCGGACGCAGGCGTGCGCTCCTCCGCGGCCGGCGCGGCCTCGTTAGACGACGCAAGCTTCTCCGGAGCCGCCGCCGGTGCTTCCTGCTCCATCGGTTTGCCTTCCATTCCTCACTCCCGGAAAGGCGAAAGCCTTCCCCTTACGTGAACAGCTCGCGGGCGCGCTTCAGCGCCTCGACGAGGGCATCCACTTCCGCCTTGGTGTTGTACATTCCAAACGATGCGCGGCAGACCGCGGTCACGCCGAGCCGCTCCATCAAGGGCTGGGCGCAGTGGTGGCCCGCGCGCACGGCGACGCCCGAGCGGTCGATGATGGTCGCCACGTCGTGCGGATGCAGCCCGTCCACCGTGAACGAAATGATGGCGCCCTTGCCCGGCGTGGTGCCGTAGATCTTGAGCCAGGGCAGCTCGGAAAGCTTGGCGTGCGCATACGTACGCAGCTCCGCCTCATGGCGCGCGATGTTCTCGCGTCCCACCTGCATCATGTAGTTGAGCCCGGCGCCTAGCCCAATCGCCTCGACGATGGGCGGGGTGCCGGCTTCGAACTTCTGCGGGGTCTTGCCGTAGGTGATGGCGTCGACATGCACCGACTCGATCATGTTGCCGCCGCCCTGATAGGGGCGCATGGAATCGAGATGCGCCTTCTTGGCGTAGAGCACGCCGATCCCGGACGGCCCGTAGGTTTTATGGCCGGTGAAGACGTAGAAGTCGCAATCGAGCTCGCGCACGTCGACGGGCATGTGCACGGCAGCCTGGCTGCCGTCGACGAGCACGGGAATGCCGTGGTCATGCGCCACGCGGATCACGTCCTTGACCGGCACCAGCGTGCCGGTGACGTTCGACATGTGCGTCACGGCGATAAGCTTGGTGCGCGGCGTTAAAAGCCGCTCGAACTCTTCGAACAGAAACTCGCCCGTGTCGGAGATGGGCACCCACTTGAGGACGGCACCGTCGCGCTCGCGGCGGAAATGCCAAGGCACGATATTGGAATGGTGCTCCAGGATCGAGAGCACGATCTCGTCGCCCTCGCCGATGTTGTCGGCACCATAGGAGTCGGCGACCAGATTGATCGCGGCGGTGGCGTTGCGCGTGAACACGATCTCGTCGACGCTGCCGGCATTGAGGAAGCGGCGCGTCAGCTCGCGCGCGTCCTCGTACTTCGAGGTCGCCGTGTTGGAGAGATAGTGCAGCCCGCGATGCACGTTCGCGTACTCGAAGCGATAGGCGTGGTCCATCGCCTCGATGACCGCGCGCGGCTTTTGAGCGGACGCCGCGTTGTCGAGATAGACGAGCGGCTTGCCGTAGACCTCCCGGTAGAGAATGGGAAAGTCGGAGCGGATGCCCTCGACGTCGTAGACGTCGCTCAGGCCTCGCGTACGCTCGATCTCCTTGGCCACTGGCGAATTGCTGGTCATGCCGACCCCTTTGCCGCATCAGCGAGCCAGGCGCGCGCCACGAGCGTGAGCGCGTCGCGCACGTCCTCGCGCTCGACCTTGGCCAGCGCCTCGCCGACGAAGGATTCGATCAGCAGCGCACGCGCCTCAGCCTCCGGAATGCCGCGCGAGCGGCAATAGAACAACAGATCCTCGTCGAGATCGGCACTGGTCGAGCCGTGGCCGCACACCACGTCGTCGGCGTAGATCTCGAGCTCGGGCTTGGAATCGAACTCAGCAAAGGGCGACAGCATCAAAACCTGCGCCATCTGCTTGCCGTCGGTCTTCTGCGCGTCGGGGCGCACGATGACCTTGCCCTGGAAGATGCCGCGCGCCTCGTCCTCGAGCACGACCTTGAACAGCTCGCGGCTTAAGCACGCCGGCACCGCGTGATCGACGACCATCGTGGTATCGATGTGCTGCGTCTTGCGCGCCAGGAACACGCCAGACACGTCGATCTTGGCGTCCTCACCCTTGAAGGTGACGGCGAGCTGGTTGCGCGCCAACGCCACGCCGGAGGTGAACTGGAAGCCGCGGTAGTCGGCGCCCGCGCCGATGTCCACCAGCCAGTTGGCCAGATGCAGCGACTCGCCGGCATCGACCGTGCACTTGATGTGGGTGACGGTTGCGCCATCGCCGACGGAGATCTCGGTTGCCGTGTTGTGCTGGCCATTCGCCGCGGCTCCCGGCACCGAGACGTAGGCCTCGATGATGGTCGCCTCGGCGCCGTCACCGACGCTCACCACGTTGCGGGTGGCGACGAGATGCGGCTCGTTGCCCGCGCGCACGAATACCAGCAGCAGCGGCTTGGCGAGCTTGGCCTTCTTGGCGATCGCCACCACCGCGCCGTCGGTCACGTAGGCCGTGTTGAGCGCCAGCACCGCGTCGTCGTCGCGATCATTGAGACGCAGCAGGTCGGCGGCAGCCTTGTCGCTCTTGTCGTTGAGCGCGGCGCTGAGCGGGCTGCCGAGGATATCCTTGAGGCTGGCGAGCTTGGACAGCTCGGCCCGGTAGGTGCCATTGACGAACACCGCGCGATCGGCAGCGATCGTAGCGAGCGGCCCCAACGCGGCTGCGACATCGGCCTCGCTGACGGCCGTTTCGTCGCCGGCCGTCGGCGGCAGCGCTTCCTTCAAGGTGTTGCGCAGGTCGGTGTACTTCCACGCCTCGATGCGCCGGTGCGGCAGCCCCAGCGCCTCGAAGCGGCCGATGGCGCGCTCGCGCACGTCGCGCGCGCCCTCCCCACCGGGAAGCGCGTCGGCGATCGCCGCATAGCCTTCGGCGAGCGCCAGCTCCGCCTTGGTCTTCATGACGGGCGGGCGCGCGAGGCCGCCGCCGGCCGCACGGTCCGCCTCGGCCAGCGTCTGCCGGCCCTCCTTGAGTGACAATTTCGCTTCCATGCTCACGCGGCTTTCCCCTGATATTCGGCGTAGCCGGACTTCTCGAGCTCTTGCGCCAGCGAGGCGTCGCCGGACTTCTCGATCTTGCCGTCCACCATCACGTGCACCTTGTCGGGCACGATGTAGTTCAACAGCCGCTGGTAGTGCGTGATGACCAGCATCGAGCGGTCTTTCGAGCGCATCGAGTTGACGCCGTCGGCGACGATGCGCAGCGCGTCGATGTCGAGGCCCGAATCGGTCTCGTCCAGCACGCACAGCGTCGGCTCCAGGATCTCCATCTGCAGGATCTCGGAGCGCTTTTTCTCGCCGCCCGAGAAGCCGACATTCACGGGCCGCTTCAGCATTTCCATGTCGATCGAGAGCTTGCCGGCCTTCTCCTTGACGAGCTTCAGGAAGTCGGGCGTCGTCAGCTCCTTGTCGCCGCGCGCCTTGCGCACGGCATTGAGTGCGGTGCGCAGGAAGGTGAGGCCTGCGACGCCGGGGATCTCGATCGGGTACTGGAAGGCGAGGAACACGCCCTTGGCCGCCCGCTCCTCGGGCTCCATGTCGAGCACGCTCTCGCCGTTCCACAGGATGTCGCCGGAGGTGACCTCGTAGTCCTCGCGGCCGGCGAGCACGTAGGCGAGCGTCGACTTACCCGAGCCGTTGGGGCCCATGATCGCATGCACCTCTCCCTTCGGAATGGTCAGCGACAGGCCCTTTGAGGATCTCGCGATCCTCATCGGCGATCTTTACGTGCAGGTCTTTGATCTCGAGCATCTTTAATTACCTTCAAACCTTCATTGTCGTTGAGCGGCACTAGCCGACCGAGCCTTCCAGCGAGATGCCGATCAGCTTCTGCGTCTCCGCCATGAACTCCATCGGCAGCTTCTGCAGCACGTCGCGCACGAAGCCGTTGACCACGAGCGCAATGGCCTCCTCCTGCGAAAGCCCGCGCTGGCGGCAGTAGAACAGCGTGTCGTCGGAGATCTTCGACGTCGTCGCCTCGTGCTCGAAGTGCGCGGTCGCGTTCTTGGCCTCGATGTAGGGCACGGTGTGCGCGCCGCACTTGTCGCCGATCAGCAGCGAGTCGCAGTTGGTAAAGTTGCGCGCACCCGTCGCCTTGCGGTGCGCCGAGACGAGCCCGCGGTAGGTATTATTCGAGTGACCCGCGGCGATGCCCTTGGAGATGATGCGGCTCGACGTATTCTTGCCGAGGTGGATCATCTTGGTCCGCTGAGTCGACCTGCTGATAGCCGTTCGACACCGCGATCGAGTAGAACTCGCCGCGGGAATTGTCGCCGCGCAGGATGCAGCTCGGGTACTTCCAGGTGATGGCCGAGCCGGTCTCCACCTGCGTCCACGAGATCTTGGCGTTGCGGCCGCGGCAGTCGCCGCGCTTGGTGACGAAGTTATAGATGCCGCCCTTGCCGTTCTTGTCGCCGGGGTACCAGTTCTGCACGGTCGAGTACTTGATCTCGGCGTCGTCGAGCGCGATCAGCTCCACCACCGCGGCATGCAGCTGGTGCTCGTCGCGCATGGGCGCGGTGCAGCCCTCCAGGTACGACACGTACGAGCCCTTGTCGGCGATGATGAGCGTGCGCTCGAACTGGCCGGTCTCCTTCTCGTTCATGCGGAAGTAGGTCGACAGCTCCATGGGGCAGCGCACGCCTTCGGGCACGTAGACGAACGAGCCGTCGGAGAACACCGCCGAGTTGAGCGCGGCATAGAAATTGTCGCCCTGCGGCACGACCGAGCCGAGGTACTTTTTCACGAGCTCGGGGTGCTCGCGCAGCGCCTCCGAGATCGAGCAGAAGATCACGCCCGCCTTGGCCAGCTCCTCCTTGAAGGTGGTGACGACGGAGACCGAATCGAACACGGCGTCGACCGCGACGCGCGCGCCTTGTACGCCCGCCAGCACCGCCTGCTCGTTGAGCGAGATGCCGAGCTTCTCGTACATCGCCAGCAGCTCGGGATCGACCTCGGCCAGGCTCTTGGGGCCCTCGGTCGATTTCGGCGCGGCGTAGTAATAGAGGTTCTCGAAGTCGATCTTGGGGTACGTGACGTTGGCCCACGTCGGCTCGATCATGGTGCGCCAACGCCGGTAGGCCTCGAGCCGCCACTCGAGCATCCAGGCCGGCTCGCCCTTCTTGTCGGAGATGAAGCGCACGATGTCCTCATTGAGGCCCTTGGGCGCCTTCACCGTCTCGATCTTGGTCTCGAAGCCGTACTTGTACTGGTCGACGTCGATCTTGCGGACCTGCTCGATCGTTTCTTGAACCGCTGGCATCAACTACCCTTTCAAATCCTTCGTCGGTTTACGCAGCGACCGCCGCGCGACCGGAAACCTTCTCCCAAGCCGCCAGGAAGGCGGCGATGTCGTCATCCTGCGTGTCGGCCCCGAGGCTGACGCGGATCGCGCAACGCGCGATCTCCGGCGCCAGACCCATGGCCTCCAACACATGGCTCGTTCCGACCTTGCCCGACGAGCAGGCAGCGCCCGCGCTGACCGCCACGCCTTCCAGGTCGAGCTTGATCACCATCGTCTCGGCCGCCTTGCCCGGCAGGGCGATGCACGAGGTGTTGGCGATGCGCTGCGCCTCCGTGCCGATGATCAGCGCGCCGGGCGTCGCGGCCCTGACGCCGTCCTCGAGCTTGGCGCGCAGGCGGCCCATACGCTGCGCGGCGCCGTGCTCGCGCACGATTGCATCGGCCGCCGCGCCGAAGCCGGCGATGCCGGCAACGCATTCGGTGCCGCCGCGCCGGCGACGCTCCTGACCGCCACCCGCCACGAAAGCCGGCAGCTCCACGCCGTCGCGCACGATCAGCGCGCCGACGCCGCGGGGGCCACCCAACTTGTGGGCCGACAGCGTCAGCGCTGCGGCGCCGAGCGCTGCAAAGTCGACCGCGATGCGGCCGGGCGCCTGCACCGCATCGACGTGCAGCGCTGCGCCGTGCTCGTGCGCCAGCGCCGCGGCCTCCTCGAACGGCTGGATGACGCCCGTCTCGTTGTTGGCCGCCATCAGGCTCACAAGCACGCGTTTCGAAGCCAGCGTGCCGTCGGCGAGGCGCTTGGCCACCGAGCGCCAGGTCCGCCGCTCCGTCCGGCTTGACCGCGATCTTCGCGATCTCGGCACCCGAGCGCGCGGCCGGCGCCAAAACGGAATCGTGCTCGATGCCGGCAACGAAGATCGCGTCCCAGCCCGCGGCCATCACGGCATTATTGGCCTCGGTCGCGCCGCTGGTGAACACCACCTCGCTGGCGCGCGCATTGACCAGCCGGGCCACGGACTCGCGGGCGGTCTCCACGATTCCCCGCACCACACGCCCCTCGGCGTGCACCGACGACGGGTTGCCGATCGTGTCGAGCGCCTCGAGCATCGCAGCGCGCGCTTCGGCGCGCAGCGGCGCCGAGGCGTTGCAGTCGAGATACGTGCGCGTGCGCGTCATCGGCCAACCAGCTCCCGCTCCGCCTGCGGCCGTTCGGCAAGCTTGCCCGTCGGGATTCCGTCGAGCACCTCCTGCAGCGACACGTTCTTGAGGAACGCCACGATGTGGCCGCCCAGCGCGTGCCACAGCGCGTGCGTGAGGCAGCGCTTGTCGCCGAGGCAGCCGACGTCGCCGTCGAGACACCGCGTCATGCGCGTCTCCTCCTCGACGGCATTCATGATCTCGTCGATGTGGATCGCATCGGCCGGACGCGCCAGCAGATACCCGCCTGCGCGACCGCGCGCGCTGGCGACGAGGCCGGCGCGGCGCAGGCGCAAGAAAATCTGCTCCAGGTAGGCCATCGACAGGTTCTGCCGCTCGGCGATGGCCGACAACGGCACGGCCACCGTCTCGCCGTGCTTGGCGAGGTCGGCCATGGCCATGACCGCGTACCTGGCCTTGGTGTTCAGCTCCACGCCAACATCCTCCGATCCGGTTCCGGCGTGCCGTTCGTTAACGCCGCTTTCTCTTGCACTTGACACGGGGGGCTGTGCTAAGAAGCGCGACATCGAGAGCCGGCGTGTCACCCGGGACACGCTCACTCTTTCGAACCATTCTAAATTCCTTTAGGGAATATGAAAATTCCGAGCCCTGAAGTCAAGGTTTAGGAGTGGTCGAATTCGCGGTTTTGCCCGCCCCCTGCAGCATGGGCTGAGCCCGCAACCCCCAAACGAGCTGGAAAAACATGCCCGAGCTGATCATCAATGGGCCCGCAGGCCGCATCGAGGCCCGCTATCATCACGATTCGGCGAGCGACAGCCCCGTCGCGCTCATCCTGCATCCCCACCCTCAGTTCGGGGGCACGATGAACAATCAGGTCGTCTACACGCTCTATCATACGTTCGCCGAGCGCGGCTTCTCGGTGCTGCGCTTCAACTTCCGCGGCGTCGGCCGCAGCCAGGGAATCTGGGACGGGGGCCCGGGCGAGCTGTCGGATGCGGCAAGCGCGCTGGATTGGCTGCAGCTCGTCAAGCCGGACGCCAAGAGCTGCTGGATCGCGGGCGTCTCCTTCGGCACCTGGATCGCCATGCAGCTCCTGATGCGCCGGCCGGAGGTCGAGGGCTTCATCTGCGTCGCCCCGCCGTCCAACCTCTACGACTTCTCCTTCCTCGCGCCCTGCCCGTCGTCGGGCCTGATGATCAACGGCGACAAGGACCGCGTGGTGCCGACCAACTCGGTCGGGGAGCTGTCGCAGCGGCTCAAGACCCAGCGCGGCATCAAGATCACGCACCAGGTGGTGCCGGGCGCCAACCACTTCTTCGAAAACAAGCTCGATGAGCTGAAAGAGGCGGTCGGCACCTATGTGGATGAGCGCATGGAGCAGGCCGACAAGGACCGCGCCATGGAGAAGGAGCGCGAGCGGGAACGCGAGCGCGAGC
>CAVZNR010000060.1:0-75415 GCA_963776675.1 uncultured Alphaproteobacteria bacterium | reverse complement strand
TGGAAAACCGCGACCGTCTGCGTGACCATTAGGATCGGAGACAGAAGGATGGAGAAGATCGTCTCGATCACTACTTCCAGCACGGCGCGTGAACTTCCCATGGGCTCGCGGGCGTATTGCGCACGCTTCACCTCGAGCATGAGTCCCAAAATTTTTGGCAGCAGCACGATCGCCATGGTTGCGAACAGAAGCCGCAAGGCCGCGCCTGGATCGATCACCGGCCACACGGGAAACAGCGTCCGTCTGTCTATGAAGTAGCTCGGGATCAACTGCTGGCCCTGCAGGGCCAGCACGACGCCGACGATCAGCGAGGCCGCCCACACGAGCGAGATGAGATAGGAGGTCGCCCCCATCAGAAGATGGACGCGGCCCATGAGGGTCAGCCCGGACGCCGGCACGATGGAAAGGTGCTGCAGGTTGCCCTGAGCCCAGCGCCGGTCGCGCGCGATGACGTCGGGCAGCGTCGGCGGCTGCCCCTCGTACGAGCCCTCGACGGTTGGAACAATGTGCACGCCCCAGTCGGCGCGCTGCAACAGCACGGCCTCGACGAAGTCGTGGCTCTGGATGTCGCCGCCGAACGGAGCGGGCCCCGGCAAAGTCGGCAGACCGGCAGCCTCCGCGAACGCCTTGGTGCGAATGATGGCGTTGTGGCCCCAGTAGTTGCCCTGGTCGCGGTGCCAGAACGCGAGTCCGGCCGCAACCGGCGGACCATACACATTGGATGCGAACTGCTGCAGGTACTGAAGCAGCGTCACGGCCCCCGTCAGACGCGGTACCGTTTGGATGAGACCGGCTCTCTCGTCGCGCTGCATGGCGAGCGCGAGGCGCACGAGCGTCGTGCCGGACATGACGCTGTCGCCGTCGAGGATGACGAAATGATCGTAGGCGCCTCCGAAGCGGCGCACCCAGTCCTTGATGTTGCCGGACTTGCGCCCGTGGTTTTCCCGTCGGCGGCGGTAATAGACCGGAACGATGCCACGTAGGCGCCGCGCGAGCGGCGCAAAGGCGGCCTCCTCCAGCGCGCCGTCGCCCGCATCACGCGTATCCGACAAGATGAAGACATCGAAAGCGGCGCTGCGGCCCATCGACTGCAGCTCGAGCGCGATTGCCTGCACCGTGCCCGCCACCTGGGCCGGCACCTCGTGATAGACGGGAAACAAGAGGGCCGTGCGCGCGGTAAGGCCGGCGTCGGCCGGTGGAAGGTCGATGGTATCGACCTTCTCGCCCGAGAACAGCGGCAGGAACCCTAACGCCGCGCTGAGCGAGCCCAGCGCAATCCAGCCGAAGGCGATCGTCGACAGGACGAGGAAGAGAAGCTGGATGGGCGTCAGCTGCTCCAAGCCCAGCACACCGTAGAGCTCGTAGGCGAACGCGGCGGTGATAATGAAAGTGCCGGCGAACAGCGCGGCGCGCGGAATCCAGTAGCCGCGACGCACGCGACGCGCGTGCCCCCGCTTGGCAAAGTCCTGGTCCGGCATCTCCAGTGGGGCCTCTCCGGGAAGCCATTCGAGACTGCTCGCATCGGGAATACGCCCGATGCGCTGGCCGGCAACGGTAAGCTCGCTCATGCCTTTGTCCATCGATAGAGCCAGGTCTCGGAAATCTGCTGATCAGCGAGCCTCAACGCCAAACGAAGTTCGCTGAGTTCCGTTCCCGCGGGGTCGAGCTCGAAGCTGACGCGCACGCCCTCGATCTCGGGATTGGCGTGCACGGCGACATTATTAACGCGGCCTGGATTGGCGGTGACGGCGGCGACGGGCAGCTTGCCGTCCGCCAGCGCCGGCCCGGCAAAGTCGACAACGAAAAGGCTCGTGCCTTCCTTCTTTCCCTCGCCGACCCGCGTCGAAACGGCGCGGGCGCCGGCCCAGGCAAGAGGAATGTCGTCGGTCCAGTGCATCCGGTAGGCGTAGGCGAACACGCTGCCGGGCTCCGGCGGAATGGCGGGCTTCCAGTAGGCAACGATGTTGTCGTGGATCTCCTCGTCGGTCGGGATCTCGATCAGCTCGACGTATCCCGTGCCCCACGCGCCCTTGGGCTCGATCCACACCGAAGGCCGGCGCTCGTAGCGCGCCTCCAGATCCTCGTAGTCACGGAAGGTGCGCGCGCGCTGGCACAGGCCGAAGCCCTTGGGGCTGCGGTCCATGAAGGCGCTCGTCTGCAGTGTGCGCGGGTTGGTGAGTGGCCGCCAGATGCACTCGCCGTTGCCGTTGTAGATGGCGAGCCCGTCGCTGTCGTGCACGGCAGGACGGAAATCATGGTCGACGCGGTGATGCCCAGGCCCGGTCAAATACATGCTGGTGAGCGGCCCGAGGCCGACGTGCGTCAGCGTTCGACGCGGATAGAGCGTTGCATCCACATCGATGATCGTCGTCTCACCCGGTTCGACTTCGAAGCGGAAGGCGCCTGTGGTCGAGACGCTGTCGAGCAGCGCGTGCACCGTGATGGTGCGGGCGCCGAGTTTCGGCTTCTCGATCCAGAACGCGCGGAAGATGGGAAACTCCTCGCCGCCGGGACGCGCCGTGTTGATCGCCAACCCGCGCGCCGACAATCCGTAGGTCTGCCCACGACCGACGGCGCGGAAGTAGCTGGCGCCCTGGAAGACCAAGTACTCGTCGAAGTAGTCGGAGCGGTTGATTGGACCGTGCACGCGAAAGCCGGAGAAGCCGTAAGGCGCGCCCTCTTCCACGGCCCCCAGCAACGGTCCGAACGAGAACAGGCTCTTGTCGGCCTTGACGCGCTTCGCCTGGCCGTTATCGACCAGCCAGATCTCAACGGGCACATCGAACAGCCAGCCGAGCGGCAGCAACTGTAGCTCGAAGTCGACCTTCTCGCCGCGCCAGATCGCTTGATCGGTGCGGAATCGGATGTCGCGATACTGGTCGTAGGAGACGTGCTGGAACGAGGGCGGCAGTGTCGCCGAGGGCTTGGAAAAAGGCTGCGCGGCAAGCTGCTCAGCAAGGTTTTGCACGTGGGTCGCGCCGAAGCTCTTGGTTGTATCGAACGTCGGGGACGCATGCGCGTGCGAAATCACGCCCGCGCCGCGAGCGCTCACCGCCAGCAGCGCCGCGCCCGTCCCCGTGAGGACGGCACGGCGATCCATCCGCGCATCTACCATCTGTGCTGCTTTCCGTGCCTTCAAGCGTCGCGTCGCCGGACCTGAACGCGCAATGCACCCCTGGCGTTCACTTCCACCGAAATCTCACGCTGCAGAGCGATGGCTCTGGCGCGAAATCCCTTTAGAAATGCCTCACCAGTCCCTTCTCGGTGGTCCTTCCCGGAACATTTCGAGTGTGGTTGGGTGCACGCCCCTCAACAATCGTGCTTCCACCACGCGTCGCTGAACTCGGTCCATTTGCAGCGGACCGCCCGCGATCTTCTCGGCGCTTTTTGCGCCGCAACAATCTAGTCCACGTTCCCCCGTCCGGCAAGTGAGTTGCATCTGCTTTCTATGCGCGTCAAATGGCAGGGACATGGCGAGGGGGAAGACACGCCAGGCCGCCGTGGGACGCCGCGGCGCATCCGGGCTTCGGTCACATTCGCCACATATTGTCTGAGTTGCACAGCACACACCGCACGGACAACCAAGGCAAGGGCCGCGCTGTCTTAAGGGGGAGCCGCCATGATCCAGGAGGCGACGCTGATCGAGACCGGCCCTTCGATCTCAGATCGATTTCCTGTGGCAGTTCTTCGTCACGGTGAACATCGCCATCTTCGCCCTGCCCTTCATCTACGACGAGGCGGTCAAGAGCCTGAATTTCATCGCGCGGGCGTTCGCGCTCGGGGGCGTGGCAATGTTCGAGTGGATCAGCGGCAACGCGCTCACCAACGCCTACTTGTTCGACGCCACTCTCGATCAGTATCGCGCCCTGTACGGACAGGCCGAGCGCTTTCAGCCGCCCTTCTTCCATCACTTTGTGGAGCAGACCTTCGCCGACCGCCCGGCCACCGTGCTCGTGACCCATTCCATGGCGTTCACGGTCATCCTGCTGGCCCTCGTCTCGCGTGAGTTCATCCAGACGCGCCGCAAGCGCCAGCAAAACGCAGCGCAATGAGCCCTTAACGCGCGGTTAGCGCCGCTTGATTCGTTTCGAAGCAAGTGCTCGGGGGAAGACAGTTGGGGATATTCAGAGAGCACATTGGCGTCATATGACAAGGATAATTATTATATTTCAAAGCGTTATTGGCACATCGGGCGACGTTGCGGATTGGTCACAACGCATCCGGATTCCGACAGCTTTGGGCACACAGCCCGTTTCCTGTGCATACAATTCCTGCTTATTGTCATTCCCCGAGCGGTGAGTTCGGTCTGATGGCCGCCGCTGTACAAGCGTTCGAAGTGTGGGTGCAAGTGATCGAAGTATGCATCGGGTTTTGTAGGGAGTAGGCGGCTCTTGTGCGTTGCGTCGCCATCACAAAGTAAGCAGACGGGAGTAGGTCAATGAAAAAGTACAGTTTGGGTGCCCTGGTGGCAGCAGGCCTGCTGGTTAGCGGTCTGACCGCTGGCAGCGCGTCCGCCGCCGATCTCGGAGGTAACTGCTGCGCAGATCTCGAGGAGCGCATCGCTGAGCTCGAGGCCACTACAGCTCGCAAGGGCAACCGCAAGGTTTCGCTAACGATCTCTGGCTGGGTCGCCGAGCAGGTCATGTGGTGGGACGACGAGCCACGAGCAGAGCAACGTCTACGTCGGCGGCCTCGGCACCACGCTCGTCCAGCCACTTCAAGTTCACCGGTCAGGCGACCATCGCGCCAGGCTGGAGCGCCGGTTACGTGCTGCACGTCGAGGCTGATCGGCAGCGACAGCTTGACGACCGGATCAGAACGTGCCGCGGTCCGGCCCTGTATGGCATCTGAACGGCGCTCGGCACCGACTCCGGTACTGGCGTTGCAACTCCTGCAGTCGTTCTGGTTCATGAAGAGCGATCACCTCGGCAAGGTCAGCGTCGGTCTGCAGTCGCAGGCGTCGGACAACACCGCGATCCTGGTCGACGGCTCGGGCTCGCTCGTTCCGGCCAACTGGGTGGCGTTCGACTATCGACGCCTTCGCATCTGACGAACGGCGGCATTCATGGCGCGCTGGCGGCGTTGCGGCTGCCATGGCGGCGGCGCCATCGGCGACTGCAACGGCTTGCACGCAGAACGTCGTCCGCTACGACTCGCCGACCTTCGGTGGCTTCTCGGTGTCGGCCTCGTGGGGTGAGGATGATATCTGGGATGTCGCGGCCCGTTACGCGGGTGAGTGGGGCGGCTTCAAGGTTGCCGCCGCGCTGCCTACAACGAGGTCACCGACTGCACAACTATGGCTAACCGTCGGCATCGTCGGCGACGCCGACAAGTACTTCCAGGTCGGCGGCTATGTCGAGCACGTTGCGACCGGCGTGTTCGGCCTACGGCGCCTACGGCAAGCTCGAGACTCGATCATCGGCTGCCGCGTCGACCTGAACGACACCTGGTACGTCAAGGGCGGTCTGCGCGAGCGTTGGACCCCGCTCGGCCACACCGTGCTCTACGGCGAGTACGAGAACAACGTCGGACGATGCATACGGTCAGCATCGGCAACTGCGCGACTTCGACCTCTGGGGCGTCGGTGTCGTCCAGGAGATCGACGCTGCTGCCATGTCGCTGTGGCTCTCCTATCGTCACCTTGAGCTGACGATGACGATCATCGGTGGACCGATGCTACGACGACTTCCAGTACGTGAAGTTCGGCGCGCTGATCAACTTCTGATCTCAGCGTCACTCTCTCAAGGTTGGGGAAGCCGCTCTCGCAAGAGGGCGGCTTCTTCCTTTTGGGGACGCTTCCTCTTTTTGAGCCGGAGTGGGGCCTGCGAAACGGCCGGCCTCCATTCCCACGCCCCCGGCTCGGCTTTCGCGACGGGCATCAGCCGCCGGCCGCCATCAGCCCTGCCCACTCATACCTGTCCACACCTTGTCCCCAGCGGCGTCCACGGGCGGTCTTTACATCTCGCCCCCATGCGCACGAGGATGGCGATCGGGCGGCAACGCCGGCCGTTCCGGACACTGAATGGCGCCTTAGTCATTGCTCAGAGCTTTGAAGTTGCAGGCTAAATCTTGGGCACATCGCTCCGTGCTCGAGGCCAAGCCGTTAACCTCCTCAAAGCTCCAACCGTTACCGGGAAGTAAACACCTCGTGGCCGACCCGCCACACTCCCGGATTCGTCACCACCAAAAGAGCAATGCCTAATTGTTGCACCGGCGCGAATCACAGCAGTGTCCACCTCGGCACGCAGCGGTCCAGAGGGGCTCGCCTTGCGCATTGCTAGGGCGGTTATTGGTCTTGCGTTCGTCAGTTCAGCGTCCCGCCATCCAGCTGAGACGAAGACGGGAGACTAATGATGAGGAAAATCAGCCTTAGCGCCCTTGTGGCGGCGGGCCTGCTGGTAGGCGGTCTCTCCGCTGGCAGCGCGTCCGCGGCCGACCTCGGGGGGAACTGCTGCGCAGATCTTGAAGAGCGCATCGCCGAACTCGAGGCCACGACCGCCCGCAAGGGCAATCGCAAAGTGTCACTGACCATTTCTGGTTGGGTCGCCGAGCAGGTCATGTGGTGGGACGACGGTTTCGAGAAGAACATCTACGTGACGGGCCTTGGAACCACACTCGCATCTAACGTCAAGTTCACGGGCCAGGCGACCATCGCGCCAGGCTACTACGCCGGTTACGTGCTGCACTTGGAAGCGATCGATAGCGACAGCTTGACGATCGACCAGGGCTCACGCGGTCTCCTCGGCTTCGGCGCCCAGGGTCCGGCCGTCGATCCGCTGACCCAGCAGGCCAGCGTGACGGGACCTCTCGTCACCGTGCTGCAGTCGTTCTGGTTCTTGAAGAGCGACCACCTCGGCAAGGTGTCTATCGGTCGTCAGTCTCAGGCCTCGGATAACACCGCGATCCTGGTGGACGGCTCTGGCTCGCTCGTTCCGGCCAACTGGGTGGCGTTCGAAACCAACGCCTTCCAGCTCTACAACAGGAACGGCGTCGCCACCGGCTTCATCTGGGGTGGTGTCGGCTCGTGCCGTGGCATGGGTGGTGCGTGGGGTGACTGTAACGGTCTTACCCGCAATGCCATTCGCTACAACTCGCCAACTTGGCAGGGCTTCTCGGTGTCCGCCGACTGGGGTGACGACGACTTCTGGGACGTTGCGGCTCGCTACTCGGGTGAGTTCAACGGCTTCAAGCTGTCGGCCGCCGCTGCCTACAACCAGTGGACGGATGGCAACGCTTGTAACGGCACCAACCTGTTTGGCACCTTGGGTGGCGCTGCTACGTGCATCAGCGGCTCGAACTCCTTGAGCGGCATCTATCCCGATCCGGGCCGTGCAGACTACTTCCAGGCGGGTGTTTACGCCGAGCACGTTCCGACCGGTCTTTGGGGCTTGGTCAACTGGGGCCGCCTCGACGACAACTTCACTGTGCTGCCGACCACTGAGACCTGGTACTTCAAAGCCGGTCTGCGTGAGCGCTGGCATCCGCTGGGTCACACCGTGCTCTACGGTGAGTACCTGACGAACAACCACGGCAACAACATCAACTTCGTATCCTGCGCTGCTGCTACCTTCAACGCTACGCAGTGCGCCGGCTACGACAACCAGATGCACGTCTGGGGTCTCGGTGTCGTGCAGGAGATCGATGCTGCTGCCATGTCTCTATGGTTGTCCTATCGTCACCTCTCCTTCGGTGACAACACCAATGACATTCTCGGCCCGACGGCCGTGGGGTCAGCTGGTTACGAGAGCTTCCAGTACGTGAAGTTCGGCGGCCTGATCAACTTCTGATCGACCGCAACCATCTATCTCTCTCTTGCAACCGCCCTGGTAACCCCAGGGCGGTTTTTTTGTCTGGCATTTTCGCTCACGCTGCTTTTGGGCGTGGGTGCTCGGTTTCCACAGAAGCGAGCGTCGAGTTTCAGTTTGCAGCACGAGCGAATCTCTTCACGTGTTAGCCACGAGGTATCGGGGAACGATAAGACTTCGGGTGGGCACCATTACTTTCAGCGAGCATTTGCACCGTGCCTGGCGCTTGGCACGCGCGGTCGGTCCGATCATGGCGGCAGCCGTGTCGCTCAACCTGGCCGGCTGCGCTTATCAAAACGACAAGACCTTCGAGGCGCACTACCAGCGCTATCAGGCGCGGCTGCCCGAGAACGACAAGGTCTTCGTGTGCAGCTCCTATGGCTGCCGCACGCAAACGGGTTTCAGGTTTGCGGATGCGGACATCGCCAAGATCAAGTCGCTGATGGCGCCGGCGCACACCGCGACACCTGAGGACGAGCGCCACGCCGTGGGAGAAGCCCTGGCATGGATGGAGCGGAGGGTCGGTGAAGTCACCGGCACGTCGGCGGACCGCCCGGCCGATGATATGGAAGGCAATGGCGATCCCACGCAGTTGGATTGCGTTGACGTCGCGACCAATCTGACCAGCTACCTAATCGTGCTGGATCACCACAAGCTGTTGCGTCACCACAACGTGGGGCCGGTCGTCGTGAAGGAGGACCCGTTGCGTGGTCTTTCCGGCTGGCCGCACTACGCCGCCATTCTCAAAGAGAACAAAACAGGCAGCCAATATGCAGTCGACGGCTGGCTGCTCGCGCGCGGCGTGCCGCCGGAGATCGTTGCGATGGACAAGTGGTATATCGACGATTCCGACATCATTTTCGGCAAGAAGGCCACCGTCACCGCCGCCAATACGCCCTAGCGTAACCAACGCGCCAACAAACGCGCGAGGGGCGGCATTTTTCCGCTTGCGTCAGCCGGGGCGCGTGAGGGACCTTACGAGCCTCTCCAACGGACGCGCCCGATGTTCCTCACATTCTTTCACGAGCTCAAGAGCGCCGGCCTTCCCGTCACGCTGAAGGAATATCTGACGCTGCTCGAAGGCCTGCAGGCCGACGTGGCCGGACGTCGCGTCGAGGACTTCTACTTTCTGTCGCGCACCTGCCTGGTCAAGGACGAGCGCCACCTGGATCGCTTCGACCGCGTATTCGGCCACGTCTTCAAAGGCCTCGAGGCTCTGCCCGAAGGGGTAGAGGCAGAGATCCCGCAGGAGTGGCTGCGTCTCGTCTCAGAGCTGCATCTCTCCGAGGAGGACAAGAAGCGCATCGCCGAGCTCGGCGGCTGGGAAAAAATCATGGAGATGCTCAAGAAGCGTCTCGAGGAGCAAAAGGAGCGCCACGCGGGCGGCTCCAAATGGATCGGCACCGGCGGCACCTCGCCTTATGGCGCCTACGGCTACAACCCGGCGGGCGTGCGCATCGGCCAAAAAGAAAGCCGCCATCGGCGCGCCATCAAAGTCTGGGACAAACGCGAGTTCAAGGATCTCGACGAGACGGTCGAACTGGGAACGCGCAACATCAAGGTGGCCCTGCGGCGACTGCGCATGTTTGCCCGTCAGGGATCTGCAGAGGAGCTCGACCTCGACGGGACCATCCGCGGCACGGCCGAGAAAGGCTATCTCGACATCCGCATGGTCCCGGAGCGACACAACGCCGTAAAGGTGCTCATGTTCTTTGACGTCGGCGGCTCAATGGACTGGCACGTGAAGTGCGCCGAGGAGCTGTTCTCGGCCGCGCGCACCGAGTTCAAACACCTCGAGTACTACTACTTCCACAACTGTCTCTACGAGGACGTGTGGCGGCAGAATGCGCGGCGCGGCAGCGAGCGCACACCGACCTGGGACGTGCTGCACACGTATCCGGCCGACTACAAAGTAATCTTCGTCGGCGACGCCTCGATGAGTCCTTACGAGATCACGCACGCCGGCGGCAGCGTCGAGCACATGAACGAGGAGCCGGGCGCAACCTGGCTCGGGCGTGTCACCAGCGGCTACAAACATTGCGTCTGGCTCAATCCTATCCCCGAGGAGCACTGGAGCTGGACACCGTCGGTCGGCATGGTGCGCAACCTGATGGGCGGGCGTATGTATCCCCTCACCCTGCGCGGCCTCGATTCGGCCATCGGGGAGCTGATGCGGTGATAATGCAACCGCCGAGGCCCGCGCTAAAAGGCGGAATTCCCGGCCAAATTCCGCCTACTAGGTCAAGCTTTTGGGGGAAAGCGGCAGCAACGTGGCGCCCCACATTGACGCGGCGCCAATTGGCGGTAAGGTCCGCCAGATCGCGCGGAATGAGGGGCTCGTGATGAAAGCCGCAACGTCGACGGTCATGCTTTTGGCGATGACGCTCGCTGGCTGCTCCGGCGCCTCCGGCATTACCACCGGATCTCTGTTCGGATCCGAGGACAAGCCGGCGCCGACCACACCGGTCAATGATCCTTCCATGCGCGCGTTCCAGGTCGCAACCGTCTCCGCGCGGGCGATCAAGTGCGGCTTTAACTTCGACCCGGCCAAGCTCAAGACGAACTATCTCGCCTACGAGCGCACGCTGTCGGCGACCGCCGATATCAGCCAGATCGAGAAGGCCTACGACCTCTCCTTCAATGGCGTCGCCAAGGCCGTAGCGGGCCAGTCGGACTACTGCTCCGCGGCCAAGACGAAGACCATTAAAGCCGACCTCGCGCGCCACCTCGCCGGCGACTACACGCCGTCGGCACTTCCTAAGAAGCAGGAAGAGGAAGGTATGTTCTCCGGCTGGGGCAGCGGCGGTTCCGACGATCAGGGCTTCAGTCCGAGGCTTCCCACGGACAACAGCAATATCTAACGGCACGCGCGCCGGACGCAGCGCGATAACAGTCCCAGCGTTGCCAATCGCGTGCAGCAACTCCTTACAGTCGAGATTCTGTTGAAGCTTGCCGGCGGGCTCGCGCTCGTGCTGGCGCCGCTCAGCATCATTAAGCTTTTCGGGCTGCCCCGCACCGACAGCGGCTTCTGGCCGCGCCTGCTCGGCGCCGTCCTGATTGGACTGGCAATCGCGCTTTATCTCGAGGGACGCGGGCCCGGCTCGCAGGGCCTTGGCCTTTCTGGCTGCGTCATTGTTAACTTTTCTGCGGTTTCAATCCTGGGCGGCTCACTGGCGCTGGAGGCTGGTCCCTCTTCGGCGCGCGGTCGGGTCGCGGTGTGGGCGCTTGTCGTGGTGCTGGTGTGCTTGAGCCTCCTGGAGATCGCCGTCATCTGAGCGTCTCCAGCGCCCGCCGACCTTCCACATCGGGACAAAGCCCGCCGCCAAACCGGAGATTTCATGGCGTTCCCCGCAATGTCCCAAGCCGATCCCGGCGCCCGCAACGAGCGACGGCCCGTGCAGGGCGACCCCGGCATGTCGCCGCGTACACGTTCGAGTTGGTCGATACGCGCGCCGCTTTCGATGCGCTGGAGACGGAGTGGAACGACCTTTTCGCGCGCGCCGGCCGCGGGAACCAAGTGTTCCAGACGTTCAACTGGAACTGGAACTGGTGCAATCACTACCTGCCCAAGCCGTCGCGCAACGAGGCCGCCATCTCGCTCGCCGTCGTGACGGCGCGCCAGGCGGGCCGGCTCGTCATGATCTGGGCGATGGTCAAGGAGCGCAGCTCCGGCCTCACCCAGCTCGCATGGATGGGAGAGCCCGTCAGCCAGTACGGCGACGTCCTCTTGGATCAGGGCGTTGACGCGGTGCCCCTTCTGGCTGCAGCGTGGCGCTTCGTCGTCACCGAGCTTGCTCCCGATGTCGCGCGGCTGCGCAAGGTGCGCGACGATGCGGCGATCGCTCCGTTTCTCGCGCAAGCGAACGCACTTCCGACCCAGCGCCTCGAGGCGCCTTATCTCGATCTTGCAAGCGCCAAGGACTTCGCCGCCTACGAGCAGCGCTACTCGCCGCGCTCACGGCGCAACCGGCGTCGGCTTGCACGCCGTCTCGAGGAGCGCGGGCCCATGGCGATCGAGCGCCACCAAGAGGGCGCGCGGGCTCGTGAGCTTGCCACACTGGCGCTGGCGTTGAAGCGCGACTGGCTGAAGGATCGCGGTCTGGTGTCGCCGGCGCTCGCCGACCCGCGCATGGCAGCGTTCTTTGCCGATATCGCCGAGGCAGCGTCCCACCCCGTCGGCTGTCAGGTTTCCGCCCTCACCTCGGAGGGTACCGCTGCCGCAGTCGAGATTGCGATCCGGTGCAAGGACCGCACGGTCATGCACGTCATCGTCTTCAATCTGAAGTACGAGAAGGCGGGCGCCGGGGTGCTGCTGCTGGAGGACACGTTCGCCAATGCCTTCGACGGCACCTGCCGCGTCTTCGATCTTCTGGCCCCCGCCGACGGCTACAAGATCGACTGGTCCGATGCGGTAACCGGCGTCACGGATTGGGCGTTGCCTGTTTCGCGCAAAGGCTTGCTGTTTGCCCGCGTCTATCTCGGCCTCGCGCGCCCCGCCATCAAGGCCGCGCTCGGCGCCCTGCCCATGTCGATGCGGCGCGCGCTCGCGGCGCGCATGGCGTGAGGCTGCGTCTGATGCAGGCGCTCTAGCTGACGCCGAGCTTCTTTTGCAGGCTCGAAGACGACGTCGTGTACTGGAACATCAGCTTCTTGCCCGGGTACACATACTTGTGGGCCTGCTGGGCCATCAGCGCCGCCTCGTGGAAGCCGGACAGAATGAGCTTCAGCTTGCCCGGATAGGTGTTGATGTCGCCGACGGCGAAGATGCCCTTCTCGCTCGTCTCGAACTTCTCGGTGTCGACGGGGATCAGGTTGTCCTGGAGTTGTAGGCCCCAGTTGGCCAGTGGCCCAAGCTTCATCGTCAGGCCGAAAAAGGGCAGCATGACCTCCACGGCCATCCGGTCCTCGCCCTCCTTCGTCTTCAACGTGACGGCCTCCAGCTGACTGTCGGCGCCGTGCAGGTGCGTCACCTGACCAATGCGCAGGGCCATTTTGCCGTCGGCAACCAGGGCGCGCATTTTTTCGACCGAGTGCGGGGCCCCGCGGAACTCATCGCGCCGATGCAGCAGCGTGAGGCTCTTGGCGAGAGGCTGCAGGCTCAGCGTCCAATCGAGTGCGGAATCGCCGCCGCCGACGATCAGCACGTCCTTGTCGCGGAAGTCGTCCATCCGACGCACCGCGTAGAACACCGACGTGCCCTCGTAGGCTTCGATACCGGCAAGCGGCGGACGCTTCGGCGTGAACGAGCCGCCACCGGCAGCGATGATGACGATCTTGCACTCGAAGACCTTGCCGCGATCGGTCTTGACGCGGAACTTCTGATCGGGGAGCCGCTCGAGCTCTTCCACCTGCTCGCCCAGATGGAACGTTGCGCCGAACGGCTTGATCTGCTCCATCAGACTGTTGGTCAGCCCCTGCCCGGTCACGATGGGCAGTCCGGGAATGTCGTAGATCGGCTTGTCGGGATAAAGCTCGGCACACTGACCGCCGAGCTTGTCGAGGATGTCGATGACGTGCGCCTTGACGTCAACGAGGCCCAACTCGAACACCGCAAAGAGCCCGACCGGGCCCGCGCCGATGATCAGCGCATCGGTCTCGATGGTAGAGGCGCTACCGTTCGACCCGGAGAGCGCTTCGGAGCTCATACGTTTCCCCTTCCTACGGACTTTAGAACTGCTTGGCCGGGACGCGGACCTTGAGGCCGTCGAGCTCCGGCGTCAGCTTGATTTGACAGCTCAGCCGGCTCGTCTCGCGCACGTCGAAAGCGAAGTCCAGCATGTCCTCCTCCATCTGCGAAGGAGTCCCTGTTTTATCGCGCCAGGCCTCATCCACGTACACGTGACACGTCGCGCAGGCGCAGGCGCCGCCGCACTCGGCCTCGATGCCGGGCACGTTGTTGAGCTTGGCCGCCTCCATGAGCGTCATGCTCGGCTCCGTCTCGACCACCTGCTCGCTGTCGTCAGGCTGAATGAAGGTGATCTTGACCATACCTCGTGCCGGGCTCCGTTGGACTGGGGAGGAAGCGCACGCCGTGCGCCAGGGCCGGCCCGCCGAGGCCGTAGAACGCCGCAGCAATAGTCGGAGGGGCCGCCGAATTCAAGGGCTGGCCGAGGTTTGGCGATGGGTCGGAGGCCAGAACGGCCCAGCTTCGAGGACGAATCCTAGCGCGGCGAGGCCAGTGCGACGATGTGTGCCCGGGCCTCGGCGGCGGCTTCCTCGAGTTGGGACACGACCGAATCACATGCGGCGCGATCATTCGGACCACCCAGACGCTCGGCCTGCTCGGCGAGCTTGGCCAACCGCCAGGCGCCGACGGCGCGTGCCGATCCCTTGAGCGTGTGCGCCGCTGTCACCCACTCCTTGTTCGTCTGCGCCTGCTTCAGGGCATCGACAGTCGCCGGCGCCTGCCCGATGAATAGCCCCAGGATCTCGAGCTCGAGCCGGGCATCCCCGAGCGTGTAGCGACGCAGGTGCTGCAGATCGATCGCACCGGCAACATCGGGGGTGACCTTGGCGTCGGTCAGGGGCTTGGCAGCAGTACGCATGTGCGACGAATCCCATATCGAGTCCGCGCCGACTTCGCCCTTGGGTGTCAAGCGCACGGACGGGGATGGGGAGCCTCACACACAGCTAATAAACGGGCGTAAACCGCTGTTTCTCAACTTGAGCATTAACCTTCGACAGACTCCCCCCGCCGAACCTTGCTTTTGCCCCAAATTCCGGCCAAATCATTGAGGGACGGGTGGATTTGCACTTCTGGCAGCGTGTGCTCCAAACCGACCTCGCCAAGGGGTCGCGGACGGTGTCGGCGGTGTGTGAGCTTACCTGCAGGTCGCGTGCTCGTGAGGGGTGGGCGGAAGTTCGCTTGAGAGCGGCTTCCATGGGACGCAGCAAAGAATGGCTCAAGACAGCAAGAATTTTCCGCTCAGCGCCCACGACGCTGGACGTAAGAACGAGCCCTCCTTGTCGATGCCAGACGGCGCCCCGCCCGTCGATTTGACCGCGCGCGAGATCACCCCCGAAACCGCTTCGGACCAGCGCCCGCCGCCATTGCGGCCACCCCGGATTCCCGATGTCGCGACCAGCGTGCTGCGGGCGCCGGAACCAGAGCCCGAGCCGGAGCCGGAGCCTGATCCAGTCGATCTCGACGAAGGTGACGGCGAGGTCGAGACCCCGCGTCGGCGCGTGGCGCGACGCCGGCCGGCCGGCCCCTCGCGCAACCGCATCGCCGCTAACGACGACGGCCCCAGCATCGGCGGCCTGATCTTCGCGCTTCAGCAAAAGCCCTCCAACGCCGTCTTCAAGTACGCCGCCATCGGCAGCGTCGTCTGGTGCGCCATCGGGGCGGCCTTCGGCATGGTAATGCTGGGGTCGGAGGCGCCGCTGCAAGGCTGGTTCGACCTGGTGTCGCGTCCCACCACCTTTCTCACCGTGACCTCCATCGTGGTGCCCGTCGCAGTGTTGTGGCTGCTCGCGCTTTTGTCCTGGCGCGCCGAGGAGCTGCGCTTGAGGTCGTCCACCATGACCGAGGTGGCGATCCGGCTGGCAGAGCCCGACCGCGTCGCCGAGCAGCAGATCGCCTCGCTTGGCCAGGCGGTACGCCGCCAGGTGGGCTTCATGAACGACGCCATCTCGCGCGCGCTCGGACGCGCGGGCGAGCTCGAGGCGCTGGTGCATAACGAGGTGACGCTGCTCGAACGCTCCTACGAGGAGAACGAGCGCAAGGTGCGGGGTCTCATTCAGGAGCTGTCCGGAGAGCGCCACGCTCTCGTCAATACGTCGGACCGCGTCTACGACAGCCTGCATCGCCTCGGCGGCGAGATCCCGGCGCTGATCGATAAGCTGGGCGATCAGCAGCTTAAGCTCGCCAAGGTCATCGATGGCGCGAGCGATAACCTCACGTCGCTCGAGACCTCGCTTGCCTCCAGCGTGCAGAACCTGGAGACGGCGGTCGGCGGACGCACCGACCAGCTGCAGGGCCTGCTCGAAACGTATACGGCCGGTCTCGCCACTGCGCTCGGCAGCCGCGCCGATCAGCTGGAGACAACTCTCGACGGTCAGCTCCACAGGCTCGACACGTCCTTCAGCGACCGCACCGAGGCGTTGCAGGCCGTCTTCGAGGAGTATGCGCGCGCGCTCGATACCGCACTCGCCAATCGCGCGCAGGATCTCGACCATCAGTTGATCGAGCGCACCAAGTCACTGGACGACGCGTTTGCCGAGCGGCTGCGCCTGTTCGACGAATTCGATCATGCGCTCGACGGCCGCGATCGATCACGCCGTCGTGGAGAAGACGCAGGCGCTCACCCAGGCCCTCGACGAGCATGCCGTGCGCTTCAGCGGAACCATCGGCAGGCAGGCGACCGACCTCGACGAGACGCTCATGCACGGCATCAATTCCGTGCGCCGCGCCAGCGAGAACATCACGCGCCAGTCGATCAAGGCGATGGAAGGCCTCGCCGGTCAGTCCGACATGCTCAAGGGCATCTCGCACAACCTGCTCGGCCAGATCTCGGGCATTACCGGCCGCTTCGAGAACCAGGGCCAGGCCATCCTGAGCGCTGCCGACGCGCTCGAATCGGCCAACTTCAAGATCGACGAGACCTTGCAGACGCGCCACGCGGATCTGGCGCGCACGCTGGACCGGTTGTCGGGCAAGGCCGACGAGTTTGCCCATTTTGTCGAGGGCTACTCCAGCAACATCGACAGCAACGTGGCCGAGGCCGAGGCGCGCGCGCGCGACGAGCTGGACCGCCTGCGCCAGCACACCGCGGCGGAGAGCGAGCGCACGCTCGAGGATCTGCGCAATCGTCTTTCCTCGGTGGGAAGCACCATGACCTCCGAGCTCGGCTCGCTGACCGATCGTTTCACCTCCACCTCCGAAGACATGCGCCGCGAAGCGTCGCGCGCCGCCGCCGAGATCGCCGCCGAGCAGGATCGTCTGCGCGCGCAACTGGAGCAGCTGCCCGTGGCGGCTCAGGAAAGCTCCGCCAGCATGCGCCGCGCGCTGCAGGATCAGATCAAGGCGCTGGACCAGCTCTCGGCGCTGACCTCGCGCGCCGCCGTGCAGCGCGACGTGCAGCTTCCCGAAGGCAACCCGTCGCTGCCGCCGCACGCGTCCGGCATGGCTGCCGCGGCAGAGCCGCCGCGCTCGCTGTCCTCGCTCTCCTCGACGATCGAGCAGGAGCTGGGCAACCGGCAGCGCAAGCAGCAGCGTCCTGCGTCCGGCCGCGCTGCGTCCGACAGCCGCGAAGGCTGGTCGCTTGGCGACCTGCTGGCCCGCGCCTCCCTGGACGAGGATGGCGGGCCGTCGCACGCGGGAGGAGGAGGCGCGCAAGGACGCACGGCTTTCAATCTGGATTTGGAGGCGATCGCGCGTGCGCTCGACCCTGCGACGGCTTCGGCCGTGTGGTCGCGGCTACGCGCTGGCCAGCGCGGCGTGATGGTGCGCAGCATCTATTCGGACCGGGGGCGCCACATATTCGACGAGGTGAACCAGCGCTGCCGTACCGACGTCGACCTGTCGCGCGCAATCTCCCGCTATCTGGCCGACTTCGAGCGGGCCGTATCCGAGTCCGACCTCCGCGACCCCTCTGGCCGTCTCACGCAAAGCCAGCTCGTCTCGGATGCGGGCCGCGTATATCTGTTCCTGGCACACGCCGCCGGCCGCCTCACCTAGCGCCGCGCCATGCCCCATGGTGACGCGCGGATCGTCGAGGCAACGAGCGAGCATTGGCCGCTGGCGCAACCGTTCGTCATCGCACGCGGCGCCAAGACGCAAGCCCACGTCGTCCTCGTGCGCGTGACCGACGGACGCCACAGCGGACGCGGCGAGGCCGTCCCCTACTCCCGCTATCAGGAGAGCGTCGACGGCGCCCTGGCGGCGCTGCGCGCGATAGAGGGCCCCGTCGACCGAGTGCTCCTGCCGGACCTGCTGCCTGCGGGTGCTGCCCGCAACGCCCTCGACTGCGCGCTCTGGGATCTCGAGGCCAAGCAGGCGCAAGAGCGGGCCTGGACCCTTGCCGGGCTGCCCGAGCTACGCCCCGTGCGCACGGCCTACACCCTGAGCCTGGGGACCCCTGACGCCATGGCCGCCGCGGCCAAGGCTGTCCCGCATCTCAACCTGCTCAAGCTCAAATTGGGAGGCGAAGGCGACCCCGAGCGCCTTGCCGCCGTGCGCGCCGTGCGCCCCGACGCGCGGCTCATCGCCGACGCCAACGAGGCGTGGACGCCCGCCATGCTCGCACCGTTTCTCGCCGCCGCGGCGGCGGCAGGCGTGGAGCTCATCGAGCAGCCGCTGCCGGCCGACGCCGACGACGCCCTGGCGCACACCGCGCGGGCAATTCCCGTATGCGCCGACGAGAGCGTCCACACGCGCGCCGACCTCGCCGGCCTCGTCGGCAAGTACGACGCGGTCAATATCAAGCTCGACAAGGCCGGCGGCCTGACGGAAGCGCTCGCCATAGCCAAGGCGGCCCGCGCCGCGCAGTTGCGCATCATGGTCGGCTCGATGGTCGCCACGTCGCTGGCCGCGGCGCCGGCGCTGCTCGTGGCTCAGGGCGCCGAGTGGGTGGATCTCGACGGACCGCTGCTGCTGGCGCGCGACCGCATCCCCGGCCTCGTAATCGAGAACGGTCTGATCAGCCCGCCGGCGCCGGAGCTTTGGGGCTAGCGGTCGCGCCTGGCTGCTCGGGCCACAGGTATTTGCCGTCCCAGCGCCTGAGCAACAGGACGCCGGCCCCCAAGCCGAGCAGCGAGACGATGGCGGGCAGGAAATAGACCGCGCCCCCCAGGCGCTCGTAGAGCGCTCCCGACGCGAGCCCGACCAGCCCCAGGACGATGCCCCCGGCCATGACGGAGTAGAACGCCTGTGCACTGCCCATTCCTTGGCTCGGCACCGCGCGGGTGATGAAGAGGATGGCGCCCAGGTGTGCCGCGCCGTAGGTCAGCGCGTGCAGTGCCTGCAAGGGTACGAGCAGGGCAAGCGGCGGATCGAGGCCCATGATGCTCCAGCGGAGCACGGAGGCCGCCGCACCCGCCACGATCAGCTGGACCGGACTGAAGCGACGCACGACCGGCGCAGAGAACGCGAACAGGATCACCTCGGCGGTTACGCCGATGCCCCAGAGCGCACCGATCCACGCGGCTGAAAGCCCCTGCGCCTGCCAGAGCAGAGCGCCGAAGGTGTAGAAGGTGGCGTGGGCGCCGTGGACGCAGCCCATGGCGATGAGAAACAGCACGAAGGGCGGCGAGCGCACCAGCCGCACAGGCAGCGACACGTGCCAGTGGGCGCGTGCCGGGCGCGCGGATTCGAGATCGCGCTCAGGCCGGGGAAGCAGATGCGCGGCCCCGACGACGAGGGCGGCGGCCGACGCGATCAGCCAGATACCGAAGCTGCCCCCTAGCGCCTCGATCAGCACGCCGCCGACGAAGTTGGCGACGATGAAGGTGATCGAGCCCCACAGGCGCACGCGGCCGTAGTCGAGGCCGGCCGTGCGCACGCCGGCAACGGCCAGCGTCTCGATCAGCGGCACCATGGTGCCGAGGGACAGCAGGAACGCCACGCCGACGGCGAGGATCGGCCAGTAGCCGAACAGCATCGTCAGGACGGCCGCCAGCCCCAGCGCGCTCCAGGCCAGCGCGACGATGACCAAACGATAGTTGGCGAGACGGTCGGCGAGCAGGCCGATTGCGGGCGTGAACACCACGCGCAAGAACAAGGGCGCCGCCGTGATCGTGGAGATCTCGACGGGTGAAAGCCCTTTGGCATGCAGCCAGACCGGGAAGTAGGGAAGGACCACGCCATTGGCGAGGAAGAGGGCCGAGAAGAACAGCGCGACCCGGACGCCGAGCGATTGGAACCCAGCGCCGCCAGACCAACGTCCCAAGAGCACGGGCATCACGTGTCTCCGCGCCAAACATGCCGGACAGCATCGCGCTGCCGCAAACTCTCCTGCACCGCGACGACGCAACGATTGGTAAAATGGAGCCGCCCCTTGCGCGGCAGACGATGGCACAAAAAGAAACCGGCCCGGAGAAACCGGACCGGTTCTTCAGCCAAATCGGGCGGCGCCCCTAATCGCGCGCCCGACGCTCCCCCCGGAGCCCGTTACGATGCAAGCGCATCGTGTTGCTTATTTTTTTTGCAGAAGGTCGGCTGCATCGCAAGTGGGTAAATTCGCTTTGCCCCCATAACGATGCATCCCTGCCACACCGTCATAAACCCCATTTTTCGGGCTATCGACGCGATGCAGGCGGACGAACCGCATAGAGATGATCGACCGGACCGCTGCCCTGCCCGATCGCGAGTCTAGCTCCGGCCTCTAGGGCCCCGTGCACGAAGCGCTTGGCCGCTGCCACGGCGGGGCCTAGCGCGTCGCCGCGGGCGAGATAGGCGGCTATGGCCGCGGAGAACGTGCAGCCGGTGCCATGCGTATTACGCGTCGCAATACGCTGCAGCGCAAACCGCTCGGGCGTGCCGCCCCGCGCCAGGAAGACGTCTACGGCCTCCGAGCCGCTGCCATGCCCACCTTTGAGCACAACGGCCTTGCAGCCGAGCGCGAGTAGCGCCTCTGCCTGCTCCGTCATCTGGGCCTCGTCGGCAGCCTCGGCGCGATCGAGGAGGCGCGCGGCCTCCGGCAGGTTGGGCGTGATGACGTCAGCGAGCGGCAGTAGCTCATCGCGCAACGCCGCGACCAGCCCCTCGGTCATGAGCGAATCGCCGCTCGTCGCCACCATCACGGGGTCGACGACGAGCGGGTGCAGGTTGTGGCGCCGCACCGCCTGCGCCACGGCGCGCACGGTGTCGGCATCGTTCAGCATTCCGATCTTCGTCGCCGCCACCTTCAAGTCGCCGGCAACCGCATCGATCTGGCTGGCAACGAAATCCGCCGGCACGGCATGGATTCCCGACACCCCTTGCGTCGACTGCGCCGTGAGCGCGGTGATGACGCTGGCGCCATAGACGCCGAGCACGGTGAAGGTCTTCAAGTCGGCCTGGATGCCGGCGCCGCCCGACGGATCGGACCCCGCGATGGTGAGCGCGATCGGCCGGACCTCGCCATCTGTGCTCATGACGGCGCCTATCGGCCCTGCTGCATGATCTCGGTGCCCAGATCCTTCGGCGTCACCCACCCCTCGATCTGGCTCAACCCGGGGAAGGTGTCGAGCATCCAGCTGCCGAACCAGTTGATCGAGCCCGACAGGAACAACAGCCCCGTCAGCACCAGGATTGCGCCCATCACCTTCTCCACCTTGTCGAGGTGACGGCGGAAGCGCTGCATGAACGAGATGAACGGCTTTATGGCAACCGCCGCCAGGATGAAGGGAATGCCGAGCCCGAGTGAGTAGACGAAGAGCAGCTTCACGCCGGTGGCGAGGCTCCCCTCGTTGGCGGCGAGCGCCAGCACGGTCGCCAGCACCGGACCGATGCAGGGCGTCCAGCCGAAGGCAAAGGCGAGCCCGATGACGTAGGCGCCGACGTAGCTCACGCCGTGATGGTGGGTGCCGTGGTAGCGCGCCTCGCGGTAAAGCAGCGCGATGCGGAACACGCCGAGGAAGTGCAGCCCGAACACGATGATGATGAGGCCGGCGAAGATCTCTAATTCGCGCTTGTAGCTCTGGATCAGCTGCCCGAAGTAGGAGGCTCCCGCACCGAGGCCGACGAACACCGTCGTGAAGCCCAAGACGAAGATAACCGACGCCAGAACGACGCGGCTCCACACGTGGCGCGGCACGCCCTCCTCGGCCGTGAAC
Source organism: uncultured Alphaproteobacteria bacterium (assembly GCA_963776675.1). Lineage (GTDB taxonomy): Bacteria > Pseudomonadota > Alphaproteobacteria > Rhizobiales > Hyphomicrobiaceae > Hyphomicrobium_A. The sequence continues at coordinate 53,855 of CAVZNR010000060.1, read as the reverse complement.
TCCTCGATCGTGGTGCCGCCGAGGTAGCCGAGGTACGGCGGCACGAGCGGCAGCACGCACGGGCTCAGGAAGCTCACCAGCCCCGCGAGCCACACGCCGACATAGATCTGCAGATCAGCGAACATCGCCTACGCGCAACCTTTGCTCTTGCTCGGCCTTAGTCCTCATGCCCGCGCCAGCGCCGCCACACCGGGCAGCTCGCGGCCCTCCAGCCATTCCAGGAAGGCGCCGCCCGCCGTCGATACGTAGGTAAAGTCGCCCGTCGCACCGGCCGCGTTGAGGGCTGCCACCGTATCGCCACCGCCCGCTACCGTCACCAGCTCGCCTGCCTTGGTGAGGCGAGCGGCCTCACGCGCCAGGGCAAACGTGCCCTCCCCGAAGGGCCGAATCTCGAAGGCGCCGAGCGGGCCGTTCCACAGAAGCGTCTTGCACTCTTTCAAGACGTTGGTCATGTGCGCGATGGTCTTCGGGCCGACATCGAGGATCATTGCATCGCTCGGCACCGCCAGCGTCGGCACGACGGCGTGCGCGACGCCGCTTTTGAACTCGCGCGCGATGACGGCGTCCTCCGGCAGCACCACCGCGCAGCCCTTGTGCTTGGCCGCCGTCATGATCTCGCGCGCCGCCCCGACGAGGTCGGGCTCGGCCAGCGACTTGCCGATGTCGACGCCGTGCGAAGCCAGGAAAGTGTTGGCCATGCCGCCGCCGATGATGAGCTTGTCGACCTTCTCGATGAGGTGCTTCAGGATCGGGATCTTGGTCGAGACCTTGGCGCCGCCGACGAGTGCCGCCACCGGCCGCTGCGGCTGGTCGAGCACCGTGCGCAGCGCGTTGATCTCCTCCAGCATCAGCGGGCCGGCGTAGCTCGGCAGGATATGCGTGATGCCCTCGGTCGAGGCGTGCGCACGATGCGCCGCCGAGAAGGCGTCGTTGACGAAAAGATCGCCGCAGCGCGCGAGCTTCTGCGCAAACTCGGGATCGTTCTTCTCCTCGCCCTTGTGGAAGCGCAGGTTCTCCAAGACCGCGATCTCGCCCGGACCCAGCGCGTTGACCGCGCTCTCGGCCGTGGGACCGACGCACTCGGGCACGAATTGTATGGGCCGGCCGAGCAGGTCGCCGAGCTTCGCTGCAACCGGATGCAGGGAGAGTGCGGGATCAGGGCCATCCTTCGGGCGCCCGAAGTGCGAGATGACGACGACGCGCGCACCCCGCTCGCACAAGTCGCGCAAGCCCGGCAGCAGCCGCTCGAGCCGCGTGGCATCGGTGACGGTCCCGTCCTTGACCGGAACGTTGAGATCGGCGCGCACGAGCACGCGCTTGTTGGCGACGTCAACGTCGGCGATCGGCTTCAGCCTGTCGAGATCCATGGGCTCTATGTGTTACTTCTTCAAAAGACCGCGCGCGGTCTCGGCCACTGTCGCGGCGGTGAGACCGAACTTCTCGTAGACCTTCGGTGCCGGCGCCGACGCTCCGAAATCGGACAGGCCGACAAAGCGTCCGCCGTCGCCCAGCCACTCGTACCAGCACTGCGCCACGCCGGCCTCGACCGCGATGCGCGGTGCGCTGCCCAGCACCGATGCGCGGTATGTTGCATCCTGCGCGCGGAAGAGCTCCATCGACGGCATCGACACGATGGCGGCGCGCACGCCCTCGCCGGCGAGTGTCTTGGCCGCGTCGACGGCGATGCCGACCTCCGAGCCGGTCGCGATCAGCGTGACGTCGCGCCCGCCTTCGGGCTCGGTGAGAACGTAGGCCCCCTTGGCGCTCAGGTTCTCGCCCGTCGGGGACTTGCGAACATTGACAACCGCCTGACGCGACAATGCGAGGATCGACGGGTTCTGAGTGTGCAGCAGAGCAATCTCCCAGCACTCGGCCGTCTCCACACCGTCGGCGGGGCGCATGACGAGGAGATGCGGCATGGCCCGCAACGCCGCCAGGTGCTCGATCGGCTGGTGCGTGGGGCCGTCCTCGCCCAGCCCGATGGAATCGTGCGTCATCACGTAGATGACGCGCAGGCGCATCAGCGACGACAGGCGGATGGCGGCGCGGCAGTAGTCCGTGAAGACGAGGAAGGTGCCGCCGTAGGGAATGAACCCGCCGTTGAGGGCGATGCCGTTCATCATGGCGCCCATCGCGTGCTCGCGCACGCCGTAGTGGATGTAGTTGCCGGAGAAGTCGCCTTTGGAAATGGCCGTGTGCAGCTTGGTGCGGGTCCCGTTGGAGCCGGTGAGGTCGGCCGAGCCGCCGATCAGCTCGGGCAGCACCGGCAGAACGTGCTCCAGCGTCAGCTGCGACCACACGCGCGTCGCCTTCTTGGCCTCGTCGCCCGCGAAGGCCGACTTCGCCGCCGCGATGGCCTTGACGACGTCGGGCATATGCGTCGCGCCTGCGGGTCCGCTGAGCGCGGTCGTGGCGGCCTCGTTGCCCGCGACCCGCGCTTTCCAGGCGGCGCGCTCCTTCGATCCGCGCTCACCGGCGGCGCGCCACGCCGCGAGCACGCCCTCGGGCACCTCGAACGGCGGATAGGGCCAGCCAAGCTTCTCGCGCGTGCCCTTGATCTCCTCCTCGCCCAAGGGCTCGCCGTGCGTGGAGGACTTGCCGGCCTTGGTCGGCGCTCCGTAGCCGATCGTCGTCTTGCAGGCGATGAGCCAGGGCTTGGAGGAATCTGCACGCGCCTTGGCGATGGCGTCGGCGACGGCCTTGGGATCGTGCCCGTCGACGCTCGCCGTGTTCCAGCCGCTCGCGCGGAAACGTGCGGGCTGGTCGTCGGACACGGCAAGGCTGGTCGAGCCGTCGATGGAGATGCCGTTGTCGTCGAACAAGAGGATCAGCTTGCCGAGGCCCAGGTGGCCCGCGAGCGAGATCGCCTCATGCGAGATGCCCTCCATCAGGCAGCCGTCGCCGGCGATGGCGTAGGTGTAGTGATTGATGACGTCGTCGCCGAGCCGCGCGTTCAGCATGCGCTCGGCCAGCGCCATGCCCACCGCGTTGGCAATCCCCTGCCCCAGCGGTCCGGTCGTGGTCTCGATGCCGGGGGCATGTCCGTACTCGGGGTGGCCGGCGGTCTTGGAGTCGAGCTGGCGAAAGCGCTTGATGTCGTCGATGCTCATTCCCGGGTAGCCGGTGAGGTAGAGCAGCGCATACAGCAGCATCGAGCCGTGCCCCGCCGACAGCACGAAGCGGTCGCGGTTGGGCCACACGGGGTCGGAAGCGTCGAAGCGCAGGAAGTCGCGAAACAGCACGGTCGCCACGTCGGCCATGCCCATGGGCATGCCGGGGTGGCCGGACTTGGCCGCCTGCACCGCGTCCATCGCCAAGGCGCGGATGGCATTTGCCATGTCCTTGTGCGCGACGGCGTCCACGGGCGTGGTCTTCTCGCGCGCCTCGGTCATGACTCCATCCCTTCCTTTCGGGCTGTCGCGCCCGGTGGCTCTTGTGACAGGCACGGTTTAGCGATGCCGATGGCTCGCGTCTACGCCCGGCAGCCGAGAAGCCCCAGGGTGGTCGCTGGGTGCTTTATGGCGCTCACGGTGCGCCTGTTGCGGGCCTTGTGCTGATTATCCGCCCTCAGTGGTCGGCGAGGAAGGAATCGAGCTCGGGGCGCGTCGGCAGCCCCGAGCGCGCACCGAGGCGGCGGCACTTGAGGGCCGAAACCGCGGCAGCAATCCGCGCGCAGTCCGCCGCGGCGCGGCCCTGCGCCAGTGCCCAGGCAAAGGCGCCGTGAAAGGCGTCCCCGGCCCCGGTGGTATCGACGACCTCCAGTGGGAAGGCCGGCTGGTGCCCCATCTTACCGTCCTGGGCGGTCCAGAAATAACCGCTCGCGCCGCGCGTCACGCCGGCGTGGCGCACGCCCATGGCGAGCACGGCGGCGAGCCGCTGAGCATCGTCGTTGCCCTCGACGAACGTATCGAGCCCGGGCCCGGAGAAGATCGCGTAGTCGGCGAGACTCAGGAACTCGCGCAAGTCGCCGCCACCGCCCAGATCGGCGTCGAGGATCGTGGGCACGCCCTGAATGCGCGCCGCCGCGAAGGCTGCTCGCGTGCCCTCCACCCAGCGCATGTCGCTCATCACGGCCCCAGCCTCGCCGATGCGATGCAACGGCAGCCACATCGGATCCATCGACATGGCGTGGTCGCGCTCGCCGACGACGAGTCGATCGCCCTTGCTATCGACGATGACGACGGAGGTAGACGAGCGCGCGCCCTCGTACACCTTGACGTAGCTTACGTCGACGCCGTCGGCCTCGAGAAAGGCGCGGATCCGCCCGCCTGCAGCGTCGGCGCCCGTGCGGCTCCACAGCTCCACCGGCCCGCCCAGCCGCGCGATCGTGGCCGCGGCATTGGCCGCCATGCCGCCGCCGCTCTCGATGTGCTCCAGCGAGCGCACCTTGGTGGGCTGCGCTGGAAACGCATCTATGCGATAGACGTAGTCGAGCGCAGCGTGTCCGACACAGATGACGGGTTTCACTTCTCCTCCTTGGCCTCGGCCCGCAGCCGTTCCTCCTCGGCGGCATCCTCCTCGAATAGCTTTTCCAACGTCTTGACGTCGCTGCGCGCGCGCTCGCGCAAGCGATCCAGGTCGCTGGCCAGCTTGTAGTCCTCGGTCAGGCGCCGTTCGTCGTGCATGCGGAACGTGTGCGTGATGCGCTCCGCCTCGCGATCGGGCATGCCCAGCCCCTTCAGAAGCTGCTTGGTGACGTCGAGGGCGGAGAGGAACGTCGCCCGCTGCAGATACGTCACGCCGAGATCGAGCAGCCGATGCGCATGGGCGCGGTTGCGGGCGCGCGCGTAGATCGGCAAATCCGGATAACGGCTTCTGACGAGCTCGGCGGTGCGCATGGAGGCCTCGACATCGTCGATGGCCAGAACGAAGGCGCGGGCCGAATCCGCCCGCGCCGCGTCGAGGATCTCCGGCCGGCTCGCGTCCCCGTAGAACGCCTCGCTCCCGAAGCGCTTCACGAACTCCACCTGCTCGGCATCGATGTCCAGCGCGGTGAAGGGAATACGCTTGGCGGTGAGAACGCGGGCGGCGATCTGGCCGAAGCGCCCGAAGCCCGCGATGATGACATGCTTGTCGTTCTCCGGCGGCGTATCATACGTGGGTGCCACCTTGTGCCGGCGCGACAACATCTGCTCGATCTTGAGCACGATGGGGGTCGTGGCCATCGAAAGCGTGACGACGATGGTCAAAAGCTCGCTCGTCTCCCAGGTGAGTGCGCCTGCGGTGAACCCGACGGTGAACAACACGAAGGCAAACTCGCCGCCCTGCGCCAGCGCCAGCGCCAGCCGGCGCGCGGGCCCGGGATCGAGGCCCTGCCAGCGCCCGAGCGCATAGAGCACGGCCGCCTTGATGGCGACGAGACCGGCGACGAGCGCCAGGATCTGCCCCGGCTGCTGCACCAGAAGCCGCAGATCGATGGTCATCCCGATGGCGGTGAAGAAGAGCCCCAGCAGCAGCCCCTCGAAGGGCTGGATGTCGGCCTCGAGCTGGTGGCGATAGGACAACTCGGCGAGCAGCGCGCCCGCGATGAAGGCGCCGAGCGAGGCCGGCACGCCCGCCTGCTGCATGAGGATGGCGAACCCAACAACGGTGAGCAGCGCCGTCGCCGTCATCGCCTCCTTGACGCGCGCCAAGGCGACGAGCCGCACGAAATGGTCGAGCAGATAGTGCCCGACCACAATGACCGCAGCGATGATCGCGAGCCCCTTGAAGGCCGCGAGCAGATCCATTTGCGGCGCGGTGTCGAGGCCGTTGACGGCGAACATAGGCGCCAGCGCGATCAGCGGAATGGCGCAGAGATCCTGAAAGAGCAGCACCGCGAAGCCCAGACGCCCGTGGCGCGCCTGCAGGTCTCCCGTCTCCTCCATGACTTGCAGCGCAAAGGCGGTCGATGACAGCGCGAGCGCAAGGCCGACGAAGATTGCCGTCTGCCATTGTACGCCTAAGGCCAGCGCAGCGATCGCGAGCACGAGCGCCGTGGCGCCGACCTGCGCGCTGCCGAGCCCGAAGACGGCGTTGCGCATCGCCCACAGGCGCTTGGGGCGCAGCTCCAGGCCGATGACAAACAGCAGCAGGACGATGCCGAACTCGGCAAAGTCGAGGATCTCCTTGGCCTCGTAGTCGGAGAACACCAGGCCGATGGTGGAGGGGCCCAGCAGCATGCCGGCGACCAGGTAGCCGAGCACGCTTCCGATCCCCAGCCAGCGCGCGAGCGGGGCCGCAATCGCCAGAGCCGCCAACAGAACGGCCGCCTCCTGCAACGACACGCCGGGCATACCTTCTCCTTACCTCCTGCTCGCGGCTCCCGGCGTGACCCGGGCTCCGGCGAGGGTTGAGCCTGCCGACCGTTGCATGCGTCTTCCGTCCCGTGCGCTCTGCCTACGCGGGCCGAACGCTTGTTGTTTGAGCGGCGCAAACCTTAACATGAGCGCCGGCTTCTTTTGCGCGAACGCCGTCAGCCTTTCGCAGCGCTGCGTTGCTCAACCTGCTCGTTTTCGAAGAGCCGTGAATCAGCGATACTCATCCATGCCTTGAGCTGCTCGACGGCTCCCTCGAATCGTCCCGTTCACCGATGCGTAACCTTAACGTGGCGTTAAACGTTCTTTCCATATCGTGAAAGGGCGTCGGACGCGATCGTGAGCGCTGAAAAAGCGCCACGCCGGGGCCGGCGCTGAGTAATGAGCCACAGGAACAAAGGGGGCCGCGCGATGTCTTTCGATCTGGTCATGCGCACGCTGGGTGTTATCACCTGTCTCTACACGGTTGCCTACTTCGTCACATCCATGAGCGTTGCCGCGCTCAATGCCGCCACCTTCAGCTCCGGCCCCATGTGCGGACCGAACGGTTGCGTAGCGGTCGCCGAGGAGCGCGTTCACCCCGGCCAGAGCCGCGGCACCGACGCCGAGCCCCTTTGGCTTGCCGCCTCTTTCCTGCAGTCGGATTGAGCTGAGCCGCCGCGCGGGACTTCGAAGCACGGGCGTCAGCCCGTGCTTTGGTCCGCGGGTTTGGGCGCCTTCACCAGTCGATCGATCGCCATCAGGTCCGCCATGAGCGGCGCGAAGTCCTTGAGCGGCACCATGTTGGGGCCGTCCGAGGGAGCCGTGTCGGGGCTCTCATGGGTCTCGATGAAAAGCCCGGCGACGCCGACCGCAACCGCCGCCCGCGCCAGCACCGGGACGAAGCGGCGATCACCGCCGGAGCTCGTCCCCTGCCCGCCCGGCTGCTGCACCGAGTGGGTCGCGTCAAAAATGACCGGACAGCCGGTCTCGGCCATGATCGGAAGCGCGCGCATGTCGGCCACCAGCGTGTTGTAGCCGAACGAGGCACCCCGCTCGGTCAGCAGCACGTTGGGGTTGCCCGAGGCGACCACCTTGTTGACGACATTCCTCATGTCCCAGGGCGCAAGGAACTGCCCTTTCTTGATCTTGATGACGCGGCCGGTCTTGGCGGCGGCCACCAGCAGATCTGTCTGCCGGCACAAGAAGGCGGGGATCTGCAGAACGTCGGCGACGGGCGCGACGGCCGCGCATTGGGCCACCTCGTGCACGTCGGTGACCACGGGTAGGCCCAAGGTCTCACGGATCTCAGCGAGTATCGGCAGTGCCGCCTCAAGTCCCAAGCCGCGCTTGCCCGACAGCGAGGTGCGGTTCGCCTTGTCGAATGACGTCTTGTAGACGAGACCGAGCCCGAGCTTCTCAGCAATCTCCTTGAGCGCCGTTGCCATCTCGAGCGCGTGCGCGCGGCTCTCCAGCTGGCAAGGGCCGGCGAACACGACGATGGGCGCGTCGTTCGCGACCTCGACGGCGCCGATTGCAACGCGCGCGTTGGGCTTCAAGGATTCATGCTTGGTCATGGGGCCCTTATACCATTCGGGGAGCGTCAAAACGCAAATGACCGCGCCCGGCAGGGCGCGGTCATGGACGTCGTAGCGGCGTGGTTAAGCGACGCGCCGCGCCAAGCCGATGATGATGAGCAGAATGATCGCACCGATCGTGGCGGAGATGATGGCGCCGACGATCCCTTCCACTCCCAGATAGGTTGGGAACAAGTAACCGCCGATGAAGGCGCCGACGATACCGACGACGATGTTGCCGATGAGGCCGAAGCCGTAGCCTTTGACGATGACGCCAGCCAGCCAGCCGGCGATCGCGCCCACGATGAGTAGAACGATAAGAGATTCCATAGCCATGATTGCAGCTCCCCTGAAGCGCTTGAGCTCTTGGTGCCGCGATCTGACGCCGCGGCTCGTTCAGGGAACGCACCCCTAGAAAGCCCCTTGCGGTCACGTCCCCTGCACGCCCTTTATCCCCCAATTCGGGAGCATTACCTTTTGTTTCCCGGGATCAGGATACGGGCGCGCACAAGCATAGCGCGGGAGGCGGGGTTATGAATGTGGCGAGGGGGCCACAGTTGGCCCGCCGGAACCGGCACTGGGTGCATGCGCCCAGAGCAGGGTCCCGGCGGGATGGGCCGCGGATTGACCGTGACCGTTAGAGCGCCGCGTCGGCGGTCTCGCCGGTGCGGATGCGCATCATCTGCTCGATCGGAGAGACGAAGATCTTGCCGTCGCCGATGGAGCCCGTGTTGGCCGCCTGGCGGATGGCCGCCACGACCGCTTCGGCCTGACCGCCGGCCACGGCGACCTCGATCTTGACCTTGGGCAGCAGGTTCACGGTGTACTCGGCACCGCGATAGACCTCGGTGTGGCCCTTCTGGCGACCGAAACCCTTGACCTCGGTGACCGTCATGCCGTTGACGCCAAGCTGCGTCAGGGCTCCGCGCACTTCGTCCAGCTTGAAGGGCTTGATGATTGCAGTGATCAGTTTCATGGGGAGCATCTCCTTGTGTTGTCCCTAGTCCGTTGCGGTGGACCATCGCCGGTCTTTTTCAGCCGGCGTATGGTTAATACCGCATGATGCAATCAAGTCCCGTGCCAGTCTGCCGTGTGACCGGATAAGCTCATGAAATGCAGGCGCTAAGTGTTATGCCGCCCGGTCAGAGCGGCATGCGCGCCCGACAAAAGCCCGGCAAAGGTGCCCATTTATCGTGCAATCAATGGCGGGCAAACGAGATCGCGACCGCAGTGCAACCGAGACGATTGCACTGCATCGTTGTGCACGCAGCTACACGAGACGGCTCTGCTCGACCGCCGCAGCGATGAAGGAAGCGAACAGCGGATGCGGCTCGAAGGGGCGGCTCTTGAGCTCCGGGTGATACTGAACGCCGATGAACCAGGGGTGGTTCGGGTACTCGACCGTCTCCGGCAACAGCCCGTCGGGCGATAGCCCGGAGAAGAGCAAGCCCGGCACCTTCCAGCGGCGCGCGGTACTTGGTGTTGACCTCGTAGCGGTGGCGATGGCGCTCGGACACCTGGGTGCCGCCATAGATGCCGGCGATCTTGCTGCCTTCGACCAGCGTGGCGGCAAAGGCGCCCAGACGCATGGTGCCGCCCAGATCGCCGCCCTGGCGGCGCTGCTCCAACTCGTTGCCGCGCATCCACTCGGTCATGAGGCCAATGACCGGCTCGGGCGTGGCGCCGAACTCGGTCGAGTTCGCCTCCCCGATGCCGACCAGATTGCGTGCGGCTTCGAGGCAGGCCATCTGCATGCCGAAGCAGATGCCGAAATAGGGAACGTTGCGCTCGCGCGCGAACTTGGCGGCGAGGATCTTGCCTTCCGAGCCGCGCTCGCCGAAGCCGCCCGGCACCAGAATGCCGTTGACGCCTTCGAGGTAGGGTGCGGGATCCTCGCGCTCGAAGATCTCCGACTCGATCCACTCCAGGTTGACCTTGACGCGGTTGGCGATGCCGCCGTGCACCAGCGCCTCCATCAGCGACTTGTAGGCGTCCTTCAGGCCCGTGTACTTGCCGACGATGGCGATCGTCACCTCGCCCTCGGGCGTGGCGATGGCGTGCGTGATGCTCTCCCAGCGCGACAGATCCGGCTTGGGGGCGCCCTTGATGGAAAACGCGCGCAGCACCTGCTCGTCGAGACCTTCGCGGTGATAGGCGAGCGGCACCTCATAGATGGAGGGCACGTCGAGCGCCTGGATCACCGCCTCCTCGCGCACGTTGCAGAACAGCGCGATCTTGCGCCGCTCCGCCGCCGGGACCTGCCGGTCGGTGCGACACAACAGAATGTTGGGCTGGATACCGATCGAGCGCAGCTCCTTCACCGAGTGCTGCGTCGGCTTGGTCTTGAGCTCGCCGGCGGAGGGAATGTACGGCACCAGTGTCAGGTGAATGAAGATCGAGGAGCCCATCGGCATCTCGTTGCCGAGCTGGCGAATCGCCTCGAAAAACGGCAGGCCCTCGATGTCGCCGACAGTGCCGCCAATCTCGACCAGCACGAAGTCGACGTCCTCGTTGCCGGCCGTCACGAACGCCTTGATGGCATCGGTGACGTGCGGGATGACCTGCACGGTGGCACCGAGATAGGCGCCGCGCCGCTCCTTGGCGAGGATGTCCTGGTAGATGCGGCCGGTGGTGACGTTGTCCGACTTGCGCGCCGGCACGCCGGTGAAGCGCTCGTAGTGCCCCAAGTCGAGATCCGTCTCCGCCCCGTCGTCGGTGACGAACACCTCACCGTGCTGGTAGGGGCTCATCGTCCCGGGATCGACATTCAGGTAGGGATCGAGCTTGCGCAGCCGGACCGTATAGCCCCGCGCCTGGAGGAGTGCGCCGAGCGCGGCGGAGGCTAAGCCTTTGCCGAGGGAGGACACCACGCCGCCGGTAATGAAGATGTACCGCTGCATGGGCTTTGAGGCTTACACGAACAGGGGCGCGATTCGAAGCGTCTTTATCGCCTCATCCCCGCCGCCTGGAAAAACCGTGAACTTGCAGGAAATTAGCACGTCGAAACGGAACCCTTTCATCCGCGCCCGCAACCTGCGCGCGTCTCCTGGATGGCCGTGGCCTTCGCCTCCGGGCTTACCACCTCGTTGGCAAGCTCGGCGGTCAGCGCCTCGTAGGCCTCGGCCGAGCCGGTGAACGTCGGATCGGTCGGCTCTTTGGAATAGACGACATCCAGGGCCACCGTCGGCCGGCTGGCCGCGGGCACGTCCCCGCTCTTGTAGCCCTCCTGGCGCTGCGAGCAGTTGAAGCCGTGCTGCATGCCGGCAACCTTGAAGTACTTGAACTTTTCATCCACGCCGATCTGCGCGGCGCGGGCGCGCGCGATTTTTTCCACGCGCTCCTTCGGAGTCGATTCGGTGCCGGTCCCCGTCACCTTGAAGTGGGTCTGGTCGATCTGGGTCTGGGAGTAGCCCGTGGGCGACAAAATGTTGGATGGACCGTAGGTAGCGACCGGGTCCGATAGCCCCGTCAGCCCCGAGCAGCCGCTAAAACCCGCAGCACTCATAGCCAGAGCAATGAGGCTCGGGCCGATCCTGCGTCTCATTCCGTCCCCCAATGCGAGCGTCGCGACGAGCCCGTGAGGCTGCCGGGCCATGAAGGATAGAGCCTAGCGTGAAAGACGCCGGAGCCAAGGTGCGCGACGGCCACAGCCCACAGTCCCGTGCACTCCGGCGCGGACAGATCAGCGCGGGCGCAGGCCGACTAGCGCGACTGCGGGACCGACGGCTCGTTCAGCTTGTCGAGAATACCGCCGCGGCCACTCTCTGCTGGAGCCGCAGGGGTCTCGCCCGACTTCTCCTCGGTCGAGGCCGGCGCGGTGCTCGAGGGCGACGTCGAATTGATGATCGACGTCTTCGGCGCGCTTTGCTGCGCCACGAGCGTCAGCAAGATGCTGGTCGCGAAAAAGGCCGCAGCCAGCGCCGCCGTGGTGCGCGTCAGGAGATTGGCCGTACCGCGGCCGGTAAGAAATCCGCCGCCACCGCCCCCGCCGCCGATGCCGAGCGCGCCACCTTCCGACCGCTGCAGCAGCACGACGCCGACCAGCGCCGTGGCGACCATCAGATGAAGAACTAGGAGAGCAGTAGCCATGGGTGTGAGGGCTCCCTCAAGAGGCGTTTTGAGGGGGTTCTATACCAGAAGTCGGAATGAGGCTAGTGCCAGCCAAATCAGGCGTTTTCAGTCCGTGTCGCCGTAGCGCGTGACGAAAAACGGATTGACCTCGCCGGGCGAAACGTAGGCGGCGCTGCTCTCGCGGCGGGTGGATTTCACAGGTGCCGCCGGGGGTGCTGCGGCGGCGGTGGTCTCGGAGGCCGGCTTCGCTGCCGGGGCCCCAACAGCAGCCGTCGTCTTCGGGGGAGCCGTTTTCTTGGCTGTCGGCTGCTGGGCTGCCGGCGTCCTCGCCACGGTTTTCACCACGTCGGCGAGTGGCTTGGCGGTCCCGACCTTGGCCGGGATGGACTTCGTGGTGCCGCTCTTGCTCTGGATCTGGGGCTTTTTCTCAGGCTCCGGGACCACGGCCTTGTCGAGCTTCGGCGGCGACCGTGGCGGCAACCCGGCTGTGGGTCATGCCGCAGCGGAATTCCAACTGATCCTCGACCTCGATCAGACGGAGAATGTCCTGAAGCTTTTTATTCGGGAGGTTGGCCTGGGCCCACTGCGGACCCTGCTCCATGTTCTCGCGCGCGCCGAGCGCAACCAGACCGGCGAGCTCCGCCTTGAGGATATTGCACTCACTCTTGTCGAGCTTTTCCGCCCATGCGGCCGTCGACCCCACGGCGAGAAACACCAGCCCCCAAGCGATCCGCGACCGTCTCATGGCTCCCACCTTCCAAGAATCGCCACCGATCCTCAGTCGGCAGCAACAATATCATCACTTGGCGTGATTCCGACCCCGCAACAACACGTCATTGCAGATACGCCGCGACTATTGCCAAAAAATCATCAGCCTTGAGACTGGCGCCGCCGACGAGAGCACCGTTCACATTGGGAACGCCCAGAATCTCGCGGGCGTTCGAGGGCTTGACCGAGCCGCCGTAGAGAATGCGCATGGCGCCGCCCTCGGCACCGAAGCGCGCCTGCAGCGTCTCGCGCATCGCCGCGTGCACCTCGGCCACATCGGCCGCGCTCGGCGTCATCCCGCTGCCGATCGCCCATACCGGCTCGTAAGCGACGACGGTGCCGGCTGCGAGCGCGACATCGGGCAATGAGCCTGCCAACTGGCGGCGCACCACCTCCAGAGTAAGGCCGGCGGCGCGCTCCCCGCCCGTCTCGCCGACGCACACGATGGCCGTCAGTCCGGCGCGGTGAACCGCATCCACCTTGCGGCGCACATCGCGGTCACGCTCGCCGTGCATGGCCCGGCGCTCCGAATGTCCGACGATGACGGCGACGGCGCCGGCATCCTTGAGCATTTCCGCGGAAATATCGCCGGTGAAGGCCCCGCTGACCTCTGAGTGGCAGTTCTGCGCGCCAACCTGGAGCCGGGAGCCCTTGGCGGCGTCGGCGAGCGGCGCAACCAGCGTGGCCGGCGGGCAAATCATGACGTCGGTCTTGGGGTCCGGCGCCGGCGCGGAGACGGCGTCGCGCACGCGCAGGGCCTCTGCCAGCTGGGCCCTCAGGCCGTTCATTTTCCAGTTTCCTGCGATCAGCGGTCGGATGGTGCGGCCTGCCTCGGTCATGGGCCCTCCCTTGAGGCGGTCAATGGCATCGGGCCCGTTAAGCTTCGGATGGACCCCACCCGGGCCTCCGAGTGCGCCAACCCTTGCATTAACGAACCGGCTGCGCTTCATATCATGCCGACACCCTGCGTCACCCGCAGGAATCCCGCACGCCTTCCCGCGACGTGCCGGACCCGCCACTTTCATGGTCCGCCGTCCTATGGACGCCGCCTAACGAACGGAATGAAGTCTCCATGCTCGACGCCCTACGACGTGGCTCCACCGGATGGGTAGCCAAGATTTTGTTTGCGATTCTGGTGGCGAGCTTCGCCATCTGGGGCGTCGCCGACGTCTTCACCAATTTCGGCCGCGGCTCACTCGCCAAGGTCGGCTCGCAGGAAATCCAAGTGACGGATTTCCAGCGCCAGCTGCAGAACGAGCTCCAGCTCATCTCGCGCCAATCCGGCCGTCACCTGACGATGGAGGATGCGCGCGCCGCCGGGCTCGACAATCGCGTTCTGGCGCAGCTCATGGCCTGGGCCGCCGTCGAGCAGCACGCCTCCAATCTCGACCTGTCGCTGTCCGACAAATCGCTGATCGAAGAGGTCAAGGACGATCCGGCGTTCAAAGGACCCGACGACAAGTTCTCAAAGCTAAAATTCGAGAACGTGCTGAGCCAGATGGGCCTCTCGGAGCGCGGCTTCCTGAGGCTGCGCCGGCGCGACGAGCTGCGCGAGCAGCTCACCGCGGCGCTGGTCAACTCCATTGCCGTTCCCGAGGAGATGATCGACCTCCTCAACGCCTGGCGCGAGGAAAAGCGCGTGGCGGAGTTCTTCACGATCGATGAGGACAAGGCCGTGACCGTGCCCGAGCCGGACGAGGCCAAGCTCAAGTCGACGTACGACTCCAACAAGAGCCAGTTCACGTCGCCGGAGTTCCGCAAGCTGGCGGTGCTGGTGCTGTCCATCGATTCACTCAAGGGCAAGATGGACGTCACCGAGCCCGAGATTGCCGCGAGCTACGAGGACAGCAAGGATTCCTACAACACGCCGGAGCGGCGGCGCATTCAGCAGATCGCCTTCAAGGACATGGCGGCAGCGCAAGCGGCCAAAACCGCCCTGGACGGCGGCAAGACCTTCGGCGAGATCGCCAAAGACGCCGGCGCCAAGGACGCCGACATCGACCTCGGCCTGATCCGCAAGTCGCAGCTCATCGATCCGAAGGTCGCCGACGTCGCCTTCAGTCTGGAAAAGGGCAAGGTCTCCGACGTGGTCGAGGGGCGCTTCGCCACCGTGCTGGTGCGGGTCAGCGATATCGTGCCCGCCGTCAATCGTACCCTGGCCGACGTCAAGGACCAGGTGCGCGACAAGATCGCCACCACGAAGGCGCAGAAGGAGCTGCAGGGCCAGCTCGATCTGGTGGAGGACCAGCGCGCGGCCGGCAAGCCTCTCAAGGAGATCGCCGACCAGCTCAAGCTCGACTACCGGGAAATCGAGGCGACAGACCGCTTCAACAAAACGCCCGACAACAAGCCCGCGATGAACCTGCCCGACGCACTCAGCATCATCCGGGCTGCGTTCGACAGCGAGGTCGGCTTGGAGAACGAGGGCGTCGAGCTGCGCGGTGGCGGCTATGCTTGGGTCGACGTTCTCGGCGTCACCGAGAAGAAACAAAAGCCCTTCGCCGACGTGAAAGAGGACGTCAAGAAGCTGGCGATCACCCAAGAGCGCAACAGGCTTGTCTCCGAGCTCGCCACCAAGCTGGCCGAGCGGGCCGACAAGGGTGAGTCCATGGAGGCTCTCGCCAAGGAGGCCGACGCCAAGCTCGATACCACGCCGCCGTTCACGCGTATGACCGAGCCGCAAGGCCTGTCGAAGCAAGCCGTCACCCGGGCCTTCACGATGACCAAGGGCAAGGCGGCCTCGGCGCCCACCACCAACGGCAAGTCGCGCTCGGTGTTCAAGGTGACCGAGATCACGCCCGCGCCGGAGCCGACCAAGGAGCAGCGCGAGAAGATTTCCAAGGAGCTCAAAAACCAGCTGACCGACGAGGCGCTGAGCGAGTATGTCATCGCCCTGCAGGCTCAGCTCGGCGCGCACATCAATCAGGACATGTACAATCGCGCCGTCGGGGCTCAGACCGAATAAGGTCTCAACTCAGGACCCGATCGGGGAAAACCGTGAGCACGCTCGAGCGCAAAAAAGGATCGAGGCCCGGCGTGCTTGAGGCGATGCCGGCGCTGGACGATTTTACCAAGCGCTATGCGGCGGGCACGCCTCAGGTTGTATGGATGCGCCTGGTTGCCGACCTGGAGACGCCGGTCTCCGCCTACCTGAAGCTGGCGTCCGACCGGCCCATGAGCTTCCTGCTGGAATTGATCGAGGGCGGGGCGGCGCGCGGGCGCTACTCGGTGATCGGGCTCGAGCCCGACGTCGTCTGGCGCGCCGACGGCGACACCGCCTTCATCAACCGCACCCCCATCGCCAAGCCCGACGCCTTCAAGGCCGAGGCCCAGCCGACGCTCGTCTCCCTGCGCGCGCTTCTAGCGGACTCGCAGCTGACGCTGCCGCCCGAGCTGCCGCCGATGTCGGCGGGCATTTTCGGCTACATGGGCTACGACACGGTGCGCCTCATCGAGCGCCTGCCGGATACGCCGCCCGATGCGCTGGCCGTGCCCGACGCCATTCTGATGCGCCCGACGGTGATGGTGATCTTCGATGTGGTGACGGACGAGATCACCGTCGTGACGCCGGTGCGCGCCGACAAGCGCGTCGCGGCGGAGAAGGCCTACAAGGCGGCGATCAAGCGGCTCAGAAACGCCGTTGCCGCGCTCGACGCGCCGCTGCCGCATGCCGCCCCCGTCTCGGCGCGCAAGCTGCCCGCGCCCAAGCCCGTCTCCAACACCAAGCCGGCCGCGTACATGGCCATGGTGGATCGCGCCAAGGAGTACATCGTCGCCGGCGACATTTTCCAGGTGGTGCTGGCGCAGCGCTTCTCCGCCCCCTTCACGCTCCCGCCCTTCGCGCTCTATCGGGCGCTGAGGCGGACCAACCCGTCGCCGTATCTGTTTCATCTGGACTTCGGCGACTTCGCGCTCGTCGGCTCCAGCCCGGAGATCCTGGTGCGCGTGCGCAACGGCGAGGTCACGATACGCCCCATCGCCGGCACCGCGCCGCGCGGGGCCGACGAGGCCGAGGACCAGGCGCTGGCCGAGGCCCTGCTCAAGGATCCCAAGGAGCGCGCCGAGCATCTGATGCTCCTGGATCTGGGGCGCAACGACGTGGGCCGCGTCGCCGAGATCGGCAGCGTCGCCGTGACGGGCCGCTTTTTCATCGAGCGCTACAGCCACGTGATGCACATCGTCTCCAACGTCATCGGGCGGCTCGCCCGGAAGTTCGATGCCGTCGACGCGCTGATGGCGGGCTTTCCCGCCGGCACCGTGTCGGGCGCGCCCAAGGTGCGCGCCATGCAGATCATCGACGAGTTGGAGAAGTCGAAGCGCGGGCCCTACGCGGGCTGCGTCGGCTACTTCTCCGCCTCCGGCCAGATGGACAGCTGCATCGTGCTGCGCACCGCGCTGGTCAAAGACGGCGTGATGCACGTGCAGGCGGGCGCCGGCCTCGTGCACGACTCTGTTCCCGCCAAGGAGCAGCAGGAGTGCATCAACAAAGCGCAGGCGCTGTTCCGCGCCGCCGAGGAAGCGGTTCGCTTCGCCACGCGCGCGAAGTAGCCGGCACCTCCACGCTTGACGCGAATCACTTGCCGGCTCAGACTGAACAACATTCAATATGACGTGTACGCCATTGTCGGTGGCGCCACCGCACATTTTTCAACGAACTCGCACGTCTTGCGTCCGAGCATTGGGAACCGGGACATGGCAGCGCAACCGCCGCGTTCAGACGTACACCATCTACGCGGGCGACGCAGGCCGCGGCTCGCAGACCTTCGCTAGCTCGGACGCCTGGCGCGCGGTGCCCAGACGCTCGCCGCTACCAGGCGATCTGCAATTACGCGGCCCACGCTGGCCGCGGCTCCGACACCTTCTCCACCACCGACACTTGGCGCGCGGCCCTGCTCGGCACCGTGGCGGCTGGGGCGCTGCTTTTCGGCGGCGAGATCGACGTGCTCAACGGCGGGCTGCGCTTGGCCTACGTGTTCGGGTCGCCCGACCTCTACTTCAAGCCGGTGATGGATGCCTCTGCGACGCGCGTCGACCTGCATGGGCTCACCGAGTCCGGCGGCGGCGCGGCCAACCTCGCTGTGCACGGTGAGACGCCGACCGTCTATTCGTTCGCGCCGTCGCTCGAGATGGGCACCGAGTGGTGGATCTCGAACGGCACGCTGATCCGGCCGTTCCTGCGCGCCGGTGCCACCTGGTTCACCAACACCTACTTCGGCCTCAACTCGACCTTCGTCTCAGGCCCCGGCGGCGTGACGCCGTTCCTCACCATCACCGGCATGGACGACGTCATGGGCACGGTCGGCGCCGGCATCGACGTCATCACCGGCACCGACACCGTGTTGCATCTCACCTACGACGGACAGCTCGGCGAGACGACGCAGATCCACTCGATCGCCCTCAAGGGCAGCGCCAGGTTCTGAGCCTCACTCCTGCTTTCCCAGCGGAATCTTCAGGCGAATGCCACCGGCGCCCTTAGGCTTGGTGTCATAGTCGCTGTCGCTGTCGAGCGGCATCTTCTCGAGCGAAAGCTGGCCGTTCTTGCCGACCTTGCCGAGATCGAGCTTGGGCTTGCCCTCTTCCGGCTCCGGCACGTCCTTGAGGATGTAGAGATCTTCGCCGTCCTTGAGCTGCTTCTCCGTGGCCGCGTTCGGCTCCGGGTCCTTGGGTGCGGTTTGCGCAGCGCACACGCTTGCGAGCACAGGCGTCAGCGCCATCGCTGCACCCGACAGCACGGCGAAACGCCAATTCGCGTTTGCTCCATCCATTATGCTCGCGCCTATCCCACGCCGCATGTTGCAGGACCACATGCTCCGTGCACGTTAGCAGCGCATCACCACAGCTGCAACGCAGCGAGCTTTGCGCCTTGACAGACGCCGCGCACCGGTCATCGTCAGCCGATGCTGACGCTCACGCTGCTCCGCCACGCCAAGTCGAGCTGGGATGCGCCCGGGCTCGACGACTACGACCGCCCGCTCGCCAAGCGCGGCAAGAAGGCGGCGCCGGAGATCGGTGCGGCGCTGGCCGCGATGGGCCTGCGGCCCGACGTGATCCTTTGCTCGAGCGCGGTGCGCGCGCGCGCCACCTTGGATCTGGTGCTGCCCAAGCTCGGCGCGCCGGTGCCGCGGGTGATCTACGACGATGGCATCTATCTGGCGCCGCCCGAAACACTGCTTTCGCGCCTGCGCCGGCTGGGGCCCGACGAGACCGGCAAAGTCCCGCGCCACGTCATGCTGGTCGGACACAACCCGGGGCTGGAGGAGCTGGCGGTCCTGCTCGTCGGCAGCGGCGCTGTGGACGATACCGCCCGCCTCGCCGAGAAGTTTCCCACCGCCGGCGTCGCCGTGATCGGGTTCAACGCAGCGAGCTGGGCCGAGATCGCGCCGGGGGCGGGTCGGCTCGAGCATTTCCTGACCCCCAAGCAGCTGACTTGACGCTAGGGGGGCCGCTCCCTACACCCTTGGCACAATTGGCGGTTTTTTGCGGACCTCGAAGAGCAATGCTGATCCTCATCGATAACTACGACAGCTTCACCTACAATCTCGTCCACTTCCTGGGCGAGCTGGGCGCCAATTGCGAGGTCTACCGCAACGACAAGATCCGTGCGGAAGACGTGCTCAAGAAGAAGCCCAAGGCCATCGTGCTTTCGCCGGGTCCATGCACGCCCAACGAGGCCGGCATCTGCCTGGAGCTGATCGAGAAGGCCGGCGGCAAGATCCCGCTCCTCGGCGTCTGCCTCGGTCATCAGGCGATCGGCCAGGTCTATGGCGGCAAGGTGATCCGCGCGCCCGAGCCGCTGCACGGCAAGCTCTCGACCATCCGCCATACCGACAAGGGCGTGTTCAAGGGATTGCCGGCGAAGTTCGAGGTGACGCGCTACCACTCGCTGATCGTAGAGCGCAAAAGCCTGCCGCCCGAGCTCGAGGTCACAGCCGAGACATCCGACCGCATCATCATGGGCCTGCAGCACAAATCGCACCCCGTGCATGGCGTGCAATTCCATCCCGAGAGCATCGCCTCGGAGCAGGGTCACGCGCTGCTCGCCAACTTCCTGTCGCTTGCCGGCATGAGCCCGCGGCGGCGCAACGCGCCGGCTGCGCGCGACGCGGCTTAAGGCGCGGCCATGTCCGCCAACGCGCTGAAGCAGCTGATGCAGAAGGTGGCGACCGGCGCCACCCTCTCAGAGGGCGAGATCGGGGACGCCTTCGAGCTCATGATGTCGGGCGTCGCGACGCCGACGCAGATGGCCGCCTTCCTGATGGCGCTGCGCGTGCGCGGCGAGACGCTCGCCGAGATCACCGGCGCCTGCCAGCTGATGCGCGCCAAAATGCTCGCTATCGAGGCGCCGCCCGACGCCGTCGACATCGTCGGCACCGGCGGCGACGGCCACAACACCTACAACGTCTCGACCTGCGCCGCGATCGTGGCGGCCGGTGCCGGCGTGCCGGTCGCCAAGCACGGCAACCGCGCGGTGTCCTCGCTGTCAGGGGCGTCCGACGTGCTCACGGCGCTTGGCGTCAAGATCGACATCGAGCCGATCGTGATCACGCGTTCGATTGCGGAAGCCGGCGTCGGCTTCATGTGGGCGCCCAAACACCACCCCGCCATGAAGGCGTGGGCGCCTGCGCGCGCCGAGCTGGGCGTGCGCACGCTGCTCAACCTGCTGGGGCCGCTCGCCAATCCGGCCGGCGTTCGGCGCCAGGTCGTAGGCGTGTACAGCGCAGGCTGGACGGCGCCTATCGCCGAGGCGCTCAGGAACCTCGGCTCCGAGCACGCCTGGGTCGTGCACGGCTCGGACGGCCTCGACGAGATCACGACGACGGGACCGACGCGCGTGGCCGAGCTCAAGGACGGAACGATCACCGAGTTCGAGGTGACGCCGGAGGACGCCGGCCTTCCCAAGGCAACGCTCGATGATCTCAAGGGCGGGGATGCGACCGTGAACGCCGCCGCCATCCGCGACGTGCTGGCGGGCGAGCCGGGGGCGTTCCGCGACATCGTGCTGTTGAATGCGGGCGCCGCGCTGATCGTCGGGGGCAAGGCCGCGGACCTCACCGACGGCGTGACGCGGGCTGCGCACGCCATCGACACGGGCGCTGCAGCACGCGCGCTCGACAAGCTCGTCGCCGTCACCAACGCGGCGTAAGGCGACCGCCTGTCCGCTCAGCCGCGCTCCACGTCGGTATCGAAACGTGCCAGCTCCTCGCGAATGGCCGTTCGCGTCTTCTGCTCGATGCGCCGGTAGGCGGCCGCGACGGACTTGCCGTAATCGGTGATCTGCGCGCCGCCGCCGCGTGCGCCGCCCGGCGCGGCAATGACGAGCGGGCGGGCAAACATCTGATTGAGAGCGTCCACCAGCAGCCAGGCGCGGCGGTAGGACATATCCATCTCGCGCGCGGCGCCCGAGATCGAGCCCTTGCGCTCGATGGCCTCCAGAAG
Source organism: uncultured Alphaproteobacteria bacterium (assembly GCA_963776675.1). Taxonomy (GTDB): domain Bacteria; phylum Pseudomonadota; class Alphaproteobacteria; order Rhizobiales; family Hyphomicrobiaceae; genus Hyphomicrobium_A. The sequence goes on along the minus strand of CAVZNR010000060.1, from coordinate 32,728 downwards.
GTCGACTTTGCCGGGGCCCAGGATCAGCCCCTTGCCCATGACGATGCGCAGGCGGGGAATCCCGGCACCCGCCGATTTCGCAGTCGCGCGCTGCTTCGATGTCTTGGTCTTGGGCTTGGTTTTGGTCTTGGCGGGCACGCCGTCACCGGAGGATTGTGGTTGGACCCAGCATGTATAGCAGCGGGACGCGCTGGCGACAGCCGCTCCTGAGACGATGTCCGGCCCATGGCGGGGGCATGGTGACCGACGAACCGTTGGACGGGGCCCTGCGAATAGCCTATCGAAAGACATCAAGGACGATTGCGCTTCCATCCTTGAGCATCAAGGTGAGGGTCGGCCGGGTGGCCGACTTCGTCTCTTCGCGAGCGCCCCGGCATCGCTGCCGCCCCAAAGGGGGCGAGCACGTCTATCGCATCAAGACACTCTAACGCATCAAGACCATTGCCGCGGCGATCGCGCAGATCGCAGCGGACCTTGTGCACGTCGGCAGCCTCTTGCGTGAGGCACTGCAGGCGGCACGCCCACACGCATCAACCAAATGGGAGACTGAAATGGCCAAAGGTCAGGTGAGATCGAACCGCGAAATCCGAAAGCCCAAGAAGGCAATTGCCGCAAAAGGCGCCAGCCCGGCTATGGGCACGGTGAGCGCGGCTTTTGCTAAGCCGGGCAAGAGCGATCTCAAGCAGAAAAAGAGATAGGCACTACGGGTTCCCTCCGGCCTCAATCGTCGTAGATCATCGTCAGTGCGGCGCGCCGGTCCGACGGCTTCAATTTGAGGAACTGGGCGCGGGCGTTCTTGATGTCGCGCTCAGCCCCGCTGTCGGCGGCCGTCTGCAATGCAACGGTGGTGGGATGATCGGCGCCGCAGATGAACTGCAGCGCCTTGGCCAGGCGTCCCATGGCCGCTCGGTCAATATTCAACTCTTCCATGCGAGGCTTCGCTGTCTCGTGACTAATGGGGTGTGACCGATCCGGCCACAACGGCGGCAAGGCGCGCCCGCTGCAGGCTATCAACGAAATCGGTCAGCTCCTGTTCCGTCATGCGGCGCACGTCGTACCAGTCGCCGTCGTCCTCGACGACGACGCAATCGTTGAGCGAGGTCGTGGGCCCGCTGATGATGAAGTCCGCCTCGGGGCGGCTGATCCGAACCGCTTTGTGGTAGCGCATTGTGAGGCTATAGCACGCCCAGGCGGCCGTACCGAAGTAACGTTTGGGGGCCCTTGCCCGGCCCTGCTCCACCTCTACTTGACCATGGTGCACGGCCCCGGTAGCAACCGCCCCACCTCAACAGTATCCTTGGCCTATGTCCGACATCCTCGAAAAGATCACGCGCTATAAGCTGGACGAGATCGCGCACGCCAAGGAGCGCCAGCCTCTGCACGTGCTGTCCGAGCTGGCGCGCAGCGCGTCCCCCGTCCGTTCCTTTGCCGGCGCCATTGCCGCCATGCACGGGTCGGGGCTGCCGGCGCTGATCGCCGAGGTGAAGAAGGCGAGCCCGTCGAAGGGGCTGATCCGCGCCGATTTCGATCCGCCCGCGCTCGCTCGAGCCTACGAGGCCGGAGGCGCTGCCTGCCTCTCCGTGCTCACCGACGGTCCCTCCTTCCAGGGCGCGCCGGAGTATCTGACGGCCGCGCGCGCCGCCACCTCGCTGCCGGCGCTGCGCAAGGACTTCATGCTCGACACCTACCAGGTGGTGGAAGCGCGCGCCTGGGACGCCGACTGCATCCTCATCATTCTGGCCGAGGTCGACGACGCCACCGCGCGCGACCTTGCCGCCGCCGCCAAGGACTGGGGCATGGACGCCGTCGCCGAGGTGCACAACGACGAGGAGCTCGATCGCGCGCTCAAGCTCGACTGCCGCCTCGTCGGCATCAACAACCGCAATCTCAAGACCTTCGAGACGACCTTGGAGACGACCGAGCGGCTCGCGCCGCGCGTGCCGAAGGACCGCATCGTCGTGGGCGAGAGCGGAATTTTCACGCCCGCCGACATCTCCCGGTTGAAGCGCGCCGGCGTCAACACCTACCTCGTCGGTGAGAGCCTGATGCGCCAGGCGGACGTGGCGGCCGCAACCACCGCGCTGCTGGCACCGGACCCGGAGTTCGGAAACGCGCACCGGAGGCAATCGTGAGCAAGCTGTCGCATATCGACAAGACGGGTGCGGCCCGCATGGTCGACGTCTCCGACAAGGCCACGACCACGCGCACCGCCATCGCGGAAGGGTTCGTCGTCATGGCGGCGCGCACGCGCGACCTCCTGGAGCAGGGCGACACGCCCAAGGGCGACGTGCTGGCGACCGCGCGCATCGCCGGCATCATGGCCGCCAAGCGCACGCACGAGCTGATCCCGCTGTGCCATCCCTTGAACCTCTCCAAGGTCGCCGTGCACCTGGAGATCAACGACAAGCCGCCGGGCGTGCGCGTCGTCGCCGAGGTGAAGACGGCGGGCCAGACCGGGGTGGAGATGGAGGCGCTGACCGCGGTGTCGGTTGCCTGCCTGACGCTCTACGACATGCTGAAATCGGTCGACCGCGGCATGCGGTTCGAGGGTATCCGCCTGCTTGAGAAGTCCGGGGGGCGCTCGGGCGACTGGCGCGCGTCCAAGAAAGGCGCTTGAAGCATGGCGCTGCTGCCGGTCGAAGAGGCCTTGACGCGCATCCTGGACGGCGTGACGCCTCTCGCCTCTGAGACCGTCGGCCTCATCGGGGCGCGCGGCCGCGTGCTAAGCGAGACGATCACGGCCCGACTGACCCAGCCGCCGTTCGATTCCTCCGCCATGGACGGGTACGCCGTGCGCGCCGAGGACCTCGCGCGCGTGCCGGTGACGCTGACCATCGTCGGGGAATCGCAAGCCGGCAAGCGCCACGCAGAGGCACTCTCGCCGGGGCAAGCCGTGCGCATCTTTACCGGTGCGCCGCTGCCCGCCGGCGCCGACACCGTCGTCATCCAGGAAGACACCGAACGCAGCGGCGATGCGATGCGCGTCACGGAGGCGCCCGAGCCCGGCGCCAACGTGCGCTTGAGCGGCGGCGATTTCCGCCAGGGCGAGACGCTGCTCGAAGCCGGCCGGCGCCTCGACGCCGCCGGCATTCTGCTCGCCGCGTCGGCGGGGCATGCCCGCCTGCCCGTGCGGGCCAAGCCGCGCATCGCCATCCTGGCGACGGGCAACGAGCTGGTCGAGCCGGGCACGGCGCCGGGCCCCGACCAGATCGTGTCGTCGAACCCCTATGGTCTTGCAGCCCTCATCATGCACGCCGGTGGCGAAGCGCAGATCCTCGGCATCGCCGGCGACACGCACGACGCGCTACGCACAAAGATCGCGGCCGCCCGCGGCGCCGACATCCTGGTGACCATCGGCGGCGCCTCCGTCGGCGACCACGATCTGGTGCGCCCGGCGCTGGAAGCCGCCGGCATGACGCTCGATTTCTGGAAAGTGGCGATCCGGCCCGGAAAGCCCATGCTGTTTGGACGCATGGACGGCACGCGGGTGCTGGGACTGCCCGGCAATCCCATCTCCTGCCTAGTCGCCGCGCGCGTGTTCCTGGTGCCGCTGATCGCGTCGCTGCTGGGCCGCACGGCGGCACTGGGCGAGCAAACGGCGCTGCTTGCCAACGACCTCCCGGCCAACGGACCGCGCCAGCGCTACATGCTCGCGCGACGCGAGCCGAGCGCCGACGGGGCGGCGCGCGTGGCGGCGCTCGCCTCGCAGGATAGCGCCCGTATCAGCGGGCTCGTCGCAGCCGATGTTCTGATCGTGCGTGCACCCGAGGCGCCACCGGCGCGCGCGGGCGATTCGGTGCGCGTCCTTCCACTCGATCTGTGAGCTCGACCGAAAGCTTCACAAATGGTGTTGAGCCGGCATGTCTTTCCAGCGGGGCGACACTGAAGTGTCAGAGCCGATAATTGAAGAGCCCCGGCTTGTGACCGCTCTTGGGTGCATTGGGTTTTGACAAAAGAAGGCCCGGACTGCGGTTGGGCAACCTCATCCGGGCCTAACGTGGGTGTGCTGACCATCATGACCCGATGAATCAGCGTGCTCAAACTATAGGCAGACTGATCGAATTGGTAGGCGACCGAGGCTTTCTGAATGATGAAAAACTAGGCAAGTGCCCGCAAGGCAACAAAGCGACCCCGGCTGAAGTTAGGACACCGTCACTGCCGTATTAGGACACCCGAGGTGGACTTAGGACAGTACCCCACTCCCCCTTGCGGAACGCGACGGGAACGGCTAGGGTACGTTCATGCTTTGTACAGGTCACTCTCGGTGTCCTGGCAGCCAAAGCTCCGCGGGAGGCCCAATGCTGACGGAGAAGCAGAAAGAGCTGCTGCTGTTCATTCACGAACGCATGCAGGAAAAGGGCGTGCCGCCCTCCTTCGACGAGATGAAAGATGCGCTCGACTTGAAGTCGAAGTCGGGCATCCATCGGTTGATCACGGCGCTGGTCGAGCGCGGCTTCATTCGCCGCCTGCCCCACCGCGCGCGCGCCATCGAGGTCATCAGGCTGCCGGAGAATTCCGGCGAAGCGCGCGGGATCCGCCGCGCCGGCTTCCAGCCGAGCGTCATCGAGGGTAGCCGCCCCCGCGACCTCAGCCCCCCGCCGTCCCACGTCATCGACAGCCGCACCGTGTCCGTGCCGGTCATGGGCCGCATCGCTGCCGGTACGCCCATCAGCGCCATCCAGAACCACTCCCACGACATCGCCTGCCCGCCCGACCTGCTCACCAACGGGGAGCACTTCGCGCTGGAGGTGAAGGGCGATTCGATGATCGAGGCCGGCATTCTCGACGGCGACACCGTCATCATCCGCCGCTGCGATACGGCCGAGAACGGCGACATCGTGGTGGCGCTCGTCGATGCGGAGGAGGCCACGTTGAAGCGGCTGCGCAAGAAGGGCACGACGATTGCGCTGGAGGCCGCCAACCCCGAGTTCAAGACGCGCATCTTCGGTCCCGACCAGGTGGACATTCAGGGCCGCCTCGTGGGGCTGTTGCGGCGGTATTGAGATTCCCTCGCCTACTTCGCTTCGCGACGCGACCTCGGAGATACGCGCGTCGACCACGGCCGCTGCCCCCGCCTGCCCGCCACCGTCTCGATATCGAGTGTCCCGTCGTCGGCGATATAGATCGCGTGCGTGCCCTCCCGGCGCGCGGCGAAGAAATCGACGACCACCTTGGGTTTGGCGCAGCTCCTCGGACTGACGATTGGCGAGACCACGATCGACGCGTGCCGGCAGTCATCGGCGAACGCCGCCGGACGCTGCGCCACCGCCACCGTCAGGCCCTTGACGCGCGCGCGACAGCCGATGCGGTCGCAACGCACGTGGCGCCCTTGGTGCGCGGCGTCGTGCGCATCCCCGTCGCTTTCCAGCCAGCGCGATAGCTCGTAGGTGTCGCGTGCCGGCCCGAGCGCCGCGAGCCGGCCATCGTCCTCGCGCACGGCAACGAGGGCGCCGTCGCGCCCGATGAGCAGATCGGGCAGCCGCGAGGCCGGCGCCAGCGCGATGCCGCCGGCGATGAGCGCCAGCCCGAACAGGCGCCAGCGGGTCTGCCACAGCGCCAGCCACAGGCCGCCGGCCACCATGGCGAGGAACGCTGAAAGCGGCATCGCCGGAATGTGCAGAACCGCGCCGGGCAGGCCCGCCACCCGCCGCGCCGTCCACAGCATGGCGTCGATCCCCGCGCCCATGACCCAGAGCGCGACCGCCTCCAGCCCCAGCGGCATCAGGATCAGCGTCGCCAGCGCCGCCGGCATGACGACAAGGTTGCAGATGGGCATGGCGACGAGGTTGGCGATGACGGCGTATTGCTGGCTCTTGTGGAAGTGAAAGGCCGCGAACGGGGCGATGGCGGCGCTGGCAACCAGCGTCGACACGACGATGCCGACGAAGAAAAACACGAGCTTCGCCCACGGGCCCTGGGGAATGAACGTCCATCCGCCACGCTTGGCGAAGGTCTCATAGACCGCCACCAGCGCGACGACGGCGGCAAACGACATTTGAAATCCGACGTTGAGCAGGCTTTCGGGAAAGACGAGCAGGATGAGGATTGCCGCGAGCCCCACGTTGCGAAGCGCCAGCGCCGGGCGGTCGAGCAGCACGGCTGCGAACATGATCGAGATCATGATGGCCGAGCGCACGGTGGCGAACGACGAGCCCGACACGAGCAGGTAGGCGATCGCGCCCAGCGTGGCGGCGACCGCGGCCCACTTCTTGATTGCATAGCGCAACGCGATTCCCGGGAAGGCGGCGAGCACCAGGCGCACCAGAAAGAACACCGAGCCCGCCATGATCGCCATGTGCAGGCCCGAGATCGAGAGCACGTGCAAGAGTCCGGAATCGCGGAACGCCGACGTGGTGTCCTCGGGAATGGCGCCGCGCTCGCCCGTGATCAGCGCGTTGGCGATCGCGCCGGTCTCTCCGGGCAACGCCGCGGTGATGCGCCGGCCGATGGCATGGCGCAGACGCTCCACATGCGCCCACAGACGTAAAGTAACCGGCGGCGCACCGAGCGTGGGATCGCGTTTCGGTGCCGTCCACGTGTAGCCGACGGCACCCAGCCGGTCGAACCAGGCCGCGCGGGCGAAGTCGTAGCCCCCGGGAAGCGCCGGCCCAGAGGGCGGCTGCAGCGTCGCGCGCAGGCGCACGGGATCGCCGGCCCGCAACCACGGCGCAGTCTTGCCGGTGGTGACGCGCACACGCACGGGACGTGCATCCTCGCCGAGATCGCCGAGCTTGGTCACGCGCAGGGTGAGGCGCTCCCCGCGTTTGGCGCGCGGCTCGATCAGCTCCACGTAGCCGCGCACCTCGACGGAACGCATCTGCCGGGCGAGCACGGGCGCACGCACCCATTCGACGCGCACCTTCGCCAGCGCGAACCCCAGCGCGATCGCCACAATCACGTTGGTGGCGAGCACGAGCTCGGTGCGCCGCGGCACGGCCATGCGCAACGCGACCGCGGCGGCGAGCCCTGAAAGCACCGTCAGCAGGTGCGGCTCGAACGACAGCGAGAAATAGAGCCCGACGCCGAGCCCCACCAGCACGGGCACCCACAGGAACCAGCGCGCCTGCTCGGCTTCGAGCAACGCCAGCAGCGGCAGAGCAGAGCCGCTGCGCTCCTGCGGTCCAATATCAAGCGCGGGCATCACGCTCCCCCGACCGTTGCCCCTTAACCGTGCCGCCCAGCTATGCTACATCGCACGCCTATCTCCTGAAATCCCAACGGCAATCGATCCAGCAATGACCGACAAGATTCGGGGCGCCGACGCGCCTATCGTGCGTTTTGCCCCCTCGCCGACGGGCTATCTGCATATCGGCGGGGCGCGCACCGCCCTATTCAACTGGCTTTATGCAAAGGGCCGGGGCGGCAAATTCCTGTTGCGCATCGAGGATACCGACCGCGAGCGCAACAACGAGGCCGCCGTTTCCGCCATCATCGACGGCCTGAAATGGCTGGAGCTCGACTGGGACGGCGAGCCGGTGTCGCAGTTCGCCCGCTCCAAGCGCCACCGCGAGGTGGCCGAGGAGCTCTTGAAGAACGGGCATGCCTACCGCTGCTATCTGTCGCCCGCCGAGCTCGATGCCATGCGCAAGGCCGCGCAGGAGGAGAAGCGCACGCTGTCGATCCGCAGCCCCTGGCGCGACCGCGACGAAAGCGAGGCGCCCGCAGGCGTGCCCCCCGTCATCCGCCTGAAGGCGCCGCGCGAGGGCGAGACCGTGATCGACGACCAGGTGCAGGGTCGCGTCGTCTTCGCCAACAAGGATCTCGACGATCTCATCATTCTGCGCAGCGACGGCAACGCGACCTATAACCTCGCCGTCGTCGTCGACGACCACGACATGGGGATCACCGAGGTCATCCGCGGCGTCGACCACCTGACGAATGCCGCGCGTCAGATGCAGATCTATACCGCCATGGGCTGGAAGGCGCCGGGGTTCGCACACGTGCCGCTGATCCACGGCCCCGACGGCGCCAAGCTGTCGAAGCGCCACGGCGCGCTCGGCGTGGAGGCCTACAAGGAGATGGGCTACCTGCCGGCAGCGCTGCGCAACTACCTGGTGCGGCTAGGCTGGAGCCACGGCGACGACGAGATCATGTCGACGTCGCAGTTGACCGACTGGTTCGGTCTCGAGGCCATCGGCCGCTCGCCCGCGCGCTTCGATTTCGCCAAGCTCGAGGACCTCAACGGGCATTATATCCGCTCAACGAGCGACCAGGAGCTGCTGGAGCGCATCGAGGACCTGCTGCCGTTTCTCGATAACGGCGCTGCGATCCTCGCCCGGCTCGATGCCGACATGCGCGCCAAGCTGCTCATCGCCATGCCCGGTCTCAAGGAGCGCGCCAAGACGCTGCGCGAGCTTGTCGAGGGCGCCGGCTTTCTGTTCGCCGATCGCCCCATCCCCCTCGATGACAAGGCCGCCAACCTGCTCGACGGCCAGGCCCGTGAGCGCCTGGCGGAGCTGCTGCCCAAGCTGGAGGCCGCCACCCAATGGCAGGCGTCGGAGCTGGAGGAGATTGTGCGTGCTTACGCGGAGGCCGCCGGCGCCAAGCTCGGCAAGGTCGCCCAGCCGCTGCGTGCCGCTTTGACGGGCAAGACCGTCTCGCCGCCGGTGTTCGACGTCATGGCCGTGCTCGGACGCGACGAGGCCTTGGCGCGCATCCGTGAGCAGGCCGCCTGAACGCATGCCGGTGCGCCACCATTAAGCATGCGCCTTGCGTCAGGGCGGCGCAGATTCCGATACGGCACCGCAACAACCCGTCTATGTTGCGGTGCGAAAATGGTGTACAAAGGTCGCCAGCAGCCAGAGACGGCGCCTGCCCGCGCTCTGGCATAAGAACGATAATCGCTCATAGGGGACGCTGCTTGGATCTCTCACCGCGACGCCTCGGATCGCAACAAAGCCATTCCAAGAGGCCGGTGTCACAGGGAGACGTGCCATGAACGTTCAAGACAAGACCGTTGCCGCCGCCAGGACCGAGGCCGAGCTCACGCTTGATGGCAAGGTGACGAAGATGCCAGTGCGCCAGGGCACCCTGGGACCCGACGTGATCGACGTCGGCAAGCTCTATCGCGATACCGGCTGCTTCACCTATGACCCCGGCTTCACGTCGACGGCGAACTGCGTCTCGCGCATCACCTATATCGACGGCGACAAGGGCGTGCTGCTGTATCGCGGCTATCCCATCGACCAGCTCGCCGAGCACTCGAACTTCCTGGAGACCTGCTATCTCCTGCTGAACGGCGAGCTGCCGACCAAACCGCAGTTCGAAACGTTCCGCACCACCATCACGCGGCACACGATGCTGCACGAGCAGATGACCCGCTTCTACACCGGGTTCCGTCGCGACGCGCATCCGATGGCGGTGATGGTGGGTGTGGTCGGCGCCCTGTCGGCGTTCTATCACGACTCGACCGACATCAATGATCAAGAGCAGCGCGCGGTCGCGAGCTATCGCATGATCGCCAAGATGCCGACGATTGCCGCCATGGCCTTCAAGTACGCCATCGGCCAGCCCTTCATCTATCCGCGTAACGATCTCGATTTCACGGCAAACTTCCTGCAGATGTGCTTCGCCATCCCGTGCGAGCCGTTCGTGGGAAGCCCCGTGCTCACACGCGCGCTCGATCGCATTTTCATCCTGCACGCCGATCACGAGCAGAATGCCTCGACCTCGACGGTGCGGCTTGCCGGTTCGTCGGGCGCCAATCCGTTCGCTTGCATCGCTGCCGGCATCGCCTGCCTGTGGGGACCCGCGCACGGCGGCGCCAACGAGGCCGCCCTCAACATGCTGACCGAGATCGGCACCGTCGATCGCGTGCCTGAGTTCGTGAAGAAGGCCAAGGACAAGAGCTCCGGCTTCCGCCTGATGGGCTTCGGCCACCGCGTCTACAAGAACTACGATCCGCGCGCCAAGGTGATGCAGAAGACCTGCCACGAGGTGCTCGACGCGCTCGGCATTCATGACGACCCGCTGCTCAAGGTGGCCATGGAGCTGGAGCGCATCGCGCTGCAGGACGAGTACTTCATCGAGAAGAAGCTCTATCCCAACATCGACTTCTATTCCGGCATCACGCTGCGGGCGTTGGGCTTCCCCGTATCGATGTTCACGGTGCTGTTCGCGATCGCGCGCACGGTGGGCTGGATCGCGCAGTGGAAGGAAATGATCGAGGATCCCGAGCAGCGCATCGGCCGTCCGCGGCAGCTGTACACGGGCTCGGCGGAGCGCGCCTTCGTCCAAATCGACGAGCGCGGCTAAGCACGCTCTTCCAGGATAATGAAAGGGTCGGACCCCGGGTCCGGCCTTTTTTTGCGCCTCAACCGCGCGGCTGCCGGCCGCTTTCGGCATAGTGCAGCACGACGTCGGCCGCAGCCTCGCTCGGCGTTCCGACGTCCAGAGCCATGCGCTCGGGGATGCGCGACAGCGCCGTCGTCTGGGCGCGCCGCACCGGCGTATCGCGCAGAAGCAGCGCCAGCGCCTCGGCGAGTTTGTCGGGCGTGCAGTCCTCCTGCAGGTACTCGGGGAAGGCGTTGGAGCCCAGCACCAGGTTGGCCAGCACGACCGAGGGCACCTTGAGCAAGAAACGCAGATGCACAGCGAGCGCATCGACACGATAGGCGACGACCATCGGGGTCGCGGCCAGCGCCAGCTCCAAGGTCACGGTTCCGGAGGCGGCAAGTGCGGCGTGCGCCAGCTTGAAGGCTGCAAACTTGTCGGCCTCGCCCTCCACCAGATGCGGCTGCGTCGGCCACGACTTGGCGCGTTCCTCGACCAGCGCCCGCAAGCCGGGCACCACCGGGATGATGACGTGCGGCGCAAGTCCGCGCTGGCGCAGCTGCTCCACGGCTTGGCCGAAGGGCTCCATGAGGCGTCCGACCTCGGACGTGCGGCTGCCGGGGAGGACGACGAGAACGAGCTGGTCCTGCTCGATCCCCAGACGCTCTGCCAGCGGCCAAGGATCGAGGTCGCGCAGCCAATCTAGCTTTTCGATCAGCGGATGGCCGACGTAGGTGCAGGGCGGGCCCCCGAGGGTGCGGTGCGCCTCCGGCTCGAAGGGCAAAAGCGCCAGCACGTGGTCGACGTAGGCGCGCATCTTGCGCGCGCGCCCGGGCCGCCACGCCCACACGCTGGGAGAGACATAGTCGATGATCGGAATGTTCGGCGCGCGTTTGCGGATGCGCTTGGCGATCGGATGCGTGAACTCGGGCGCGTCGATGATGACGACGGCGTCGGGCTCGGCGGCAACCGCCGCCGCAGCGGTGCGGCGCACGCGCGAGATGATTCGCGGCAGCCGCGGCAGGATCGACAGCGGCCCCATGACGGCGACATCGGAAAGCGGAAACTGCGAGGCGAGCCCCTGGTGCTCCATGTCCTCGCCGCCAACCCCGAGGTAGTGCACGCGTCCTTTGCAGCGCTCATTCAGCACGGCCATGAGACGGGCACCCAGCGCGTCGCCGGAGTGCTCGCCGGCAACGAGAAACAGCCGCAGGTCCTCGCGGACCGGCGCCACGCTCGGCCGCCCGCCGCGCCCGATGCGCGCAAGACGATCCTGTAGGCTCATGACGACCCAACCTTTGGCATCAGCGCCGCGAGGAAGAGACCCAGACGGTCGGCAGCCTCCACTGCGGCCTGCGCCGCTGCGGGCGGAAGGTGGCCGACCACAGCGAGACCCGCAAGCCCTGCCGCATCGGCAACGGTGATAAGCGACGCCAGATCGCTATCCTTATCCACGACGCCGACGCCCGAGCGGCGGCGCGACCGGCGTCGCCCCCACTGGCGCTGGCCCCCTGCCCGCGTCAGCGCCGCTGCAGCGCCCTCGCCGCTCTCGACGGCGAGCACGTGGCCGCGGTCGACGACTGCGGCGTGGCTGAGGCTTAGGGGCGCGAGTGCGGACAGAAGAGCGGCCCCTTTGGTTGCATCCGCATTGTTGCCAGCGCTTGGCGCGCGGCGACCCAGCGCCTCTGTCGCCAAGTCGACGGACGCCGGGCGCGGCGGAGATACGCCGGCATCGCGGAACCCCTGCACGAACAGCCCGGCAGCGTCCGCCAGCTCCTGCATCCGGCGGCGCCCGGCAGCGAGCGTCCCATCCGCCAGCACCGCAATGCCCGCCAAGCCGGCGTCAGCGGCGCGCCGCACGGTATCGGGGCCGATGGCCGGCAAGTCGATGCGCAGCTCCTGGCCGGGCTTGGGGCGCTTTACGAGGACGCCGGCGGTGCCGGGTGCGAGCCGCGCGAGCATGCCGTCCGTCCCATCCGCGCCCTCGATCGCAACGAGCCGCCCCGCCGCGACGACGACGGCCTGGCCCACGTCGAAGGAGCCCAGCGCCCGCACCACCGCGAAGCCGCGCGCCACGTCGGCGGCCGCCTCCGGCGTGGCGGCAATACGCCCCAGCGGGCCTTCGCGCACGACGAGCTCCGGCGCCGCTTGGCCGGGACCGACCACGCGGAAGCCTTGTTCTTCGAAAAAGCGCACGACGCGCGTGAGCACGCTGTCATCGCCGCCGGCAGCAATGATGCGCAGGATCGCCGGCAGGTTGAGCCAGAACCCCATATCGGGGCGCAGGGCTCCGAGATCAGGGCGCCGGACCGATCCGACGATGACGAGCTCGGTGCAGCCGGCCGCCTTGAAGGTGCGCACCATGGCGCCGATCTGCGCCCAGCCGACGACGGTGGCGGGAAACGGCGCCCAATCGGCAGCATCCGCCTCCCCGGCAATGGCAACGATGTGCACGGCCCCGCCGCGGGCTGCGACGCATTCGGCGATCTCATGGGGAAGGCTCCCGCCCCCTGCCAGGATGCCGACGATGCGCGGGGCGCTCGATGGCATGCCCGCTAGTGTCCCGATTCCGGCGTTAGGCAGGTAGCGCCCCTCGGACCGAGACATTCGCTCAGACGTGTGCCGGCGAGCGACGGCGAATGTCTCGATCATCACACCAGTGTCCCGATTCCTAAGTTCGCCTGCGTTCAATGCTAGGTCCCCGAGCGAACTTGGGAATCAAAAGGGACACTAGAACCATGGAGTTCCTAGTGTGATTCAGATCGAGACATTCGCTCAGACGTGTGCCGCGAGCGAAGGCGAATGTCTCGATCATCACACTAGGCTTCGGTCGTATCCCGGGGCGTGCACAGGCTGCGCTTGCCGCCGGCGCGAATGAACTCGAGGATCTCCTGAACGATGGGATGGTGGGCGAACTCCTCGGCCACGTCGTCCATGCGCTCGATCAACGTGCCCTCGTCGGCGAACAGAAGCCGGTAGGCGCGTCGCAGGTCGTGGATGTCGGTGCGCGAGAAGCCACGCCGTTGCAGCCCCACAATGTTGAGACCCGACAGGTGCGCCCGGTTGCCGAGCGCCATCCCGTAAGGGATCAGGTCGTTCTCGAGCCCCGACATGCCGCCGAGGAAGGCGTGCGCCCCGATGCGCGCGTACTGGATGACGGCCGCGCCGCCACCCAGGATGGCGAAGTCGCCGACGTTGCAATGGCCGGCCAGCATGACGTTGTTGGAGAAAACGACGTTGTTGCCGACCCGGCAGTCATGGCCGACGTGCGAGTTGGCCAGGAAGGCGCAGCGGTCGCCCACCGTCGTCTCCATGCCGCCACCCTCGGTGCCGGGATTGATGGTGACACCCTCGCGGATAATGCACTCCGCACCGATGGTCAGCTTCGAAGGCTCGCCCTTGTACTTGAGATCCTGCGGCTGGTGGCCGATGGAGGCGAAGGGAAAGATGCGCGTGCGCGCGCCGATGCTGGTGCGCCCGGCAACCACGACATGGCTCACCAACTCCACGCCGTCGCCCAGAACGGCCTCGGATCCGACGACGCAATAAGGACCGATCTTCACGCCCTCGCCGAGCGTGGCGCCTGCCTCGATCACTGCCGTGGGATGGGCACCCATCTCACCCATTCTTACCTGCCGTGCCGGCCGCGAACGCCCGGGCTTCCGCCGTATCGGCGAGCATGGCGCTGACCTCGGCCTCGGCAACCGTCTTGCCGTCGACCTTGGCCTCGCCGAAGAACCGCCAAACGCGGCCGCGGTTGCGTATCTTCCTCACGTGGTAGTGGATTTGGTCCCCGGGGAGCACCGGTTTGCGGAATTTCGCACGGTCGATGGCCATGAAGTAGACGAGCTCGGCCTGGTAATTCTCCCCGAGGCTGTGCACGCACAGCGCACCCGCCGTCTGGGCCAGGCCCTCGATGATCAGCACGCCCGGCATCACCGGATACTGGGGAAAATGGCCCTGGAAGAACGGCTCGTTGATCGTCACGTTCTTCACGCCCACGCAGCTCTGGTCGCCATCCATGTCGTAGATTCGATCGAGCATGAGAAATGGATAGCGATGCGGCAAGAGCTTCAGGACGCGGATGATGTCCGCGGTGTGAAGCGTTGATTTGGCACTTGGCTCACCCATGTCGTTCATGCTCCGCGGACCTTGTCACCTCGTCAAAACCCAATAAAGCGCTCACGCGTCATCCTCATTCGAACCCTTGTCGCGTCCGGCCGCTCCGCGTTTGGCGAACCGCGCCAGAATCGCAAGCTCGCGGCCCCACTGCGTGAGCGGGCGTGCCGGCGTGCCGCCGACCCGGGCCCCTGGCGCAACGTCCTTGGCGGGATGCGACGCGCCGGCAACCCGGGCGCCGCTGCCGATCTTGATATGACCGACGGTGCCCGACTGTCCTCCCATGACCACGAAGTCTCCAAGCTCGGTCGAGCCGGAGATGCCGGTATGGGCGACGATCACGCAGTGTCGACCGACGACCACGTTGTGCCCGATTTGCACCAGATTATCAATTTTGGTCCCTTCTCCGATGACCGTATCCTTAAGCGCCCCGCGATCGATGGTGGTATTGGCACCGATCTCCACGTCGTTCTGTATGATTACCCGTCCGATCTGGGGCACCTTGAGGTGCCCGCTGCCGCCCATGGCGAAGCCGAACCCGTCCTGGCCGATGCGCGCCCCGGCGTGCAGGATGACCTGGTCGCCGATCAGCGCATGCGCGATCGTTGTCAGCGGCCCCACGTAGCAGTTGCGCCCGACGGTCACCCGGAAGCCGATCACGGCGCCGGCGGCAAGCCGCGTGCCCCGGCCAATGTGGGCCTCGGGGCCCACGATCACGCCGGGCTCCATCACGACCCCCTCCTCGATCTCGGCCGTGGGGTCGATGGAAATGTCCGACCCTCCCCGCGCCATGTGCGGACCCAGGGCCTCCGGATAGAACATGCGCAGCGCCAATGCGAAGGCGCGGTAGGGCTCGGCGGTCAGCAGCGGCGCGGCCGTATCCGGCACGCGGGCCGCTAAGGCGGGCACGACGAGGCAGGCGCCCGCATGCGTGTCCTTGAGTTGCGGCAGATACTTTCGGTTGTCGAGGAAGGACAGATCGCGCGGCGAGGCATCGGCTAGCGCGCGCACATCCTCGATCTCGCTGGCAGGATCGGCGCCCGCCCCAACCTCCGACTGGGTCGCCTTGGCAATCTCGCTCAGCGGGAACGGCCCGGCGCGCCGAAAGAAACCGGGATGCTCCATCCAAGACATCCGCCGCCCGGGCGGCGCTCCTATTCGTTCTTCAAACGAGCAGGGCTGGCGCCCCGCTATGCCTGCGCAGGCCCCTTCATACCACCGGGAACGGGATTGTCAGAACTTCGTTGCGGCGCCGAAGCGGAAGAATTGCTTCTTGTCGTAGGATTCGGCGGACAGAACGTGCGCGAAGTCCATGCGGATCGGACCCACAGGCGAGGCCCACAGAAGGCTGGCGCCGACCGAGGAGCGGATGGACGAGGCGTCTGCAAGGCAGATTTCGGTGTTCGCCGCCGTTGCAGCCTGTGGGTCGCGTTTCTGCGCACCCGCACCGGCATCCCACAGCGAGCCCGCATCTGCGAACACCGCACCCGAGATGCCCAGGTCGTCGGGCACGAACGGAATGGGGAAGCGGATCTCGGCCGTGGTCGCCCAGTAGGCGGCGCCGCCCAGCGCATCGCCGGTGTTCAAGTCGCGCGGACCGTAGCCGGCGCGGTCGAAGCCGCGGATCGTCTCGCCGCCTTTGAAGAACAGATCGATGAGGCGCACGTCCTCGCCGCCCCAGCCGGTGATGTAGCCGCCTATGGCACGGCTCACGAAGGTGATGTTGTCGGTGATGGGATAGTAGCCGCGCGCCTCGGCCGCGAAGCTGACGTACTGCACGTCGCCGCCAAGACCGGCGAAGTCAGAGCCCGTTTGGAAGAAGAAGCCTTTGGTCGGATTCTTGGGATCGTTGCGCAGGTCATAGGTGATGGAGGTGCCCATGAGCGAGGTGAAGGAGCTGCCCGACGCCTCCTTGATGGCTAGAGAGGAGTTGCCATCCACGTCGAAGATCTCGTCCCGCGACAAGGTGTAGTTGGTCTGCATCCAGAGCCGCTCGGACAGCGGGAAGCCGAGGCGCACGCCGGCGCCGGTGCGCCGGCTCTTGAAGCCCGACTGGCTCGTCTGGTCGATCTCCTTGTGGAAGACGTCGAAACCGGCCGCCAGGTTGCGATCAAGGAAGCGCGGCTCGGTGAAGCTCAACTGGACCTGCAGCCGCTCGAGCGAGCCCGACACCGACAGGCGCAGGAACTGGCCGTTGCCCATCAGGTTGCGCTCGGTGATGGAGATGTCGCCGATCACGCCCTCAGCCGTGGAGTAGCCGGCACCGAACGACAGCTCGCCGGTCGACTGCTCGATCACCTCGACGTCGAGCGTGACGCGGTCCTGGGCCGAGCCTGGACTGCGCTTCACTTCCACATCCTTGAACAGGCCGAGGTTCTTCAGGCGCTTCTTGGCCTGGTCGACCATGAGCGGGTTGTAGGCGTCGCCTTCGGCAACCTTGAACTCACGACGAATGACGTAGTCCTTCGTACGCGTATTGCCGCTGATATTGATGCGCTCGACGTAGACCCGCGGACCTTCCTCGATCACGTAGGTCATGTTGATCTTGCGCGCGACGGGGTCGGCGTCCGCCTTGGGCCGCACTCGCGCGAACGCGTAGCCCTTCTCGGAGACGGCGAGCGTGAGATCCTCCACCGACTTGTCGATCTGGGAGGCGTCGTAGACCTCGCCATCCTCGGTTGCGACCTCGCCGCGATAGGCCGCGGGGTCGACGTTGGCGACGGTGCTCTCGACGTTGACTGCGCCGAACGTGTAGGCCTCGCCCTCGTCGATCGCGTAGGTGATGAAGAAGCCGGAGCCGTCGCGGTCGAGCTCGGCGTTGGCGGCCGTCACCTGAACGTCGGCATAGCCGTTCTTGAGATAGTACTGACGCAGCAGCTCCCGATCGAGGCTCATGCGGTCGGGATCGTAGACGCTGGTGCCCTTCAGGAAGTCGAACCAGCCCTTCTCGGTGGTGCTGATGACGTCGCGCAGCTGCGAGTCGGTGAAGGTGTGGTTGCCGACGAAATGGATGCCCTTGACCTTGGTGGCGGCGCCCTCGGCTATCTCGAAGACGAGGTTCACGCGGTCCTGCTCGAGCTCGATGATCTTCGGCTCGACCGTCGCGGCATAGCGCCCCTGACGCTGGTAGACGTCGAGGACGCGCTGCACGTCGGACTGCACACGGGCGCGCGTGAACACCGAGCGCGGCTTCAGCTGCACCTCGTTGCGCAGGGTCTCGGTGTCAATCTCGCTGTTCCCCTCGAACGCGATCTGATTGATCACCGGGTTCTCGACCACCGTCACGATGACGTCGGCGCCGGAGCGATCGATGCGCACGTCGGAGAAGAGGCCGGTCGCGAACAGCGCCTTGATGGAGCTGTCGACCTTGGCCGGATCGTAGGCATCGCCCACGGAAAACTTCAGGTAGGAGCGGACGGTCTCGGGCTCGACGCGCCGGTTGCCGCTAACCGAGATATCCCGGATGGCGCTGGTCTGCGCGATCGCGGCTGTCGTGGATAGAATTGTGGCGGCGCATACGATCCCCGGTGAGAGCAGCGCCAAGAGCAACGACAGGCGACACAGTCTCACCGTCATGATCCGAACCAGAGGCATTCGCGGCCATGCCCTCTTAATTGCCGAATTCCCCCACGGCAGCGGCACCCGTCGGCTTCGGGCCACCGCACCGTTAATGATAAACTAGCGCGCTATTTCAGAGCCTTCCGGCCCCCCCGATTCTTGTAGGCGCACTCCCTCTCGACAGTCAGCTTGTAGCGGCTCAGGAAGGGGTGCGGAAGTGGCAAGATTACGTCACTGAACGCCATTTCAGCCATCTCCCGTCAACCTGCGCCACACCCGCAACACGTCATTTAAATTGACATACACCATCAGCATCAGGACGAGCGCGATTCCGATCTGGAATCCAATCTCCTGCATGCGCTGACTAAGCGGTTTCCGGCGCACGGCCTCGATGCCGTAGAACAAAAGATGGCCCCCATCGAGCACTGGAACTGGTAGCAGATTGAGGAAGCCGATGTTGGCGGAAATGAAGGCGATCAACAGCAGCAGGGGCACGAATCCGAGGACAACGACCCTGCCCGCCAATTCACCCATCATGATAGGGCCGCCCATCTGGTCGGCGTTCTGCCGCCCCGCGATGATCTCGCCGATTCCCTGCAGGGTTTGGGAGATATTCAGATAGGTCTCGCGCACGCCCAGGCGCAGCGCCTCGACGGGCCCCACGCTCTTCGTCTCGATGGCGTCCGGCGCCAGCGACGGGGTGACGCCTATGAGGCCGCGGCGAAAGGTGCCGCCAAAGGTATCGTCCTGCTCTTTGACTTTCGGGGTGACGACGAGATCTATGCTCTTGCCGTCGCGGTTGACGCCGACCACGAGCTGGCGCCCGCCGTTGACGGCGACGATGCGCTGCACATCCTCAAAACCTTCGATGTGTGAGCCGTCAATCGACGTGATCAAGTCACCGGGCTTGAACCCGGCCGCTGCCGCCGGCATGCCGGACATGACCTCGCCGATGCGTGGCGTGATGGTCCGCACACCGACCGTAAGATTGACGGCGCTGTAGATGGCGATGGCGAGCAGGAAGTTGGCGATCGGTCCCGCCGAGACCACGGCAGCGCGCTGCCAGATGGGCTTGGTCTGGAAGGCACCGGCGCGCTCCTCAGCGCTCATGTGCTGAAGCGCGTCCTTGGAGGGCTTGCTGGCCGCGTTCTCGTCATCGAGAAACTTGACGTAGCCGCCGAGCGGGATCCAGGCGAAGCGCCAGCGGGTCCCCTTCTTGTCGGTGAAGCCGAAGATCTCGCGGCCGAATCCGATGGAGAAGGTTCTGACCGTCACGCCGCACCAGCGCGCCACGATGAAGTGCCCGAACTCGTGGATGAAGACCACAACACTCAGCACGAACAAGAAGGCGAGGGCCGAGACGAGAAACCCCGAAGTCGAGGCGGCCACGTTGGAAAGAGTTAACATGTCGCTCCTTATCGCGTTGCCCCCGAACTCGGGGCGGGTCGACCTTAAAACGCTTCGGGCGGCCGGCCACCCGTGATTCTCAACATATAGGCCGCAATTGCGTCCATTTCCGTCCCAGCCCTGACCACAATGCCGCGGTCACGGAGCGTGATTGCCGAGCCGAGATACATAGGGCTCAAGCAGAGAGCGTGCCAGGAGGCGAGCCTCGCCGTCCGCATGCAAAACGTCGCCAAGGGCAGCTGCGGGGCCGAAGAGGCCGCGCCCGTGTGCCGATTCCAGACACTCCGCCACCAGGCGAGCAATGTCGGCGAACCCGATGCGGCGGCTAAGGAAGGCCTCCACGGCCACCTCGTTGGCCGCATTAAGCACGGCGGGCGCCGTGCCCCCGGCGTTAAGGCTATCGCGCGCCAGACGCAGGGCCGGGAAGCGCTGCTCGTCGGGCGCCTCGAAGCTCAAGGTCCCGAGGCCGACCAGATCGAGCCGCGCCGTCGGCGTCGTCATGCGGCGGGGCCAAGTGAGCGCCAGCGCGATGGGCGTGCGCATGTCGGGCGAGGACAGCTGCGCGATCACGGAGCCGTCGGTGAAGCTGACGAGGCAATGCACGACCGACTGCGGATGCACGACGACGCCGAGCTGCTCAGCCCCGACGGGAAAGAGGTGGTAGGCCTCGATCAGCTCCAGGCCCTTGTTCATCATGGTCGCGGAATCGACGGAGATCTTGGCTCCCATGGACCAATTGGGGTGGCGCACGGCCTGCTCCGGGGTGGCCGTCGCGATGCGTTTGGCGTCCCAGGTGCGGAACGGGCCGCCGGAGGCCGTCAGCACGATGCGCTCGATGCTCTCGGGCTCGGCCCCGCTCATCGCCTGCAGCGCAGCCGAGTGCTCGCTGTCGACGGGAATAAGCTCGGTGCCCGCCCGCGCCAGCGCCGACATGAACACCTCACCGGCGGACACCAGGCATTCCTTGTTGGCGAGCGCCAGCCGCCGCCCCTGCCGCGCCGCCTCGAACGTGGGCTCGATGCCGGCCGCGCCCACGATCGCCGCCATGACGCAGTCGGCCGGCTCCGCCGCAGCAGCCACGACCGCCGCCTGCCCGGCGGCAATCTTGATGCCGGTCCCGGCCAGCAGCTGCTTGAGCTCGGCGTAGTGCGCCGCTTCGCCGATGACGGCCAGCTTGGCGCGAGTGGCGATTGCGGCTTTGGCCAGATCGGCGACGCTGTTCTGCGCGGTGAGCGCCACGATCTCGAAGGCATCCGGATTGCGCGCCACGAGGTCGAGCGTGTTCTTGCCGATCGACCCGGTGGCGCCGAGGATCGTCAGGCTGCGGCACGCGCCAGCGCCTCTCGCGTTCGCATCTGGCGGCGAGGCGGCGCAGGCTGGATGTTGCATCTCGCGCATTATACGCCGAACAGAAGCGCCCGCGCCGGCGCGTAGGGATCGCAAGCGAGCGCATAGAGAGCGGCCGCGACGGCGACCGCCACTATACTGTCCATGCGGTCCATGAAGCCACCATGGCCAGGGATGAGATCGCTTGCGTCCTTGAGCCCGAAAACGCGCTTAAGCGCCGATTCCGCCAGGTCGCCCGCCTGCGCCACCAAGGCGAGCGCCAGCCCCGTCAGAGCCAGCCGCACGGCCACGGTATCCGGCGCGAAGAGCAGCACGATGAGGGCACCCGCGCTCCCAGCCGCGAGCCCGCCGAGCAGCCCTGCCCACGTCTTGTTGGGCGACACCTGCGGCCACAGCCTGGGGCCGCCGATCAGTCGTCCGGCCGCATAGGCGCCGATGTCGGAGCACCAGACGATGGCGAAGACGAGCAGCACCGCGGCGAAACCGTAGGGCGCGTCCGAGCGCAGCCAGATGAGCGAAATCGCCGGCAGCCCCACGTAGAACACCCCCAGTGCCGACAGGCGCGCACCGTGGCCGAACACGAGCGGCACGAGGATGATGGCGGCCGTCACCAACACGGCGGCACCCAGCGCCGCATAGCCGGCAACCGCCAGCACGATCGCACCGGTGACGGCGATCGCATGAACGAAGAAAGCCAGGTCGGCGCTCGCGCCGCGTACCATGCGGCCCCACTCCCAGCTGACGAGGAGGCCGACCACGAGGATGAGGGCGGCAAAGGGCCCGGGTCCGGCATACGCCAGGGCAAACGCGACGGCCGCGAGCACTGCGCCCGAGGCAATGCGCAGCTTGAGATTGTCCGACAGCGCCACGCGCCCGCCCCTTTCCGTTTGCGCCGCTGCCATGTGGTGAGACATGGCAGGCTTCTCACGCCATCGAGCGCTTGGAGCTGCCGCCGAAGCGGCGCTCACGCGCCCGGAAGCGGGCGATGGCCTCCTCCAGAAGCTCGCGTCCGAACTCGGGCCAGCAGGCGTCGAGAAAGACGAACTCGGTATAGGCGCTCTGCCACAAGAGGAAGTTCGACAGCCGCATCTCGCCGCTGGTGCGCACGAGAAGATCGGGGTCGGGGATGCCTTGCGTGTCGAGCGCGTTGCCGAGGGCTTCCGCCGTTACGTCGCCGGGGGCGAGGTGGCCTGCTGCCACTGCCTCCGCCAGCTTACGCGCAGCCTTGGCGATCTCGGCACGCGAGCCGTAGTTGAAGGCGATGATCAGCGTGAGCGCCTGGTTGTCGCGCGTCAGCTGGCAGGCCTCGTCGATCAGCGCGAGCAGCTCGGGATCGACGTTGTCGCGCTCGCCGATGATGCGGATGCACACTCCTGACTGATGCAGCTCGGCCAGATCGCGGCGGATGAAGCGTTTCATCAGCCCCATCAGGTCATCGATCTCTTCGGGCGGGCGCGACCAGTTCTCAGACGAAAAGCTGTAGATGGTGAGGTAGGGAATGCCCAGCTCGATGGCGGCACGTACCGTGCGCCGCACGGCCTCCACCCCTTTGCGGTGACCGATCGAGCGCGGCAGCCCGCGCCTGTTTGCCCAACGCCCGTTGCCATCCATGATGATGGCGACGTGGCGGGGCGCTCCCTCCCCGGCCTCGCTGATTGTGCTCTTTCCCTCGATGTCCGTCACAGGCGGTAAGGCTTTCCAATACAGGCGGAAGGGTCGTTAAGGATAGCGGCGACGGCCGGCGCACTCCAGTGCCTAGACCTTGTGGATCTCCGCTTCCTTGGTGGCGAGCGTCTCGTCGACCTCCTTAACAAGCTTGTCGGTGAGCTCCTGGACCTTAGCAGAGGCCTTGTGGTGGTCGTCCTGGCTCATCTTACCGTCCTTTTCGAGCTTCTTGAGAAGCTCCATACCGTCGCGCCTCACATTGCGCACGGCAACGCGGGACTGCTCGGCATACTTATGGGCGAGCTTGGCCAGCTCGGTGCGCCGATCGGCCGTCAGGGTTGGGATCGGCAGCCTGATGAGGGTGCCGTCGACGACCGGGTTGAGGCCGAGGTTCGCCTCGCGGATGGCCTTGTCGACGGCGGAGATGTTGGACTTGTCCCAGACCTGCACCGAGATGGTGCGCGGCTCGGGCACGGAGACCGTCGCTACCTGGTTGAGCGGCATCTTGGAGCCGTAGACGCTGACCTGGACGGGGTCGAGAAGGTGGGTGGACGCCCGGCCGGTTCGCAAGCCCGACAACTCGCGCTTCAGCGCATCGAGCGAAGCGCGCATGCGCGTCTCCAATTCGTTGATGTCAAAGGGGCCGGTCTGCATGTCGTCTCCTTCGGCGCCCTACGCGCCTGGGCCATTTTCCCGAGGGGCCGCGGTGCACCTCCCGAAAGCAGCGCCAATCGCGCCGCAAGTCGCACCTCGCGCGGGCTACGCGCCCGATTATTCTATGACGGTTGACCGCCCGTCGCCTCGCAAAACCTTGAGTAGGCTGCCAGGCTCCCCAATGGAAAATACAATTACCGGAAGTCCGTTGTCGCGGGCAAGAGCGATCGCGGCCCCGTCCATGACCTTGAGATCCTGAGCTAATACCTGGGCATAGCTCAGGCGGTCGAAGCGCTTGGCATCGGGGTTCTTCTTCGGATCGCTGTCATAGACGCCGTCGACCTGTGTCCCCTTGATGAGGGCCTGGCAGTCCATCTCGATGGCCCTGAGCGTCGCCGCGGTATCGGTCGTGAAGAAGGGATTGCCGGTGCCTGCAGCAAAGATGACCACGTTGCCGCGCTCCATGTGCGTCAGCGCCTTGGGGCGCACGTAGCTTTCGCACACCGTCGGCATCGGGATCGCAGAGAGCGCGCGCGCGGGCGTCTTCATGCGCTCCAGCGCGTTCTGCAGCGCCAGCGCGTTCATCACCGTGGCGAGCATGCCCATGTAGTCGGCGGTGGCGCGGTCCATGCCCTTGGCGGCACCCGCGAGCCCGCGGAAGATGTTGCCGCCGCCTACCACGACGGCGATCTCGTAGCCGCCGGACACCGCCTCGGAAATGTCGTGCGCCAGCCGATCGACGACTTCGACGTCGATCCCGTAGCCGCTGCGGCCCATGAGGGCCTCGCCCGACAGCTTCAAAAGAAGGCGCTTGTAGCGCGGCTTAGCAGCACTTGCCGCCTTGGATGCCGTCTTGCCCGTCGGCTCGCCTGCCGCCCCGCCTGCCGCCATGGCCGCCGCCTCCTTGCTTCCCTCACGCGCAGCGCCGGATGACCGGAGCCGGCCAGCCGTCCTACCTAGCGCATGCGGGCCGGATTTGCCTAGTGTCCGATCGCCCCCAGCGAGCCTATCAGCCGCCCGCTGCCGCCGCGACCTCTGCGGCGAAGTCATCTTCTTTCTTCTCGATGCCTTCGCCCAGCGCATAGCGCACGAAGCCGGTGATCTTGACGGGACCGCCGACCTTGCCCTCGGCCTCCTTTAGCGTCTGCGTCACGCTCTTGGAGGGATCGTGGATATAGGCCTGATCGAGCAGGCAGTTCTCCTTGGCGTAGCTCTTGAGACCGCCAGCCAGGATTTTCTCCAGGACCTGCGGGGGCTTGCCCTTGTTCTTGTCAGCAAGGATCGCCTTCTCGCGCTCAAGCGTCTCGGCGGGCACGCCGTCGAGGTCGAGCGCCACCGGGTTGGTGGCGGCAACGTGCATGGCGAGCATGCGCGCGAGGTTGGCCAGCTCCTCGGTATTCTTGCCCGCCGACTCCAGCGCAACCATGACGCCAATCTTGCCCAAGTCAGGCGCGGCCTGATTGTGCATGTAGGAGCCAACGACGCCCTTGGAGACCTTGAGCGTGGCCGTGCGGCGCAGGGTCATGTTCTCGCCGATGGTGGCGATCATCTCCTTGACCTGCTCCTCGACCGTCAACTTCTTGCCGGGGAACGTCATGGCAAGCAGCTTCGCCACGTCGCCGTCGGCCTTGGCCGCGAGCGAGGCGATCTTCAACACCATGTCCTGGAACTGCTCGTTGCGCGCCACGAAGTCGGTCTCGGAGTTCACCTCCACGACCGAGCCCGTGGTGCCGGACACGGAAAGCCCAACGAGGCCTTCGGCGGCGACGCGACCGGCTTTCTTGGCGGCCTTGGACAGACCTTTCTTGCGCAGCCAATCGACGGCGGCCTCGATGTCGCCCTTGGTCTCCGTCAGCGCCGCCTTGCAGTCCATCATCCCGGCGCCGGTCTTGTCGCGCAATTCCTTCACCAGGCTCGCGGAAATCGTCATCGGTCAGCTCTTCGTTTGGCGGGCTCGGCTCAAGCTAAGCCCGCAGGTTGACAAGAAGGTGATGGCTCCGCCGCTAGATCAGGCCGCCGTGGCTTCGACCAGCTTCTTGGCCTGAGCGACCCACTCCTCCTTCTCGATCTGCCCCTTGAGCTTGAGCTGACGGTCGAGTGCCGCCATCTGCTCGGGGTCGAGATCGGCGATCTGCCAATAGTGGAACACGCCGGCGTCGTTGAGGCGCTGCTCGGTCTTGGGCAGGATGCCGGTGATGCGCTTCAGATCGTCGGGCTCGCCGCGGGGTGCATCGATGCCGCGGAACACGCCGGGCTTGGCAACCTCGGCAACGGCGGCGGGCACAACCTCGGCGGGAGGCGCGACTGATGCGCCGACGTCGACGCCGGCCGAGGACTGGCTGCGCTCCAGGCCGTCGAGGGCTGCACGCGCGATCAGATCGCAGTAAAGCGTGATGGCGCGACCCGCGTCGTCATTACCGGGTACCGGGAAATCGATGCCGTCGGGATCGCAGTTGGTGTCGACGATGGCAACGATCGGGATGTGGAGCTTCCTCGCCTCCTTGATGGCGATGCTCTCCTTGTTGGTGTCGATCACGAACAGGAGGTCGGGCGTTCCGCCCATGTCCTTGATGCCGCCCAGCGCCTGGTTGAGCTTCTCGCGCTCGCGCGTGAGGTTCAGGATCTCTTTCTTGGTGCGGCCCTGCGGATCGGCAAGGATGTCATCGAGCTGGCGCAGACGGCGGATCGACTGGGAGATGGTCTTCCAGTTGGTCAGCGTGCCGCCGAGCCAGCGATGATTGATGAAGTACTGCGCTGAGCGCTTGGCCGACTCTGCGATGGAGTCCGAGGCCTGCCGCTTGGTGGCGACGAACAACACGCGCCCGCCGCCGGCGACGGTGTCGGAGATCTTGACCAGCGCCTGATGCAGCATCGGCGTGGTCTGCGTCAGATCGATGATATGGATGTTGTTGCGGGCGCCATAGATGAAGGGCGCCATCTTGGGGTTCCAGCGGTGTGACTGGTGACCGAAGTGCACGCCAGCTTCCAATAGCTGACGCATGTTGAACGCGGGAAGCGTCATGGGTCGTCCTTTTCCGGTTGTTCCTCCGCGAACCCTTAAGAAGACCTTTCCCGCGAGTAAG
This sequence comes from uncultured Alphaproteobacteria bacterium, assembly GCA_963776675.1. Lineage (GTDB taxonomy): Bacteria > Pseudomonadota > Alphaproteobacteria > Rhizobiales > Hyphomicrobiaceae > Hyphomicrobium_A. The sequence goes on along the minus strand of CAVZNR010000060.1, from coordinate 6,623 downwards.
GGGTCGGTCCACCGGAGCGATCGACGGGGCTTTCAATCCGCCAAGCGCTAAGGTCCGCGTGTGAGATGGCGCGCTTATAGAGGGTTGACCCTGTGTTGACAACCCTGCCCCGGGCGGCCCTTGTCGCGGGGCAAGACTTCCCCCTGGCCCCCAAAAGAGGCCCCAATGGTGCCCGCAACCACCAAGGAAATTCCGGTCCGCGCCCTGCAGCTGGGCGAGCGCATCGACGTCAAGGGGCTGGAGCGCGAGGACGCGTTCTCCAGCGCCCCCCTCGCCTTCCGCACCGACGGTGACGGCATGGCCGTGCTGTTCAAGTCGGGAGCGGCGGTGTTCGTCAACATGACGCCGATCGCCGAGGAGGAGCTGGTGCGCTCCTTGAGCCAGCGCATCGTGTCACCGCTGGCCGAGCGCGAGACCGAGATGCTGCGGCTCGTCGTCAAGCCCGCCGAGGACGAGCTGCTCTCCGCCTCCTCCGGCGCCTTACAGATCAAAGCCGCGGACACGACCCGGCTCCTGCTCGTCGCCGAGGCGCTCGCCATGAGCGTGGCGCTGGCCTACGACGAGCGGCGCATCGCCACCGCCTTCGAGCGCATCGACTCCGTGGCGGAAGCTTTGCGGGAGGGGCACCTGCCGCGCAGCCCGCAGGCGACGCTGCTCGAGCAGATCGGGCAGGCGCTGATCCTGCAGCAGCGCCTCGCCGGCCGCGTCGACCTCGACGAGAAGCCCGATGTCTTGTGGGACCACCCCGAGCTGGAGCGCTTCTGGGCGCGCCTCGTCGACGAGTACGACCTGCCCCAGCGCGGCCGCGCGATTGCGCGCAAGCTCGAGGTCATCCGCGGCACCGCCGACACGATGGCCGATCTCATGGCTACGCGCACCAGTCACCGCCTCGAGTGGTATATCATCGTGCTGATCGCGCTCGAGATCGGCCTGAGCCTCTACCAGATTTTCGGAAGCGGCCTTTAGCGCGCGAGCGCCGCCCGCTGGGGCTTGCGCTGCGGCAGGGCAACGGGACCCTTGTTCGCGCTGACGCCGGTCGCGGACGGCAGGCAGCCGCCGAAGCGCGCGATCGTATCCTCCGAAAGGATGGCGATCACCGCGTTCCGCCCCTCGGTCCATTTTTGCAGATACGCGACGCGCTCCTCGGGCAGCGCCACGCATCCCGCCGTGCCGACGCCCTTGCCGCCCCAGATATGCAGGAAGATGCACGAGCCGGCCTTGGCGTGGCGGCGCGGCGCATAGTCGACGAGGATGCCGCGCTTGTAGAGCGGGTACGTGCCCATGTCCTCACCGCCCGTCTTCTCGCCGGCCTTGTCCTTGCTCACGATGCGTCCGTAGAGCTTGGACTTCGGGTCGTGGACGCAGAACTGCGCGCCCGGCGACAGCTGCAGATGGCCTTTGCGCTCGTCCTTGGCGAAGCCGAAGGTGGCCCCGAGACGATAGAGGCCGGCGGGCGAGCGCTGATCGCCCTCCGCTTTGATCGGCTCGCCGCGCCTGGCATAGGAAACGTAAGGATGCCCCCAGGCGATGCCGCGCGCGCCCACCACGGCGGTCTCCGCGCTGCTCTGCGGCGTCCACGAGGCCGCCGGCGACGAGCGCGCGAAGGTACGCATCGTGGCCTCGGTTGCATCCATGCCGGGGACGGTGACGATGACGAGGCGCGTGGCGCGGTGCAGCACGCGTGGGCAATAGGTCGTGGCGCTCACGGCCGGAGCCGCCAGCAGCCCAAGAAGCACCGCGGTCAAGGCAATGGAGATCGGAGAGATCTGGCGCATTTTACGCAATTCACCACCAACGTCGATGGCGGCAAGCGTACGTTAGATCTCTAAAACTTCCACTACTCCGGGCGTCGTGGAAAGGATTCCGGCGCGCGTCGGCGAGACGTCGTAGCGGCCGGGGATGACGAGCTCGATCTCGCGGCCACGGTCCATCAGGGGCAGCACCAGGCGGATCTCGCCCTTGCCGCCGTGTTTCAGATGCGACTTGAGCACGGCCACGTGCTTGGCACTCGCGTTGCGATGATCGAGCACGAGCTTGAGGCCGCGCTGCACGCCCTCCGCCGCCTTGTCGAGGCTCTCCAGACCTTCCACGCGCATCTTGACCGTGTCGCCGTCGCGCTCGGCGGCGACCGCCAGCAGCACCGGCGTGCCGGGCTCGAGCAGATCGCGGCAGGCGTTGAGCGTGTCGGAGAAGATGACCGCCTCGAACTGGCCGGTGGTGTCGGAGAACATGGCGAAGGCGAACTTGTTGCCGCGCTGCGATTTGCGCTCGCGCGCGGAGATGACGATGCCGGCGAGACGGCCTTCGCAGGAGCCGCGCTCGGTCAACGCCTCGAACTCGGAGAAGCGCTTGACGCCAAGCTTCTGCAGCACGCGCTCGTAGGAGTCGAGCGGATGGCCCGAGAGATAGAAGCCGATGGCGTCGAACTCGTGCGCGAGCTGATCCATGGGCGTCCAGGCCTGGACGGGGCGCAGATCGAGCTGGGGCGCGGATGCGCCGAGACCGAACAGATCATCGGTGCCCGAGGCGCTGTTCGCCTCGCGTCGCTGTGCGAGCGCAAGGATACCCTCGACGTTGGCGTGCACCAGCGCGCGGTTTGCTTCGAGCGCATCGAAGGCACCGGCGGCGGCCAGCGTCTCGATCCCGCGCTTGTTCAAGGCCTTGGGATTGAGGCGTGAGGCGAAGTCGGCAAGGGTCGCGTAAGTTCCCTGCGCCTCGCGCTCGGCGACAATGGTGGCGACGGCCGTCGCGCCGATGTTCTTCAAGGCGGCAAGCGAATAGCGGATGGCACCGGGCGTCGCGTCGTCGCGCGAGGGCTCGGCGAGAAAATCCACCTCGGAAGCATTCACGCTCGGCGGCTTCACCTCGATGCCGCTCTTTCTCGCCTCGGCTGCAAACAGCGCCAGCTTGTCGGTGTTGCCCATGTCGAGCGTCATCGAGGCGGCGAGGAACTCCTCGCGGTAGTTCGCCTTCATGTAGGCGGTGTGGTAGCTCACCAGCGCATAGGCCGCCGCGTGGCTCTTGTTGAAGCCGTAGCCGGCGAACTTGTTCACCAGCTCGAAGATGTCCTTGGCGTCCGTCTTCTTGACGCCGCGCTCGACGGCGCCCTCGATGAAGCGCGCCTCATGGCGGGCCATCTCGGCCTTGTCCTTCTTGCCCATGGCGCGCCGGAGCATGTCGGCCTGGCCGAGCGTATAGCCGCCCATCACCTGCGCGATCTGGATCACCTGCTCCTGGTAGATGATGACGCCGTAGGTCTCCTTGAGGATCCCTTCGAGCATGGGGTGCAGGTAGTCGACCGGCTCCTCGCCGTGCTTGCGATTGATGTAGGTGGGGATGTTGTCCATGGGGCCGGGGCGGTAGAGCGCCACCATGGCAATGATGTCCTCGAAGCGGTCGGGCCTGAGCCGCTTCAAGCTCTCGCGCATGCCCGTACTTTCCAGCTGGAACACGCCGACCGTATCGGCCTTGGCGAGCAGCTCGAAACTCCGGCGATCGTCGAGCGGCAAGGCGGCGAGATCGACATCGATACCGCGCCCGCGTTTGACGAGGTCGACGGCCTTCTTCAGGACCGTGAGCGTTTTCAGGCCGAGGAAGTCGAACTTCACCAGGCCCGCCGCCTCGACCAGCTTCCAGTTGTACTGGGTGACGGGCGTGTTCGACTTGGGGTCGCGCGTCAGCGGCACCAGCTCGTCGAGCGGCCGGTCGGCGATCACGATGCCGGCGGCGTGCGTCGAGGCGTGGCGGTAGAGGCCTTCGAGCTTCTGGGCGATCTCCAGCAGGCGCGCGACCAGCGGCTCCGACGCCTGCGCCTCCTGCAGCTTGGGCTCGCCGGCGATGGCCTCGGGCAGCGTCACCGGGTTCGCCGGGTTGTTGGGCACGAGCTTGCACAGCCGATCGACCTGGCCGTAGGGCATTTGCAAAACGCGGCCGACGTCGCGCAGCACGGCGCGTGCCTGCAGCTTCCCGTGCGTGATGATCTGCGCCACGCGGTCCGCCCCGTACTTCTCCTGCACGTAGCGGATCACCTCGTCGCGGCGGTCCTGGCAGAAGTCGATGTCGAAGTCCGGCATCGACACGCGCTCGGGGTTGAGGAAGCGCTCGAACAGCAGCCCGAAGCGCAACGGATCGAGGTCGGTGATGGTGAGTGCCCAGGCGACCACCGAGCCCGCGCCCGAGCCGCGCCCCGGCCCCACCGGGATGCGCTGCTGCTTGGCCCACTTGATGAAGTCGGCGACGATCAGGAAGTAGCCGGGGAACTTCATGCGCGCGATCACGTCGAGCTCGTAGGCGAGCCGCTGCTCGTAGTCGGCCATCGTGAAGCCGGGCGCCAGCGCGCTTGCGGCAAGCCGATCCTTCAAGCCCTGCTCGGCCTGGCGCTTCAGCTCGGCGGCCTCGAGACGCGACTGCTCGGTCTCGCTGATGGAGTCGTCACCGGCAACGAAGCGCGGCAGGATCGGCTTGCGGCCCTTGGGACGGAAGGCGCAGCGCTTGGCAATCTCGACGGTGCTCTCGAGCGCCTCGGGCAGATCGGCGAACAGCTCCGCCATCGCGTCCGCGCCCTTGAAGTAGTGCTCGGGGGTCACGCGGCGGCGATCGTCCTCGACGACGTAGCGCCCTCCGGCGATACACAGCAGCGCGTCGTGCGCCTCGTAGTCGTCGGGCGTGGCGAAGTAGGCCTCGTTGGTGGCGACGATGGGCAGCTCGAGCGCATAGGCGAGCTGCAGGAGTTGCGGCTCCACGTCGTGCTCGGACTTGAGCCCATGGCGCTGGATCTCGACGTAGAGCCGGTCGCCAAACGCCGCCTTGAGCCGCTTCAGGCGCGCCTCGGCGAGGTCGTGCTGGCCCTCGTGCAGGGCGCGGTCGATGGGACCATCGGGGCCGCCGGTCAGCACGATGAGGCCGTCGGCATGTGCATCGAGCGCCGTCGCCGTCGCGTGCGCCGCCTGCACGTCGGCAGCCTCAAGATGCGCGCGGCTGACGAGCTTCATCAGGTTGGCGTAGCCCGCCTCGCTTGTGGCGAGGAGCGCCAGAGGTCCGTCGCCCGTTTTACGCTGCGGCGTTGCGGCCCGCTCGATGGCGTCGGGCTGGCGCTCCTCGAAATCGATGCTGAGCGCCACGCCGATGATGGGCTGGATTCCCGCGTCGGCGAGCTTGTCTGAGAACTCCAGCGCACCGAACAGGTTGTTGGTGTCGGTGAGGCCGAGCGCGGGAAACCCGTATCCGACGGCAAGCTTGGCAAGCTTGGGGATCGGCAGCGCGCCTTCCAGCAGCGAGTAGGCCGAGTGCACCTTGAGATGCACGAAGGGAGGCCCGGCGGGGCCGTCGGCAGAGGGGGAACGACTCGGGGTGGTCATGACACTTTTTAGACCACGGAGCCCTGCCGCTCAAAGCGCGTCGCGCGGCCGTCCCCGGAAAGAGCACTTATCCGACCGGGCTTTAGCGCGCGCCCGAGCGCCCGACCTCGATCAGAATGCCATCCTCCAGGCGCAAGACCCGGTCCATGCGCCGCGCGAGCTCCATGTTGTGCGTGGCGATGAGGGCCGCCACACCCGTCGAGTGGATGAGGTGGAGCAGTGCCTCGAATACGTGATCGGAGGTGTGCGGATCCAGGTTGCCGGTCGGCTCGTCGGCGAGAATGAGCTTGGGGCTGTTGGCCAGCGCGCGGGCGATGGCCGTCCGCTGCTGCTCGCCGCCGGACAGCTCGGCGGGGCGATGGGTGACGCGCTCGGCGAGCCCCATCGCCGAGAGAAGCTGGTTGGCGCGCGCCGCCGCCTGTTTGCGGCCGCGGCCAAGGATCAATTGCGGGATCATCACGTTCTCCAGCGCGGAGAATTCGGGCAGCAACTGATGGAACTGGTAGATGAAGCCCATCTCCACGCGGCGCACCGCCGTACGTTCGTTGTCGCCCATGCCGGAGCAGTCGCGCCCGTTGACGATCACGTGTCCGCTGTCGGGGGTCTCGAGCAGCCCGGCGATGTGCAGCAGCGTCGACTTGCCGGCGCCCGACGGGCCGACGAGGGCGACGAACTCACCGGGATGAATGTCGATCGAGGCGCCGACGAGCACCTCGATGCGGCGCGACCCCTGGCGATAGGTGCGCACGAGCTGATCGAGCCGGAGCACCGTCTGCGCGGGCGTCGGTCGCACGTCTGGAAGCTCCTTGGCCAATACGGTCATATCGCTCACTCGTATCGCAAGGCTTCGACGGGATCGAGCGTGGAAGCCCGCCATGACGGATAGAGCGTCGCCAGGATCGACAATGCAAGCGCCATCAGCACGATGGTGACGGTTTCGCGCACATCCATGTCGGCGGGCAGCCGCGTCAGATAGTAGACGTTGGGATCGAAGATCGTCGTGCTCGTCATCCAGGAAATGAGCTTGCGGATGGATTCGATGTTGAGGCAGAAGGTGATGCCCAGAATCAGTCCCGCAATGGTGCCGACGACGCCGATGGAGGCACCCGTAATGAGAAAGACGCGCATCACCGCGCCGCGCGTCGCCCCCATGGTGCGCAGAATGGCAACGTCGCGGCCCTTGTCCTTCACGAGCATCATAAGCCCGGAGATGATATTGAGCGCCGCGACCAGCACGATCAACGACAGGATCAGGAACATCACGTT
>CAVZNR010000059.1:0-29222 GCA_963776675.1 uncultured Alphaproteobacteria bacterium | reverse complement strand
GACACCGCCGTCCCCGCGCTCAACCGTGCCGATATCGCGCATGGTGGCCGCGTCCGAGCCCGAGGTCGGGCCGGTCAGCGAGAAGCAGGGGATCTCGTCGCCGCGCGCCAGCCGCGGCAGGTAGTAGCTCTTCTGCTGGTCGGTGCCGTACTTTTCGATGAGCTCGCCGGGCCCCAGCGAGTTGGGCACCATCACGATGGTCACCACGTCGGGCGAGCGCGAGGCGATCTTGCCGATGATCAGCGACTGCGCCTGCGCCGAGAACCCCAAGCCGCCATGCTCTTTGGAAATGAGCATGCCGAGGAAGCCGTGCTTCTTGACGAAGTCCCAGATCTCGTCGGAAACCTCGCGCTCCGTGTGGCGCACCTCCCAGTCGTCGATGATGCGGCACAGCTCATCGGTCGGCCCATCGAGGAAGGCCTGCTCCTCAGGCGTGAGCACGATGGGGGCAATGGATCGCAGCTTGTCCCAGTCGGGATCGCCCGAGAACAGCTCGGCATCGAATCCGACGGTGCCGGCTTCCAGCGCCTGCGCCTCGGTGTCCGATACCGTGGGCAGCGTCCCGCGCACGAGCCTGAAGGCCGGCGCGATGAGCACCGCGCGGCGCACCTGATCAATCGACAGCGCCGCGAAACGCGAACGCGAACACCCACAACAGGAACCCGAAGATCCCCATCGACCCGTGGATCGACGTCTGCCAGAGGACGGCCGCGACGGCGAGGCCCACCGACCACAGCCACAACGGCGACTTGTACATGCCGAGCGCGATCACGCCCGCCAGCACGCCTGCGCAAAAAAGGACCTCTGCCATCCTTCAAGTGCCTCCGCGGGCCGCAAGCTCAATCGCGCCTCGAATTTTGCGAAAGCTACGTTGTGGCACGTTTCGTTGGCGTTAAGCTCAACAGAAGCTTGCGGCGGGTCCCATTACCGCGAGGAGCCGGCGGCGGAAAGCCGGTCCGGCTCTCGCATGAGGGGGCAGTATAGCGGCTTTTGGCGTCGATTGCAGACCCCGGAGGGCACCGGAGAGACGCCACAGCCAGTGCTGAAAAACAAGAGTTTCGTGGCCAGGAGTTGCATGATCCCTCGCGCCTGTCGCCGCCACACTCCTGATCGCGCTCGGCGCGCCGTCCGCCCGATCCGAGGCGCCGGATACGTTACTTCGTTACGGCCGCCACCTGGCGCAAGAGTGCACGTCGTGCCACCGCATCGACGGCGCCAACGGCGCCATCCCGTCGCTCGCGGGGCGCCCCGACACGGAGATCAAAGGGCTGCTTGAGGATTTCCGCGCCGGCCGCAAGACCAACCCCGTCATGGTCTCGGTCGCCAAGTCGCTCGATGACGAGCAGATGGCGGCGCTCGCCGCCTACTTCGCCGCACTGCCCCGACCGGCAAGCAGCGCGGGCCCGCCGCCCTAACGTGCTACAAGCAATCTGAGACGGCTCGCAAGGGCGGCCGTCAAGAGCACCAGCGGAAAGACAGCCACATGAAGCTTCGGGTCGGCTACGAGCTGAAATACGCGTTTCCCCAGCCGACCCCGGCCATTCTGATGCTCAACGTCCACTTCACGCGCGTCTCCGACCTTGAGGCACCCGACCACATCCTCATCACGCCGTCGGTGCCCATCTCCGGATACCGCGACGGGTTCGGAAACTGGTGCTGCCGCATCGTCGCCCCGGCCGGACAGGTGCGCATCTCCACCGATGCCGTCGTGCGCGACAGCGGGCTGCCGGATGCGGTGCTGTCGGGTGCACACCAGGTCCCGGTGGAAGAGCTTCCCGAGGAAAGCCTCGTCTTTCTACTGGCAAGCCGCTTCAGCGACAGCGACCGGCTTGCTCGATCTCGCCTGGAAATTGTTCGGGCACGCCACGCCGGGCATGGGACGCGTCCAGGCCATCTGCGATTTCGTCCATCAGCACATCGCGTTCGGCTACGAGCATGCGCGCGTGACGCGGACGGCGTCGGAGGCCTACGAGGAAAAGCGCGGCGTGTGCCGCGACTACGCGCACCTGGCCGTCGCCTTCTGCCGGGCGTTGAACATTCCGGCACGCTATTGCACGGGCTACCTCGGCGACGTCGGCACGCCGCCCCCCTATCCGCCCGGCGACTTCGCGGCGTGGTTCGAGGCCTTCCTCGGCGGCCGTTGGTACACATTCGACCCGCGCAACAACGTTCCGCGCATCGGCAGAGTTTTGATCGCGCGGGGACGGGACGCCGCCGACGTCGCCATGACGACGACGTTCGGTCCCAACACGCTCGAAAATTTCCGGGTGTGGACGGACGAGATCACTGAAGGCGCGGCGGCCGGCTGACCTTGGTCATTTCTCGTCGTCGGGGCGAAAGGCCTCCATCTCGACCACGTTGCTTTCCGGTCCATTGACCTGGGAAAAATGCGTCACCTTGTTGGAATCGCAGACGTACAGCCACTTGTGGTCGAACAGCTCTCCGTCCCGGATGTAGCCGAACACCGCCCCCTTGCTGCCGCGCCAGAACAGATTGGCGGCGCCCGTGGTGCCCTCCTTGTCCCAATTGGGCTCGATGAACTCGTTGATCTGCTTCCAGTGAATCACGGCGCCTCTCCCTGCTGCTCGCGTGCGAGCCCGGACATATACCTTCAAGGACGTGCTTGATAGTGCTGTGACGACCGCCTGCCGATTTGATGTGCGCGACGCCGGCTGGGGAATCGGCCAGGCCGGCGAGGCGCACGCACCAAGCGCGGGTCACGTTGACCCATGGGCAGGACTCCATCCGCGCCACGCCCTATATGGACGCGCCAGCGCGCTCTTTGCGTCGCGGCTGGGCAAAGCGAGGGAGACGGGGCGTGGCCGAAACCTTGATCGAGAATGTCTCGGACACCGCGTTCTGGGTGGCGCACTACCGCGGTCTCGAGGGCAAGCGCGCCGATGCGCTCTTCCGCGATCCGCTCGCCGCCGCCCTTGCCGGCGACCGGGGCCGTCGCATCGCGCAGTCGATCCCCGGATCGTTCATCACGTCTTGGATGGTCGCGATTCGAACGTGCATCATCGACGACTACATCCGCGCCGCGATCGCCGAAGGGGTCGACACCGTCGTGAACCTCGGTGCGGGCCTCGATACGCGTCCCTACCGCATGGAGCTTCCTGCCTCTCTGCATTGGATCGAGGTCGACCATTCCCAGGTCATCGCCTTGAAAGAGGCAAAGCTCGCGCAAGAACAGCCGCACTGCCAGCTTGTGCGCGTCAAGCTCGACCTCGCCGACGCCGCCGCACGCCGCGAGATGCTTGCCGGCATCGACGGCCGCAGCGGCAAGATGCTGATCTTGACCGAAGGCGTCGTACCCTATCTGACGCCAGAGGATGTCGGCGCGCTTGCCGACGACCTCCACGCGCTGGACCACGCCGCGTACTGGATCGTCGACTATTTCGCCGCCGAAGTGTTCAAGCGCCGGCAGCGCATGTTCGCAAAAAAGATGCGCAATGCGCCTTTCAAATTCCATCCTGAAGATTGGTTCGCGTTCTTCGCCGCGCACGGCTGGCGCTGCAAAGAGCTGCGCTACATCGCAGAGGAGGGCGACCGGCTGCACCGGCCGCTGCGCCTGCCGCTCATCCCAAGGTTGGTCTTCGGGATGTTGAGACTTTACGCGTCCAAGGAGCGCATGGCTGCCATCCGCAGGTCCGCTGGCTATGCCCTGCTCGAGCCCGCTGCGCGGCCCTGAGCGGCTGGGAACCGCCTCACTGTCGACGGCGTTTTGCTCGTCTGAAAGGCCGGGGGCAAGCCCAGCTGCACATCTTGGAGCTCGTCGATGCCACGATATTTCTTCCACATCCAAGGCCCGTCGGGCCGCATCACGGACGATACGGGCATCGAGTTCGCGTCGTTGGAGGAGGCGGTTGCCGATGCCCGGCGCGCGCGCGGCGAGATGCTCGCCGACGCCGCCATGGAGAAGCCGTCTCCGTCGACCCGGTCGTTCGAGATTACCGATTTCAGCGGCCGGGTGCTGGCGACCATCCCGCTGCTCGATCTTTGATCCCCAATTATCTCTGAGACTTTGGTGGGGTGCGACCCCACGACACGCAACAATACCTGGGTGTGTCGCTATAGCGGCCGGGAACCGGGGCTCACCTCACGAGTTTGCCAACGCCAATTCGGTTGAACGTGATTGCATGATTGGAACGCGTGATGTCCCGCAAGAAGACCCGCACCGTCGATAGCGACGCCGCCATCACCCGCATCTTTTTGGTTCTGTTCGTCCTGGCGGGTCTCGCGGGCCTCATCGGTCAGTTCGCGCATATGGCGGGCGCAGACTAGGACAAATCCTGAAAACGGCGACGGCGACGACGGCGCGTAAATTCGCGCACGGCGCGCACATGTTCCGGCAATTGGCCGGACAGCGTCTTTGGCGGGCGCTTGGCGCAGCGCTTGGCTACGGCAAGACGCCGGCGGCGAAAGCGCTCGGCCGGCGACAGCACCACATCGGGGATGCCAATTGTCTCCATCTCGTCTGAGATGAAGCTCGGCGTCTCACTGTTGTCATTCATACTCCACTCCGGGCGATCCTGGACCTTGCGGCCCAACCCAAGAACGCGCCATGGCGCGGCGCGTTCCCCGCGCGGCATCCCTCAATTTTTTTTGGCCCAACTAATCCCCGCCCCTCGCGCCTCCCCCATACTCCCCTCACCCCTGTCCACATGGGACGCGCAGCTGAGCGGCTTTGCGGGGCGGGGGCGGTGACCCGGATGAGGCAGCGTCCGTACCGTCGCGGGCGTTTGACGCGAGGTTTAGCTCACCTCGGATTCCGGGGCCGCGGATCGAGGCTGTGCAGGCGTGGCAACACACTGCACGGACGCCCGTCGCGCAGCGGCGCTCCTACGAGAGAGGCGCGCAGCAGCTCTAGGTCCTGGACGCGAGAGGCTCTCCCGAAGGTTGTCAGAGCCGGACCGATGAGCCCGCTGACGATGTGACCGCACCCTCGGCACGGCAGCAACCGGCGCGGGCGCTGAAGGGCTGCCCCATTTGTTGCAACAGGATCGCAGTGCTTCGGCGCCCGCGCTCCCTTTCTTTCGCAAACCCTCGGGGGCTGAGCCCCGCGAGGATAAAGACGCACGCTCCACTTCACCTCTCCTAGGGGGAGAGGTCGGAAGCGAATGCAAATGAGCTTCCGGGTGAGGGGTGAGCCCTCACGGCGGGTAACGCCCTCACCCGCCGCTTGGCTGACGCCAAGCTCACGACCTCTCCCCCGGGAGAGGTGAAGAGAAGGAGATACCGCGAGGCTAGAGGTCGCTCAATTCGGTGTCATCCGCTCGGGCGCATGCTGACAGCACTGCCTCCGGCATGACCCGAGGCCGACACATCGCAGGTCGAGGCGCCAGGCATCGTGCCGCCGAGCGCTGCATCACACGTCTCGTCAGGTCGCAAGCGGTTAGCTGGCGTCCTCGGGACACGCTCGCCGAGGATGACAGATCGGCACTGGGTGTCTGACCCTCCGGGTCTGACACCCCGCGCACAGCGTGGAGGAGAAACAGTCGATCGGCAGGAAAGACGGCCGCTGAGCGCTGCTTCAGCCCTTGTGCGTCATGGCCGTATCGTCGTTGAACGCATCCTCGATGATCGCGTGATACCACGCGATGCTTTCGAGGTAGTTCTGCTTGCGCACCTCGGCACTCTCGCCGCGCTGCGAGACGAACCCGCCGCTCGCCGCCAGAATCGGCTTGCCGTCCTTGTCGCCGGGCTGGTAGCTCGCCCCGACCTTGATGCTGTCGTCGGCGGCGAGAAGCGACCAGCAGGTGTTGCGATAGCGCGCCGCGAAGCGCTCCGCGCCGGCAAGATCGGCGAGGATGTCGGCGGCGACGGACTTGCCCTGGCTATTGGCGGAGAACGCCGACTTCGGCATCTCGGCGGCGATCGAGGAATCGCCCAATACGTAGACGCCTTTCACCTTGGTGGAGGCGAAGTTGGCGGGGTCGATCGGGCACCAGTCGCCGTCGGCGCATCCGGCCACGTGCGCGATGTCGCCGGCCTTTTGCGGCGGGATGATATTGGCCACCGCCGCCTTTACGCGCATGCCCGACTTGGTGACCACCTCCATCGTCGTGGGGTCGACTTTCACCACGTTGAAATCGTCGATCTCGTTGGTCAGGTTCAAATCGATGATGCCGTCGTAGTACTTGGCGAACGCCTCCTCGAAGGCGGGCTGCTTGGAGAACGTGCGCTTGGCATCGAAGATGACCAGCTTCGACTTGGGCTTCTTCGTTTTGAGGAAGTGCGCGATCATGCACGCGCGCTCGTACGGCCCCGGCGGGCAGCGGTAGGGATTGTTCGGCACCGCCATCACGACCACGCCGCCGTCGTCCATCGCCTCGAGCTGGCGCATGAGCAGCAGCGTTTGCGGTCCCGCCTTCCAGGCATGCGGCATGATCTCGGCGGTGCGCGCCGAGTAGCCTTCGATCGCATCCCACTTGAAGGCGATGCCCGGCGACAGCACGAGGCGGTCGTAGGGAATGGTCGTGCCGCCGGCGAGCGCGACCGTGCGCTTGGCGGTGTCGACGGCAAAGGCGGTGTCGGTGGCGACCGTTATCCCGAGCTTGCGCAGCCCGTCATAGGAATGCTGCAGCGAGGCAAACGTGCGAAAGCCGCCGAAATAGTGGTTGGAGTTGAAGCAGGTGGTATAGATGTCCTGCGTCTCGACGATCGTGACGTCGAGCTGCGGTGCCTCCGCCTTCAGGATGCGGGCCACCGTGGCGCCGCCCGCCCCGCCGCCTATGATGACGACCTTGGCGTTGCCTTTGGCGATTGCGGCGCTGCGAAAGAGCCCCGGACTTGCCGCCGCAAGTGCCGCACTCCCGATAAGCCGCGTAAACTCCCTGCGATCAATCATGGTCTCGATGCCTTGTTCCCGGCGCGCAATTCCCGATATCGTAAACTCTAGTGACGACGTGCGGCAACGGACAAACGTGAAGATGGCGCAAGCTTACCGATTACTGAGGCTCAATCGCCGCGATTTTCTCATCGGCACCGGTGCGGCAGCACTCACTGTGGGGCTCGTCGCCCCTTGCACTGCTGCCGACGGTCCCGCCCCGCACAGCGCCGAGTTCGAACGCACGCTCTCCGGCATTCTCAACGGGGCCGTAGCGAAAGAAAGCGGCATCGAGATGAACTTGCCCGAGAACGTGGACAACGGCGACTACGTGCCGGTGGGTTTGAGCGTCGCCAGCCCCATGACCCCCGAGGATCACGTCAAGGCCATTCACCTGCTCTCCACCGCCAACCCGCGCGCCCACGTCGCCACCTTCCGCTTCACGCTGCTGTCGGGGAAAGCGCGCGTCACCAGCCGCATGCGGTTGGCCAAGACGCAGGAGGTGGTGGCGATCGCCGAGCTGAGCGACGGCACGTTCCTGAAAGCAATACAAACGGTCGACGTCAAAGTCGGCGGCTGCGGCATCTGAGGCGATGGACTTGCAATGGCATTGAAGAAGCCCCCGCGCATCAAGGTCCCCGAGAGCATGACCGTCGGCGAGATCGTCGAGATCAAGACGCTCGCGACCCACCCCATGGAAACCGGCAACCGCAAGGACGCCGCCGGCAACAAGATCCCGCGCGATATCATCTACGCGTTCAGCGCCACGTTCGAAGGCGCGCCGGTGTTCTCCGCCGAGCTTGGCCCCGGCATCGCCGCCAACCCTTACATCGCCTTCGACTTGAAGGTGCCCGGACCCGGCACGCTCGAGCTCACGTGGAGCGACGATGCCGGCGACACCACGGTGGAGCGGATCGCACTCAACGTCGTCACCAACGGCTAGCGCTGCAGCCGCCGCAGGAGCCGCGTGCCAGCGAGCGTCGCCTGCCCCCAGGCCTCGCGCGCGACGTACACCCACATGCCGGGCAAACGCGATCGCCCGCGGCTGGAAGCTCTGCCAGGCATTCTTGCATCGGCGGGCGCAGCCGCTTCCAGGAACGCCGCAGCGCGTTCCCGGCCCGCCATCTCACCACGCGCCCGTAGCGCCAGATCCACGAGCCGCGGATCCACGCGAACAGCGATTCCTGCCACGGCACGAAGAAGTCGTAGGCGCGCTGAAACCAGCCGATCTGCATCAGCGCCGGTTTGGTGAGAAGAAAGATACGCGCTATCAGCGCCGTCGACGCTATCTTGGCCGCGATGATGACCAGCGCGGCGGTGAAAAAGTGCCCGAGCGCCAGCAGGTAGACGCCGAACACCTTGGCGGGAACGAGGATGGCGGTGGGAATGCCCAGCGCAACCAGCGCGCCATAGGGCGGCAGCCCCGCGATCCAAAGCTCGGCCATCGCCCAGATGCGAAAGCGCGCGAGCTGGGCCAGAAGATTGGAGAGCGGGCGCCACCCCCACTCCTCGAACAGGAGCAGAAGCGCCAGGAGAACGTTGAGCGCAAAGACGATGGTCGGGCGGATCAGAACCCAACCGGCGCGCAGCCAGCGCCCGAGCAGCACCAGCGCGGCGCCGAGCCCGCGCGCGAGCCGCCGTCCCTGCTCCATCAACCAGGGCTTGAGTTGCTCCCACATCGCGATCGGCCCTTCGCGCCCGGCTTGGGCGGACGCGCCCGAAGGTAACCCCCGCGCCCTCTCGCCGCGGTTAAGCTCGGGTCGCGATGTGCAGCGGCGTGCTCGGCTGCCTTACTTGGCCCCGGCGAGCGCAACGTCCTCGGCCGTCAGGGCGCCGGCGCGCTGCGCCTCCTCCAGCGCATGCGCCAGCTCCTCGCGCGCCTTCTCGGCCTGGCGCTGGCGGGCCCAAAGGCTCGCGTAGAGCCCACCCTTGGCGATCAGCTCGGCGTGCGTGCCCTGCTCGACCAGTCGCCCCTTCTCGAGCACCAGGATGTTATCGGCATGGACAATGGTCGACAGGCGGTGCGCAATGACCAGCGTGGTGCGGTCCTCGGCCACGCGATCGAGCGCGTCCTGGATCTCCTTCTCGGTGTGGCTGTCGAGCGCGCTCGTCGCCTCATCGAGGATCAGGATCGGCGGACCTTTGAGGATGGTACGCGCGATGGCCACGCGCTGCTTCTCGCCACCCGACAGCTTGAGGCCGCGCTCGCCCACCATGGTCTTGTAGCCTTGGGGCAAGGTGCGGATGAAGGCGTCGATCTGGGCGAGCCCGGCGGCGGCGTAGACCTCCTCGTCGGTGGCGTCGAAGCGGCCATAGCGGATGTTGTAGAAGATCGTATCGTTGAACAGCACCGTATCCTGCGGCACCACGCCAATCGCGGAGCGCAGGCTTTTCTGCGTGACCTCGCGGATGTCCTGGCCGTCGATGGTCACGCGGCCCGACTGGATGTCGTAGAAGCGGAAGAGGATGCGGCTGATGGTCGATTTGCCTGCACCCGACGGCCCGACGATCGCCACCATCTTCCCCGCCGGGACCTCGAACGACAGGTCTTTCAAGATCCGGCGTTCGCGCTCGTAGGAGAAGCCGACGTTCTCGAAGCGGATCTCGCCTTTGGTGATATCGAGTGCCCGCGCCCCCGGCTTGTCCTTGATCTCCGGGTTCTCCTGCAGCAGCGCAAACATCGCCTCCAGATCGACGAGACCTTGCTTGATCTCGCGATAGACCATGCCCATGAAATTCAGCGGCATGTAGAGCTGGATCATCAGCGCATTGATCATCACGAACTCGCCGATGGTGTTCGTGCCGGTAACGACCCCACGCGCGGCCAGCAGCATGCACGCCGTCATGCCGATGGTGAAAATGAGCGCCTGTCCCGCGTTGAGCGTTCCCAGCGAGCGGAAGGTCTTGATTGCGGCCCGCTCGTAGCGCGCCATCGACGTATCGAAGCGCCGCGCCTCCGCCTCCTCGTTGCCGAAGTATTTGACAGTCTCGAAATTCAACAGGCTGTCGATCGCCTTGGTGTTGGCGTCGGTGTCGCTGTCGTTCATCTCCCGGCGGATGGCGATGCGCCGCTCGCTCGCCGCGAACGTGAACCACATGTAGACCACGACGGTGGCGAGAATGATCAGCACGTAGCGCCAGTTGAAATAGTAAAACAGCACGCCCGTGACGAGGAGGAGCTCGAGCGCCGTCGGCACGATGTTCAAGATGCCCATGCGGATGATCAGCTCGATGCCGCGCGTCGCGCGCTCGATGACGCGCGACAGCCCGCCCGTGCGCCGCTCCAGGTGGAAGCGCAAAGACAGCCGGTGCAGATGCGCGAACGTACGATTGTTGAGCTGGCGCACCGCGTTCTGGCCGACCTCGGTGAAGATCACGTCGCGGATCTGTGTCAGCACCATCGCCAGGACGCGGCCCGTGCCGTAGGCGACGATCAGCATACCGATGCCGACGGCGAGCCCCGTACCGACATCGAGCGTCGCGCCCCCGCTGAGCGCGGTCAGCCGGTCAGTCGCGTCCTTGTAGAAGATCGGCACCGACACCGTGACGAGCTTGGCCAGCACCAGGACGACGAAGGCCAGCACCACGCGTGTGCGCAGGTCGGGACGATCCTTCGGCCACACGAACGGCAAAAGCCCCGCGAACACCGACCAATGGCTGGTGCGCGCCGAGAGGTCGTCCTCCTCGCTATCGTCAACGGAGGCAGCCGAGATCGCGTGGGGAGACATGTGACCTGCTTGAGTGAGACCCTAAGATGACCGAACCGCGCGCCAGCACGCCCCTCATTGTCGGCACGCGAGCCCCATCGAGGCAAGTGGCATGCAGCCTGCCGACCGATAGCGGCCGAGCGCCGGTATCAGGGAATATAGATACGCTGGCGCGGATAGATAAGGTTCGCGCTGCGGATCCGGTGCCGGTTGGCCCGGTAGATCGCCCGAGCGCCCCTGGCAGTCCCGTAGAAACGCTGCGAGATTCGCGACAGCGTGTCGCCGCGGCGAACCACGTAAACGCGCGCCGACCAGCCCCGCACCTCGCTGTGCCGATGGCGATAGGTAGTCGGGCACCGGCGCCGCTTGCGCCACGCTTTCCGGTGATGGCGGTGCGACCGCGCGGCTGCATGCCCGTGCCGATGTGCGTGCACGTGCCTGCGCGTGTGCGCGCGGTGGCGCACGCGCGTTTTGCGATGGTGCGACTTGGACACGCGCGGAGCAGCGCTTTCCGCCTTGGGCGCCGACGGCTCGGCGACACCGTTCTCCTCGACGGCTTTCGCGGGCGATACCTTCTCCGCAGGCGATTTCCGGACGGGAGGAACAGGTGCCACCTCCGGAGCCGTCGGCATGGGCGCCGGCGGCCCCATGGTCTGGGCCTCGGCCACGGCCTTTTCTTCGGCAGCCTCCTCCTCGGCGAGGCGCTTGGCCTGCGCATCGGCTTTCGCCACGCGCGTGGCGTCCGCTTCGGCCTTGCCCTTCGCCTCGGTGTCGGTCTTCCGTTTGGCCTCGGCATCCGCCTTGCGCTTTGCCTCCGCCTCGGCCATCCGCTTCACTTCTGCGTCTGCTTTGCGCTTCGCCTCGGCTTCAGCCAGCCGCTTGGCCTCCGCATCCGCTTTGCGTTTCGCCTCGGCCTCAGCCAGACGTTTGGCCTCCGCATCCGCTTTGCGCTTCGCCTCGGCCTCAGCCAGACGTTTGGCCTCCGCGTCCGCTTTGCGCTTTGCCTCGGCCTCAGCCAGACCGCTTGGCCTCCGCGCATCCGCTTTGCGCTTTGCCTCGGCCTCAGCCGACCGCTTGGCCTCCGCATCCGCTTTGCGCTTCGCCTCGGCGTCAGCCGACCGCTTGGCCTCCGCATCCGCCTTGCGCGTCGCCTCTGCCTTGCTGGCCTCCGCATTCGACTTGCGCTTCGCCTCCGCGGCCTCCATTGGCTCCTTGGTCTCTGCGACCGTCGCCGGCTTTTCCTTCACCTCGGGCGCGGTCACCACCGTCGCGGGCCCACCCGCGGCCTCGGCATCGGACGCCGCCGCGACCTCCGGTGCCTCCGGTGCACTCGGCGCGGACTCGGGCGCCGGCGCGGCTTCGTGCGTCGGCTGCAGACCCTGCGGCTTGAGAAGCTTCTTCACGATCTCGGTGCGGTACGAGCTGTTGGCGCGCGCCAGCCACTCGCGCACGCTCTCGACCAGATACGTCCAGCCGATTTGCCGCGCGGGCTCGCCCGTCTCTTGCGGCTCCTGCGCGGCGGCAGTCTGCGCCGGGAGTTTGGGCGGCGCGACGCCGGGCGGCGTCAGGATGGCAACCTCCCCGGAGGGATTTTTGAGCTTGGTGATGATGACGCCGCGATAGGCGCGAGCGGACTGCCCCAACCAGTCCCACACGGGATTGAGCACCTTGTCGTCCGCTGTCTTGCCTTCGGCGGTCTTGGTGGTCTTCTCGCCCGAAAGGAACTCCGAGAATGCCTCCGAGGCATCGCGCGCGAGATCCTCCGCGCGCTGACGCACCGAGACGTCGCCGCCCGATTGTTCCTTCTCCCCAACCGGTTGGGCGTCGGCGCGCGAAAGCATAACGCCATGCGCGGCCAGGAAAACAATCAGCACGAACGTGGAACGAGTGCCCGTCATTGCGTGTCAGCCCCCATTGTCGACCCCCGATGTGCCGGCGATTTCCGCCGACTATGCGACGTTTCTGAGACGGCGGGCGAGCCTAGGGCCACATTAAGCACAACTCCACGGGGACGCCAACGTGACATGCAAATCGCCGATAAGGGAGAAGCCGCGGGCGGCGCTCTTGTTTTGGGTTGCGCCGGGTCGTGGACGCGGGCATGCGCGGCTGGCGCCGCCCCAATTCAGCCGCAGCCAGCTCTAGCATGGTGTACCACGCGCTACCGCACGCCGTTGGGCAACACTATATAAGCCGCCCCCCGTGCAGCGATCAGGAGATGGCTCAGGCCAGCCGATGAGTAAGAAAAAAACCAACGGAAAAAGCGGGCCAAAAACAGGGCCCAGCATCTGCGTCTACTGCGGGTCGGGTCTCGGCCTCAATCCCGCTTATGCGGCAGCGGCCCGCGAGCTCGGACACGCGCTCGCGCGAGATGGCATCGGGCTCGTCTATGGCGGCGGCAGCCTCGGCCTGATGGGCGAGGTCGCGCGCGCGACGCTGGACGGCGGCGGCCGCGTCGTCGGCATCATCCCGAACTTCCTTACCGAGAAAGAGCAGATGATGCGCGACGTCGACGAGCTGATCGTCACCGACGACATGCACGAGCGCAAACGGCTCATGTTCGAGCGCTCGGACGCATTCGTGGCGCTCCCCGGCGGCATCGGAACGCTGGAGGAGCTGGTCGAGCAGCTCACCTGGGTGCAGCTCGGTCGGCACGCCAAGCCCGTCGTGGTGGCAAACATCGAGGGCTTCTGGAATCCGTTCCTGAGTCTGCTGCGGCACATGAAGACGGACACCTTCATCAGGCCGGGCCTCGACCTGACGTTCACGGTCGTGGACGATGCGCAAAAGATCGTTCCGGCAGTGCGCGCGGCATTGACCCCGACCGCGCCGGCCAACGACGAGACGATCCTCGCAAAGTTCTAGATCGCCGGCTCAGAACAGCTCGTAGTGCGTGGGATCGGCTGGGCACCAGCCGAAGCCGCACTGCGCAAACACAGCTCAGCGCATTGGCGAGCGTGACGGCGATGACGAGCCAGACCGCCGCGGTTTCGAACAGCCCCAGCTCGGGCGCTGCCCCGTGGCCCTCGAACTGCGCCTCGCCAAACAGCATCGCGGCCGCGGCCGCAATCGCGACGGCAAAGCAGATAAACGCCCACGTGTAGAAGTGATAGCCGAACAGCGCCGAGCCGAAGCCCGGATCGCCGGGCGCGATGTGGAGCAGAACCTGACGCCCGGCAATGCCCGCACCGATGAGAGCGGCGATAATCACCAGCCCGTAGTGGGCGGGGCGCGGCCCATGGC
Organism: uncultured Alphaproteobacteria bacterium; assembly: GCA_963776675.1. GTDB lineage: Bacteria > Pseudomonadota > Alphaproteobacteria > Rhizobiales > Hyphomicrobiaceae > Hyphomicrobium_A. The sequence continues at coordinate 15,446 of CAVZNR010000059.1, read as the reverse complement.
GCAGCGTCAGTACCGGCCCGATGGCCAGGGCGGCAAACCCAACTCTTTGCAGGAGACACAAGGGGCAGGGCAGCTCGTTGAGGACGAACTGGAAGAAGAAAGCGGCGAGAAGGATGCCGGCTATGGCATAGAGCGCCAGTCCATTGAGCCATGTGGCTAATCGGATACTCATGGCAGATCCCGCATCGCGCAAAAAAAGGCACGTCACTAGAGTGACAAGGGCAGCGTCTCCGTCGCATGGTGAAGGTACAATGCGACGGTGAGCACCATGGCGCCGGTGAAGATTACGAGCGCGGCCCGCTCGGAGCCCTTCCAGGCGACCCAGAGGCTCGCGGCGAGAACGAGAAAAACGACCAAGAAATCCATGCCAACGCTCGCTCGGTTGAGCCGGGAACGCTACCATGTCTTTCGCAACGGATCGTAACCCGCCCCGGCTCACGAGCGTGCCGGCGACTGCCAGCCTGCTCCAGGCGGGCACGGTGCTGGTGGCTTTCGCCGTTCTCCTTGCAGTTGCAATCTGGCCGCTCATCGGCGCTGCACTCGCGATCGTTGTCGCCTTGATCGCGGCGGCTGCCATCGTCGCGCTTGCCTTGCAGGCCCCGCCGTGGGCGGTCATGCGCCTCTATGGCGGGCGCCCCCACGACGCGGCAGCGCTGGAGCAGGCGGAGGGAATCATCGCCGTGCTTTCGGCACGCGCCGGGCTTGCCCACGCTCCACGGCTGTATGTCATTCCGAGCACGCTGCTGAGCGCCTTCTCCGTCGGCAACGCGCGCACCTCGGCAATCGCGGTGACGGAGGGACTGTTGCGCCGCCTCACCCTGCGCGAGACCGCGGCCGTGATTGCGCGCGAGCTGATCCTCATACGCTATGGCGACGTCCTTGCTTTCAGCATCGCCGACTTCGTGACCCGCATCGCGCAGGCCCTCTACTACGTGGGTCTGGCGCTGGCGGGGCTGAACGTACTTGCACCTGATCTCGGGCGACGATCCCGTGCCGTGGATGACCATCGCCCTATTCGTTCTGGCGCCCGCGCTGCTCGATCTGGTGCAGCTGCGCCTGCCGCGCAAGCGCGACTACAAAGTCGACAGGGAGGCCGCCCTCCTGACGGGAGATGCCCTGGGCCTCGCCTCGGCCATCTCGCGGCTCGAGACCCCGGCCGGCAGCATCAAGGACGACCTCCTGCCGCCGGTTCCCGCGCGCCAGGTTCCGCTCCCTTCCCTGCTGCGGTATGGGGCGGCGACGGAGCGCCGTATCAATGTCCTGCGGGCGCTGGACCCGCCGCCCATGCCGCCCCTCGACATCTCGGAAGGTCCGCGCATCTCGCTGGTGGGCGTCGGGCCCATCCAGATGCGTCCCCGCTATCGCTGGCCGGGGGTATGGTTTTGAGGCGCGGCTTTTGGGTCAGGCTGGGATGCCCCTGGGGACGCGGAGCCGGCACCGCTTGCGCGCAAGGGGCGTTTACGCGTATCAGCCGCAAATGGCCGACCCGAAATCCACAAGCGCCGCACGCCGCGCTCTGACCGACACCGACGCAAAGGCCCTCGTCCAAAGGATGCGGGGCGGCGAGCGGCGCGCCATTGCCACAGCCATCACCGAGTTGGAGCGGCTCTCACCCGCCGCCCCCCTGCTGCTCAAAGCCATGCAGCCGCATTTGGGCGGTGCACTCGTCGTCGGCTTTACAGGTCCTCCCGGGGCCGGCAAGTCGACGCTCGTCAATTCGGTCATTGCCAACCTGCGCGCCGCCGGCAAGACGGTGGGCGTGATCGCGGTGGACCCTTCGAGCCCCGTTTCGGGCGGAGCCATCCTCGGCGACCGCATTCGCATGACGTCGGCGCTCGATGATGATGGCGTGTTCGTGCGCTCGCTGGCGAGCCGCGGCTACCTCGGCGGCCTGTCGCCGGCCGCCGTGCGCATCATCGATGCGCTCGATGCAGCCGGCCACGACCTCGTGCTGCTCGAAACCGTCGGCACCGGCCAGAGCGAGATCGACGTGGCCGAGGTGGCGGACGTGCGTGTCGTCATTTCGGCGCCGGGCCTCGGCGACGATATCCAGGCGATGAAGTCGGGCCTCCTCGAGATCGCCGACATCCTCGTCGTCAACAAAGGCGACCGCCCCGGCGCAGAGCTGACCCTGCAGCAGCTAATGGGCGCACTGTCCATCCGCGCCGGCATGGCCAATCGCGTGCCCGTGCTCAAGACCACCGCGACCACCGGCGAGGGCGTGCCGGAGTTGCTTGAGGCCATCTTCAACTCCGGCCGCAAGGCCGAGGCGGGAGGACCAGCCGCGCGCCGCCGCCGCCGCGCCCGCTACCTGATTGCGCGGGCAGCCGCCGACCTCGTCGCCGCACGTATCCGCGATGGCGGGCCGCAGGTCCTCGACGGCCTCGCCGACAAAGTGCTGGCTGGCGACCTCGATCCTGAGACCGCGGCCAAGCAGCTGCTGGCAAAGGAAAAGCTCTCCTAAACACCGTTCTTCAGCGCCTGCGGAACTTGATCCACCGGGCTATCTGAACATCAATTTCAATCCTCGGATTAATGTCCCCATTACTAGTCGATGCGTACACCGACGCAGGGAGACACGCTGCGGAGGTCCTCGAGTTGTGAAGACCCCTTCCAAGAGCGCTCAAAAAGACCAAGAATTGAGCGCCGTAAACCCGTCCAGTCAAACATCGACGGACCTAGCACGCGCGCTTGCAGCGTTGCGGCTCAACACCGAAGAGATCCTCAAGCACAAGCAGGAGCTCGAGCAGCTCAACGGCTGGTTCGAGATCGCGCTCGACAACATGGCGCGTGGTCTGTCGATGTTCGACTCCAATCAGCGCCTCATCGTGTGCAACAAGATGTATCGGGAGATCTATCAGCTGCCCGAGGAGCTGACGCGCCCGGGCACCCCGCTATCCGACATCGTGCGCTTCCACGTCCGGCGTGAGACCGGATCGGAGGATCTCGAGGACATTCAGAAGCAGCGCAAGTGGATCGACCACCATGTGCGCGAGCTCGAGCGCGGCAAGACCTTCTCTTATGTGCAGGAGCTGAAGGACGGCCGCACCATTCTGGTCACTAACCAACCAATCGCCGGCGGCGGCTGGGTGGACCTGCAGGAGGACATCACCGAGAAGCGGCATGCCGAAGAGAAGATCAACTGGCTCGCCCGCCACGATGCCCTTACCGAAACCGCCAATCGATTCCATTTTCGCGAGCAGCTCGAGTACGCTCTGGACGACCTCGATCCCAGCAGCGGCTTTGCCATCCTGTGGCTCGACCTCGATAAGTTCAAAAGTGTGAACGACACGATCGGTCACCCCGTGGGTGACTTGCTCTTGAGGAGCGTGGCCGATCGCCTGCGCGAGACCGTGCGCCGTCCCGATCTGCTCGGGCGCCTGGGTGGCGACGAGTTTGCGATCCTGCAGTCCAACGCCCGACGCAGGAGCGATTCGGAGAGGCTCGCGACGCGCGTGCTCCGCGCCATCCGCGAGCCGCACCACATCGATGGGCATACGTTGCAGATCGACGCTAGCATCGGCATCGCGCGTGCGCCCGACGATGGAACCACACTCGACGACCTCTTGAAGAACGTTGACATCGCCCTTTACAAGGCCAAGGCGCGGGGCGGGGGATGCTACGAATTCTTCGAGCCTGGCGAGGATGAGCAGTTCCGGGAGCGCCACCAGCTCGAGGCCGATCTCAAGCTCGCCCTCGGTCGCCAGGAGCTCACGCTCCACTATCAGCCCATCATCAACGTCAAGACCAACACCGTCTCGAGCTTCGAGGCGTTGATGCGCTGGTACCATCCCCAGCGCGGACTGATCATGCCCGACGATTTCATTCCCATCGCCGAGCAGACAGGGGCGATCGTGGCCATGGGCGATTGGGCGCTGAGGCAAGCCTGCAAGGATGCGGTGACGTGGCCCCAGTCCGTCAACGTGACGGTCAATCTCTCACCCATTCAGTTCGGGCACGGCGATCTCGTCGCGGCCACGCAGCGCGCCCTCGATCAGTCGGGCCTCCCGGCCCATCGGCTGGAGCTTGAGATCACCGAAGGCGTGCTGCTTGCGGATATGCCGCATACGCGGGAGACCTTGCGCCGGCTGCACCAGCTTGGCGTGCAGATCGCTCTCGACGACTTTGGTACGGCGTTCGCCTCGCTGAGCTACCTGCAGAGCTTCCCCTTCGACAAGCTCAAGATCGACCGCTCCTTCGTGCGCGAGATCCCCCAGCGCGCGGACTGCCTCGCCATCATTCAAAGCGTGACCAACCTCGCGCGCAATCTGGAGATGGACACCGTGGCAGAAGGCATCGAGACCCGTGAGCATTTCGCTTCCGTGTCTCATGCGGGATGCGACGAGGTGCAAGGCTACTATTTCAGCCGCCCGGTACCAGCCTCCCAGGTCAACGAGGTGGTGACGCTGTGTCAGGTGAAAAGCCTCGTCTCCATGCCGAAATCCGGCGACGTTGGCAAAACCCCGCGCCGCAAAGGCCCGGTGCGCTGACAGACCCTGTGCGCCCGAAAAGCGAAAGGGCCGCCGGTCAGCCGGCGGCCCTCGCTAAGAGCGGGATCGCTCCCACCAGGCTCTAGTTGTTGTCGTCCTGCTGATTGTAGTCCTGCTGGCCGGACGTGCCCTTGCCGTAACCCTCTTGGCGCAACTCGTACTGCCCCGTTCCTGGCGGCGACGTGGGAACGCGCGCAGCCGGATTGTCGTTGGCTGCCGGGTCATCCGGCACATCTGAATCCGGAGAGGGAATGGTGTTCTCATTCGACATCGGATCGTCGGGCAGCCCTTCCTGCGCAAAGCTCGTGCTGGTCGTCAGACCGAGCGCGAGCAGCGCGGCCGCAACAGCAATCACCTTCGTCTTCATGGAGAATTCCTTTCTTGGATTTCCGGCGTAATCCGTGGAAGGCTCTGAGAGCCCCTCGTCCCGGCGCATCAGCAACCGGGCGGCGCCAATCTGGCGTCAGGCCAGAAAGCCGCCAACCCACCCCCGTCTCAAATGGTTTGTGCTCGGTAAAAGAAGCTGCATGCTATTGACAGCATTGCTCCGCAATTGCCGGGGCGGAAAGGGACGACCCATCAGCGATCACGCCGACAGCCCTGCAAACACTGGAGATCCCCGCTGCGGCGAGAGTGACCACGCAGGTTTGGCGGGCCACCCCCGCGGGCTTGCGACCCTGTTTTTCACGGAGCTGTGGGAGCGCTTTTCCTATTACGGCATGCGCGCGTTGCTGGCGCTGTTCATCGTCACCCCTATCGCCACGGGCGGACTGGGCCTCACCACAATCGATGCGGCGCGCATCTACGGCAACTACACGATGGCGGTCTACATGCTGTCGATCCCGGGCGGCTTCATCGCCGACCGCTACCTCGGCGCACACCGCTCCGTGCTCATCGGCGGCGCCATCATCGCCTGCGGGCATTTCACGCTGGCCATGCACTCGATTGCGGCATTCTACGGAGGCCTGGCGCTGGTGGCGCTCGGCACGGGCCTCTTCAAGCCCAACATCAGCGCCATGGTCGGCGGCCTCTACCGCAGCGGGGACGAGCGCCGCGACGCCGGGTTCTCGATCTTCTACATGGGCATCAACATCGGCGGCTTCATCGCGCCGCTGGTAACGGGCTTTCTGGCACAGAGCGTGCTGTTCAAGTCATGGCTTACGGCGTGGGGCTTCGATCCCGCATTGAGCTGGCATTGGGGCTTCGCCGCAGCCGGCGTCGGCATGACGCTGGGATTGATCGTCTACGTGTTGCAGGGCGGCCGCCTCGCACACGTGGGGCGCGCGCCAGCGCTAGCCGCGGCGGCTTGGGGGACGGCCCTTCTCGTCATCGCCGGCACCGTCGCCGTGATGGCGTTGACTGTGCTGTCGGACGACGCCCATTGGCTGCGGGCCCTGTTCGTTCTTGTCCCCATTGCCGCCATCGCCTGGTTTGCCGGAAAGAGCGACCTCGATTCCAAACGCATCGCCGCGGTGTTCGTATTTTTTATCGCCGCCATGATCTTTTGGGCGATCTTCGAGCAAGCCGGCATCACGATCGTGCTGTTCGCCGACAAGCTGACGCGCACCGAGGTTCTGGGATGGAGCTTCCCCTCCGCCTGGCTTCTGTCGTTCAACGCGCTGTTCGTCATACTGCTCGCCCCGATCTTCGCGTGGGCTTGGGTGCGTCTGGGCACGCGCCAGCCCTCGAGCCCCGTGAAGTTCGTGCTGGGGCTGTTTTTTCTCGGCCTGTCGTTCCTGTTGATGGTGCCGGCGGCGATGCTGACCGCGGAAGGGCGCGTCAGCCCGCTATGGATTGTCGGGCTCTTCTTCTTGCAGACGGTGGGCGAGCTGTTCCTGAGCCCGGTGGGCCTCTCGACCATGACCAAGCTCGCGCCTCAGCGCCTCGTCGGCCTGATGCTGGGTGTTTGGTTCCTCGCCGCAGCCTGGGGCAACAAGCTCGCAGGCGTGCTGGGCAGCGGTTTCACCGCAACCGATGCGAGCGGGCTCGCCGTGTTCTTCCTGCAGCAGGCTGCCCTCATCGGCATCGCGACGCTTCTGCTGCTGGCGCTGGTGCCGTGGGTCAAGCGGCTGATGGGCGGCGTGCACTAGAGCGCGCCGCAGGTCACGACGCCGCGTTGTCCTTCATCAGCTTGTAGTTGATGGAGTTGAGCAGCGCCTCGAAGCTCGCATCGATGATGTTCGGCGAGACGCCGACAGTGTACCAGCGCGTGCCGGTCAGCGTATCGTGGCTCTCCACCAGAACCCGCGTGACCGCCTCGGTGCCGCCCGTCAGGATACGCACCTTGTAGTCGACGAGCTCCACGCCCTCGATGTGCTTCTGATAGCGGCCGAGATCCTTGCGCAGCGCCGTGTCGAGTGCGTTGACGGGGCCATTGCCCTCGCCGACCGACCACAAGGGCTCGTTGTCGCCGTTGACGTAGACCTTGACGATGGCCTCCGACACGGTAACCAGCTTGCCGCGCGCGTTGTGGCGGCGCTCGACCATCACGCGGAAGCTGTCGACCGTGAAGTAGCGCGGCACGGTGTCCAGCATGCGCCGGGCGAGCAGCTCGAAGGACGCCTCCGCAGCTTCGTACGAATAGCCAGCGGCTTCGCGCGACTTCACCTCGTCGAGCAGCGCGGTGACGCGCGTGTCGTCCTTCCCGACCGGGATGCCGAGACGGTCGATGGTCGCAAGGATGCTCGATTTTCCGGCCTGCTTCGACACCAACAGATGGCGACGGTTGCCCACGCTATCGGGCGGCACGTGCTCGTATGTCGCCGGCTCCTTGACGATGGCCGAGGCGTGAATGCCGGCTTTGGTCGCAAATGCGCTCTCGCCGACGTAGGGAGCGTGCCGATCGGGCGACCGGTTCAGCACCTCGTCGAGCACCCGGCTGGCGTGCGTGAGTTTGTGCAGCCGCTCTGGCGTGACGCCCGTGTCGAAATGTTCGGCGAAGTCGCTCTTCAGCAGCAGCGTCGGGATGATCGAGGTGAGGTTGGCGTTGCCGCAGCGCTCGCCGATGCCGTTGAGCGTGCCTTGGATCTGGCGGCATCCGGCGCGCACGGCGGCGAGCGAGTTGGCGACCGCGTTGTCGGTGTCGTTATGGGTGTGGATGCCGAGGTTGGCCCCGGGCACGACCTTTGCGACATCGGTCACGATGCGCTCGACCTCGTGCGGCAGCGTGCCACCGTTGGTGTCGCACAGCACCACCCAGCGTGCGCCTGCCTCATAGGCGGTGCGCGCCACGGCCAATGCGTAATCGCGGTTTCCCTTGTAGCCGTCGAAGAAGTGCTCGCAGTCGATCAAGGCCTCGCGCCCGGTCTCGGTGATGGCTTTGACCGACTGCTCCAACGCCTTGAGGTTTTCCTCGTTGGTGATCCCGAGCGCGACGCGCACGTGGTAGTCCCAAGCCTTGGAGACGAGGCAGATGGCCTTGGCGCGCGCAGCCAGCACGGCCTGCAGCCCCGGATCATTGGAGATCGAGCGGCCCGAGCGCTTGGTCATGCCGAAAGCGGTGAGCTTCGCTGTCTTGAGCGTGGGCTCCTCGCCCAGAAACTGCGTATCGGTGGCGTTGGCGCCGGGATAGCCACCCTCGACGTAGTCGATGCCGAGATCATCGAGCACGGCCGCGATGCGCCGTTTCTCGGCGACCGAGAAGTCGACGCCCGTCGTCTGCGCGCCGTCGCGCAACGTCGTATCAAACAGATAAAGCCGTTCTTTGGCCATACGCTCTTACCTGCCGCCTGCGCGACGGCTCCCTTCCGGATTTGTTCGTGCTCGGCGCGTTGCGCCTGCGCGCGAACGGGCGCGCAACGTCGTATCAAACAGATAAAGCCGCTCTTTGCTCATGGCGAACTCACACGTATCCAAAGCTGCGCGCCACGACCCATACCGCGAGCACGACGATGCCGATCTTCACGGCCAGGTAGAAGATCCAATGCCGCGGGAAGGGCAGATCTGAGCGCCAGTCTTTCATCGCGCCGCCTCCTTGGGAGCGTCGGCCCGCACTTCCCACGTCGTGACGACCTCGCCGGTTTCGGGGTCCTTGGAGTCCTTCAAGGCGACGCCCATTCCCGCGAGCTCATCGCGTATGCGATCGCTTTCCTTGAAATCCTTGGCCTTCCGCGCCTTGCCGCGCTCTTTCACCAGCTTATTTATGCGCAGCGCCAGATCGGGATCGGTCGCCTCCAGCACGTTCGCGTTCATTGAACGGCTGTGCCAACGGTTCGGGTCCAGGCCCAAAAGCGCAGCGGACGCGACCCATTGATCGGCGAACGCGGGAGCGCCGCCCTTTGCTTCTTTCGCAAGCTCATGCAGCTTGGCAATGGCGAGCGGCGTGTTGAGATCGTCCTTCAGCGCATCGAGGACATCCGAGCTCGGCAGCCAGCCTGCGCCGACGATGCCACCGCAATTGCTGAAGATCTCGCCCCAACGCTCCAGCGTCGTGCGCGATTCCTCCAGCCCTTTGCGCGTCCAGTCTATGGGCTGGCGGTAATGCGTGCGCAGCATGTTGAAGCGCACGACCTCGCCCGACCACTCCTTGAGCAGATCGTGGATGGTGATGAAGTTGCCGAGCGACTTCGACATCTTCTCGCCCTCGACCTGCAAAAAGCCGTTGTGCAGCCAGTAGCGCGCCATGACGTCGGTGCCGTGCCCGCAGCGCGATTGAGCGATCTCGTTCTCGTGGTGAGGAAAGACGAGGTCGATGCCGCCGCCGTGGATGTCGAACACGTCGCCCAGGTGCTTCGCCGCCATGGCCGAGCACTCGATATGCCAGCCCGGGCGCCCTGGCTTCTCGATGCCGCAAGGCGACGGCCACGACGGCTCGCCCTCCTTCGACGGCTTCCAGAGCACGAAGTCCATCGGGTCCTTCTTGTAGGGCGCCACTTCGACGCGCGCGCCGGCCTCCATCTCATCCAGCGAGCGGTTCGACAGCCGCCCGTACTCAGGCATCGAGGGAACATCGAACAGCACGTGGTCTTCGGCGACGTAGGCGTGACCCTTGTCCACCAGCGCCTCGATGAGCTTCCTCATCTCCTTGATGTGCTGGGTCGCGCGCGGCTCCACCGTAGGAGGCAGAACGCCCAGGGCCGCGATGTCCTCATGGAACTGCTTGGCCGTGCGCTCGGTCAAATCGCCGATCGAAACGCCTTCCTGCGCCGCCCGCGCGTTGATCTTGTCGTCGACGTCGGTGATGTTGCGGACGTACGTGACGTGGTCCGCCCCATAGATGCTGCGCAGCAGGCGAAACAGCACATCGAACACGATAACGGGACGCGCGTTGCCGATATGGGCGTAGTCGTAGACCGTCGGTCCGCAGACATACATGCGCACGTTCGCCGGATCGAGCGGCTCGAAGGGCTCTTTCCGCCGCGTCAGCGTGTTGTAGAGCATCAATGGCTGCGCATCGGCCATGACAGTGCTTCGCGTCCCTAAACGGTGCCAAACGGATCTCGAGCCGCTGGCGGGAGGGCGTTTCTCTGTCTCAGGCTTTGGGCAAAGAAGCGGGCCGCGCGCCAGCGGGGATTGCTAGCTCGGAATAATAATGCCGCAACGAATGTTGACGGCAGGTGTGGATGTCCGCTTCATGGGCTTCTTATGAGCGACAGGGCCGGTCGCAGTCAAGCGTGCGCAGGCTGCCGGGGCACTGCGCCGCGTCCAACGGGCGCGCGGCCGTAAACCCTTATCCCCGCCGCATTTGCTCCGCATTGACCCTCTAGGCGCTGAACGTCATAGTTGCATCCCAAACGGCCCTTCGCGGCCTTTCGCGGGCAGTATGAACCCTCACACGGGCAAGATGACCAAGAACAAGGCGCGCCGCCGCTATCGGCTCGGCGCCGCGGTTGCCACCGCGGTGCTGCTCGCCGCAGGCGCCGGCCCGGCCCTGGCTCAGGGCTGGTGGCCCTGGAGCGACTCGGAGCCCGAGCGGCCGCCGGTACCGGAGGAGCCCGTGTACCGCGAACCCTACGAAGCGCAGCCCCCGCCGTCGGCACCACCGGCGGCGAACTGGTCGACCAAGAACCCCATCTGCCTGCAGCTCGAGCAGCGCCTCGTGCAAGAAGGCCAGCGCGGCAACCATGCACGCGATGCGCTGCCGCAACTCGAGGCCGAGATCAACCAGACCGATCAGGGGTTGCAGGCGGTTCAGGGCGAGCTCGAGCGGCGGCGCTGCTATGAGTACTTCCTGTTCTCCAAGACGCTGCGGCGCACGCGCGCGTGCGTGGATCTTGCCAAGCAGGCCGAGCAGGCGAAGTTGAGCCTTTCCGACCTCGAGACGCGCCGCCAGCAGATCATCGGCTCTTCCGAACGTTCCTATCGCGACGACATCGTGCGCGAGCTTGCGCGCAACAACTGCGGCGCCAACTACACGCAAGAGGCGCGCCGTCAGAACCGCGGCGGCATCTTCTCCAACATCTGGCAGGATGAGGAAGGCGGAAACTATTCCAGCAACTGGTCGCCTAACGGCGCGCCACAGTCCTCGGCCACGTACCGCACCGTGTGCGTGCGGTTGTGCGACGGATATTATTTCCCGGTGAGCTTCTCGACCCTGCCGAGCCACTTCGAGCAGGACGAGAATGTGTGCCAGTCGAAGTGCGCCGCCCCCGTCGAACTCTATTACTACCAGAACCCCGGCGCCACCGTTGACCAGTCGGTCGCCCTGCGCACGCAGGAGCCCTACACGACCCTCAAGACGGCGTTCCGCTACCGCAAGGAGCTGGTGCAGGGCTGCTCGTGCAAGCAGGCCGAGTTCTTGCCCCAAAGCAAACCCCAGCCCGCAGGCGCTCTGCCCACGCCCGATAAGCAGGCCGAGGGCGACACGGACGGCTGGGCAGCCCGCTCCGATCAGGAAGCAAGGTCACGTTGAGGCACGGCCCCACCCGCCCCAAAGGACACTCCGAAGCCTGCGTTTGCCCTGGTGCCGCTCCAGCGGCTACCATTGCGGCGCAGTCGGTAACCCCAGCGTCCGCTACGCGCCAGGCACTTGCGCCTATGACCACGCTTCGTCGCCTCTCCGTCGACGACCTTTCGACGGCCCGCTATATCCACACAGCCTCCTTTACAGGTAGCGCGCCCGGCCACTATTCGCCCGAAGACATCGAGGCCTTCAATGCCTTCGTGCGCAGCCCCCGCTACGCCGATCTCCTGCTCGGCAACAACGCGATTGCGGCCTGGATCGATACCGAGATGGTCGGCACCGCGGCGTGGAGCCCGGGCGAGGGGCGCAGCCCCACCGCGCGCATCGTCATGGTCGCCGTGCGTCCACTGTTCACGGGGGCAGGCGTTGGTCGCCTCCTGATCGGCCACGTCGAGGCGGAGGCGCGCGAGGCAGGGTTCCAAGCGCTCGAGGTGAGCGCGACACTGAACGCGATCGGCTTTTTCGAGGAGCTGGGCTTTCGTGTCGTGCGCGGCGGCGAATGGGCCTTGCCGCTCGGCCACGAGATTGCCGTGGCCTTCATGCGCAAGGCGGACTTCGTCGGGCTGCAAGCGGCCCCCTGACGGCGGCAGCGCCGCTCAGCAGGTGCGGCCGTTCAATCGCCCTTCTGCCTTGGCGCGGCCAATGAGCGGCAGCAATGCCTTGAGCTCCGGGCCATCCTCGCACCCGGTCAGCGCCAGCCGCAGTGGATGGAACAGAGCACGCCCCTTGCGCCCGGAAGCCGTCTTCAGCGCGGCGATCCAAACGTCCCAGGTCGTGTCGTCCCAGGGCTCGTCGGGCAACAGCACCGCGGCCTGCCCGGTCAGGTTTTTGTCCTCGATCACAGGCGTGACGTCGCCGGAGACGATGCCCCACCACAGCTTGGCGTCCTCGATCACGGAGAGGTTTCCGTGCACAACGCGCCAGAACTCCGGACCGCCCTCGATGCCCATGGTTTTGAGGCGCCCCGCCACCGACTCAAACGGCGCCTTGTGCAGAAGCCGCGCGTTAAGAGCCTTGAGCTCCTCCTGGTCGAAGCGGGCGGGCGCGGTCGAGATCTTCTCGAAGGCAAACAGCTGCGCCAGCTCGTCGAGGCTGTCGTGGATCTCGATGGGATCAGAGGTGCCGATCAGCGCGGTGTAGCTCGCCACCGCCATCGGCTCCATGCCGCCGCCCCTGAGGCTCTCGATCGACAGCGCCCCCAGTCGCTTGGACAACGCCTGCCCATCGGCGCCGATCAGGAGGCTGTGATGGCCGAAGTGGGGCGGCTCGGCGCCCAAGGCATCGAATAGCTCGACCTGCACGCCGGTGTTGGTGACGTGATCATCGCCGCGCAGAACGTGGCTTATTTGGAAGTCGGCATCGTCGATGACGGAGGTGAACGTGTAGAGAAAGGTACCGTCCGCGCGGATGACAACGGGATCGGAGAGCGAACCGATATCGACGGTCTGGTCTCCACGGATGAGATCGTTCCACGATACGATGGTGGGAAGGGGATGGAGCCCGTCCTCCGAATTGTTGAGCCGAAAGCGCCAATACGGCTTGCGCCCCTCTGCCTCGAGCCGCGCCCGCTCGGCAGCGTCGAGCTTCAGGCTGGCGCGGTCGTAGAGAGGCGGCGCCCCGCGCGCGAGCTGGCGCTTGCGCTTGCGGTCGAGCTCATCTTCGGACTCATAGCAAGGATAGAGGCGCCCTTCCTCCTTCAGCTGCGACGCCACCGCCTCGTAACGCTCCAGGCGCGCCGATTGCCGCTCCTCGCGTGCCCAGTCGAGCCCCAGCCACTTGAGATCCTGGCGGATTCCGTCGGCGAAGGCCTCGGTGGAGCGGGCGACGTCCGTGTCGTCGAGGCGCAGCCAGAAGGTGCCCCCGTGGCGCCGCGCAAACAGCCAGTTGAGGATGGCGGTGCGCACGTTGCCAACGTGAAGGCGCCCGGTGGGGCTCGGCGCGAAGCGGACGGTAACGGCCATCGGGGTCAGTTCCAGGGAGTTCGGTGGAGCGACTCGGGCGCCACCCTATAGAGGCTCGGCATGGGAACTCAAGGGTGCCAGTGGGCGATCCCCGCCGCCAAGGCAATACTTGGGTTTAATCGCCCTTCACCGCAGATGCGACGCGACCGCGTGCGCCGCTCTGCGGCTCCGCTTGCGTCTCGCGAAACTTGTTCACGATCGGATAGCGGCGATCGCGCCCGAAGTTCTTCGCTGAGATCTTTACGCCCGGCGGCGCCTGGCGCCGTTTGTACTCTGCCAGGTAGAGCATCTGCTCGACCTTTTTGACCATGTCCGCTGCATGGCCGCGCGCCACGATCTCGGCGAGCGGCATTTCCTTCTCGACCAGGCAGACGAGGATATCGTCGAGCACGGGATAGGGAGGAAGCGAATCCTGGTCCGTCTGATTGGCACGCAACTCCGCGGACGGCACCTTGGTCAGGATCGTCTCGGGGATGACGATGCCCGCCGGGCCCAATCCTCCTTTGGGCACATGCGCGTTGCGCCAGCGCGCCAGCCGGTAGACCTCCATCTTGTAGAGGTCCTTGATCGGATTGAAGCCGCCGTTCATGTCGCCGTAGAGCGTGGCGTAGCCGACCGACATCTCCGACTTGTTGCCGGTCGTGACGACCATGCCGCCGAACTTGTTGGAGATGGCCATGAGGATGATGCCGCGCACGCGTGCCTGCAGGTTCTCTTCCGTCGTGTCGGGCTTGGTGCCGGCAAGCACCGGTTTGAGTGCCTCTGTGACGCCGGCGACACCGGCCTCGATCGGCACGGTGTCGTAGTGCACCCCGAGCGCCTCGGCGCAATCAGCCGCATCGCGCAGGCTCTCAGCCGACGTGTAGCGGTAGGGCATCATGACGGCGCGCACGCGCGCAGGCCCCAGCGCATCGACCGACATCGCCGCCACCAGCGCGCTGTCGATGCCGCCGGAGAGGCCGAGAATGACACGGGGGAAGCCGTTCTTCTCGACGTAGTCGCGCAAACCCAGGACGCACGCCTGATAAGCCGACTGGTCACCCTCGTCGATTGGCGCGATCTCGCCCGTCTCGCACATCCAGCCGCTGGGCTTGCGCTCCCACACGCTCAGCGCGAGCGCCTCCTCCCAAGCGGGAAGCTGCACGGCGAGGCTGCAATCGGCGTTGAGCACGAAAGAGGCGCCGTCGAAAACCAGCTCATCCTGCCCTCCGACCTGGTTGAGATAAACGAGCGGCAAGCCGGTCTCGGTAATGCGCGCCACCGCGCGGTTCATGCGGACGTCGGGCTTGGTCCAGTCGAACGGCGAGCCATTGGGCGTCACCAGGATCTCGGCGCCGCACTCGGCGAGGCACTCGGCGACGTCGGGCCCCCAGATGTCCTCGCAGACGGGGACGCCGAGGCGCACGCCGCGCACGTTGATCGGCCCGGGCATCGGACCCGACGCGAAGACACGCTTTTCATCGAACACGCCGTAGTTGGGCAGATCGACCTTGAAGCGCACGGCCTCGACCTTGCCGCCGTCGAGCAGCGCCACGGCGTTGTAGACCTTGCCGTCCTCGGGCCAGACGGTGCCCGTGAGCACGGCGGGGCCCGGTCCGAGCGTCGCGGCGAGTGCCTCGACGCGCGTGCGCGCGGCCGCCTGGAAGGCCGGCTTCAAAACGAGATCCTCAGGCGGATACCCCGTGACGAACAACTCCGGAAACACGATGACGTCGGCACCGAGCGCAGCGGCACGGTTGCGCATGGCGACGAGCTTGGCGATGTTGGCGTCGATGTCGCCGACCGTCGGGTTGGCTTGCGCGAGCGCTATTTTGAGACGCGTTGGGGCGGACATGGGCCGAGCCTAGAGGCAAGGGAGGCGGCCCGTCGACGGCCGCCTCGTTAGGTCTACCGGATTCGACCGCGACAGCAGAGGCCGATCACCCGAACGCAGGGATCGGCTGCGGCGCGCTGAGCGTGGCCTCGCGCTCCTGCTTCAAGCGTTCCGCGATCAGGAAAGCAAGCTCCAGAGCCTGATCGGCGTTGAGCCGGGGATCGCACAGCGTGTGATACCGGTCCTTGAGCTGAGCCTCGGAGATGTTCGCCGTGGCGCCG
>CAVZNR010000058.1:0-19857 GCA_963776675.1 uncultured Alphaproteobacteria bacterium | reverse complement strand
GAAGCGGTTCGTCGAAAGGGCAAATCGTGGGCAGTCGACACTCCTGCCGGAGTGTCTTGACGATTGGATCGAAGAGGAGAACCCGGTCCGCGCGATTGACGCCTTCGTCGATGCGCTCGACCTCCGCGATCTAGGGTTTGACGGTGTCGAGCCCGCCGCTACGGGGCGGCCCGGCTTCCACCCTTCGGTGCTTCTGAAGCTCTACATCTACGGCTATCTCAACCGGGTGCAGTCGAGCCGGCGGCTGGAGCGCGAAGCCGGACGCAATTTGGAGCTTCTCTGGCTCCTGGGCCGTCTCGTGCCCGATCACAAGACCATCGCCGACTTCCGCAAGGACAACGGTCTCGGTCTACGGCAAGTCTGCGCACGCTTCGTGGAGCTGTGCCGCGAGCTGGGACTGCTCGCGACGGCGAGCGTTGCCATCGATGGCTCGAAGTTCAAGGCGGTCAACAACCGCGACCGCAACTTCACGAAGGGCAAGGTGGAGCGCCGTCGCGCCCAGCTGGAGGAGAGCGTTGCGCGCTATCTCAGCCAGCTCGAAACGGCAGACCGGCAAGAGCCGACGGAGGCGCTTGCCGCCAAGGCAGAGCATCTCAAGGAGAAGCTGGCAAGGCTCAATACAGAGATGAAGCGCCTCGAATCCTACGAGAGGAAGATGCTGGCTTCACCCGATCAGCAGATCTCGCTCACCGATCCCGACAGCCGCTCGATGGCAACGAGCGGGCGCGGCTCGGGCGTCGTCGGCTACAACGTTCAAGTGGCCGTCGAGACCGAGAACCATCTGATCGTCACGCACGAGGTGACGACCTCGGGATCGGACCGCTCACAGCTGGCGCGTGTCGGCAAAGCCGCGAAGACCGTGATGCGAACCGACACCCTCGAAGCCGTTGCCGGCCGCGGCTACTTCAACAGCCCCGAGATCCTCGCGTGCCAGGAGGCCGGCATTACGGTGACGCTGCCCAAGCCGATGACCTCGGGCGCCAAGTCGGAAGGCCGCTTCGGCAAGCAGGACTTCGTCTACGTCGAGACGCAGGACGCTTACATCTGCCCGGCGGGCCGGGCGCTGACCTATCGCATGACGACGCAAGAGGGCGACAAGGCGATGCGTCGCTACTGGACGACGGTGTGCGGCAGCTGTCCGCTGAAGACGAAGTGTACAACGGGTCCCGAGCGGCGCATCCCACGCTGGGAGCACGAGCATGTCCTCGAAGCGGTGCAGGCGCGTCTCGACGCCGATCCGCAGGCGATGCGCCGCCGGCGGGAGACTGTCGAGCATCCGTTCGGAACGCTCAAGGCCCGCATGGGCGCCACGCACTTCCTGATGAAGACGTTGCCGAAGGTCGCCGCCGAGATGGCGCTGCACGTGCTGGCCTACAATCTGACCCGCGTCATGAACATCATGGGTGTCAAGCCGCTACTGGTCGCCATCGGGGTGTGAGGCAGTGACTTGCGGTTCCAAACCTGCCCATCACCTCGGGGCCATCATCCCCGGCGGCGTTTTTACACGACCAAGACCCAGAGCGAACGTTGATAGGGCTCCTCCACTCTTTTGCGTTCGTCTTTTTCGGATTGAGGAACTCCGATTGATTATGCTCAGCCGGCACCATTTGAGCGCCATTCCATGCCTGCCAAGACACAACCAATTCCTCCGCCGATCTCATCTCCGCCATCAGCGGATGCTAGGTTTCCGCGGTCATTCTTCCCACCGGTGCAAGAGGGGCTCGTGAACCGGGCAATCGTTTCCATCCTGACAAGCGCTCTTTGGCTGACTTATGCACCTGAGGCGCTCGCACAGTCCGATCGCTGCAATGTAGCGCCCTCAAGCCAGCTCGTCGTCGACGTCAAGAAGCGGGGCGCCAAGGGCGACGGTCATACCGACGACACGGCCGCGATCCAAAAGGCGATCGACGCAGTAGCCGGCAAAGGTGGCACGGCTTTCGTTCCTGACGGCGTTTACCTGGTCGATGCCCTCACGACCAAGGGGCTCAAACTCAAGAGCCGTATGAGACTGAAGCTCGCTCCGGGCGCCACCCTGAAAGCCATCCCAAACAGCGGAGAGCATTACGCCGTTCTCACGATTTCCGGCGCCTCCGGTGTAACCGTGGAGGGTGGGACCCTTCTGGGCGAGCGCAGACTACACAAGGGCCAGACGGGCGAATGGGGCATGGGAATCGGGATCCAAAAGGGCGCCGAACGCATAACCATTGCCGGCGTCACCTCCAAAGAGATGTGGGGCGACGGCTTCTACGTCGACGGTGCCAAGGACGTTGCGTTTTGCGGTGTCGTAGCCGACCACAACCGCCGGCAGGGGTTGTCCATCATCGACGCCGATACCCTCCTCGTCACCCATTCGGTCTTTAAGAACACCAGAGGCACGCGCCCTAGCGCCGGCGTTGATTTCGAACCCGACGAAAAGAAACAGCGCATCACCAACGTGCGCATCGTGCACTCCAAGTTCGTGAACAACGCCGGAGGCGGCATTCTGATCTCGGCAAAAAAAGGGATCCACAACGTCGAAAACGTCGAAATTACCGGCAACTTCTTCAACGATAAGCCGCCCATCAAGATCAAGTACGCGCCCGGCGTTCGCGACACCGACATTTGCCGAAACCGCTACGTCGTACGTCGGGAACCAACAAACACGCCCGGTGTCGATGCCGGGCCTCCCAGAGAGATGACGATCACGGCGCGTTGCGGTGATCCGGGCTTGCGCGTCCGCTACTAGCCCGGACGTAAACCCTCGGTTGCTGCCTTAAGTCTGGCCTTCCCGACATGCCCCGCCCAGGACGCCAAGCTTGATGCCCTTTTCTTAGGCAGATCGCATCAGGTGCCCCTTTTGCCGATGACACTAAATTGGCTGCAATCTGGGGCCAAACGGAGCGCACGACCGAAGGCCAGATTTCACCCTTGTCCGGAGCTGAGCGCGGTGAGTTCAGACGCGGGCGGGTCAGCCAACGGATCATTGGAGTATTGCGACCTGCCTTCGAAGGAGGCGCCCGCCTCCATGGCGAGCGACTGATGGTAGACGTCACCCTCCACATGGCTCGTTGATTGAAGGCTGACACGCAGCCCGCGCACTGAGCCGATCACG
This sequence comes from uncultured Alphaproteobacteria bacterium, assembly GCA_963776675.1. GTDB lineage: Bacteria > Pseudomonadota > Alphaproteobacteria > Rhizobiales > Hyphomicrobiaceae > Hyphomicrobium_A. The sequence continues at coordinate 16,766 of CAVZNR010000058.1, read as the reverse complement.
TGGCCGAATATAGCAACGGCCTCAGCGAGGATGTCGCCGGTAATACGCGCGTGCTCCCCGATCACCACTCGGGTTCCTTTGATGTCGCCCTGCACGACCCCATCGACCCGCAGTTCACCCTTCGATATGAGATCGCCATTGATCGTGAGGTCCGGACTAACAACTGACAGGTTGCGATCGCTTTGCGGAAAGCCAATCGAAGTCGGCGTTATGCTTGGTGAGGAAGCACCCTTCACCTGCGCCGTCTCTGATTTCTTGAAATTGGGGAACATGAGCTTGCCCCATCCGCTTCGACCACCAGCTGCTCGGGACAGCTGTCAGCGCCGGTATATAGCCTTCTGGACGTTAGCATGCTCTCAGCATACGGATGGTGCTGTGCAGCCACAATACGCCGCTAAATGAGAAACCGAATAGGAAGGATGCCCAAGATCCCGAGCGAAATGATTAGGGAAGCCGAAGGAAAATCCGATGGACCAGCTAAGCCTGCAAAATCCCGTTTTCGCCACCTATGTCATTGCCGCAACGCTCATGATCCTCAAGGCCGTGGGCATGTCCTGGCTGACTGTCGTTCGCATGATGCAAGTCAAGGGTGGCTTCCGCTCGCCGGAGGACATCAAGAGGACACGGCTTAATCCCGAGCCCAATCAGAGGCAACTAGAGCCGAATGAGTACGCGGTCCGTTCTTCCTCGTTGCCGGCTTTCTCTACGTCTTCACCGACCCGTCGCTGCTGCTTGTGCAGTTGCTACTCTACGGCTACGTCGCATCGCGAGTTTTGCACTTCGCCGCCTAATTCACCGCGCGAACTCATTACACGCGCGCTACGCTTTGGACTATACGACAGCAAATCTCTTGATCGAGGAATTGGGGTCCAACCGATGTAGGCGCCCGTTTCGTCATGCATCCCCGCGCGCGGCAGAGGCCCAAATGTCACAGCCAGCCGCGTTAAGCCCCCGGCGGTGAGGGCTTTGAGTTGCTTGAGAGTTCTGGTCGAGACTTAATGCTTGTCGCTGGTGGGGACAGTTGCGTCACTGGCGCGATGTGGCCCGTCAGGGGCTGCTTTCACAAGTGTGCGTCATGCTCTTGCGTGTTTGCGTATTGCTGTCGCTGATGCTCCTGGCGCCGCTTGGCGCGCTTGCGGGCGGGCCCGCTATATCCGGCCCCAACGGCAACCTCAGCATCGAAGGCGGGCAATACGACGATGAGGATTCCTTCCTCGCGCTGGGCAGCTACACGCTGCCGGTGGGGGGGGCGCTCGGCTTGCAGGCCGACGGCGCGGTCGGCACCATCGACGGCAAGGTTATAGGCGGCGGCGGTGCACACCTTTTCACGCGCGATCCCTCGAGCTACCTGCTCGGCGTTTACGGCAGCTTCCACACCTGGGACTCGATCGACATCTGGCGGGCAGCTGGCGAATTCGAGTTCTACTTTGGGAAAGTCTCACTGACGGGACTTGCCGGTTACGAGGGCATCGACTTTCCCTCTACCACGGGCGGGCTGACGGTGCTCAATGCGGACGATGATCACTTCTTCGGCCGCGCGGATCTTGCCTACTACCTCACCGATGACTTCAAGATCTCGGGCGGCTACCGCTACGTGAGCGAGGCGAGCCTCGGCACGGCGAGTGCCGAGTACCTGTTCCGCGACGCCGGCGTGCCGATGTCAATCTTCGCCAAGGGTGACTGGGGCGAGGAGCAGTACAACCGCATCACGGGCGGCCTCAAGGTCTACTTTGGCGCCAATCCGAACAAGACGCTAATCAAGCGCCACCGCACCGAGGACCCGCAAAACTACACGCCCGAGTTCCCGAAACCGGTTACGAGAAATCAACCGGTTACGACAAATCAATGTGTGCCGAACCAGGGAAAGTGCTCGCAATCGCTTGATTGCTGCAGTGGGAGCTGTGGGGACGGCCTGTGCGATCTCCCCGCCCCCCAATGACTCCGACGGTAAGCTGCTCGCTGCGCTGAGTTGCTGAGTTCCCGCAGACTTCTGCAATTGACCCTGGCTGTGTGAAAAGAGCTGCCGGAATATGATCTCACCTCATGATTCTTCGGGGGTGATCATGAAGCGGTTCGTCGAAGGGGCAGATCGTGGGCAGTCGACACTCCTGCCGGAGTGTCTTGACGATTGGATCGAAGAGGAGAACCCGGTCCGCGCGATTGACGCCTTCGTCGATGCGCTCGACCTCCGCGATCTAGGGTTTGACGGTGTCGAGCCCGCCGCTACGGGGCGGCCCGGCTTCCACCCTTCGGTGCTTCTGAAGCTCTACATCTACGGCTATCTCAACCGGGTGCAGTCGAGCCGGCGGCTGGAGCGCGAAGCCGGACGCAATTTGGAGCTTCTCTGGCTCCTGGGCCGTCTCGTGCCCGATCACAAGACCATCGCCGACTTCCGCAAGGACAACGGTCTCGGTCTACGGCAAGTCTGCGCACGCTTCGTGGAGCTGTGCCGCGAGCTGGGACTGCTCGCGACGGCGAGCGTTGCCATCGATGGCTCTAAGTTCAAGGCGGTCAACAACCGCGACCGCAACTTCACGAAGGGCAAGGTGGAGCGCCGTCGCGCCCAGCTGGAGGAGAGCGTTGCGCGCTATCTCAGCCAGCTCGAAACGGCAGACCGGCAAGAGCCGACGGAGGCGCTTGCCGCCAAGGCAGAGCATCTCAAGGAGAAGCTGGCAAGGCTCAATACAGAGATGAAGCGCCTCGAATCCTACGAGAGGAAGATGCTGGCTTCACCCGATCAGCAGATCTCGCTCACCGATCCCGACAGCCGCTCGATGGCAACGAGCGGGCGCGGCTCGGGCGTCGTCGGCTACAACGTTCAAGTGGCCGTCGAGACCGAGAACCATCTGATCGTCACGCACGAGGTGACGACCTCGGGATCGGACCGCTCACAGCTGGCGCGTGTCGGCAAAGCCGCGAAGACCGTGATGCGAACCGACACCCTCGAAGCCGTTGCCGACCGCGGCTACTTCAACAGCCCCGAGATCCTCGCGTGCCAGGAGGCCGGCATTACGGTGACGCTGCCCAAGCCGATGACCTCGGGCGCCAAGTCGGAAGGCCGCTTCGGCAAGCAGGACTTCGTCTACGTCGAGACGCAGGACGCTTACATCTGCCCGGCGGGCCGGGCGCTGACCTATCGCATGACGACGCAAGAGGGCGACAAGGCGATGCGTCGCTACTGGACGACGGTGTGCGGCAGCTGTCCGCTGAAGACGAAGTGTACAACGGGTCCCGAGCGGCGCATCCCACGCTGGGAGCACGAGCATGTCCTCGAAGCGGTGCAGGCGCGTCTCGACGCCGATCCGCAGGCGATGCGCCGCCGGCGGGAGACTGTCGAGCATCCGTTCGGAACGCTCAAGGCCCGCATGGGCGCCACGCACTTCCTGATGAAGACGTTGCCGAAGGTCGCCGCCGAGATGGCGCTGCACGTGCTGGCCTACAATCTGACCCGCGTCATGAACATCATGGGTGTCAAGCCGCTACTGGTCGCCATCGGGGTGTGAGGCAGTGACTTGCGGTTCCAAACCTGCCCATCACCTCGGGGCCATCATCCCCGGCGGCGTTTTTACACGACCAAGACCCATAGCGGACGTGGCCGGGTGATGTTTCGCTGGGCACCTGGACTATGACTATTCAACATCTCCACAAAGAATTGTTCGGAGTGTTCAGTTGGCCGCTCTTGCTTCTGATCGGAGCCCCGCGACGGACTCCTTGAATGAACTGGTCGCGATGATTGCGTCCGCGTAGGTGTTGCCGAGGATCTGGCCTGAGGTAACGTCCACCGGATAGTGAAGGCCCGCGACGACGCGGCCATAGCCAATGCGGTGGGCGAGATCCATCAGCGCCTTCTCTCTGTCGGGAAAAATTTCGGCAAGAAGCCTCGCATAGACAATCGCGCGAATAGCGTGGCCGCTCGGATAGGAGGCGACAGGCCGGGCGTCCCCAACGGGCTTGACCTCAGCGCTGACTTTGAATGGCCGGGGCAGATCATAGACCGCTTTGAGTGCGTCATAGTCCTGCCGAACCTCGTCGATCGCCGCATCAATCAGCCGTTTCAGCGCAACTGCGTCGAGTTCAAACAGATCGGCGCCAAGGATTGGTGCAAATCGCTCCACGCTCAACGTTTCTTCGACGAACTGAACATCTTCAGCCGTTCGTGTGCGCTGAAGCCAGAGGACAATCGCCAACTGCTCCATAAAAGCAGCCGATCCAACTTTCGGCGGCGCTGGGATGAGGCTCTTTGCATCGACGCTTCCAGCGGGCAAATAAATTTGCGTTTGCGCCTCTTCGGCCTGAACCGGGCTGAACAAAATGGCGACAAATACGAAAGATATCGCAAAGGCGACACGAGCTATCATCTGAATGCTCCTCTTGAAGAGTCCTATGAAGCCGGAATGCGGACTCAGACTGCGCAATCGTGCACCCGCTGAGTAGCATGCAGATCCTCCCGGTAGACGCAAGGCTTCGCAACCAAGCCCCTCCATCCAACGTCCGCCTCCATCTGGATTGAGCCGAGGTCTGCGCCGAAAAGGTTCAGGCGCTCGAAAATGCCCTTAACGGGTAGCCTACTGTCGATGGTTGCGGGGGCAGGATTTGAAAGACCTCCGCGCTCACGGCGACTTCAGCGTGAGCGGAGCGCCTCCGGAGATGATCGCGGCGGGATCGGGCTCGTACGGCACGCGCGTCGACTCCACGTAGCGGATGAGTAGATTGAACCACGAGACAAGCAGGATGATCTCGCTCGTGCCTTCGATGCCGAAGCGGTTGAGCAACCCCTCCAGGGTCGGATCGCTGATGGAGATGTTGGCAGTGATCTCCTCGGCTGCTTTACAGACGAGTTTGCCGTCATCGTTGAGCCCGTCGGTCGCGCCATCCGAAGTCACCGCGGCGATTTCCGCACCACTCATGCCGAGCTGCTCGGAGAACAGCAGGTTGTGCCGGTACTCGTACAAAAGTCCGTATTTGGAGGCGATGCGCAGATACATGATCTCGCGCAGCTTCGGATCGATCTTGCCGTCGTGGAACAGGGCGTTGATCAGATCGGTGATCGCCATGAAGCACTGCGGGACGTTCGCGAACATGCGGAGGTTGTTCAGCGGGGGGAGCGCGCGCAAACGCCTGCGGATATCCGGTGAAAGCGCCTCGTCGCACGGGAGCGGCACGGAGACTTTTGTGGTTCGTGGTTCGGGCGACCGTTCCATGGACACTGCCTCGCGAGGGGCCTTGACGATATACCGATTTAGCGCCGAGGCGTAGCCCCGAACTTGCGCGGCGAGAGCTTGTTCCTCTGACGCACTTGCCTCTCCGATGGTTCTGCCCATAGCCGGTGCAGATGGCAACGAGCGGGCGCGGTTCGGGCGTCGTGGGCTATAGATCCTGGCGTGCCACGAGGCCGGCATCACCGTGACGCTGCCGAAGCCGATGACGTCAGGTGCAAAGGCTGCAGGGCGCTTCGGCAACCAGGACTTCGTCTACCTGCCCGACAAGGACGCCTATCGCTGTCCCGCAGGCCAATGCCTTACGTACCGGTACTCGAACGAGGAGGATGGCAAGGAAGCTGCGACGCTACTGGACCACGACGTGCTCGGTTTGTGCGCTAAAGTCCAAATGCACGACGGGACGGGAGCGACGGATCAGCAGATGGGAATACGAGCAGGTGCTCGAAGCTGTGCAGCAGCGATTAGATGCCAACCCCAACGCGATGCGGCAGCGACGCGAGACCGTCGAGCACCCCTTCGGGACCATCAAGGCTCGGACTGGCGCCAACCACTTCCTGACGAAAACGCTGCCGAAGGTCGCCGCCGAGATGGCGTCTGCACGTGCTCGCCTATAATCTGACCCGCGTGATGAACATCATCGGAATTAAGCCCCTGATGGCCGCGATGAGGGCATGAGGCGCCCCACATCGGCACTCCTCCCCCGAGGTCCCTTCAAACCGAACCTTGGGTTCCCTCCGGCGTTCTCTACACGACCAAGACCCAGAGCGGACCTCGCGACCGATGTAGCGAATGGTCAGCTCATGAGGGTAGAGCGGAACGAAAGAGCCAGCCGCCGCCGCCGGGAACGGGCTTAAAAAAAGCCCGCAGTTGAACAGGCAGCTAAGGCGTGCCGAGCTTGAAGACGAGGGCGGCGCGGATCGTCTGGATTTGCAAATCGACGTCGTTGCTGACGGTAGAGGTTCTGGAGATGTCGAGGTGAGCATCGGGTGTAATGGTTTCCGAGGTGCTTGCCGACGTCTCGCCTCCATAGTTGGCAAAGCGGTATTCGGCACGCAAAGCGAGATTATTGCCGAGGCTAAACTCCCCTCCAGCTCCAATGAAGTAGCCGTGAATTGTCCGGCATCGACAGCGTCGTCCGCCCATCTGGAAATTTCACGCTATCGAAATTGAAATTCGTCGCCCCTTTGAGCTTTGCTTCTGTGTAGCCACCCAGCGCGTAAACAAGCGTATCCTCGGTCACGAGATAGCCCAGGCGGCCTCCGACACTCCAGACCTTGTCAAGTGCAACGCTCGTCGTAGCGCGAACGGCCCTGATCCCCCAGAAAATGGTCTTGGTGCAAACTTGCGTATTACCATCGCACTGTTCCTTTGCCCCCGTAGCGACGCTCACTGAGCTTGCGCTGTCCCCGGGATCGCCGGAATAGAAGTCAAGGTCGACCAGGCCCCCCAAGAGAACGCTGCCGAACCGTTGATCATAGGCAAGCTGAAGCGTGCCGAAACCAGCCCAGTCATCACTTGATATGGAGTTCGCCGCTGAACCAGAAAGAGAGGCAGCGATACGCAAAACCAATTTAGATCGCAACGGGAGATAAATTCATCGAAGGAGGCGTTGGCGCTTGCCTCGGTATCCAACCGCGCAGCGCCGCCGCCGACGGCAATACTGAAGCCGGTCCAAGGGTCACGCTGCTGCGAATACGCAGGAGCGGCAACGGCGATCAACGCCGCAAAGGCAAGGGCGATACGCGACACGGACTCCCCCAACACACAGCACACGTCGGAATGACTGTACGCAGAACACCGCAGCCAGTAAGTGAATTCAGTAGATAATCATGGCATTCTAGGACACATGTGGCCCTCACGGCACCACTGCGATGATGCTGTGACCACCCATTGGCCGCGCAGTGGAGGCCGCTTGCCGACGGCCTCGATTGAACACCGCGTGGTGTCATCACTTCTCTGGGTGGAGCTGGAGCCGAGTATCAAGCTTGGTCTGAAAGCGGAGTAAAGCAGACTCGATCTCGACAGTGGAACGATGACCACTTATGGCCCATTGCAGACATCGGTGTCCGCAAGGCCGCTTCGCCGGCGACGGCTGCACCGCAGGGAAAGCGGTCATGCGTCGACGAGCCGCGACGCGAACGCGCTGGCGATTTCGCTGCCATCCATGACGGGGTCAGATCATCGTGTTCGATCCGGTAGGCTCGGACTGAGCCACCAACAGCGCAAGTTGGTCGTATAACACGAGGTCAGACATCATCTGTGCGGTCACACCGAAGGCAAATGCCGCGAACAATCCTCTGAAAAGGAAACTCGACGTCGACCGCTATGCAGGCGCCGCCGCCGACAACTCCTTCACCGCCGCCGCGTGCCACTCACCCTGGACCCGAAGCACGGATAGCTGCCGCAATCGACGGCTACAAGAATGGCTCGCCCTGCATGCCACCGCCAAATAAATCCTCCGGATCAACTTTATGGTCATGCCAGCTGTTCCAGCGCCTCGCGATCCGCACGGCGAAAGATGCGTGGGAGGATACCTTCCGTTTCGGGCCGCGCGGTTCTTGGCACACCGACCCCGCGCTGCGCCAGCTCCGGCAGCAAGGGACGGCCAGGGGGGAAGGCTGACTAGGCCCAGCCCCACCGCGACGGATGCTGACCCAAAATCGAAGCCAATGCCGTGTCAGCGCGTAGCTGCTCGGCAACGCCTGACGTCGGCGTCCTCGCCCGAGTTGGTTGCTCGAGCCAGTTGTCGTTTCAGCACGGAGCGCGCGGTAACCGCTCATTGACGCTAATAGCAAACCACGGCGTAGTTTAACCCAATTTTCTGACAATTCGAAATAAATGCCGAGTGCACGGAGTTACCGTGTTCTGGCATTCGCGCGCCTTTCCTGGCGGGCATGAGTGGAAGGCGTTTCTCAGTGCTGACGTTCCTCGTCATACTTCTGTTCGTTGTCAGCCTGCTGATCAGCCTGTCGTCGATCGATGATGCCTTCATCGACCTCGTCTCGATGGGCATCGTGCGCAGTCGCGTTCCGCACCTGGGAGACGGCGATGCTGCCATTCCGCCCACCGCCGTGTTCATCGCCAACTGGCACGAGGAGGACGTGCTCGGGAAGATGGTGGAGGGCAACCTCGCGCGGATAAAGAATCCCGAGGTGTCCCTCTGTCTCGGCGTTTATCCGAACGACACTGACACGCTCCGCGTCGCGCAGGAGCTGGAGGCCAAATATCCCGACCGCGTGACGGTCATTGCCAACCGCCTGCCCGGACCGACATCGAAGGGGCAGATGCTGAACGAGATGTTCGCGCAGGTTTTCCGCTGCGACGCCGGGCCAGCGCTCGTCATTCTGCATGACAGCGAGGACGTCATAGATCCACGCGCGTTTGCCGTCTACGCGGCCTACGCTGAGGAGCATGACTTCATCCAGGCGCCGGTATTCTCGCTCAACCGCGGCAAGAAGGCGCTCGTTGCCTCCACCTACATGGACGAGTTCGCAGAGCGCCATACGCGTGAGATGATTGTCCGCGATGCGGTGGGCGCCGCCATCCCCTCGGCCGGCGTCGGCACCTGCATGACCAAGCGGCTCGTCAAGCACTTCCTTGCGACGCGCGGCCAGGTCTTAATGTCCGGCACCGTCACCGAAGACTACATCCTCGGCGTCGAGGCGAAGCGCTCAGGCTTCAAGTCGGCATTCGCGGCCATTTCGCGCGACGCCAGCGAGGGCCTCGACTACGTGGCGACCCGGGAGTTTTTCCCAAAGACGCTGGAAGCGGCAATCAAACAGAAGACCCGCTGGGTCTACGGCATCAATTTCGAGGCGCTGCACAAGCTCGGGTGGGACGGCGATCCCTGGGACTTCTACTTCTTCCTGCGCGACCGCAAGGGGATGATCACGAGCTTCCTCCCCCCGGTCTCGGCGGCACTGCTCGGCCTCATGCTGCTCGGCTACGTCGATACCGCGGACATGTCCGGGCCGACGGGCTCGATCCTCGTCTGCTCGCTGTGGATCAACCTGTTCGCGCTCATCACCCGCTACGTCGTGCGAGTCCTCTCCGGCCACCAGGTCTACGGCCACTACGACTGGATCGGCATCGCCGTGCGCTGGCCGGCGGCGATCTACATCAATATGTGCGCGGTGTACCGCGCCTGGAAGACCTACCTCGGGGAATCGGAGCTGGCGACCAAGCCGATCGTCTGGTCGAAGACGACGCACGAAATTCCCGATGACTTTGTCGCCGCTAACCGCTGAGAGCTCAAGACCGTAGCATGCGTATTCTGATTGCTTTCGGCACTCGCCCGGAGATCATCAAGCTGGCGCCGGTCTGCAGGGAGCTGCGCCGCGCCGGCGTGCGTCTCGACGTGTTCTGGTCCGGCCAGCACACCGATCTTGCCGAGGGCCTGCTCGACTTCTTCGGCATCGCCGTCACCCACCACGGCGCCGACATCGTCGAGGAGCCGGGGCTCGCCGGCAAGTTTGGTCGCATGTGCGCCCAGGTCGAGGCACTGCTGCGGGCTGAGACCTACGACTGGATCGTCGTGCAGGGCGACACTGCGACCGCGGCAGCCGCCGCCACCGCCGGCTTTATGAACCGCGTGCCGGTCGCGCACGTCGAGGCGGGCCTGCGCACCGGCGACCTGCAGTCGCCGTGGCCGGAGGAGTTCAACCGCCGCCTCATCGGCCAAGCCTCCGCGCTGCATTTTCCCCCAACCCGCCAGGCGCGTCAGAATCTGCTGCGCGAAGGCTTCAGCGCCCAGAATATCGTCACGGCCGGGAACACCGTCGTCGACGCCATCCTCTATGCCCGCGGCAAAGTGAGCGCCGGCTACCAGCCGATCGACCCCGAGGTCGCAGGCCTGCCCCGCGACAAGAAGCTCGTGCTCGCCACCCTGCACAGGCGCGAGAACATCGGCGACCCCATGCGCAACGTGCTCGGCGCGCTGCGCACCCTCGCCGAGGACGGCGACAAGCTGATCGTGCTGCCCGTGCATCTCAATCCCCAGGTGCGCCAGGACGTACTGCGCCATCTCGGCGACACGCCCAACGTCTGCCTGCTGAAGCCGCTGCAGTACCCCGACTTCGTCTCGCTGCTCGCCCGCGCCTTTACCGTCGTCACCGACTCAGGCGGCGTGCAGGAGGAGGCACCGAGCTTCGGCCTGAAGATACTGATCACGCGCGAGAGCACCGAGCGCCCGGAGGTGGTCGAGGCCGGCTTCGGCACACTGGTCGGCGCCGACAGCGAGGCCATCGTTGACGGCGTGCGCCGCCTGACGGCGGGCGATGCCCCGCAGCGCCTCGACGCCCCCAACCCCTTCGGCAGCGGCAACGCCGCTAAGATCATCGCCGCGCGTCTGACGCGCTGCAAATCCATCACCAAGTCCACCGGGCGCCGCGCCCCCATCGCGGCCTGACAGGTACGAGAACCGGCACAAAACAATGAGCAGCGATCATCTTCAAGCCGCCAACGTGAAATGGAAGCGCCTGCGCCGCTTCCTGCTGACGGCAGCATTGCTCGGCGGCTTCGGCGCCCTCTCGATCTACGCGCTTACCGGCGGCAGCATGCTGCTCGACGCCGACGGCATGGTCACGCGCCGCAGCGTCGATGTTGCCTCCCCCTGGCCCGATGCGCGCGTGCGCGAGATCGGCGTGCGCCCTGGCGACTGGGTGGAGGCGGGGCAGAAGATCGCCGTAGTCGAATCAGCGACGATGTCGCGCTCGCTCGCCGATCTCGCCGCCGAGCAGGCCCGCGTGCAGAGCCGGCTCGCCCAGCTCAAGGCGCGCAAGACCGTCGTTACGGCGCTGTTGCCGCTCGCCCGCGTCAGCGCCAAGGAATCTCGAATCTTTCCTCTCAACCCTCAAGGCCGCCCAGACGCGCGGCATGGTGGTCAGCAAGTCGCTGCAGCAGATGTCCGCCGTCAACGTGGAGGCGATGGAAAAGATGTTGACGCTCGCGGCGGAGGAAACCTCGCTCGAGACGGAGATCAAGGTCAACCAGGAGGCGCTGGAGCAGCTCTCGGGAGCCTGGGCCGACCTTCAGCAGACCTATTCCGGCGGCGTGCTCACTGCGCCGGCGAGCGGCTTCGTCGGCAGTCGCGTGGCGATGGTCGGCGAGGTGCTCACCAACGGGGCAGCCTCCGTCGCCAACATCTACACCGGCCCGAGCTACGCGCTGGCCTACATCCCGGAGAACTACCTGTTCGACATCGAAGAAGGCCAGCTTGTTTCAGTCAAGGGACGCGGCGGCGCCGTCACCGGCCACATCGAGCGCGTGCTTCCCGTCACGGAGGCGCTGCCGCCGGAGTTCCAGCTTCCCAACCGCGTGCGCGGGCGCGGCCAGGTGGTACGCGTGTCGCTCTCGGGCGACGCTAACTTCGCCATCGACGAGAAGATCAACCTCAACGGCTGCTATCTCGAGAAGTGCCGCCTCGGCATGCGCCATATGATCCAGGCGGCCTTTCCCGAGATCTTCCACTCCAAAGCGAGGGTGGAGGCCGCGCGGCCCGGCATGCTCGAGCCGACCTCCAGCTTGAAGACCGCCCCGGCGCGCAACCCTGGCGCCTGACCCGCGCTCGCTCCAACGGTGTTTGACCTCCGGTTCGTAAACCGCGCGTCGAAGCGTGCTAGATCCAAGCGAACTGCGGACCTGTCTCGAGACCTTCGCTGCGCCGGAAGATGGCCCCATCGGCGAACGTCGCGGCAACTCCACCAGCAGGCTTGGGCCGAGGTTAAACGAAGCAGTAGCCCGCGCTCCGGATCTGGTCAGAGAAACCATGCCCGCCCAGATGAGACGACGCATTATTGCGGCGATCAATGGCGGGAAGGCTCTACTATCAGATATCTGCCGGCCGAAATCGTTGCCTAGCTGACCAACCCGCGCGAGGTCAGCCGATCTCGAAGCACGATTCCGGCGATCTTGTCGCTGTCGTGATCGGCCATCAGCGCGTGACTGTCAACTGCAATGCCTTCTTCCTCGGGAAGAAGCGCATCGGCGTGACGTCGGATCGCGCGGCCGACGACAGCCTCGTGCCACCCGTCGAGGTCGGCCCAGATCGACGCCAGGCTCGTCGTCCTTGAAGTCGTCGCCGAAACAAAACAAAACGGCTGCAGATGGCCGAGCAGCGCGGGTTCGTCTCGCTGGGTCCGGCGCACCGGAAGGTCTCGAGATCATCATCGCTGCATGCGATCCGGCGCCTTGAGCAGCGGCGGGAGAGTGCGAAACCGCCGCCGGGCTGGCGTCACGACGACACCAGGATCAAGGCGCTGAATGAGCGCGTCGATACCCAGCCTGCGTCAGGACATCGTCCGGAGTCTGAGCGTGGCACGCCAGTGGCAGGCTTCGAAGACTCCGACGGGCAACCTGGATCCTGGATAGGTCCGGTGAAGCCAGGGTCGCAGTGCCGACGAACTGGTGTGGGCCGAAAATGGAAGGTATCCTCCCACGCATCCTTCGCCGTGCGGAAGAACGGCGCCTCGGGATAGATCTGCGGATAGGGTGCCCAAGATGCGCGACCGCGCTCCACCGCGTCCGAGACATAAGTATCGAAGCCGGCGCGCAGGAAGAACGTCTGCCAGCCGGGACGCCCGTCTGGCGTCGACTCCCAACTCGGCTCCCGTCATGCCGCCGCCATGCCACATGAGAAGCGGTCCACAGCCGCGCGGCGATTCCAAGCCGGACAAACTGGACGTACATCTGCCCAACGACGATGTCGCCGTTCGGGTCGATGTGATAAACGGGCCCTCCCGGCGTGCTCACGCGTTCGCGCGGCGGCATCCCCTCAAGTCGGGCGAGCCGTCCGCCGACATGAAAGCTCCCCATGTCGCGGACCGTTATCCCTGGCACGCCCTTAGCCCCCTAGGCAGCGGTTTCCCGGCATCGGCCGATGCGCAAATGCGCATCATGAAGCTAGGTCCTGACTCAGTTTGAATTTAGCATTCGCAACCTGAGGGCGAACCCCGTTGACAGACTCAGCCAAGCATCTCAATTCTTTCACATGCTTAGCGAAGAGCATGGAGGCAAAAATGCGGGGAATTGAGAGGGAGATCGAGTTCTACTTGCGAAAGGGTCAGGGCAGACGAGCACAGAGTCGGGACGTCTCAGGCCCGGGGCGATCGAGGTTCGCGACGACAGTTTCATGGGCAAAATGAGGGGGCTGGCGGCAAAGCTGCGAGGATTTCTAGCCCACGACGGGACTATGCCCAAACGTTGCCCGGGGAGCTGCGCAGACATTGTCCGTCGTCAGGGTTTTCGGGACATTTGAGCGTTTGATCTAAGGGAGAGCCCGGCCCATCTGGTTGATTCTCATGCTGCTGCGTTGAAGTGCTGCCGGCGTCGTTTTTCGATCGTTTTTCGCTTGATCTCTTTTCGCCGTTCGAGGATGCGCTGGCCGCGTCCGAAGTAGACGTCAGCGGGAGTGAGGTTGTCCAGGCTCTCGTGATAGCGGCGGTGATTGTAGTGGTCGACGAAGTCGGCGACGGCGCGTTCAAGGTCGCCGGGCAGATAGTAGTTTTCAAGCAGGATGCGGCTCTTCAGCGAGAGGTGCCATCGCTCGATCTTACCCTGCGTCATCGGGTGATAGGGCTTTCCTCGCGTATGCCGCATTCCCTGCGCCTCGAGCCATTCGGCCAGATCGTTCGCGATGTAGGATGGACCGTTGTCGGATAGCAGCCTTGGGCGCCGGTCGGCACCGACCTGATCGAGCCCTGATGCTTGCAAGGCCAGCTCGAGCGTCTCGGTGACATCGTCGGCGCTCATCGTCGTGCAGAGCTTCCAGGCGACGATGTAGCGGGAGAAGTCGTCGAGCACCGTCGACAGGTAGAACCAGCCCCAGCCGGTAACCTTGAGGTAGGTGAAGTCGGTCTGCCAGAGCTGATTGATCGCCGTCGTCGGGTTGGCGAAGGCGTCAGCGGCCTTCATGACGATGAAGGCTGGCGATGTGACCAGCCCTTCGGCTTTCAAGATGCGATAGACGCTGGCCTCGGAGACGAAGGTCTTTTCGCGGTCTGTGAAGGCGACGGCGACCTCGCGCGGCGAGAGCTCGGGCTCCTCCAACGCCCGTTCGACCACCTTTTCGCGCATCTCGTCGGGGATGCGGTTCCAGACGCGCGTTGGCCGCGGCTTGCGGTCCTCGAGCGCATCGAGGCCGCCCGCCGCGTAGCGATCGAGCCAGGCGTAGAACGTCGTCTTTGGGATGCCGATCTTGTCGAGCGTGCGCCTGACCGGCAGGTGCGAGGTCTCGACGGCACGGATGATCTCGAGCTTTTCGGATGCGGGGTATCTCATTCGATGTCCTCCCCATCCGCGATCACGCTTTTTTTGAGCAGCCGGTTCTCGAGCGTGACCTCGGCCAGCGCCTCCTTCAGTTGGCGGGCTTCGGCACGCAGCGTCTTGACCTCATCGGATGTCGCCTCGCGGGCAGTGTCGCCGGCGAGCCGCTTCTTGCCGGCCTCGAGGAACTCCTTGGACCATCGATAATAGAGGTTCTGAGCGATGCCCTCCTTGCGGCAGAGCTCGGCGATGCTGTCCTCGCCGCGCAGGCCTTCGAGGACGATGCGGATCTTCTCCTCGGCCGAGAAGTGCCGCCGGGTGGCTCGCCGGATGTCCCTGACGGTCTCCTCCGCGCTCTGCGGAGTCTGTCTATCTTTCTGTCTCATCGTGTCCCTCCTCGGGGTTACGATGAGCCGGAAATCCTCTCTTACGCAATCAGCTCAATCTGTCCGGTAGGTCCTGACGGGGAACACCCCCAGGACCAATCATTTCCGGCCGCGCCGCCCGCGGTTCGAAGTTGCCGTCGTAGCAGTAGAGACGGCTAGCCCCTGCACTGCCGAGAAGAGAGCGCTCGCACAGGCCAAGGAAGGCAAATCGGGTTGGCGAATATTGCCCTATGAACCCCAGGTCTATCGGCCCCATGTCGAAACTTCCGCGCTAGAAGAGGCGCCAACTTATAACCGCGAATGCGTCGAAACGATCTTGAGTAAATACCGGGACCGATATGTGCGCTATCTCTTTATGCCGACACAAATGCGAGTAACAGCGAAGTGCTTTTTCAGCCCTGGCTTGAAGGGAAGACCCTTGCCCCTCTTATCCGATCGTCTAGGGAAGAACTGGACGTCGGATATTAGGCGCTCCGCGAAATCGGTGGCGGAGCCAACGCGTCGAAAAAATTAGAGCTCGGGACCCGCTGACTAAGAGGCGAACGAATCTTGAGTAATTCCAATGGATGTTACCAGCTCTGGTCCTCACCAGACCCCATAGAAACGCAAGGGAAGTCAGGGCCACGTCGCGAGCAGTGGTAACACTCGCACCGAAGTCGGTGACGATCGCTTCCTCGTAGAAAACGAGCCGGCCAAGCGCTTCGCCGTGTACGTCGCCGACGGCCAACGGAGACCGTGAGGTCAACGTGCTGGCCGTTGAGTTCGTGGGTTCAGATGAAGACTGCCACGCCTGGTACGAGCGTATGAAGCGCGAACGGCTTGGGAGAAGCGTTCCGGATAGCTAGTGGCCCGCGCTAGCGTCACGCAATCTTCACCCGCACTCCATCTCGCCGAGCCTAATGGCAGGAGCCGATGGCGCCCTCGTACTCAGCGCACAGATGCCTGCGGCGCATCGGTGGCGCGGAACAAGCGCTTTGCCACCCATCTCCCGACGGCAATGCCCGGCTTTTCGACATAGCGATACGTCACCGCCGAAAGTGCCACCGTCACTCCAACAACGCCCATATAGAAGACGATGAAATACAGCGCCCCGTTGCTCTGATCGGCCACCTCCAGGGGGTCGATTCCCCGTTCGAGTAGGTGCCGCAAAATACCCAACACTGCGAAGTGCATCAGGTAGGACGAGTAGCTTACAACGCCGATAGCGCACACCGCAGGCGAGGTGAGCCAAGTTCCAGCGCCCCTGGAGAGGACGAAAGCAAGCGCGCCGAACAGAGCCGAGATGGGATAGAGCCCGCCCACAAACGGCAGGAAGCCTGCAAGCAAGATAAGAGCGACGACGACGCACGCCGCAACCTCCAGCCACTTCTTCGGCAGATCATCACTTCCGGCCTTCATCACGTGATAGACCAGCACGCCGACCAGAAAGACGGGGATCTGTTTCACGATCCAGAGCGTCCTGAACAATCCCAGATCGCGATCGCTAAGGTGGGGCCAGACTAGCTCCGGAACAATGCGCGTCAGCGGCGGTGCCGAAAATGCCGACCGCCAGCACGGCGGCCGCGCTCCTCCACGATCGCAGGTAGGCGGCGATCAGAGGGAACAATAGATAGAAGGTCATCTCCACGCCAATCGACCACCCGCCCGGCACAACGCTTGAGATCGTGGTCGGATACCAGTCATGGACGAAGCCGGCCGTTGCAACGATATGGCTCCAGTTCGCATCACCTTCGAGCGCCACGAAGAACGCGATCGCGAGCCAGAACATGGGCGCGATACGAAAGGCGCGCCTGATCAGGAACGGAGCCACCCCGTCGCTGCGCCGGTGCCAGGACGACGTCAGGCGTCGAGATGCGCTCACCACAAAAAAGAGCTGGACGCCGCGTTGTCCCTTGTTGGC
>CAVZNR010000057.1:0-78174 GCA_963776675.1 uncultured Alphaproteobacteria bacterium | reverse complement strand
ATGGGCGGAACCCGATACAACACGGCGCCGGGGCGGAATTAGCGCGGCTCGCGCGAGGCCGGCGCGACAATTCCGCGCGTTTCGAGAAGGGCAGTTACGCGCTCGGCGAGCACCTCAGGTCCGGTGGCGGCCGTATCGAGCACGAGGTCGGGGCTCTCGGGCGCCTCGTAGGGCGAATCAATTCCCGTGAAGTTGGGCAGCCTTCCCGCGCGGCTCTTCGCATAGAGCCCCTTGGGATCGCGCGTCTCGCACACTTCCAGGGGCGCCTTGACGTAGACCTCGATGAACTCCGCGTCCTCGACGAGCTCGCGCACGGCGGCGCGCTCGGCGCGGAACGGCGAGATGAACGAGCACAGCACGATGAGGCCGGCGTCGATGAACAGTTTCGCCACCTCTCCGACGCGGCGCACGTTCTCCACGCGATCGGCCGCGGTGAAGCCCAAGTCCTTGTTGAGGCCGTGGCGCACATTGTCTCCGTCGAGGAGGTAGGTGTGGCAGCCACGTCGCACGAGCTCGCTTTCGACGATGTTGGCGACGGTCGATTTGCCGGCGCCCGACAGCCCCGTGAACCACACGATGCACGGTCCCTGCCCCTTGAGGTCTGCGCGCACGCTCTTGCTGATGTCGAGCTGCTGCAGATGGACGTTGACGCCGCGCCGGAGCGCGAAGTCGACGGTGCCGGCGGCAAGGATGGTGTCGGCGTGGCGCTCGCACAGGACGAAGCGGCCCGTTTGAGGGAAATCGGCGAAATCGTCGACGGCAAGCGGCGCCGCGGCCGCGATCGTGCAGGCCCCGATCTGGTTTTGCGCCAGCGTGCGGGCGACCTCGTGGTGCAGCGTATCGATATCGAGCCGATATTTGACCGCGGTAACGCTGGCCGTCACGCTGCGTCCGCCGAGCTTCAGCGTGTAGTCGCGCCCGGGAAGCAGCGGATCTGCGGCCAGCCAAGCGACGTGGGCGGCGAGCTGCTCGCCCACTTGCGGGCGCTGATCCGGGTGTGCCAGCACGTCGCCGCTGCCCACGTCGACGTGGGAGGCCAAGACGATCGCGACGTCGTCGCCGGCGCGCGCCTCGTCCCGCGGCTCGCCTCCGACGAGCAGCCGATCGACGGTGCTGGTGACGCCGGAAATCGCAACCTGGACGGCATCGCCGCGGCGCAGCGTGCCGCTGGCGATGGTGCCCTCGTAGTGCCGGTTGTCCGGATCGGGTCGCACGACCGAGCGGATCGGAAGGCGGAGCGGCCGGTCGGCGGCGCCGGGATCGGCATCGAGGCCCTCGATGTACTCGACGAGTGCGGGTCCGTCGTACCAGGGAATGCGATCAGAGCGCGCGATGACGTTGTCGCCCAGAAGCCCGGACAGCGGGATGGCCCGCGCCGTGGCGAGATCGAAGTGGGCGGCATACACTTGAAAGGGCGCAGCGGCAGCTTGGAAGACCGCTTCATCCCATTGGACAAGGTCGAGCTTGTTGACGGCGAGCACGAGATGACGCGCGCCGATCGTGCACGCGATCGCCACGGCGCGGCGCGCCTCGCTCGTCAGGCCGTTGCGCGCGTCGACGACGACGATGCACAGATCGAAGACTGACTGGGTGAGCGCACCCTGGACCGCATGCGCGCCATCTTTGATCGGCTCGGATACGGCGATGGTGCCGTGCTCGCGCAAGCGCGCGGCGAGGGTCGATGTGCCCTCTCCTTGCGCGCCGCACACCCAGGCACGCAGAGCTATCAGGGAGGTCTCCGGTCGTGGTGTGACACCGTGCATCACGAACGACGTCCCGGTTTCTTGCACCAGTGTCCCAATTCCGAAGTTCGCCTGTACTCGTCGCCGGTCTCAGGAACGAACTTTGGAATCATAGCGATACTGGCATCCATGAGTTGATCGTATGACTCAGATCGAGAAACTCGCTTAGGGCCCTACCCGCCAGCATGCGGGTAATCTCGATCTTCACACTAAGCGGCGAACGAACGCCACACAATCATTCCGCGGATCGCCGCGGGATCACGTTGAGATCGAGGATGGCCTGAATCAGCGCATGATGTGCGATCTCGACGAAGCCGTACTGGTCGGAGGCGACGTAGAAGTTCACGTCGCCGCGGCCGCGCAATAGATTGTCGGGCTTGAAGCCGCTGAACGTCGCCACCTTGATGCCGTGCGCGCGCGCAACCTCGACGCCTTTCAAGATGTTGGTCGATTGGCCGGAGCTGCTGATGGCGATGAGCAGGTCGCCGGGAAGCCCGATCATCTTGATCTGCTCGGCGAAGACGTTGGCGTAGCCGAAGTCATTGGCGAGTGCGGTCAGAGATGCGCCGTCGTTCAAGGCGAGGGCGCGGATGCCGCCGTTCTTCAGGAATTCGATGGCCTGGTGGCTGCAGATCGCGGCGCTGCCGCCGTTGCCGATCAGGATGACCTTGTTGCCGTCGGCCTGGGCGCGGAGGGCCTGCTCGGCCACCCAGTCGAGCCCGGCCTTCTGGGTCATCGGGCGACCCTCGTTGTCGTTGACCCGCATGGTGGCGCAGGTGCGGCCCATCTCCTCGAAGTAGGCGGCTATTTCGTCAACTGGGGCCGTCTCGGCCACACCTTTGAGCACGCTCACTGCCCTCCCCGACCAAATTCGACGCCTAACTTATACATGCTTTCTTGTCTCTTTGGTCCTACGCGAGTCGCTCTGCCTGTGGGCAGCTATAGCCCTGAGAGACCTAGGCTATGTAGGTAATCCACTAAGAATTTGCACCCTGAGGCCAAAGCCCGCCCCGGCATGAGCGACGCTAATTTATCCGTTGAGGGTTACGCTCGCAACCTGACCAAAGGGGTGCCATGTTGCCTCGCCTTGACACCTGCCAGGGTATCACTTAGCCGCGGCCTGCGGCATTCCGGCCGGCTCTGTTGGAAGCGCCCGGGTGGGCGCGGCTCTCCGCAAGGTTAAGAATTATGCGCTTTCTCGTTACCGGTGCGGCAGGCTTCATCGGCTACCACACAACCAAGGCACTTCTGGATCGCGGCGACCAGGTTGTCGGGCTCGATAACCTCGATACCTACTACGACGTAAAGCTCAAAGAGGCGCGTCTTGCGAGGCTTCAGGGGCGCGGCGGGTTTACGTTCCACAAGCTCGATCTGACCGACCGCGCGGGAATGGAGAGGCTGTTCGGCGAGACGCGGCCGCAGCGTGTCATTCACCTCGCGGCGCAGCCGGGCGTCCGCTACTCGCTGGAGAACCCGCACGCCTATATCGATTCCAACATCGTAGGGACGCTGCACGTCTTGGAGGGCTGCCGCCACCACGCGGTGGAGCATCTGGTGCTCGCCTCCTCGTCGTCGGTGTACGGCGCCAACACGGCGATGCCCTACAGCGTGCACCAGAACGTCGATCACCCCTTGAGCCTCTACGCCGCCTCCAAGAAGGCGACCGAGCTGATGGCGCACACGTATGCGCACCTCTACCAGCTGCCGGTGACGGCGCTGCGCTTTTTCACGGTTTATGGGCCATGGGGTCGCCCGGACATGGCGCCATTCATCTTCACGCGCAAAATTCTCGCCGGCGAGCCGATCGACGTGTTCAACAACGGCCGGCATGCGCGCGACTTCACCTACATAGACGACATCGTCGAGGGCGTGGTGCGCACCGCCGACAGAATTGCCGCCCCCAATCCCGACTGGAGCGGCGAGCGGCCTGATCCCGCCACCTCCTCGGCGCCCTACCGCGTCTACAACATCGGCTCCAACAATCCAGTCGAGTTGATGCATTTCATCGGCTGCCTGGAGCAGGCGCTGGGGCGCGAGGCGAAGAAGAACTTTCTGCCCATGCAGCCGGGCGACGTGCCCAACACGTTTGCGAACGTCGATGATCTCGTGGCCGACGTGGGCTTCAAGCCGGCGACGCGGATCGAGGACGGGATCGCGCAATTCGTCGAGTGGTACCGCGGCTACTATCGGTGAGGATCTGATGGCAACGATCCTGGTGACGGGGGCCTTAGGGCAGATCGGCTCGGAGCTGGTGCCGGCGTTGCGTGCGCGCTACGGCGTCGAGCGGGTGGTCGCCACCGATCTGAAGGCGCTGCCGCCCGCCAGTGCCGCCGCGATTCAGCCTTACGGACATCTCGACTGCACCGAAGCCCATCAGCTGCACGAGGCGGTGCGGCGCTACGACGTGGGCACGATCTATCACATGGCGGCCCTTCTTTCGGCGTCCGCCGAGGCCGCACCCCAGCTTGCCTGGAGCGTCAACATGAGCGGGCTCTACAATGTGCTGGAGGTTGCGCGCGAGTACGGCTGCCAGGTGTTTTTCCCCAGCTCCATCGGCGCCTTCGGTCCGCAGACGCCGCGCGATGCGACGCCTCAGGTGACCATCCAGCGCCCGACGACGATCTACGGCGTTACCAAGGTCTCGGGCGAGCTTTTGTGCGACTACTACGCCGATCGCTTCGGCATCGACACGCGCGGTCTTCGCCTGCCGGGCCTCGTCTCCTATGTTGCAGCGCCGGGCGGCGGGACGACGGATTATGCGGTGGAGATGTTTTATCACGCCGTCCGCTACGCCAGCTACACGTGCTTCCTGTCCGCCGACACGCGGCTCGACATGATGTACATGCCCGACGCGATTGCGGCGATGATGCAGTTGATGGAGGCAGCGCCCGGGCGCTTGCACCATCGCAACGCCTACAACGTCTCGGCCATGAGCATAACGCCGGCCGAGATCGCCGCGGCCATCCGCGAACGCATTCCCGACTTTACCGTTGATTACGAGATCGATCCCGTACGCCAGGCGATCGCCGACAGCTGGCCGCGTGCGCTCGACGACAGCGCCGCGCGCGCCGACTGGGGCTTTGCCCCGCGCTATGGTCTGGCCGCGATGACGGAGGATATGCTGGCGCGCCTACAAGCGAGGCTTGCCGCCGCGCGCGGACACTAAAGACCGGGCTGGAGGCCTGCATGCCCACAGACAAGCTGACGCCGATCTTGGAGGAGAAGCTGGCCGAGTTCGCAGGCTCCGGCCGGCTCAAGGGCGAGGAAGCTGTCACGCGCGCCGTGGTGCCGCCGGCCGGTAGCAAGGGCCCGCGCTTTCTCATCGAGGGATGCGGTGACACGCCCTTCCTGCGCATGAACTCCAACAGCTATCTGGGGCTGTCGTTCGATGCGCGCGTCGCGGCAGCCGAGGAGGAGGCCGTGCGCCGCTACGGCACGGGGCCGGGCGCGGTGCGCTTCATCTCCGGCACCTGGGCGCCGCACGTGGCGCTCGAGCAGCGGCTGGCCCGCTTCCACGGGCGCGAGGCCGCCATGATCTTCAGCTCCGCTTACGCCGCCGTCATGGGCACGCTGGCGCCGCTCATCACGCCGCGCACGGCCGTCATCAGCGACGCGCTCAACCACAGCTGCATCATCAATGCGATTGCGCTGGCACGTCCCGAGGACAAGCGCATCTACGACCACCTCGACTTAGAGCATATGGAGAAATGCCTCGATCTCGCGGGGCGCATTGGCCTGCGCGGCATTCTCGTGACCGATGGCGTCTTCTCCATGCGCGGCGATCATGCCCCGCTCGACAAGATCATGAAGATCGCCTCGGTCTACAACGCGGCCTTTGCGGAGAATCTCATCGTGGTGGCCGACGACTTGCACGGCGTCGGCGCCTTCGGCGCGACGGGGCGCGGCACCGAGGAGGTCACGGGCTGCGCCGGTGTCGACGTGCTCATCGGCACGCTCGGCAAGGCCTTCGGCGTCAACGGCGGCTACGTCGTCGCCAACAAGACCATCATCGACTACCTGCGCGAGACCTCGCCGTTCTACATCTATTCCAACCCCATCACGCCGGCCGAGGCCGAGGCCGCGTGCGTCGCACTCGACCGCGTCGACAGCGAGCACGGCCGCGCGGCGCTCGCGCATCTGCGCGCCATGACGGCGCGTTTCCGCGACGGGCTGGCGCGGCTGGGGCTCGAGACGGTTTCCGGCGAGCACCCGGTCGTGCCGCTGCTCGTGCGCGATACCGAGCGCACCCGGCGCCTCGTCGCGCACCTGCGCGATCACGGCATTCTCGCCACGGGCCTCAACTATCCCGTGGTGCCGAAGGGCGAGGAGGAGATCCGCTTCCAGATCTCGGCCGACCACACCACCGCCGACATCGACGAGGCGCTGCACGTGCTATCGCGTTTCAGGACGTGAGACGGAGGCGCACATGAAATTCCGCGACGTTGCACGCTTCGAGTTCCGCGTCTTTGCTCCCAATCTGGGGGCGGCACGCGAGGCGCTTGCCGCGCTCGGGGCGGGCGAGGCACAGCCTCTGAGCCGCGAGACCTACATTGTCACGCGCCTCAACGTGGAATCGAATGCGAAGATCCGGGACGGCCGTCTCGAAGTGAAGGGCCTGCAAGGGCGGCTGCGGCTGCTGGACCAGTGGCAGCCCATCCTCAGCTCCGCGTTTCCCGTTGCGGCCGACGACATCGAGAACACTGTGGCGCCGGCGCTCGGTGTCGATCTGGAGCTCGCCGACGTGCCGCCGCTCACCGAGGACGTTCTTCTGGCGCTTGTCGCCGAGCAGCCCTCGCTTGCCTCCGTTGTCGTGGAGAAGCAGCGCACGCTGTTCGACTTGGGGGACTGCGAGGCGGAGTTCACGCAGCTTACGATCGGGGACGAACGCCTGCAGACGGTGGCGGTCGAGGCGCCGGAAGCAAAAGCGGCCGAGGAGCTATTGAAGCGCACGGGGCTCGATGCCGGGCAGAACGAGAGCTACAGCCTCTTCCTGCAGCGCAGGCTGTTCTCGGTCGCGCGCTAGAGGCGCCTAGCGCAGGAAGCTGAAGGCCAGCGCCAGCACCAGGGCGCCGACAAGACCGGCGATGAACACCGCGCGCTGCCAATTGCTCTTCAAGATGATCTCACCTGCGCGCCTCTCGGCGGGATATGGGCGACGGCTGCCGGCTGGCATATCGTTGGTTTCGGACATGACATTCCTCCTATGGAAGCGGGGGCTTCGCAAGGAGAACGTCCGTCCGCGCGGGCTGTTCAGGGTGCTTACCGGGCTAGTTCGCCGGCTTGATCTGGCCGCGCAGCTCGCCGTAGGGGCCGCAGCGGTGCTCAACACGATGAACCATCGGCCGGCAATCAGGTCGGGCGCCTGCTTCTCCGACACGATCGCGATGCCGTCGAAGGGGCTGTCGATCGAGCGCAGGCGCACGACGATGTTGTTTGACGGCCCGTACATGTTGGCGGCGGTCGCATAGGTGCCGATCCCGCGGTAGCTGCCCTGCCAGGTCAGCTTCTTGGAACCGGTGTCGTAGGTCACATCCACGGTGCCGGCTGCCTTGCTGTCGGTGCCGGCCACGGGGGCGAGATCCGCCTTGAACGACAGGGTCTCGGCGGCCGCCGGAGACGCGGCTGCGGCCAGCAAAGCCGCTGACATGGCGCCGATCATGGCGCCGTAGCGGAAAGCGGTTGGCGTCATCGATTGTCCCTCCACGCTCTTTGCAGACACTTAAGCACGCCTTTAGGGGCAAGCGAAAGGCGGGTCAGCTCGCAACGAAATAGGCGCCTACTGCGTTGACATAAGGGGTGAAAACGACAGGAGAACGGCCATGCCACGCGGAGACAAGTCGAGCTACACCGATAAACAGAAACGCAAGGCGGCGCACATCGAGTTCGGGCTATCGCCGCCGCGGCGTGCCCGAGAAGGAGGCCGAGGCCCGCGCCTGGGCCACCGTCAACGCCGAAAGCGGCGGCGGCAAGAAGAGCGGCTCGGGTCGCGGCAAGCGCGGTACCAAGGCACCGTCCCGCAAGGGCGGCCGCCTCGGCGGCAAGGCCTCCGCGAGCCGTCCGGCGGCGGCGCGCAAGGCCTCGGCGCGCAAAGCGGCGGCCACGCGGGCCAAACGCGCTGCCCGCTAACCAACGGTTTGGCATGTCGGCAGTCGGGTGCCCCGCGACGGCCTGAAGAACCTATACTTTTTTATATGGCGCCATCGGCGGCGGTCGGCGTGGGCCGGTCGCGCGTTTGTGGGTTGCGGCATTGGACCCTGGCCCCGATGGCGAATTGGCGCTAAGTCGTCGTCAGCGGACATCCCCAGACCAGCGGACAAGAGGTCGCTCCCATGACAGAGACGCTTTCTGACATCGCCAACGCCATGGTCGCGCCGGGCAAGGGCCTTCTCGCCGCCGACGAAAGCTCCGGCACCATCAAGAAGCGCTTCGATTCGATCGGCGTCACCTCGACCGAGGATATGCGGCGCGATTACCGCGAGATGCTGTTCCGGGCCGAGGGCATGAAAAACCACGTCTCCGGCGTGATCCTCTACGACGAGACGATCCGCCAGAAGGCCAAGGACGGCACCCCGCTCGTGGACGTCATCCGGGCCTCGGGCGCCATCCCCGGCATCAAGGTGGACGAGGGCGCCAAGCCGCTCGCCGGTCCCACCGTCGACATCGAGAAGGTGACCGAGGGCCTCGACGGCCTGCGCGAGCGCTTCGCCGAGTACTACAAGCTCGGCGCCCGCTTCGCCAAGTGGCGCGCCGTCATCACCATCTCGCACGGCACCCCCACGTGGAACTGCATCAAGGCCAACGCGCATGCACTGGCCCGTTACGCGGCGCTCGCCCAGGAGGCGAACATCGTGCCGATCGTGGAGCCGGAGGTGCTGATGGACGGCGCGCACGCCGACCACACGATCGAGCGCTGCTACGAGGTGACGGAGTGGACGCAGCGCACGGTGTTCCGCGAGCTCTACGACGCGCGCGTCCAGCTCGACGGCATGATCCTGAAGCCCAACATGATCATCGCCGGCCAGAAATGCCCCAAGCAGGCGACCCCGCAGCAGGTGGCCGAGCTCACCATCAAATGCCTGAAGGCGACCGTGCCCGCCGCCGTCCCCGGCATCGCCTTCCTGTCCGGCGGTCAGTCGGACGAGCAGGCGACCGAGAACCTGTCGCTCATGAACCAGATCGGCGGCGTTCCCTGGAGGCTCACCTTCTCCTACGGCCGCGCGCTGCAGCACGCGGCGCTGCACGCCTGGGGCGGCAAGTCGGAGAACGTCGCCGCCGGCCAGCGCGCGTTTACCCACCGCGCCAAGATGAACTCGCTCGCCGCGCTCGGAAAATGGAGCGAGACGCTGGAGAAGGCGGCCTAGGGCGGCTGGTCGGTGCGGTGTCGCAGCCCATGGCGGTGGCAGGTGTCTAACCCGATATGAAAGAGCGGCCTTGGATCCAATCCAGGGCCGTTCGTTTGTGAGAAATTTACCCGCACGCTCACAGCGTCACGGGACAATCGGCGGCAAATGGAGAAAAGCAATGCACGTCACAATGGAGCACGCGCTCAAGGCCATCGAGGCCGCGCGCAAGAAGGCGGTGAAAATCGACACGCAGATGTGCATCGCGATCGTGGACTCGGGGGCAAACCTGAAGGCGTTCCTGCGCATGGACGACGCCTGGGTCGGCTCCATCGACATCGCCATCAAGAAGGCGAAGACGGCGGTGTTTTTTGGCATGCCGACCGGCGAGATCGGCAAGCTGTCGCAGCCGGGCAAGTCGCTCTATGGCATCGAGCATTCGAACGAAGGGCTGATCACATTTCCAGGCGGCCTGCCGATCGTGGACGATGAGGGCGTGCTCGTCGGTGCCATCGGAGTCAGCGGCAGCGCGGTCGAGAACGACCACGCAGTGGCGGAAGCGGGTGTGAAGGTCGTGGGTGTCAGCGACTTGCCGGAGCATCCCTGGCGCACGTAATCGGCGGCCGGGGTGCACGAAAAAACGAAAGGCCGTCCGATCGAGGCGGCCTTTTTTCTGGACGTCAGTCGAGGCGCTCGACCTTGGCGGCCATGTTGGGCACGAGCTCGACGCGATAGGTCGCGTTCCCGCAGTTGAGCCGCCACACCGGGGTGTCGGGGGAGGGGGAGGTGGGATCCCTGTCGGCGCTCTGCGGGTTGTCGCAAGTGAAGCCCTGCTTGCGGATCTGCACGGCGATGACGCTGGCCGCGGACTCGTTCTGGGCCTTGGCCTCGAGTGACAGCGTCGCGTCGGTGGCGTTGAGGGCGAGGGCACCGCCGAGTGCCCCAATGGCGGAAAATGCTAACAGTTTCATGACGAACGCAATCCCTGATCAGTCACGCAGGGCTCGGCGGCGAAGGCGCCGTCGAGCCCACATCTTGCATACTCCTGAGCTGTTAAATTCCCCTCAATCGGGCGTCCGCTAGGCGCTCGTTACTGCGGTTGCACCCAACTCGTGCGCGCGCCGACCGGCGAGCGCCAGGAACACGTAGCTCCAGCCCGAGAACAGCAGATTGATGCCGACCAGCAGGCCGAGCGCCCACGTGGCCGAGCTGGGCAGGGAGAGTGCGATCATGACGGCCACGGCAAGGGCGGCGATCCCGCTCAGGAGCATGAAGCCCCAGCCCTCATGTGGGCGCACCTTGAAGGCCATGATGATCTCGAAGATGCCTTCCGCCGCGAACAGGATGACCAGCAGGAAGGCAAGTGTCAGCAGGCCGGTGAGCGGGAAGAAGGCCAGGTAGCCGCCTGCGACCAGGTACAGGATGCCGACCAAGAGGCTCCACACGAAACCCTGCCAGCCGGGGGCCTGGAAGGCGTGGATGATCATGAAGATGCCGCCGATCAGGAACAGCCAGCCGAGCACGGTCTTGGCGGCGACGGTTGCAACGAACGGGAAGACGATGGCGGCAAAACCGACGAAAATGAGAACGATGCCGAGGGCCAGGAACCAGCCCCACTTCTCGGCAACGAGCCGGCGCGAAGCGAGCAGTCTCGAACTCGATGTCGGCCGGTGACAGCGGTTGAACCATGACGAAATCTCTCTCTTGTTGGGCGTTTCGCTCAGAACGTACCCTGCGACATATTGAGGTCGGCCCGTGCCTTGGTGGCGCGCGCCCCTCAATGCGTCTCAAGATCGGTCGATAGGGAGGATATAGGAGGGATGCAAAGAGTCTCTCAGGGGGCTCGATGTAACTCGAACAATGATTTCAACGAACAGGCATAGAATATGTCGCAAATTTCCATGATTGCGTTCAGGGAGCCGGTTTATGCAACTCGAGGTCGTCAAGGACTACTACGGCAAGACGCTTAAAACCTCCGCCGATCTGAAAACCTCGGCGTGCTGCGATGCCGGATCGCTGCCGGTCTACCTGGAACGGCTCATGGACAACGTCCATCCGGAGGTGACGGCCCGCTACTACGGCTGCGGGCTGGTGGCCCCGACCGCGCTCGAGGGGCGCCGCATTTTGGATCTGGGGTCGGGCTCGGGGCGGGACGCCTACCTGCTTGCCCAGCTGGTCGGCGCAGGAGGCGAGATCGTCGGCGTCGACATGACCGATGAGCAGCTCGCCACCGCCAACGAGCACGTCGGCTGGCACATGCAGCGCTTCGGGTACCCGAACACCAACGTGCGCTTCCTGCAGGGATACATCGAGAAGCTCGATCAGCTCGGTCTCGAGCCGGAAAGCTTCGACGTCGTCGTGTCGAACTGCGTCATCAATCTGTCGGTCGACAAGGCGGCCGTACTGCGCGGCGCCTATGATCTTTTGAAACCGGGCGGCGAGCTTTATTTTGCCGACGTCTACTCGGACCGCCGGTTGCCCGACGCGGTCCGCTCCGATCCGGTGCTGTACGGCGAGTGCCTCGGGGGCGCGCTTTACTGGAACGACTTTCTGCCGCTCTCCAAGCAGGCAGGCTTCCTCGACCCGCGCCTCGTGGCGAGCCGTCCCATCGAGATCACGGATGCGGCCGTGAAGGCCAAGCTCGGGCAGGCGAAGTTCTTCTCGGCGACTTACCGGCTGTTCAAGCTGCCGGGTCTGGAGAGCGCCTGCGAGGACTACGGCCAGGCGGTGATCTACAAGGGCGGCCTGACCGAGGAGCCCGACGCGTTCGTGCTCGACGGTCACCATCTGATCGAGCGCGGCAAGGTCTTCCCCGTGTGCGGCAACACCTGGCGCATGTTGGAGGAGACGCGCTTTCGTCCCTACTTTGAATTTATCGGCGATTTCTCCACCCATTATGGCATCTTCCCCGGATGCGGGACCGCGATTCCGTTCGTAGCGGACGAGGCCGGCGCCGCCACGAGCGGCTGCTGCTGAATTCAAAGAACTTTGGGGGACGCCTTCATGCAGAGCTACGATCTTTCGCGGCGCCTGGCGGCCGAGGCGCTGGGGACCGGCTTTCTCGTGGCGGCGGTGGTCGGCTCCGGCATCATGGCGGAGCGGCTCGCCGGCGGAAACGGGGCCATCGCGCTTCTCTGCAACACCATACCGACGGGTGCGGTGCTGTTCGTGATCATCGCGGTGTTCATCGCGGTGTCGGGCGCGCACTTCAATCCGGCGGTGAGCTTCGTGATGATGCTGCGGGGCGAGCTCGAGCGCGGGACGGCGGCGGCCTACATCGCGGCTCAGATCGTCGGCGGCTGCCTCGGGACGCTCGCTGCCCACCTGATGTTCGAGCTGCCGGTCTTCGAGCTCTCCATGCATGCGCGCACCGGCGGCCCGCAATGGTTTGCCGAGTTCGTCGCAACGTTCGGGCTGCTGATGACCATCCTCGGGTGCGTACGCTTCAAGCCCGACGCGATCCCCGCTGCCGTCGGCCTCTACATCACCTCGGCCTACTGGTTTACCGCCTCCACCTCGTTCGCCAACCCGGCGGTCACCATTGCGCGCGCGCTGAGCGACACCTACTCGGGGATAGCGCCGGGCGACGCGCCGGCGTTCCTTGCCGCGCAGTTCCTGGGCGCGACGGTCGCCGCCGTATTCATGGGGTGGTTGTTCAAAGGCCGCGCCGCCGCCGCGTAGCACGCGGCGACGGCGGACCAATTCGCCCCAGCTCGGCTGAGCGCCTATCTGCGCGCCAGCAGCGGCGTGATGCGCCGCACGGCCACGCGCCGGTTGGCGCGCTCGGGCTGTTGCGTCACGACCTTGAGGTACTCCTCGCCGTAGCCCTGGGTGACGAGGTTCTCCGGCGGCACGTTGAAGGTCTCGGTCAGTATGTAGGCGACCTCCTCGGCACGCCGGTCCGACAGGGTGAGGTTGTCGATATCGGAGCCCACCGCGTCGGTGTGGCCCTCGACAAGGAACATCTCGTCGGGGCGACGATCGAGGATGCGGTTGATCGCACGCGCGACGCGGGAGAGCTTGTCGTACTGGCTGGGTGCCACCTCCCACGAGCCGAACGCGAAGTTCACCGTGTCGAGATCGATGCGGCGCATGCGGTCGCGCAGGTTGCGATTGTAGCGGATCTCGTCGAGCGTATAGCCGCGCTCGAGCTTCTCCACCGGCGGTGCGATCAGCGCGTCGTAGACGTCCTCCTCGGAGGCGCTGTCGTACTCCACGACGTAACGGTTGCGCGGAATGCCTACGCGCGGCGGACGCAGGTCGAGGTAGAAACCGATACCGCCGTGCCCACGGTCGCGGCCGCCACGATCGTCGTCCCCATGGTGGCGGCCATCACGATCGCCGCGGCGGTTGTCGATCAGGTTGACCTCGCGGCCGTCCTTGCCGCGGCGATAGCGGCGCTGGAGGTGACCGCCGTCGTCGAACACCGAGTAGACCTCGATGCCGCCGGGACGCACTGCGATCGTCACGCTGGTGCCGTCCTTGCGCTTTTCGCGGCGCACGTCCTTGGAGGTGCGGCGCAGGCGCTCGGTCTCGTCGTGGCGGATCGTCGTCTGACCGCCTTCCTTGACGATGACGCGGTTGCCGGGCTCCTCGATCACGGTGCGCTTGCCGCCGTCCTCGGTGCGCTGGCGGCGGCCCTTCTTGACGTCCGCCATGTTGCCCTCGGAGCCGGCGCGTTGAGCGCTGCCGTCGCGCGCGGGCGGCGGAGCCTTGGTCTCTTGCGACTTTTGCGGCGGCTGGGTCCCCTGGGGTTGCTGCTTCGTCTCCTGGGGCTGCGGCTTGGGCTGCTCCTTCAGCGGCGGCGGGGCGGCCGTCTTCGCGGGCTCGGACGCAGGCTCGGACTTGGGTTCGGGTTTGGGTTGGGCTTCGCGTTTCGGCGGCGCCTCGGTCTTTGGCTGCTCGACGTCCTGCGGCTCCGCCTGCTGCTCGCGGCGCTTTCGCTGCGGCGGCTCGTCTGAAGGCGGCTCGGCCGGCGTCGCCGCCTGCGCAGGCTCCTGCGCCGGCGGTTCATCGTTGACGCGGTCAGGGCGCTTTTTCTTTTGCACCGCTGCTTCCGGTGGCGGTCCCTGCGGCGGCTCTACGGTTTCGTCGACTGATTTCCTGCGCTTCTCAGTGCGCTCCTGTGGCGGCGGCGCTTTCTTTTCGATCTCGGCGGGAACGTTGGCGGACGGCGCGGGCGGAGCAGCGTCGCGGTCGCGCTTACGGCTCTTCTTGCCCTTGCGGTCGTCCTTACCCTCCTCGGGCGCGGCTTGCTCGTCGGGATCACCTTGCTCGAGCTGGGGAGGTGGCTCGGCCTGCGCCATCAACGCCGGGCGGCTTACGTCCTCGGCCTGCGCCGCGACGCTCGCAAATGGCAGCAGCGATAACGCGGCGAGGGGTAGCGCTGACAGCGCTAGATATCTAAACATCAGCCTTTGGCCTTTCCTGACGTCCCGGTGGCGGCAAGGAGCACCGGTAACGTGTTGTCCCTATGTCCGTTTCTTGGCAGCATGGGAGACAACGCGGCGCGGGCCGATAGGTTCACTTTGCCGATATTTGGCCCCATTGGGGTCTAACAAGGCCACGGTGTGACCGTCTAAAGGAGCGCGGATGGCGCCTGAGCCACAATCGAGGCTTTACATCGTCGCCGAGGCCGGCATGACGCCCCAGCAGATCGGCGTGGTGCTCGAGGCGTGTGACGTTGCCGCGCTGCTGGTTGCGCCGTCGCCGGACGCGCCGCTCGATGCGCGAAACGCGCGGCCTCTGGTGGAGCTGGCGCAGGGCAAGGGCGTTGCGGCGCTGATCGAGGCCGACGCTCAGCTCGCGCGCACACTGCGCGCCGACGGCGTGCACCTTCCCTGGAGCAAAGACATCGTCGCGCGCTACGGCGAGGCGCGCGACATTCTCGGCGGGCGCTACATCGTCGGTGCCGACGTGGGCCGTTCGCGCGACGACGCCATGTCGCTCGGAGAGATGGGTGCCGAGTACGTCGGCTTCGGCATCCCTGCCCATGTGGAGGATCGCGACGCAGCACGCGCGCGCCGTGTCGAGCTCGTGGCGTGGTGGAGCGAGATCTTCGAGGTCCCTTGCGTGGCGCTCGACGTGGAGACGGCCGAGGAGGCAGCCAAGCTCGCGCGCGTCGGCGCCGATTTCGTGGCTCTGCGCGTGCCGGCAACGGCCTCTGCAGAGGAGCTGTTGCGCTGGAGCGAGGATGTCGCGCGTGCGCTCGCCGTGCCGGAGGCGGCAGCATGAGGACGGGCGCCTACATCGCTGCGCTTGTGCTTTTCGGCATTGCCGCGACGACGCGCGCCGGCGCGGAGACGAGTTCCTGGATGAAGGAGATCGAGATCCAAAAGACCGACCCCGGCAATCCCGGCAACGGCAAGCCGCGTAAGACGGTGCGCACGCCGAAGGCCGACACTGCCGCGGGGGACAAATTCAAGAGCACGCCGGCGCCGGCGATCGACGCCAAGCTGCTGGTCAAGCCGGAGGGCGACGACGCCGCCTACATCGCCTTCGACCAGGGACAATATCTGACCGCGCTGAAGCTCGCCGAGGAAGGGGCCAAGCGCGGCGAGCCGCAGGCGAACACGCTCATCGGGCGGCTTTACGGGGAAGGGCTCGGCGTCAACAAGGACGAGGCGCAGGCGGCGAAGTGGTATCAGCGCGGCGCCGACCTCGGCGACACGCAGGCGGTGTTCGCGCTGGGTCTGCTTTATGCGGAGGGGCGCGGCGTCAAGCAGGACCGCACCAAGGCGGCGGAGCTGTTTGAGAAAGCGGCGCTCACCGGTCACCCGGCCGCCAACTACAACCTCGGGCTCTTGTTCTTGAAGGGCGACGGCAAGCCGAAGAATCCCTACCGCGCCGCCCAGCACATCCGCTATGCCGCCGAAAAGGGCATTGCGGCGGCCCAATACGATCTGGGCGGCCTCTACCAGCAAGGCGTCGGCGTCCCCAACGATGCGCTGCAGGCCTCGTACTGGCTCGGCAAGGCCGCTGCGCAGGGCATGGCGGAGGCGCAGCTCGAGTATGCCGTGGTGCTGTTGCGTGGCCTCGGCCTGACGCGCGACGAGCCCAAGGCGATCCCCTATTTGCGGTCGGCGGCCAAGAAGGGTTTGGCCAGCGCGCAGAACCGTCTCGCTTACGTTTATGCCGAAGGTGTCGGCGTCAAGAAGAGCGAGACGGAGGCGGCCAAGTGGCGCATGATCGCCAAGGCGAGCGGTCTTCCCGACCCCAAGCTCGATGAGTTCGTCGCCAAGCTTCCCAAGCAGGAGCGGCTCGCCGCGCAGCAGGCCGCGACCGAGTGGCGCGAGAAAGCCGGCATGTTCTGAGGGATTACGGCCTTGCCAGCGGCCGCCGAATGGCGTTAGTCGGGCGCTCGGCTCGCGCGAGCCACCCCCCGAGAGATGCCCTGAACGATGCCCGCCTCCGCACTGATGAACGTGATGATTGGCGCCGCCCGCAAGGCCGGCCGCAGCCTCACGCGCGATTTCGGCGAGGTGGAGAACCTGCAGGTGTCGGTGAAGGGACCGGGCAATTTCGTCTCCGCAGCCGATCACAAGGCCGAGGACATCATCTACCGCGAGCTGGCGAAGGCGCGGCCGGGCTACAGCTTCCTCATGGAGGAGCGTGGCGAGGTCGTGGGCGACGACCGCACGCACCGCTGGATCGTCGATCCGCTCGACGGAACGACGAACTTTCTACACGGCGTGCCGCTGTTCTCCATCTCCATCGGGCTGGAGCGCGAAGGTCAGCTCGTCGCTGGTATCGTCTACAACCCGATCGCCGACGAAATGTACACGGCCGAGAAGGGCAAGGGCGCCTATCTCAACGACCGGCGCCGGCTGCGGGTGGCGGCGCGCAAGCAACTTTCGGATGCGCTGGTGACGACCGGCATTCCCCATCTGGGCCGCCCGGGGCATGCGCGCTTTGCCAGCGAGATCCGCCACGTGATGCAGGAGGTCGCCGGCGTGCGGCGCACCGGATCGGCCGCGCTCGATCTCGCCTGGACGGCGGCCGGGCGCTTCGATGCCTACTG
Organism: uncultured Alphaproteobacteria bacterium; assembly: GCA_963776675.1. Lineage (GTDB taxonomy): Bacteria > Pseudomonadota > Alphaproteobacteria > Rhizobiales > Hyphomicrobiaceae > Hyphomicrobium_A. The sequence goes on along the minus strand of CAVZNR010000057.1, from coordinate 61,072 downwards.
GGAGCGCAACATCCAGCCGTGGGACACCGCGGCCGGGATCGTGATCGTGCGCGAGGCCGGCGGCACCGTGACGGATCTCTCCGGCGGCCCCGATATGTTCGACAAATGCGAGGTTCTCGCTGGTAACAGCAACATGCAAAAGGCGGTTTTGCGCCTTATCACCGAGGCACCCGCGCCCGCCCGTTAGCCAGGCACGATCTTGCCGATTTGTGCTGGCAAAGGCTTCGGGTAATCTCGCCCGTCGCCGAAATGCGGCCCGCAGCGGAGATCCGGAATGGCCAGAAGACGACAGACCGAACTAGCCTCGTCCCCGCTGGTCCACAGGACCCTCACGCCTCCCGGCGTCTTCCTGATCCGTATGTTGATCTTTCTCACCCTGGTCACCTTCCTGGCGGCCATCCTCCACAAGCAGCTGATCGCCTCCTTCATGAACAACCCGGGCCTCAACGGGCTCATCGTGGGCGTGCTGCTGCTGGGCATCCTCTACGCCTTCCGTCAGGTCATCCGACTCTATCCCGAGATCCGCTGGGTCAACGCCTTCCGCATCGCCGACCCGGGGCTTGCGATCTCGCACCAGCCCATTCTGCTGGCGCCGATGGCGGCGCTGCTGCGCGATCGCACCGGCGTGCTGTCGCTGTCGACGGTCTCCATGCGCTCGATCATGGATTCCATCGGCTCGCGCCTCGACGAGGCGCGCGAGACGGGCCGCTATCTCGTGGGGCTCCTGGTATTCCTCGGCCTGCTCGGCACCTTCTGGGGACTGCTGCAGACCATCACCTCGGTCGGCGGGGCGATCGACGCGATCAACATCAGCGGCACGGACAACGTGACGCTCTTCTCCGACCTGAAGGCCGGGCTCGCCGCGCCGCTCAAGGGCATGGGCACCGCCTTCTCGTCCTCGTTGCTCGGTCTCTCCGGCTCGCTGGTTCTGGGCTTTTTGGAGCTGCAGGCGGGGCATGCGCACAACCGCTTCTACAACGAGCTGGAAGAATGGCTGTCGGGCATCACCGAGCTCACGCCGGGCGGCAACGTGTCGACCGATCAGGTGAACCGCCAGCTTTCGACCGCGATCCTGCACATGCAGCGTGCGGTCGAGGACCTGTCGAGCCGTCTCTCCGACCAGGCGATCGCCGGACAGGTCGCGCCTGCGGGTGGCGGCGGTGGCGAGGAGCAGATCCGCGAGCTGGCGCGCGGCGTCAATCAGCTCGTGTCGCAGATGCGCGCCGAGCAGAAGGTGGTGCGCGAGTGGGTCGACGAGCAGGCGGCGCAATCGTCGGAGGTGGCGAGCGCTTTGCGCGAGCTGGCCGGCAACATGCACCGCCGGGGTTAGCAGATGGCGCGCGGACGCACGCGGCGCAGTGCTGAGTACGGCGATTTCTGGCCGGGCTACGTCGACGTACTGTCGACGCTGCTCCTGGTCGTCATCTTTCTGATGTCGATCTTCATGCTGGCGCAGTATTTCGCCAGCGAGGAGGCAAGCGGCAAGGATACCGCGCTAAAGCGTCTGACGCGGCAGATCAGCGAGCTCACCAGTCTGCTCGCCCTCGAGAAGGGCAAGACCAAATCGGCGGAAGACGAGCTGGCCTCTCTGCAGGCGACGCTGTCGTCTCTGCGCACGGAGAACAACAAGCTATCGGGCTTTGCGCTGTCCGGCGACGAGCAGGAGAAGGCGGCGCAGACGCGCATCTCCGGCCTGGAGAAGGATCTGGAGAGCCAGAAGAACATTTCCAACGAGGCGCTGGCGAAGGTCGACATCTTGAACCAGCAGCTCTTGTCGCTGCGCCGGCAGATCGCCGCCTTGAACGAGGCGCTTGAGGCCTCCGAGAAGAAGGACGCTGAGAGCCAGACGCGCATCAAGGATCTGGGCGCCCGGCTGAACGCGGCGCTCGCCCGCCAGGTGCAGGAGCTGCAGCGCTACCGCTCGGATTTCTTCGGACGCCTGCGCGAGCTTTTGAAGAACCGCAAGGACATCAAGGTCGTCGGCGACCGCTTCGTGTTCGAGTCCGAGGTGCTGTTCCCGTCCGGCTCCGACAAGCTGACGCCGGAGGGCCTTGCGGCCATGGACCAGCTCGCGTCCGCCATCATCGAGCTGGAGCGCCAGATCCCCAAGGAGATCAACTGGGCGCTGCAGGTCGATGGACATACCGACATACGGCCGATCAATAGTCCGACGTTCCCCTCGAATTGGGAGCTGTCGACGGCGCGTGCCATTTCGGTGGTGCGCTATCTGGTCAGTCGCGGCGTCGATCCCTCGCGCCTGGTAGCGGCGGGCTACGGCCAGTTCCGGCCACTGAACAACGGAACCGATGAAGCGAGCCTGCAGCAGAACCGCCGCATCGAGCTGAAGCTTACGAACAGGTAGGCGTTTCTGGACGGAAACGTCCGTCCTCAGCGGCAGCCGTTGTTGAATTTGGCGCAAGAGCTCTTTTGTCCGAGACTACAGGCAATCTGTAGTGTGGCGCACACGGCTTGCTTCATCTGCGCGTTGTTGTTGTTCTGCCCCTGGTTTGCCGGCGGCGGCTCGTTCTCCTTGACGCACGCGCGCCCGTTCCAGGCGCTGTCGCCGTTGCACTCGCACCGGCCGGTCTGCGGCTCAAACGTTCGCCCACCGGTGCATCCCTTCGGCCGGTTGGCTTTGCCCCGGACGCAGCGGCTGCCGTTCCAATGCCTACTGGAGTCGACGCACACACACTTCCCTTGGGCTCCGACCCAGGTGCGTCCGCGGCCGCAGTTGATCCTGCCGTCTTGACCGTCCTCATCTTCCTCCCGCGAGGACTTGCCGCCGCCGCATCCGGAAACGTCTGCCCCGCACCTGTTCATCATCGAGCAGAGTGCAGAGCGGCTGCCGTCGAGCTGGAAGCTCGCCACGAATGGCTCTGCCGTAATCGTCACTTCCTGCCCGCCCATGAGCCGCTCGAGCATTTCGTCATCCGGTTCTGGGAGCTTGCGGTCGACGTAGAGCGTGACCTCATCGTTCTGCGGCGGCGTCGTTGCTGCGACGTCCTCGATTGTGGTGCCGTCGGCGAACGTCATGGAGACGCTTGCAAGATCATTCGTGACGGACGGCGCCGACGTCAGCCCCTCGCGCAGGCGTGCAAGGATTCCAGGATTGCCTTTCGTCACGCGAAGGCCCGGGATGATGCGAAGATTGCTCCCGCGGCCATGGCAAAAAGCGGTCAGCTGGACGCCGCCGGCATCGACGATCGCCGCATAGGCAGGACGCTTGGAATTGGCCACGAACGGCGTGGTGTCATTGTACCAATCGGACCTGCCGGGCCCGTTGTGGACCGTCTCCGTTCGAGAGGCGACAGGTGCCGGTTGCGTGTCCTGCTCTTGCGCTGCGGGATTGGGTGTCGAAGGTTCGGCCAGCTTCTTGACGTAGGCGCGCGCCAGATCGGCGTAGAAACCGTCCGGGTAGCTCGAAAGGAATGCGTCCCAGGCCTCGACGGTCCCGAGTTCTTTGGCGCTCTCGAAGGCTTCTTTTTGGACTTCGCTGGAATCCGCCTGGGCGACGACAATTTTGGAGCCGGCCGCGGCATCGGCTGCATCGGCCACGCGCCTCTCGGCTGCAAATGCTCCCGAAGCGACGAGAGCGATAAGCGCAGCCGCGCTCAAAAAACGAAACACTATTCCAACCCCCAAACAATCCCCACGAGCGACTTATGCAATAAATAACACTATGGGGCGCGGCACCACAACAAAGTGGCAGCGCTGATCGACCAAACACCGATGTTCGCCGGATCAACAGCGTGACTGACCCATCCAAACAGAAAGTGCCGGGCATCGAGCTGAAACGGTTGAACTGCTACGAGCGTGCCGAGGGCGATCAGGGCTGCGGTTTCGACTGGCTCTGTTTTTGCGCGTTGGTCAGATCCGATAAGGTCTGGTCGAGCTTGCTCTGGATTTCATTGAGCTTGCTCTTCAAGCCCTCGACTTCCTTCTCGAGCGCCGCCTTCGCGTCGACGGCCTGCTTGGCTTTGCCCTCTGCGGCAGCGGTCGATTCCTCCAGCGACTTGATCTTGTCCTGCGCGGCGCCGAGCTGCTTTTGCAGGTCGCTGACCTGATCGGCGGCGGTCTGCGTATTCGCTTCCGATTGCTTGAGCGCGCTTTCGAGGTTGCCCTTGGCCTTGTTGGCCTCGTCTACCTGCTGCTTGAGGTCGGTGACGTTCGCCTCGAGCCGGTCCTTGTCGACGGCAACGGCTTTGCGCGCGGTCTCGGCGTCGTAGTAGCGCTGGTAGTTGGAGACGGCCGTGTAGCCGCCATAGACGGCAAGCGCGCTGAGCGCCAGCACCAACAGCCACACCCACAACGGTGCGGGGCCTGGACCTTCACTCGAGGGACCTGTCGTCAACGCATTCTCCGGAGTTGTCGCCATGGATGGTCTTCTCGCTCCCCTTGTCGTCTCTTGGCATTGGGCCCGACCAGCGTGGGCCGCCTTCGGGCCGACCTTGACCGGCCAATCTTAGCATCCGGCTAAGAAGTAGAGGCAACTCATGCCGACCGGGCTTCGCGGCGAGCGGGCAAAAGATAAGGGCGCAGGGAAGTGGCGGTTATTCGGCAGCCTCGGCGGCGAACTGCATCTCGGCGAGGCGCCCGTAAAGACCGCCCTTAGCCACCAGCTCGGCGTGGGTGCCTTCCTCGACGATCCGCCCCTTGTCCATGACCAGGATGCGGTTCGCCTTCTGCACGGTCGCGAGGCGATGTGCGATGACGAGCGTCGTGCGCCCCTTCATGACGCGCTCGAGCGCGCGCTGAACAAGCGCCTCGCTTTCCGCGTCGAGCGCGCTCGTCGCCTCGTCGAGGAGCAGGATGGGTGCGTCCTTGAGGATCGCGCGCGCGATGGCGATGCGTTGGCGCTGGCCACCCGACAGCGAGATGCCGCGCTCGCCGAGACGTGTCTCGTAGCCGTTGGGGAGCGCTCGAATGAACTCGTCGGCCTGCGCTGCCTCGGCCGCGCGCTTGACCGCCTCCAAGCTCGCGTCGGGCACGCCGTAGCGGATGTTCTCGGCCAGCGTGTCGGCAAAGAGCGCCACGTCTTGCGGCACCAGAGCCATGCGCGCGCGCAAGTCGTCGAGGTCCGCATCGCATGCCTTCACACCGTCGATGCGTACCGCGCCCGACTGCGGATCGAAAAAGCGCAAAAGCAGATTGAAGATGGTGCTCTTGCCCGCGCCGGACGGGCCGACGACGGCGACCGTCTCGCCCGGCTTCACATGGAACGACACGTCGTTGATGGCGGCGAAGGTCGGCCGGTCGGGGTAGGCAAAGCGGACCGACTTGAACTCGATGTCGCCGCGCGGGGGTACCGGCAGCGGCACCGGGTTGGCGGGCGAGTGGATTTCAGGCTCGACCGCCAGCAGCTCGGCGAGCCGCTCGGCGGCGCCGGCAGCCTGTGCCACCTCGCCCCAGACCTCGGAGATCTGCGCGAAGGCGGCCGCGGCGAAAACGGCATAGAGCACGAACTGGCCGAGCCGGCCCGTGGTCATGTCGCCGCCGATGACGGAGGCCGCACCGAACCACAGCACGCTTGTCACGCTGGCAACGACGAGGAACATGGCAAGCGCGGTCAGTGCTGCACGCGCTTTCATACGCTCGCGGGCCGCCTCGAAGGCGCGCTCGACGTCGCTTCTGTAGCGCACTGCGGCGACCTTCTCGTGCGCGAACGCCTGCATGGTGCGCACCGCGCTCAAGTTCTCGGCTGCGTAGGCGGACGCCTCGGCGAGCGTGTCCTGGGCTTTGCGCGACAGACGGCGCACCCAGCGGCCGAAGGCGATCAGCGGCACGACGATCACCGGGATGGCGAGCAGGACCAGCAGCGACAGGCGCGGGCTCGTCACGAACATCATGCCGAGCGCCCCCAGCAGCATGATGAAGCTGCGCAGGGCCTGGCTGAGCGAGGAGCCGGCGACGGCCTTGATCTGCGTGGTGTCGGCCGTGAGGCGGCTCATCACCTCGCCTGAATGCGTCTTCTCGAAAAATGCCGGCCCGAGTCCGGCGATGTGGCGGAAGATGTCGGAGCGCAGATCGGCGACGACGCGCTCGCCCAGCCAGTTGACGTAGTAGAAGCGTGCGGCGCTGGCGAGCGCCAGAACCAGGCCGATGACGATCAGCATGGCAAAGTAGCGGTCGACGAACAGCCCGTCGCGGGAACCGAAGCCGAGATCGATGACGCGCCGGACGGCCAGCGGGATGACGAGCATCGCGGCCGCGGAAACGACGAGCGCCAGGCCCGCCAGCGCCAGCGTTCTCGGGTGACGCAGGAGGTAGGGTTTCAGCGTGAGGAGAGGACGCAGCGAGGCCGGGCGCTTCTCGGGCTCTCCGTCGGCCGCCGGGCTCAGCCCGGGGCTCTCAGGCTCGGTTTTGGGCGTTTTGCTCTGGGTGCGGCTCACGATTTCAGGACGCTCGTTTGGAGGCGGATAGTCTTGGTTGGGCGGGCGAGAGCCGGACCATGCCTCACGGGGTCCCTGTGCTCAAGTGGCATGGGGACGCGGCAACTACCGGGGCGTGTGGGCGGGCGCATGGGTGCCACCTTTGTGCGCCTTCTTGTGCGTCTGGGCCATCTCCATTATAGAGGCCGCTCCCAATGCTTGGCGCCGTGCGCCCCTCAAGCCCAGATTCAAGAGACCATCCATGAAGACTGATCCCGATCTGCACCCGCACTATCACCAGATCAAGGTGGTGATGACCGACGGAACCGAGTTCATTACGTACTCGACCTACGGCAGCGAGGGTGACGAGCTGCACCTCGATATCGATCCGACGACGCATCCCGCCTGGACGGGCGGCGATCAGCGTCTGACCGACCGCGGCGGTCGTTTGTCGCGCTTCAAGAAGAAGTTCGAAGGGCTGTTCTGACGCACATCCGTCTCAGCCGTCCCGGAATGACACGAAGCCCGGCCTCGCGGCCGGGCTTCTTGATTCCGAGGGTCGTCTTTGACGGGGCGTGGACCCGCGCTCGGGAGCGCTCAGCTTCCGAAGGCGACGCGCAAACGATCCATCTGCATGCCGACCGGATTAGCGAGCAACGGCTCGTTGCTGGCGCCGACCTCCTCGACCTTGAGGCTCAAGGCGCGGTCGAGACGGACGATGCGCTCGTTGAGCGCGTGGCTCTCGGCGATCAGGTCCTGCAGGCCATTCGGCAGCTCGGCGAGGCCGTTGACGTGGGAGGGCTTGGCGGTGCCCTGCAAGGAGACGGTCTTGCGCTTCTTTTGTGCCTCCGCCTCGCTCATCTCGCCTTCCTTGATGGCGCGGCGAATGAGGAGCCAGGACGCCAGATCAAGCAGGCGCGTCGTGAGGCGCATGCTTTCGGTGGCGTAAAGAACGTTGGAGGGAGGCTTGAGGCGCTTGGCCTCGGCGCGCCCCGGACCCTCAAGGTAGGCGGCCGTGCGCTCGACGAGCGCCATGCCTTCCTTGAAGACGAGATCGAATTGCTCCGATGCCTGGAAACGCTCGCCGAATGAGACGGTGACGTTCTGCGGCTCTAGCGGGTTCTCGACACGTGAACTGCTGCTCATGGCACGATCTGACACACTCACTCACCCGATAATAATGCTTACCACAACGACACCATGCCAAGCCATAGTTAACAAGATGGCCAAAAGCGGGGCGATCGCCGACGGTTTCTGTTGATGCAAAAAAAGAGCCGCTTTTGAAAGCGGCTCTGAAGTCAACAGGGAGGCGTCAAACAGAGTGGCGGTGCCACTCAGGATCCAGATGACTGGATAACGAGACGTTACCGGCCTAACCCTAACAAAGCCTTAATGCGAAGCGCTCAGCGCGCGCGCCAAGCGTAACGTTTGCGGGGCGCTCTTCCGAGCATGGACACGGCGGACGCGCGCGCATCTTGTGCACACAAAAAAGTCTGCTGTGCGCAAGTTCTGCTTAACGCTTGAACAGCGCGCTGGCGGCATCCTCGTGCCGGCGCTTGGTATCGAGCTCGACTTTGACGCGCGCGATCTCCTTTTCGAGCTCGGCGATGCGCGCCTCGAGCTCGGCGACCGACAGCGTGGAAAGATTTTCGCCGATCATGGTGCCGGTTGCGGGCTTGGGCTTGATCTCGTCCCAGTCCATGGGCCAACTCCTCGTGTCCGCGCCCGCCGTGCGTGCCGTCGTCGCGACTGTGCGATAACCGGCCGTGATCCACAAGCCGGCGACCCACCAACGGGCCCCCAACGAGTCCTTGTCTCGCTCGCCGTGCTCGGGCATCAGTGCCTTTCTGCGCCGAGGAAAGGGTTAAGGATGACGACACCGCCTGCAACCATGACGGCCATCGCGATTGCCGACAAAGGCGGACCGGAGGTGCTGCAACCCGTGACGCTGCCGGTGCCGTCGCCAGGGCCGGGACAGCTGCTCGTCAAGGTGGCTGCGGCCGGCGTCAACCGCCCCGACGTGATGCAGCGGCAGGGGCTCTATCCCGCGCCCAAAGGGCATTCGGAGATTCCCGGGCTCGAGATTGCCGGCACGGTCGCTGCGACGGGGGACGGGACGCGGCGTTTCAATGTCGGCGATCCTGTGCTGGGGCTCGTCAACGGCGGCGGCTACGCCGAGTACTGCATCGCCGACGAAGGTTCGTGTCTGCCGGTGCTCGCCAATCTCGACATGGCGCGGGCGGCCGCGATCCCGGAGGGCTTCTTTACCGTCTGGCACAACGTATTCGAGCGCGGCGGGCTCAAAGCAGGCGAGTGGTTCTTGATGCACGGCGGCACCAGCGGCATCGGCGTCGTCGCGATCCAGCTGGCGCACGCTTTCGGCGCCAAGGTGATCACCACCATCGGCTCGGCCGAGAAGTGCGAGGTCTGCCACACGCTGGGGGCCACGCGCGCGATCGACTACACGAAAGAGGACTTCGTCGAGGTGGTGAAGGAGGAGACGGGCAAGCGCGGCGTCGATGTCATCCTCGACATCGTCGGCGGCGACTACGTGGAGCGCAACATCCGCTCGCTCGCCGACGACGGCCGGCTCGTCAACATCGCGTTTCAGAACGGCTCCAAGGTAACGATCGATCTGATGCGCGTCATGCTCAAGCGGCTCACGCTCACGGGCTCGACCTTGCGCATCCGCTCCGCCGAGGTGAAGGCCGCCATCGCCCGCGCGGTGGAGGAGAAGGCCCTGCCGCTGGTGGCCGACGGCCGCGTCAAGATCGTGATCGACCGGACTTATCCCCTGGCGGAGGCGGCCAAGGCCCACGCCCGCATGGAGGAGCCACACATCGGCAATATAGTCCTGACCGTCTAAAAGTGTGCGTTTTGGAGGGGCCTTGGTCTTTGCCATCAAATTGACAATGCGAGCTTTTCTTCTGCCCTGGCCCGGGTCCGGATCCCCCGGAAAAGCAAGGCACATCCTTTGGGGAAGGAAGCGCACGTGATTGCGCAGTTGCGCTCATTTTCGCGGAGAGCGGCGCTCATGCTCGCCGCGCTCGCGATCGCATTGGCTCCGGTCGGCGCGAGCGCCAAGAGCAAGGCGCCCAAGCCCCAGAAGTTCGTCAGGGCGGAGGAGATCCTGCAATGGATCAACGACTACCGCCACAAGCCCGATCCTGAGCGTCTGCCGCTAGCCGTCACGGCCATGCGCGAGCTGGGACTGTTGAAGGACGTCGAGCAGGCCGGCATCTACGTCGGCTTCATCGCCGGCGTCATCGGCTCCAATCGCGACAAGGCCGAAACGCTCATCGCCGACATGTTTCCCATGCCACCACCCGACCAGATCGTCGTGGTAAAGGCGATCGCCTACTCCGGTCTGTCCGACTGGAAGGAGCTGATGGGCAAATTCGTCGAGCGCATGCCGGCGCGCAAGTTTGTCATCGAGCGCTACCTCTACGGCAAGATGCAGGTATTGCGCGAGCTGCCCCTCGACAGCCCGATCGCGGTCGACGCCAACTGGGGCTACTATTTCGCGACCGGATCGTCGGAGCCCATCCAGCGTCTCGTGAGGACGCTCGCGTGGTCGCGGGACCGCAACAACGTCGAGAGGCTCACCATCGGCAGCATGGTGAAGTGGACTTTGGCGCAGAACGCCTCGCGCGACTGGGATCTGCTCGGCTATCTCAAGACATCGTTGCCGCATCAGCCCGACGACGTCGCCGTGCCGCTCAAGGACGTGATCGAGTTGGCGGAGACGTTCGAGCTCGCGCACATCCGCAACGAAGCGATGGCCTCCGTCGAGGAGCTCAAGCTCAAGGGCTCGGAGGCGAGCCGCAACTTCAACTGGTGGGGACAGGCCGGGCAGACGGCGTTCGCGCTGGGCTGTGTGGCCGCGGGTGCCGCAGGCGTGGTGGTCGCGGGCATCCCCTGCGTGGTCGGCGGCGCCTTGTCGAACGTGGCGCTCAAGTACCTGGCGCCCGCCCCCTGAAGCACCGGTTAACCGTGGCGGCTCCAATGCGGCCATTCGCCTGCCCGCCTGTCACAGGCGTGTCACGGAATCTGGGGAACTATCGCGCATTACGTTGGCTTAAAGGGCCAAGTCCCCGAGGTTCCAAGGTAGCCGATGACCTTGCTCGTCTGGGCGTGCGCGATGTTCGCGGCACTTGCCATGCTGCTCCACGTTGCCAGCACGCTTCTCGCCATCTATCGCTGCCGATGGAAAAAGTCGGCACCGTTCGTGCGCAAGGCCGCGCCCATCAGCGTGCTGCGCCCGGTATGCGGCCTCGACCCGTATGACGAGGCGACGTTGCGCTCGGGCTTCAGGCTCGACTATCCCGGCTACGAGCTCATTCATTGTTGCGCCGACGCAGATGATCCGGTGGTGCCGGCGATCCGACGCCTCATGGCGCAGTATCCGCACGTAGACGCGCGGCTCCTCATCGGCGACGACAACACCACCTCCAATCCCAAGCTCAATAATCTGATCAAGGGGTGGCGCGAGGTGCGCCACGAATGGGTGGTGATGGCGGACAGCAACGTGCTGATGCCGCGCGACTACCTGCAGCGCCTGCTTGCCGGATGGCGTGCCGACACCGGGCTCTTGTGCGCGCCGCCCATCGGATGCCTGCCGCACGGTTTCTGGGCCGAGGTCGAGTGCGCCTTCCTCAACACCTACCAGGCGCGCTGGCAGTACGCCGCCGACACGGTTGGCCTGGGCTTTGCGCAGGGCAAGACCATGCTGTGGCGCCGCTCCCTCCTGGAGAACGCAGGTGGGATCCGCGCGCTGGGGGCGGAGATCGCCGAGGACGCGGCGGCGACCAAGGTCGTGCGGCGCAGCGGACGGCGCGTACGTCTTGTCGACCGTCCGTTCGGTCAGCCGCTCGGGCACCGCACTGCCCCGCAGATTTGGCTGCGCCAGGTGCGCTGGTCCAGGTTGAGGCGGGCGACGTTCCCGGCCTTCTTCCTGCCGGAGATCGCCTCGGGCAGCTTCATGCCATTTCTTGCTGCCGGCTACGCGGCCGGCTCGCTCGGCCTGTCCGTCGTGGGCGTGATCGCAGCGATCGCAGCCGTCTGGTACGTGTGCGAGGCGCTGCTTGCGCGCGCGGCGGGTTGGCACGTCGGGCGCTGGTCGCCGCTCGCGTGGATCGTGCGTGACCTGATGCTGCCGGTGCTGTGGGCACAGGCATGGCTCGGCAACTCGTTCAGCTGGCGTGGGAACGATATGAGAATTGCCGACGCCGTGGCCGGCAACGGCTGAGCTCAGCCGGCGCTTGCGCCTTCGTTGCGCGCGTCCGGGCACAGCTCGCTGGCCTTGGCGAGAGCCGCGTCGCGCGTGTCGAAGGTGCCCAGGCTCGTCCCGCCCGGCGCATGCGCCTTCACGTACCCGGACAGCATCGACTCCTCGAAGCCTTCGAGCACGGTGAGCGCAGTGTATTGCTGCTCCGCGCCGGCCGTCGCGCGCACGAGCAGCGTCTCGGTGCCCCCGTAGCTCGCTGAGAAGACGCGGCAGCGCGGCTCGTTACCGGCCGGCGCCGCGGTTGCGGCGGCGACCATGGACGCGGCGAAGGCGAACGACTTGGGGGCGTCAGCCGCCGTTTGCAGCACCGGTCGCGGCGGCGTGAAACGGGGCGGAGGTTTCACCTCCACTGGCGTCGGCACGACGAGCGGCTTGTTCGGCTCTTTGACGGCGGTGTCGGCCGGAGCTGTTGCGCCAGTTGCGTCAGGAGTTTTGTCTGCGTGCTCTAGTGCTGCTGGCGCAGGCGCCGCGGGCACGATGCGGCTGGCGGGACCCATCGCGGGTGTCTCCGCCGCGGCGTCGGTCGTCTTCGGCCGCGACCAGATCGTGCGCACCGGCGGCGTGCTCGCCTCGCCGTCCTTTGGCCCGCCGAGCGCGGCGACGGGTTCGAACTCTGCCGCGGTGGCTGCGGCACGTTGCATCCTCTTGGCCGCGACCGGTTTCGCCATCGGCGCGGGCACGTCCGGGCCCGCGGTGTGCGTGCAGTAGGTCGCACGATAGTTCCCAGCGACCCATTCGATGGCCGCGCCGTAGTGCCTGTCGGCAGCCCATCGGCGGGAGAGGTCGGAAAACGTGGTTCGGCCCTTGAACCGCGCCATCGTTTCCAGGATGTCGTCCTGCTTCAGCTTGGTGCGCGCGCCGACGGGATTTTTGACGTGCTCACCCGAGTAGACGACGAGATGCTGGATCTGGGCCAGCACGCCGGTGTTCACATTCGGGAAGCTGTCGCCCGGCACGCCGCCGCCGGTGGTGCCCAACCCGGCAAAGTTGTTCTGGGCCGGCTTGGCGTCACCCCAGCTCCCATCGCCGCGCTTGAAGGAGAGGAAGTTGGTTTCAACCGCCATCTGGAAGAAGGCGTAGTCCCACCGCACGTGCCAGGCCTGGCCGTGGCGCTTGTAGAGGGCGGCGATGTTCGAAAACTGCGGCGCAATGGCGGGATTGCGTTTCTTCAGGAACGCCATGAGCCGCTGCGGCGTCACGCATTGCGGGACCACGTTCGCGGCCGAGGTGCGGATCGGAGGGGGCGCCGCCAGGGCCGTTGTGGCCGACACAGCCAACGTAAGCGCAGCCGCGATGGCGTGCGTGCGCCATGCCGGGGCGACGGCGGGTGCACGGACGCAACGAGTGAACATGAGAACCCCAACTCAGTGGTGGACGCGTGGCCCGCCCGTCCGTCTTAGGCCGCCAGCCAGATGCTGGCGAAACGCCCCCGCGTGCGGAACGGCTCAGCCCTCGGGGCAGAGCCGGAAGGCTTTGTCGAGTGCCTGGGTCTGGTTGGGGAAGGCCCCGACCTTCTCGCCGCCTTTTGCATACGCGGCGATGTAGGCGTCGACCTCGCGCTTCTCAGAGGACTCGTTCACGTCGAGCACGGTGTAGTTGACCGTGCCGTTGGTGGCGGCCTTGATGAGGATGGCGCGCTGGCCGCCGTAGCTGGCGGTCCACACTTTGCACTTGCCCGCGCCCTTGGCCGCAGGCGGCACGTTGAGTTGAGTGGCGGCGCCGGCGACGGAGGCGGTTTGGATCGCGGCGCCCTTGTCAGTGCCGGGCTTGGTCGTTTCGGCTGCGGCTGTTTCGGTTTTTTTGCTCGGTGCGGTGCTGGCGGTAGCCATCGTTTGCGAGGGCGTTTTGGCGGCGGCTTTCGCGGTGTCGGCCTTTGCTGCCGGCGGTGCGCTTGCCGTCTTGCTGGCCTCTGGTGCCGCGTCGTCCGACTTCGATGGATTGATCAGCGTTACCGCCGGAGGTGCCTTGCTCGTTGCCGGCGGCGGGGTGGTCGCGGCTTTCGCCGTCGCGGCGACGCTGCCCAGCATGGTTGCGCCCAAGCTGGCGCGCGGCGGGTCATCTTTACGTGCCTGCTCGATGGAGCGCTGTGCAATCTCGGCTCCCTGGTCGGCAGACGTCGCGGCCGGCTCGATGGCGCCGACGGTTTCGGCCGGTGCGTCGGCTGCCGGTGCAAGCTCGGCGACCTCGGTGTCGGGCGCAGGCGTGCGGCCCTTGCGCGCTTCCTGCACGAGCTCGGGCTGCGGATCGGGCCCGTTGCACACGTTGTCGTAGAAGCCGTCGCTGATGGCGGCGATGTCGCTCACGTAGCGGCGCGTTCCGGGCGCCCACTGCTTGGCGACGAGCGAGAACGTCATCGGGCCCTTGATCGAGCGCTGCCAATCGGTGAGCACGCCCCACTCCTGCACCTTGCGCGTGCGCTCGGCGACCGGATTATCGATATGCTCGCCGGCATACATCAGGAGGTGCTGGAGGTGCGCCTTGACGCCGCTCTGGATGTCGGCGAAGCGCTCGCCATGGCGGCCACCGCCGGAGGCGCCCAGGCCTGCGAAGTTGTTCTGGCTGGCGCGCACGTCGCCGGTGTAGCTCAGCGCGCCGGTCTCGAGAATCATCTGGAAAAACGCCACGTCCCAACGGATGCCGAGCTCCTCGCCGAGGCGCATGTACTGGGTGGCAAGTCCGTCGTAGCGGTCGTCGATGCGCGGGTTGCGCGAGCGCAGATACGCCATGAGGCGTCCCGGAGTGGCGCAGGCCGGTACTTGATTGTTGGCGGAAACCTTGACCTCGGGAAGGTCGGCCGCGGATGCGGGAGCGATGGTAAGTGCGGCAAGAGCGATCGCAAGCGACGCTCCGAAAAATCTCTTCATGAGAACACCCGTTTTAGACGCGGCGCTGCGCTTCTCGAATGGCGCCCGACAAACCGACAAACGTTCTTAAGTGCTTAACGTTAACGGCCGGTTTACACTTGTCGGAACCCCCGAGACGCAGCTTGCGCACCTTTAGGGCGCGAGTTGGGGCTTCGAGGGGAGGAATTGTGGCGCGCGCCGTTACGGACGGCCTCGGCGCCGAACTTCGTTAATTCAGGAAGGACGTTCAGGCCAGATGCTGGCCGCCGTCGAGCGCGATCATCTGGCCGGTCATGGACGGCGTGTCGAGAATGAAGCGCACCGCGGCGGCGATCTCTTGCAGCGTCGGCCCGCATCCCAGAAGCGTCGCCGATTTCTCCGCTTCGAATTCGGCATCCGTCTGGTGCACGCTCTTGAGCACCGGACCCGGGCCAATGGCATTCACGCGCACGCGCGGCGCCATGGCCTGCGCCAGTGTTTGGGTGGCGGTCCAGAGGCCGGCTTTGGAGATGGTGTAGGAGAAGAACTCCGGTGTCGGACGCCACACTCTCTGGTCGACGATATTGATGACGTTGCCTTGCACGCCGTCAGGCAGGTTGAGGTAGAGCGCCTGCGCGAGGAACACGGGTGCCTTGAGGTTGACGTCGAGATGCGTCTGCCAGTCTGCGGAGGTCACCGACGTGATTGTGTCGGGAAAAAACTCCGAGGCGTTGTTGACAAGACAACTCGGCGCCCCGAGCGAGCGCGTGCACTGCTCGATGAGGCCGCGCACATCGTCCTGGTCGGCGAGGTTGCCGGTGAGGGCCGCTGCCGTTCCGCCTGCCTGGGCGATGTCCTCTGCCAATCGCTCGGCGTCGGCGCGCGAATGGCGGTAATGCAGGCCGACGCGCCAGCCATGGGCCGCCAGATCGACGGCGATGGCGCGGCCGATGCGGCGGGCGGCGCCTGTGACCAGAGCGGTTCGCGGGGTGCTGGGATCGGGCATTGCGGACTTCAGGTAGCAGGAAAGGCGATAACATTTCTCTCCCGCGCGTTTGCTACATCATGACGGATCTTGACCGTGCCCCTTGCGCATCGGCGAATCGCTCAATTTTTGGGCAGAACGCTCAGAGTCCAAACCAATTTCGGGGCTGAATTGCCGGTTCAGCGGGCGTTTTTTGAATGCTTTCTAGTCAATCGGGGTGGGGCGTGACCTTCGGGTGACATGGTTGTCAGGGAGCGACGGTTGTAGGTGGTTTTAGCTTGAGGTGCCGGGTGTTTGCGCCTTTTCTAGGATCCAGAAGCGTTCGCTGAGACGCCGCGGGTGCGGTCACGGAGTTGGCGCTTTAAGGTTAAGTAGCGTAACGGGGGTGTAAGTACCAATGACCGTATCTCGTAATCTAGCCGCTCTCTGTGGAGCAGCAGGCGTAGCACTAGTTTCGATGTCGGGCGCTGCCCTGGCAGAGGAAATTTGGGTGGTCTGCGAGCGCGACTGGGACATCGGACTACGTGTTCCGCGGCCTCTCGCAGACTGATAACGATCCGGCGATTCAGGGCTCGGCCGGCCTGACCTACGGCATGTTCTATGCCGGTGTTTGGGCTTCGAGCATCGAATTCGATCCGAACGCAGACATCGAAATCGACTACTATGCCGGAGTCACGCCGACCTGGGGTCCGGTGTCGTTCGACTTCGGCTACATCTACTACGGCTATCCGTCCGCCGGTTATATTGAGTATTGGGAACTCAAGGCTGCCGCGAGTATGGAAGTGCTGCCCAAGTTGACCGCCAAAGGTACCTTCTACTGGAGCCCGGACGTCGCCGGCAATGAGTGGTATGTCTACGAGGGTTCGCTGGGATATGAGCTACCTAAGACGTGGCATGTTCACGCCGACCGTTGGCGGCCTTGTTGGCTACACCGACTAACGAGAACAACGTTCTAGACTATACGTATTGGAACGCTGGGCTCGCTCTTGCCGTCGAAAATCTCACTTTCGACTTTCGTTATTGGGATACTGACATCAGCGACACGTCGTGCGGCGTGGACTTCGCCTTGTCCAACAACGCCTGCGGCGAGCGCTTCGTGTTCAGCGCCACGCTCGCGCTGCCCTAAGCCTG
The DNA here is from genome assembly GCA_963776675.1 of uncultured Alphaproteobacteria bacterium. GTDB lineage: Bacteria > Pseudomonadota > Alphaproteobacteria > Rhizobiales > Hyphomicrobiaceae > Hyphomicrobium_A. Next base: position 44,479 of record CAVZNR010000057.1, on the reverse strand, counting down.
CCGACAACCAGACTTCACGCACCGGGGCCGAGCCAAAAGCTCGGCCCCGTTTTTTGATCAACTTGCCCAATATGTGGGCAACCAACGTCTTGTAATTCATAGAGAAGTTGCCGAGATGCCACTGCTGATCGCTGATCAATAGGAAATCGGGCGGTTAGCCCTTGTGATCCAAGCGATTCTCTCGCGTTGCTGGACGCACGCCGTGGAATCTCGTGATTTGCGCACCGCGGATAAGCATGTCTGGCGGTTGGGCGCGTATCTGCCCTCTCACAAGAGGGATTCCACTTCGATGATTACTTCTCGCAAGCTTGCTGCCGTGTGGGGCGCGGCAAGTGTCGCGCTGTTGGCTTCCGTGGGCGCGGCCTTCGCCGACGGCTACGAAGAATACGCGGCACCGCCTCCGCCACCGGATGAGGGGCGCAAGTTCACCTACTCCTTCAACCTCGCGGGCACCTCCGACTACATCTTCCGCGGCTACTCGCAGTCGGCGCGCGATCCCGTCGTCCAAGGCGGCGCCGATATCGGCTATGGCATCCTCTATCTCGGGACCTGGGCCTCGGGGATCGATTTCGGCGATCAGGTCTTCGGTCCGGCTACGTCCGGTGCCGATGCGCAGGTCGAGATCGACTGGTACGGCGGCATCACGCCGACGTGGGGGCCGGCGAATTTCGACTTCGGGATCCTCTACTATACCTATCCCGGCGCCAACGACTTTGCTGGCGAGCTCGACTACTTGGAGCTCAAGGCCGGCGTCAGTGGCGAGCTGCACAAGAACCTGACGGCGGGTCTGCTTGTTTACTGGTCGCCCGAGTACTCGGGTGAGACCGGCAACGTGTGGACCGTGGAAGGCAAGGCGGGCTACGAGTTCCACAAAGTCGCGATGTTCGTGCCCACCATCGACGGCCTGATCGGCTATCAGACCGGCGACAACGTGAACTGGAAGGCGCTGTTTGCCAACGGCTCGAGCAGCTACACCTACTGGAACGCGGGCCTCGGGCTTGCCGTCGACAACATCACCTTCGACTTCCGCTATTGGGACACCAACGTGAGCAATAACGGTGGTTTCTGCACCGGTCCGGTATTCCAGTGCGACTCGGCCTTCGTCTTCACGGCGAAAGTCGCTGTCCCCTAAGTCCGTCTTTCTCAGCTGGACGACGCGTAGCGGTCGGGGCCGAATTATTCGGCCCCGATTCGTTTGTGGCGCCGTGTCTGAGGGATAGGCGAGTTGGGAAGCGGTGCTCGCCGAGGCCGAGCGTTGCACCAAAGTGACATGGGTGCCGAGGAGACGCCTAACTGCGCCATTTCTCCTTGAGCTGAGGGCCGTTTGCGGGCTCTCTACAACTTGAAGGCTTGGGTGCCCGGTTTGGCCCCTGGCAGCCGGTAGCTGTGTGCCGGCTTACGTCGGTGGCGTAGTCGTGTTGGGGGTGAGTTTCATCATGCGCGTATCTCGTAGCGTAACGGCACTCGTAGGGTCCGCCAGCCTGGCGCTGCTTGCCTTCTCTGGTGCGGCGACGGCCGAAGAGTTCTCCTGGTCCGCCAGCCTCACGGGCACCTCGGACTACGTCTTCCGCGGCATCTCGCAGACCGACAACGATCCGACCATTCAGGGCTCGATCGGCATCTCCTACGGCATGTTCTACGCCGGTGGGTGGGCCTCCGGGCATCGACCTCGCGCCCGACGGGGAGCTCGAGGTCGACTGGTACGGCGGCATCAAGCCGTCCTGGAACTCGCCGCTTCGGGACGGTCGATTTCGATCTTCGGCGTCATCTACTACACCTACCCGGGCTACAACGATCCGGCGTCGGCGAGGCCGACTACGTCGAGTTCAAGGCCGGCTACACGCTTCCCTCGCTGTTCATCAAGAACCTGACCACGGGCACCACGGTGTTCTACTCGCCGGAGTACGGCGGCGAGGTTGGCGAGGTGTGGACGACGGAAAGCGTCGCGAGCTATTCGCTGCCGAAGATCGGCGTCTTCGATCCGACGATCAGCGGCCTGCTGGGCTGGGAGAAGGGCGCAGTCGTCGGAAGGTTTAATCGCGGCGGCGATGACGAATACTACTACTGGAATGCGGGTCTGACGCTCGGCGTCGAGAACCTGTCGTTCGACTTCCGCTACTGGGATAGCGATCTCAAAGCGGGCGCCGGACTGTGCGGCAACAAGATCTCTGCGACGAGCGCTTCGTGTTCAGCGCCACCGTTGCGGTGCCCTAAGCAACTCGATCTCGATGACTGTGGACGACTGGGGGCCGGAAATTTTCCGGCCCTATTCGTTTGGCATTTACAATCCCGTAACGAATGATTCACAGGCGGCGTGGCCGTCCTGCAACACGTACGCCTGCACGTGCGCTTCCAAATCGAATGCCTCTTGTGGCGGAGCACGTTCTCAGGCCTTTTGGATCAAAGCCGACTCTACGGCTCCAACATGTGTGGCGCGTTCTTGCCGAAACGAGGGGATCGTTTCCTATGAACGCGTGCCGCAAGCTCGTCACGATATCTGGCGCTGTCAGCTTCGCAGTCCTGGCGCTTGCCATCCCGGCCGTCGCCGACGGCTACGAGGAATACAGCGCCCCGCCGCCGCCGGTCGACGAGGGACGCAAGTTCACCTACTCGTTCAACCTCGCGGGGACCTCGGACTACGTGTTCCGCGGCATTTCGCAGACCGACAACGATCCGACGATCCAAGGCGGTGCCGATATCAGCTACGGCATCCTGTATCTGGGAACCTGGGCCTCGGGCCTGGACTTCGGCGATGATCCCGCGGTTTCGGGCACGGAGGCGCAGGTCGAGATCGACTGGTACGGCGGCATCAGACCGACGTGGAATTCGCCGCTTGGGCTGATGAACCTCGACTTCGGCGCGATCTACTACACCTATCCAGGCGCCAACGACTTTGCCGGCAATCTCGACTACGTGGAGCTCAAGGCTGGCTACAGCTGGTCGGTGCTGCATCCGAGCCTGACCACGGGGACGACGGTATTCTGGTCCCCGGACTATTTCGCCGAGACCGGTTCGGTTTGGACGATTGAGACCTTTGCTGCCTGGACGCTTCCCAAGGTTCACATCTTCACGCCCACCTTGAATGGCCTCATCGGCTGGCAGAAGGGCGACGCCAACGACGGCTATTTCGTCAACGTCAACGGCAACGACGACGAGTACTACTACTGGAACGCGGGATTGTTGCTCGGCGTCGACAACATCTCGTTCGACTTCCGGTATTGGGACACGAACATCGGCGGCGATGCCGCCAATATCTGCGCCAGCGCCAACTTCTGCGACGAGCGGTTCGTGTTCACCGCCAAGGTCGCGGTCCCGTAAGGTCGCGGGCCTCCAGCCGCAAAGTCAGGCCAAAGCACTCAGGGCGCGCGATAATTCGCGCGCCCGCTTCTGCGTGCGGCCAGGCATCTGCTCCCGACATAGGCGTGTCATAGACCTCGGCTATCCGTACGCGTGCGGAAATAAGCCATTGGCCACTCGGCAATACCGCTTCTCTTCCGCAGCGGCGCAGCCGAGAGACCAAGCCGCAGAGCGCGTCAGATGCCCTCAAGTGGCGCGTTCCGCGAGGCCAGAGGCCAGCTTTGCGGCGTCCGTCGGACTACCCCGCTACCGGCGGTGACGCGAGCTGGCCTCGTTTCCTCAAAAGCCTCAGGCTCTTTGCGGCACCCCGCGTGCCTTAGGATAACTCTTCCTTTTCCCCAGGGTCTCGCGCTCGCTCCCTTGTCGGATCGCGGCAATCCGCCCGATAAATGCGCTCGCATCCCGGGACCACCCGTCGTGACCCTCGTTATTGCCGGCATGATCGCTTTGACCGTCGTGGCGGCCTACTGGCTGGCGCGCGAGACGCGTCAAGGCGCGGTCTTGCTCGACGTCGTTCCCGATCGCCCCTGCGCGTTCGGCTGCTCCATGGCGTGGCTCGCCATTCGCAGCAAGGACCCGCAAGAGGTGATCGACGCGCTGGGGCTCATTGAGCCCACGGAATGCAACTGGAACTCCGGCATCGGCGCGATCTACGACAACCGCATCAGCGCCACGCACGTGTTCGTCTCGCCGCCGCTGCGCGGCTGGATCTTCGTCGTGGGCCTGCCGTTGCCGCATCCCGTGGGACGCGGGTTCATCGACAAGTGCACGCCCCTGCTCGTCGATCTGGGAGGACGCTTTGCCGAGGTGCAGTACTTCTTCAGCTACCCGCCCATCGACTTTTACGCCTGGGCGCGCGTGCGCGACGGGAGGCTGGTGCGCGCCTTTGCCGTCACGGACGAAGGCATCGTGTGGAACAAGGGGCGCACGAGCAAGGAGGAGCGCGGCTTGGGGCTGAAGCTGTTCGAGCTGCGTGGCGTGCAGGGGCGCAAGGGCGACGCCGGCGGCGAGATGATCTTGCATCCGACCGAGGACCACGTCATGCGGCTTGCGCAACTTTGGAGCCAGGACCCAACGACGCTGCACACGGTTTCCGCCGAGGTTGGGTTGGGCTCGATCGCCATCGCGCCGGCCGGCTGGCGGTCGGAGCGCGTGCGCAAGATTGCCTAGGCGCGAATTCCGGTCGCGAGATCTGGAACGAGAGTCAGTCGGGACGATAGCCGGCAGCCTGCAGGCGCGGCGCCGTCAAGGCCGTCAGATCCGTGCGCGTGGCGGTGTCCGGCAATAGCCGCAATTGCGACCCGTCGTTGGCGCAGGGGACGGCCAGGGTGAGGTTGGAACGCCGGTCGAGCGCCAACGTCGTGCAGCGGTCGGCCTCGACAAGCACGACGGTCGGGACGGAAGCAGTGCTCGGCGGTGCCACCACGGAAGCCTGCGCGGCCGGGGCGCGGTCCAGGACGACCTCGGCGATGAACGACCAGAAGCCGACGAGATGCCAGAAGACGGCGCCGGCGATGAAGCCGAGCCCGCCCCAGAGCAGCGCGGCGCGCAGCCGCCCGGTCGTTTTGGAAGAACGGCGGTCGTGTTCGATCGGCGCGGCCGGCGTGCGCCCGATGCCAAGCCCGGATTGCGTAGAGACTATGCGTGCCGCTCGCATCTCGCCGACCCCCGCTTTCGGCTCGAATCACCTTACGAATCCTGCGGTTGGTAAGCCGCCGATTTAAGCTGACTGAGGGCGAGACGTGCGGAAACGTTGCTCGTTGTCCACAGTCATCCACAGTTGCTCCAGCATCCCAATGGCTAGAAGCGGGGGCTTTCGATGATGGGCGGACGGGCTAGCGGCGCCACGGCATCGGGGCCGCCAAGAACGGGGCCGTGACCCGGGCGCCAGGTCGAGCGCACGGGTGGCACGTTCATTTTGCCGGCGCGGCACGTATTACGCGGCAAGGCGCTGGCGCTGCACCTGCGGAAACGGCCGTCCCGCGTCATGCAGATGCGCACCTCCTTCAACCAGTTCCCGGGGCCGCCGCACATCACGGTGATCATGTCGGGCTTGAGGCTCGGATTGGCGCTGAGAAAGTCTGCGAGCACTTCGCGCGGCTGCACGAACTGCATGTCGATCGGGTTCTCGTATCGCTTGGGAATTCTAATGCGGTTGTAGAACTGGCGCGCGAGCGTGAAGTAGGAACCGGGCCTGAGGCCGGAGCAGGTCCCGTGCGAGCGGTACTCGTGGATCACCAGTCCGCGGCTCGGCATAACCTCGCGCATACTCGCGATGATCGGCTCGGGAACGAAGGGACGCCACGCGGTTCGGCAACCGTCGGGATAGCCTTTCTCGTACTGCGGCCATAGCCCGTGCAAGATGAAGCCGAAGCGCTTGCCGTCGCGGCGCGCGCATTGCATGTCGTCTTTGCCCGGTGATGCAGTCACGCAGTGGGTTGGGCTCCACGACAGCACAAGCAGGTAATAGTCGAACGCACCCGCGACGCCGGGGCGCTTTTGCGCGTTAAAGACCTCGCTTGGCCACGGCCAAGCCTTGCGCTCCTCTGCTTGCGCGCAGAGACGACGTGGCGACGAGAGCGAGTGACAGCAGCGCAAGCCGATTATTCATTCGTTGCCTTTTCCCAAACGTCTCGGACCCGCATTCCCTACTAGATATATTCGCCGCATGCAATTGCCTCCACAGGTGATTGTGCGGAGTTGGACGTCTGGCGGACGGGCCCCTCAAGCGGTACGGCGTGCGGGATCGCCGCTACTTGCCCGCCACGCTCGACGTGATGGAGGCGATGACCTCAGACGCCATCTTGAAGGCGGCGTCGCGGTCGGTGATCCCGTGCCGGCGCTTGATCCAGTCGAAATCCGTGTAGACGGCCCAGACCTGCCCCTTGTCATCCTGGGTGACGAGCAGGCGCACGGGCCAGTCGAGCCCGGCATTGGGGTTGGCAGTCAGGAACTGGACGCCGAGCGGCGGATTGCCGAACACCAGCAGCGTCGACGGCAGGTAGCTTGATGTCGGCACCGGCGCCGAGCTTCGACTGATCGACCGCCATGAAGAACATGATGCCCTTGTCGGCGATGTCGGCCTTGAGGCGGTTGATCGTCTCTTCGAACCCATAGGCGCTTTTCACTTTCACGATGCCGTCGCCGGTCAGCGATACGTCGGCGCGGGCCGCACCAAGGTTGGCGGATAGGAAGAGGCCCAAGCACAGGACGAGGGCGAAAGGCGCAAGCAGGCGTGGCATGGTCAAATCCTCCGGCTGGTCGCGCGCAATGGCGCGGGCTCGCCGCGGAGATTGGCGGCAAACGGTCAGCGCGGAAATGCCGAGGCACTCCCGATCGATAGAACTTGGCTATGGGCGGTCTGCTAGCCGGCGCTCTTGAGGGCGTCGAGCATGTCCTCGACCGCCATGCGCCGGCGGTAGTCGGGATCGACGAAGCGGGCGGCAACGCGGCCATCGGTGCCTACGACGAAGGTCGCGGGGATCGGCAGCATCCAGGTGTCGTTGCCCTGGTAGGCGGGAATGTTCCAGCCCGCGGCGGCGATCATCTCCTTCATCTCCTCGCCGACCCAGATCGCGAGGTTCAAGGACATGGCGTAGCCGTTGTCCATGTCGAGCAGGATGGGGAAAGGCACGTTGGCCTGCGATCGCAGCTTGGCGGCGAACTGCCGGCGCTCGGGAAGGATCGCGGCGATCTGGCCGCCCTCGGCGCGCGCCTTCTCCTGCACCTCCACGAGGGCGTTGGTGTTGATGCGGCAGTAGGGACACCAGTGGCCACGGTGAAAGGCGAGCGCAACGGGACCGTCCTCGAGCAGCTGCTCGAGGCTCACGAGATGGCCTGCGTCGTCGGGGAGCATGAACCCCGGCATCGGATCGCCCGGCGCCGGCGCCCCCGCGCCCGCGTCTTTCTCCTGCAGCCGCGCCACCAGGCGGTCGACGGCCTCGGCAAACGTCTTGTCGGTCTTGCGCACGATGTCGGCGAAGGCGCCCAGCCGCTCGTTGAGCGAGGCATCCATGCTGCGACACTGCTCGAAGGCCTCGTCGAGGACTTCCGCCAAGGACTTTTCCGGCATCGTTCGCAGCCCTGCCTCCCGCGCGGCGGGTTCGTTTTGGCTCGCCAAGACTTAGCACACTAGCTCCGGGCAGGTATTGGGGGCGATAGCGGCTCGCTATGGAATCCGAAGGGACATGCTATTTTGGCTCTTTACCTGCATGGGTCATAACTGCCACCGGGTGGAAATCGGGCCACGCCAAGGATGTCCGACCGCCCGGGGAACGAGGACGCGCGGCGGCGCGCAAGAGCAAGGTATGCCCAATTGAAAAGAGCTACGACGCTCGCGGAGGCCTTCGACGAGATCTGCAGGATGGACGCGCCGCTGAACGAGCGGCTCACCGCCTATGCCGACCGGCTGCGCGAGCTGAACTTCCCGTTCGCGGAGGCCTATGACGATCTGGTCGCCCGGCTCAAGGCCGGCGAGGTCGGGGCCATGGCCCCCGATATCGGCGACCCGATGCCGCCGTTTCTTTTGCCCGCCGTTACGGGGCGTCTCGTCAGTTTGGAGGAGGTCTTAGCCCCCGGCCCCGCCGTGATCAGCTTCAACCGCGGTCATTGGTGCCCATTCTGCAAAATCGAGCTCGGGGTCATTGCCAGCCACCATGAGGAGATCGCCGCGCGCGGCGCCCAGCTCGTTTCGATCCTCCCGGACCGCCAGCAGTTCGCGCGCCGCCTGCCCGAGCAGGTCTTGAACAACTTCATCGTCCTGACCGACATCGATAATGCCTATGCTCTCTCGCTCGGCCTTGCCATGTGGCTCGGTCAGCGCGTCGCCGAGCTGATGCATGGTCACGGCTACCGACTGGCGGAGTATCAGGGTAACGACGGCTGGTTCGTGCCGCTGCCGGCGACGTTCGTGGTGGGACGCGACGGGCGCGTGCTGGCGCGCCATGTCGATCCGGAGTTTCGCCGCCGCATGGAGTTCGACCAGATCCTCTCGGCCTTGGACGGCGCTATCTAACAAAGTTCAGATATAGCCGCGGCGAATGGGTGCTAGGCAAGCCGCACCAAAAAGCTAGTCTGTGCACGAGGGTCGGCGCCCTCGAATCAGCGCTCGAACGGGCGCAGTGGGTGCTCGGCGAATGCAGGCGCGGTGAATGCAGGCGGAAAGCCTAGAAGACGCTTTCAAGCAGATCTGTGCAATGGAGGCGCCGCTGCACGAGCGGCTGGAGGCCTTTTCTGGGGCGGTGCGCAAGTTCGGCCTGCCCTTCGCCGAGGCCTACGACGATCTCGTCCAGCGCATTCGAACCGGCGAGGCTGGCAGATCGGCGCCGAAAGTGGGCGAGCGCATGCCGTCCTTCCTGTTGCCGGACGAAAGTGGTCGTCTGCTCGATCTGCGCGACCTGCTCGCCGATGGTCCGGCCGTGATCAGCTTCAACCGGGGCCATTGGTGTGAATACTGCGCCATCGAGCTTGCCGCGCTCAGCGAGGCTCTCAGCGAGATCGCCGCCCAGGGTGCGAACGTCACCTCGATCATGCCGGAAACCGAGGAGTTCACCAAGAAGGCGGCCGCCAGCACGGGAAATGCCTTCCGCATCCTTTCCGATATCGACCACGGCTACGCCTTGAGCCTCGGCCTCGTCGTGTGGCTCGGAGAGCGCGTTCGCAAGCTCTACCTGGCGCACGGAATTAATGTGCCGAGATTCCAGAATTCCTCGTCCTGGTTCGTGCCGATCCCGGCAACCTTCGTCGTAGGGCGGGACGGTCGCATCGTGGCCCGCTACGTCGATCCGGATTTCCGCAAGCGTATGGACGTCGAGGACATTCTCGCGGCGCTGAGGTCCTGCGGCTCGTAAGCTATGCCGCGCGCGCGGACCAATCGTCCGCCCGCATCAGCCGGACAAGTGCGGTTGCTGCCGGTGAGCGCTGGCGCCCGGCGACTCCGTAAAGATAGATGGTGCGCTTCAAATCCAACCCATCGATGTCGATAAGTCGCACGCGATCGGGGACGGCGGCACTTTCCGGAAGCATGCCGATGCCGAGATTGGCCTCGACCATGGTGATGAGGTCGGGGTCGGAGACGATCTTGTGACTGATGACGGCGTGGAGCTGATGGCTCTTCATGAACTCCGTGAACTCCTCCACGACCTCGCAATACGTGCGCAAGAGCACGCGCTCGTCGGCAAGCTCGGAAGCGTCGATGCTGTCGCGCTTGGAAAGGGGATGCTGCGTGCTGACGGCCAGACTCAGGCGCTCGGTGAAGAGCGGCCATGCGTCGAGACGATCCCAGGTCTCCCCCAAGGGTCCAGCCACCGCGAGCTCCGCGTCACCCCTTCTTAAGCCAATCGATGACCTGCTCGCGCGTCCCGCGCAGAAAACGCAGCTCCAGGCCTTTGAAGGCGCGCATCAGCTCGGTGAGGTTGGGGACGATCAAAGCCAGATCGACCGCGCTCGATAGCGCGATCGATAAGGGCGCGACGTCGCCGGACTTGAGCGAGGAGGCGAGCGCCTTGGCGGATGCGGCGCTGTCGTAGCACTGCTGCAGCAGCGGCAGCATGCGCTGACCGAACTCGGTGAGATGCGTGAGATTGCGCTCGCGCCGGAACAGCTCGTTGCCCAGCTCTTCCTCGAGCTGTTTGATGGCGCGCGTCAGCGAGGGCTGGGCCACATGGCACTCCTCGGCGGCGCGCGTAAAATTGAGCGTGCGCGATACCGCGAGGAAGTAGCGCACCTGGTGCATTTCCATGGGACGACCTTGTGTATGCCGGACAGTCTCTAGCATGGCGTTGCCGCTAGCCTCTTGGACCATAGCCATTGGCTATCAATTTCTAATCCACTCGGTATTTCCGCTCCAGCACCCTGATCGTTACGGTCCGGGGTGTGAACGAGGTGATGAACTATTGAGCATCGGGCCGGGAATTTCGGGAAAAGGCAAATAGCCCGCTAACGGCCCGCCGGGGCCATCAAGCTCGATTGGAATAACGTTGCACAGGACTATTCGCGACGGGCGCCGATTTGTAACGCGGCCAATGTCGAAGACGTAACCGCTTGGGAGCGCGGAGCATGTCGAAGCCAATGAAAGTGGACCTTGCCATAATCGGAGCCGGCTCGGGTGGCCTTTCCGTAGCCGCCGGCGCCGCCCAGCTGGGCGCCAAGGTCGTGCTTGTCGAGAAGCACAAGATGGGTGGGGATTGTCTCAATTACGGATGTGTCCCATCGAAGGCGCTGATCGCCGCGGCGGAGGCTGCCGAAGCGGTCCGGACCTCGCAACGCTTCGGCGTGAATGGCCACGAGCCAGAGATCGATTTTCTCAAGGTAAATTCACACGTTCACGGTGTCATTGGCTCTATCGCTCCGCACGATTCGGTGGAGCGCTTCCGGGGGCTCGGCGTTGATGTCATCGAGACGGCGGCGAAGTTTACGAGCCCAGGCACCATCGTCGCCGGGGACCGTGAGATTTCAGCGCGGCGCTTTGTGGTTGCGACGGGATCGCGCGCCTTCGTGCCGCCAATCCCGGGCCTGAACGATGTGCCCTACCTGACCAACGAGACCGTTTTCGATCTGACCGAGGCGCCGGGTCATCTCATCGTGATCGGCGGCGGCCCGATCGGCCTGGAGCTGGCGCAGGCGCACCGGCGACTTGGCTGCAAGGTCACCGTGGTCGAAGCCATGTCGATTTTGCCGAAGGACGACGCCGAAGCGGTCGCCGTCGTGCGTAAGGGGCTTGTGGCCGAAGGCGTCAGCATCATCGAGCGCGCCAAGGTCGACCGCGTAACGCGCGAAGGCAACATGATCGCCGTGATGATTTCCACCGGATCGCGCGCGCAGTGGATCGAAGGCACGCATGTGCTCATTGCCGCGGGGCGGCGGCCCAATGTCGGCGGTCTCGATCTCGAGGTGGCAGGCATCGAATATGGCCCGGCAGGCATTAAGGTCGATCACCGGCTGCGCACGACAAACAAGCGCGTGTTTGCCATCGGCGACGTGGCGGGCGGCTTCCAGTTCACGCACATGGCGGGCTATCACGCCGGCATTGTTATCCGCAACGCGCTGTTCAATCTGCCGGCCAAGGTGGATTACCGCGCGGTGCCTTGGGTCACCTATACCGAGCCGGAGCTCGCGCACGTCGGGCAGACCGAGGCGCAGGCCAAAGACAAGGACCCGAGCGCAAGATCCGTGACGTGGCCGTTCGAAGAGAACGACCGCGCGCAAGCCGAACGGGCGACCGACGGATTTATCAAGGCGGTTGTCGGCAAGGGCGGCCTGATCGTCGGGGCGACCATCGTCGGGCGCCATGCGGGCGAACTCGTCCTGCCGTGGGTGCTGGCCGTGCAGAAGCGTCTCACCATGCGCGATATGGCCTCGATCATCGCGCCGTATCCGACGCTCGGCGAGGTGTCGAAGCGCGTGGCCGGCGCCTGGTTCGCCCCGCAACTGTTCTCAAATCGCACGCGCACGGTCGTGAGCCTCATGCAGAGGCTGCCATGAGTTTTTTGTTGCCACGTGCTTCCACCCCGCTGACGGCCGTTCCCCCCTCCCTCGGCCAACAGCGTCTCCGGGACCCGGGTAGGTGCCTCCTCCCCCCGTCCCCCGGCTCCAACCGGGTCCCGATCTTTTTTTCACGGAGTGAACTATGACAACGGCAGCAAGCGAAAAGCAGATGCTGGAGCCCAAGCCGGTGGCGAGCTGGAAACGGCTCGTTCCTCTCGCCGTGCTCGGCGTGGGCATTGTCGCGTTCTTCGCACTCGGCCTCGACCGCTATCTGACGTTTGACGAGTTGAGGCGCAACCGAGAGACGCTGACGTCCTTTGTCGACGCAATGCCTGTCCTGTCGGTGCTGCTGTTCGTCCTCGTCTATACCGCGGCCGTGGCGCTGTCGGTGCCGGGCGCAGCCGTGCTCACGCTCACCGGCGGGTTCCTGTTTGGCATCTGGGAAGGCACGGCGGCCGTGGTCGTCGGCGCGACCGCAGGGGCGACGCTGCTGTTTCTGGCCGCGCGCTTCGTTCTCGGCGACGCCTTGCGCGCCAAGGCCGGCCCATGGCTTGCGAAAATGGAAGCGGGCTTCAACGAGGATGCGATGAGCTATCTGCTGGTGCTGCGGCTAATCCCGGCGTTTCCTTTCTTCATCGTAAATTTAGTGCCTGCATTTCTCGGCGTCTCGCTACGCACCTTCGTGTTTGCGACGTTTCTAGGAATAATTCCGGGCACGTTCGTTTTTGCCTCGATCGGCGCCGGACTCGGCAGCATATTCGACAGCGCGCAGGAGTTCTCGCTCAAGGGCGCACTGACACCGCAGGTCATTACGGCGCTCGTCGGTCTTGCGGTCCTGTCGCTCCTGCCGGTCGCCTACAAGAAGATCAAGGCGCATCGCGACGTATCGCAATAGGGACTGCAGGCTCGAGCAAGGGTGACACCCATGACGATGATGACCGCACCATCAAGTGCTGCTCTGTCCACCAAGACGCTCGCCGGAAAGTCGGCGATCGTGACCGGCTCGACCAGCGGCATCGGCCTTGGCATCGCGCAGGCTTTCGCCGGCGCCGGCATGCACGTGATGCTCAACGGCTTTGGCGATGCCGCCGAGATCGAAAGGACGCGCACCGAGTTGGAGAACACCTTCGGCGTGAAGGTCGCCTACTCGAGCGCCGACATGACCAAGCCCGATGAGATCGCCGGCATGGTCGCGGCGGCCGGCAAGGCGCTCGGCAAGGTCGACGTGCTCGTCAACAACGCCGGCATCCAGCACGTGGAGGCGGTCGAGACGTTCCCCATCGCCAAGTGGGATGCCATCATCGCCATCAACCTGTCGGCGGCCTTCCACACCATCCGCGCGGTGGTCCCGGAGATGAAGGCGCGCAATTGGGGGCGCATCATCAACGTCGCCTCCGCGCACGCGCTGGTCGCTTCGCCCTACAAGTCGGCCTACGTTGCGGCCAAGCATGGTGTTTTGGGCCTCACCAAGACGGTGGCGCTGGAGACGGCCGAGCACGGCATCACGGTGAACGCCATTTGCCCCGGCTACGTGCGCACGCCCCTGGTGGAAAAACAGATACCGGAGACCGCGAAAGCGCGTAATCTCACCGAGGAGCAGGTCATCCGCGACGTGCTCCTGCATGCCCAGCCGACGCGCAAGTTCGTGACAACCGAGGAGATCGGCGCGCTGGCGGTGTTCCTGTGTACGGGCGGCGGCGCCTCGATCACGGGCGCAGCGCTGCCCATCGAAGGCGGGTGGACGGCACAATGACCATTCAGGAGCCAGGCCGGCCGAAGGCCGCAACGCGTCCCAAGGCCAACCGCAAGCCGGTCAACATCGCGCTGCAGGGCGGGGGTGCGCATGGCGCCTTCGCCTGGGGCGTGCTCGACCGCCTGCTCGAGGACGGACGTCTCGATATCGAGGCGTTGAGTGCCACCAGTGCCGGCGCCATGAACGCCGTGGTCATGGCCTACGGCGTGTCGCTCGGAGGCGCGGCCGGCGCCCGCGACAAGCTCAGCGAGTTCTGGACGGAGATCAGCCAGGCCGGCGAGCTCTACAGCCCCGTGCGCACATTGCCCTGGGAGAAATGGCTGCAGGCCTACGGCTTCCAGGCGGAGTTCTCGCCGACCTACCACGCCTTCCAGGCGCTGACGCACTTGTTCTCGCCCTATCAGCTCAACCCCTTCAACTTCAATCCGCTCAAGGACGTGCTGCTGCGGGTAGTCGATTTCGAGAAGCTCTCCCGCTGCAACAAGGCAACGCGCCTATTCCTGAGCGCCACCAACGTCCGCACCGGCAAGATCCGCGTGTTCCACAATGAGGAGCTCACCGTCGACGTGGTGATGGCTTCGGCCTGCCTGCCCTACGTGTTCCAAGCCGTCGAGATCGAGGGTGAGGCCTACTGGGACGGCGGCTTCATGGGCAACCCGGCAATCTTTCCCCTGATCTACAACGGCGCGTCGAAGGACGTAATCATCGTCCACATCAATCCGATCGAGCGCAAGAAGCTCCCCAAGACCGCGCCCGAGATCTTCGACCGCATGAACGAGATCAGCTTCAATTCTTCGCTGATGCGCGAGATGCGCGCGGTGGAGTTCGTGACGCGGCTTATCGACGAGGGCGCGCTCGACGGCACGAAGTACCAGCGCATGCGCATCCATTCGATCCGCGACGACGCGGAGATGGCGCAGCTTGGCGTTGCCACCAAGCTCAATCCGGATTGGGACTTCCTGTGCCGACTGCGCGATGCCGGCCGACGCAGAGCTGAGGACTGGCTCGACGAGAACTTCGACCGCGTCGGTCACGATTCGAGTATCGATCTGGCCGAGATCTTTCTCTAGGGCCGAAAGGGACTGCGATGCAGGCGCTTGCGACGAGGCTCGCCAGCATGCCCGGCGGCGTTGTCGCCGCGTTCCGCGCGCCGGTATCGGCCACTCACCTGCCGGCTAGGGTGGTCGAGCTGCTGCGCGCGCAGGATCGCGACGCCGAACGTCTCATTATCTATCGTCCAGCTTGGGCTCGCTGCCGCGCTGGCGGTGCTTTACGTGCTGGCACCGCGTCCGGCGGACGCCCCCATGACGATGCTGGCGCCGGTGCCGCTGGCGCTCGGCGCCTATACGGCGTTTGCGCTCGTCAGGCTGCTGTTGTCGCAGCGCGGGCCGTTGCCGGGCTGGTTCGTCATTCCCTCGATCGTGGCCGACATGAGCCTGCTGCTCGGTCTCATCTGGTCCTTCCACATGCAGTACGGCGAGCCGCCGGCCTTCTCGCTCAAGGTCCCCTCGATCCTCTACCTCTTCGTGTTCATCGCGCTGAGAGCGCTGAGGTTCGACCATCGCTATGTGCTGGCGGCCGGACTGACGGCGGCTGTCGGGTGGGCGCTGCTGACGACGGTGGCGGTGGCGGAGTCTGCCGACGGGGCCGTGACGCGCAACTTCGTCGCCTACATCACCGGAAACCGCATCCTGATCGGAGCGGAGGTCGACAAGATCGTTGCCATCCTGCTCGTTACCGGAGTGCTCACGGTGGGCGCGCGGCGCGCGCAGCAGACGCTGTTGACCGCGGTGCGCGAGGAGGCGGCGGGCCGCGAAATCAAACGTTTCCTGTCGCGTGGCGTTGCCGAGCAGATCTCCATGTCGGAGGAATTGATCGAGGCCGGGCACGCTGCCGAGCGCGCCGCCGCGATCATGATGATCGATATACGCGGTTTCACTCCGTTCTCGACCACGGTGCCGCCGGGTGAGGTCGTGCGCATGCTCACCTCGTTTCACGCGCGCATCGTTCCGATCGTGCAGGACAACAACGGCGTGGTCGACAAGTTCCTCGGCGACGGCGTCATGGTGACCTTCGGGGCCGTGGCGCCGTCGACGACGGCTGCAGCGGATGCGCTGCGCGCGCTCGACAGCATTCTCGCCGAAGCGCTCGCCTGGCAGCGGTCACTGGAGGACATGGGCCTCAAGCCGCCGTTGCACGTAAACGCCGCCGTAGCTTCGGGAACGGTCGTGTTTGCGACATTGGGTGACGCTACGCGGCTCGAGTACACGGTGATCGGCGAGGCCGTGAACCTCGCCGCCAAGCTCGAAAAGCACAACAAGGTGGAGAAGACACGGGCGCTATTGCCGGCCGTGACACTGCGCGAGGCCCGCGATCAAGGCTATGCGCCGGCGGTCGAGCCGCAGTCGCGCCCCGGTGCGAAGGTGGCGGGCGTCACCGAGCCGATCGATCTTTACGGATATCCGGCATGAAGCCTTCACGCATCCGCGCGGCCGGCCTTGCCAATCGCCGCAGGCGGGGTAGCCGATAGCCAGCGGCTATCGATACCCGATCCAACAGGTATTTCCGCTGCGCTCTCGTTAGCGCGATTTTGGCTCCGTACCGGCGTGAGAGCCGCCCCCCTTTGCAACACGGAGATACGTCCCATGTACACACCTCGTTCTCATAACCGCCCATTCTGGATGGCGCTAACCGTTGCCGGTGCGCTGACGGGCCTCGTCCTCATCGGCGCTACCGCTGCCAATGCCGGCGGCTGTCCCGCGGGCCAAGAGACGGCCGACGGCCAGAAGGGTGGTCCCTCGGCGCATTCGGGCGTCAACGAAGAGGTTCTGGGCTCGATCGACCTTGCCAAAGAGAAGGTCAACGTTCCCGGGCGCTTGTTCCGCATGCGCCGTCTCGTCATTCAGCCTGGCGGCGAGGTCGCCATGCACAGCCACGAGGATCGTCCCGCGCTGATCTACACCATCTCGGGGACGATTACCGAGTACTCCACCCATTGCGCGGTGCCGATCGTGCACAACGCCGGCGACCTGTCGATCGAGCAGGGCGGCCTGTCGCACTGGTGGAAGAACACGGGCAGTGAGCCCGTGACGCTGATCTCGGCGGATATCGCCGCAGATCCCAAGAACCACGACATGTAGGCATGGGCACCAAGTAGCGCGGGCGTCTCGATGGCTTTTCGGGTCGGACGCCCGTGCGCCACCTTCCACAGGGGTCGTGAGCGATGGGACACGCGGGCACCGCTACGACATCGATGATGCAGCGCTCGCTCGGCGGTGCCTTCGGGCGCTCGCTGGTCGTGGCGCTGACGGCCTTTTTCACGCTCGTCGATTTCTTCGCCACGCAGGCGATCCTGCCCTCGCTGACCAAGCACTATGGCGTGACGCCGGCCGCGATGGGCCTTGCGGTCAACGCCAGCACCTTGGGCATGGCGGTCGCCGGTCTCGCCATGGCATTCGTGAGCCATCGCATCGAGCGGCGCTGGGGCATTCTGCTGAGCCTTGCCCTTCTTGCCATTCCAACGAGCCTTCTCGCGGTCGCGCCCAATCTCGCTGTCTTTGCCGCGTTGCGCATTGTGCAGGGCCTCTTCATGGCCACCGCTTTTACGCTCACGCTTGCCTATCTCGGCGAGCGGTTCATGGAGAAAGAGGCCGCCGGCGCTTTCGCCGCCTACATCACCGGCAACGTGGCGAGCAATCTCGTGGGCCGCTTCATCGCGGCCGAGGTGGTCAACGCCGCGGGCCTCGTCACCAACTTCCACGTGTTTGCGCTTCTGAACCTGCTGGGCGCCGTGCTCGTCTATTTCACCGTCGACAAGGTGCCGCGCATGACGTCCGAGGGCGGCCCCGAGACCCCGCCCATGTCCGCTTGGCGCGAGCACTTGCGCAACCCGCAGCTGCGCGCCGACTTCGGCATCGGCTTTTGCATCCTGTTCGCCTTCATCGGCACCTTCACCTACGTCAACTTCATCCTCATGCGGCCGCCGCTCGAGGTCGGGATGATGGGGATCGGTTTCATCTATCTCGTGTTTCTGCCGTCGATTGTGACGACACCGCTTGCGGGTAGGGCGGTGCAGAAGTTCGGCACGCAGGCGACCGTGTGGGCGTCGCTCGCCGTTGCCGGCGTGGGGTTGCCGCTTCTGGTGATGCCGAGCCTGTCCGCCGTCCTGTGGGGCATGGTGCTCGTGGGCGTCGGCACCTTCTTCGCACAAGCCGCCGCGACGGGATTTGTCAGCCGTGCTGCTACAACCGATCGAGGCTCGGCAAGCGGCATCTATCTGGCCTGCTACTTCATGGGCGGTCTGGTCGGCAGCGCCGTGCTCGGACTGGTGTTTGACCGTTTCGGCTGGCCGGCGTGCGTGGCCGGCGTCGGTCTCTCGCTGCTGGCCGCCGCATTGCTCGTCTTTCGGCTTTCACCAAAGACGGCTCTGTGAAACGCCATTAAATCAAATTGGCAACGGCCTCTTTTTGGATTCCTAAAATCCGTGGCGATGATGGTGCCTTGTACGGAGCGTCGTCTTCGTCGGCCGCTAGGGCATCGCATGCGAGAAAATCATACTCCCGGCAACGCCCTGCTCGGCCGATAGCTTGCGGCTATCGAAACCCGACCCAATCGATATTTCAACTCGGGCCGGCACACCGATAGTTTTCCTCTGCACGCAGACGACGTCGCTCTGCGACGGAAAATGCGCCAAACCTTAGATGAAGGAGAATTCCCATGAAAAAGCTTGCTACTGCCGCGCTCGCCACCGCCCTGCTGTTCGGCGTGACCCCGGCCTTCGCCAAGTCTGACTGCGATGCCGGTTACAAGACCTTCCTCGGCAAGATGTCGGTCTACGTCGACAAGATGAGCGGCTATGAGCTTGCCGACGCCGTGCGCAAGTCGCTCGACGCCTACAATTCCTGCACCGCCGGCGATGACTTCTCCCCGCATGGCGTTTGGGATCAGATCCTCGCTGACATGAAGACCAAGTCGTCGAAGGGCTAAGCCCTCGGCCTCCCCTCGAAAGGTCCTCCGGGTTTCGGCCCGGGGGGCCCTTATGAAATTCGCCTCAGTGTCCCGACGGAGCCTGCCATGCGCACGAACTGGGACCTCAAAGCCGCTCCTCGTCGCCCTTTCACTTGCGCTTGCTAGCCGTTGGGGCAGCTTCAGCGCGTCGGCCGACACGCGCCCCGATGAGGCCGGTGTCATTCTTTCCAATCTGCCCGCCAAGGGCACGCCCCAATACAAAGAGCTGAGCGACCTTGCCGAGGCCACCGCCGGGCAAGACCTCGACATGACGCATGCCGAGATGTGGAACGTGCCGCGCGCGCGGCTCGATGCGTTCCTCGCGGCGGCGAAGCGCCAGGGCGTCGGCGTGAAGCGCCTCGATCAGGACTGGAACCGTCTGGCCACGCCGATGGCGAAGGACGCCACGATGTCGGCCAAGCAGAAAGACATGATGCACAAGTCCATGGAGTTGAAGGCGGCGATGGGCATGAGCATGATGGAGCTCCCCGATGCCGCCACCATGGAGTACGCGCTGACCAAGGGCATGAACGAGCCCGGTCAGGGAACGCCGCCCTCACTCGTCATTCCTCTGAACAAGAAGCTCGTCGTTACGGCGAAGCGGACGGGCGTCACCAAGTCCGGTGACGGCTACATCTGGCGCGGTGTCATCGACGGCACCGATGATCCCGTCACGCTTTTGTGGTGGCCGGGCGGAAGACTCGCCGGCACAATCAATTACGGCGGCCACGTGTACGTCATCAAGAACCTGGGAGGCGACATGCACGGCATGCTCGAGCTGGCGCCCGACAAACTCCCGCCGGACCACGGGCCCGCCGATCCGAAGATGATGCGCAAAATGAAGATGCGCACCGATCCGCTGGTGCATCAGGGCGAGGCCATGATGATGCAGCCGGGTGCCGAGCATCACGAGCCGATGCTGCTGCCCGAGCGGCGTGACAAGAAAGCCGAAGCCCCCAAAGACGCAACCATCAATCTGATCGTCGCCTACACCAAGAAGGCGGCGAGCCAGTACGACGACATCGAGAAGGACCTGATCGACGTGGCGATCGCCGAGGCCAATCAGTCGTTCAAGGACAGCGGCATCGATAATGTGCACGTCAAGCTCGCGCATGCCTACGAGACGGACTACGTCGAGCAAGGCAGCCATTTCGATCACGTCTATCGGTTCCGCAACAAGGGCGACGGGTACATGGACGAGATCCACGACCTGCGCGACAAGTACGGCGCTGATGCCGCCGTGCTCGTCGTCGACGATCCCATGGGCTGCGGGCTGTCGATCCGCGTCGGCGCCGACGCGGCGGACGCCTTCACCGTGGTCGATCACGAGTGCGCGTCCACCATGTACTCGCTGGCGCACGAGATTGGGCACCTGATCGGCGCGCGCCACGATCGCGCGCTCGACGATACGCCGCGGCCGTTTCCCTACGGCCACGGCTACGTCAACAGCAAGGCGTGGCGCACCATGATGAGCTACAAGGACAGCTGCGACGGCTGCCCGCGGCGGCCGGTTTGGTCGGGGCCCGAGGTCAAGGTCGGCGGCGTGCCCGCCGGCAACGCCGAGACCGACAACGCCAAGGTCATCCGCGACGAGGCGGCGCGCGTCGCCGGCTTCCGGCCCGAGCGCGCCAGCGCATCCGCGCGCTAAAGACCGCTCAACGCGCCCCTTTCGTCTCCGCCAGCCGCTCCAGAATGCGCGCCCAGCTGCGCGCACCCTTCTTGAAGCTCGTCAGATTGTACTTCTCGTTGGGGCTGTGGATGCGGTCGTCCTCCAGGCCGAAGCCAACCAGCAGGCTGTCCGAGCCGAGCACATCCTTGAACGACGTCACGATGGGGATGGAGGCACCGCAACCCATCATCACGGTCGGGCGTCCCCACTCCTCTTGCAGCGCCGCAGCGGCCGCCTGCATGGGAGTCGTCGTGGTCGCGAAGGCGATGGCGGTGCTACCTTGTCCGACCCGGAACTCGACCTTGCAGTCGGAGGGGAGCTGCGCGCGCAGGAAGGCCTGCATGGTCTCCATGATCTTGTCCGGATCCTGGCCGGCGACGAGGCGGCAGGTGATCTTGGCGGAGGCCTGCGACGGGATCACCGTCTTGGTGCCGACGCCCTGATAGCCGCCGGTGATGCCGTTGAACTCCAGCGTCGGCCGCGACCAGAGCTGCTCCAGCACGCTGCGCCCCGTTTCGCCGGCCGCCTCCTTGAGCCCGACGCCGGCGAGGAAGTGCTCAGCGGAGAAGCCGAGCGTGCGCCATTGCTCGACTTGCTCGGGCGTCGGCTCGGCGACGCCATCGTAGAAGCCGGGAACGGTGACACGTCCTTTGTCGTCGTGAAGCGCCGCAAGGGCGTGCACGAGGACGCGGATGGGATTGACGGCGGGGCCGCCATAGATGCCCGAATGCAGATCGCGCGATGGCCCCGTCACCGTCACCTCGAGCGACGCTAGCCCGCGCAGCATGGTGGTGATGGCGGGCGTATCCTTGTCCCACTGGCCGGTGTCGCACACGAGCACGATGTCGGATTTGAGCTCCTCGCCGTATTCTGCGAGGAACGCCGGGAGCGACGGCGAGCCGCACTCCTCCTCGCCTTCGACGAGCACCGAGACCGCGATCGGCAATTCGCCGGCGACGGCCTTCCAGGCGCGCAAGGCGGCCATGATGGTCATGAGCTGACCCTTGTTGTCCTCGGCGCCGCGCGCCACGATGATCTCGCCGTTGACGGGATCGGTATCGATGCGCGGCTCGAACGGGTCGGAGGTCCACAGGCTCAACGGGTCTGGCGGCTGCACGTCGTAGTGGCCATAAAAGAGGACATGCGGCGTGCCCGGCGCGACCTGCGGCCGGTCGTGCGCCACCACCATGGGGTGGCCGGTGGTGGGCACCACGCGGGCGTCGAGGCCGATATCGCGCAATTCCGCTGCACACCACTCGGCTGCCGCCTGGCAGCTTTCCGCATAAGCCGGGTCGGTGGAGACGCTTTTGATGCGCAACAGCTCGAATAGGCGCCCAAGTGCGGCGTCTTGCGTCTCGTCCAGGGTCGTCAGCACTTGGTTTAGGTGTTGGCTCATAGACTCCCTCTTGCGGCCGCTTGGTCTGCGCAACTTTGCGGGAAGCCGGCGCCTACGTCAAAGACGGCGAGCGCCGGGTCGATGGCGACAAGGGACTGGTGACCCGCGGTTTCCCGCCGCACCTTTCGACCGAGCTAAGGGACTGGTATGGCAGGTGAGAGCAGCGCCGCATCGCCGAGTGGGCGGCAAGCGACATCGAGTGGAGTAGGGAACATGCCGGAGCGCGCTCCGAGCGACCAGCCGAAGTGGGTCTATGTGTTCGCCGCGGGCTACGTCGATGGTCGGGCGACCATGACCGAGCTACTCGGCGGCAAGGGTGCCAACCTCGCCGAGATGGCGAGCCTCGGGTTGCCGGTTCCGCCGGGCTTCACCATCACCACCGAGGTCTGCGACGCCTACTATGCCAGCGGCCGCAAGCTGCCCGACGGGCTCAAGCCCCAGGTGGAGAAGGCCTTGCAACTCGTGGGCGACGAGGTGGGCTCCGTCTTCGGCGACGTGAAAAAGCCGCTGCTCGTGTCCGTGCGCTCGGGCGCGCGCGCCTCCATGCCGGGCATGATGGACACCATCCTGAACCTCGGCCTCAACGACGAGACGGTTGAAGGATTGGCGGAGCGCTCGAAGGATCGCCGCTTCGCCTACGACAGCTACCGGCGCTTCATCCAGATGTACGCCGACGTGGTCTTGGGCGTCGACCATGGCGTATTCGAGGACATCTTGGAGAACTTCAAGAACCTCAACGGCTTCGTCAGCGACACCGATCTCAAGGCCGACGATTGGGCGGAGATCATCGAGGAGTACAAGGCGGCCGTGGAGCGCGAACTCGGCAAGCCGTTCCCGCAGGACACGGCCGAGCAGCTCTATGGTGCGATCGCGGCGGTGTTCGGCTCCTGGCAGAACGCGCGCGCCAAGACCTACCGCCGCCTGCACAATATCCCCGATGCCTGGGGCACCGCGGTGAGCGTGCAGGCCATGGTGTTCGGAAATCTCGGCGAGACGAGCGCCACCGGCGTCGCATTCACGCGCAATCCGTCAACCGGCGCCAAGGAGATCTACGGCGAGTTCCTGCTGAACGCTCAAGGCGAGGACGTGGTCGCCGGCATTCGCACGCCCCAGCCGCTGACCGAGCGGACGCGGGGAGAGCCGGCCGATGGTGACGACCCCTCGCTCGAAGCGCTGATGCCGGATCTGTTCGCAAAGCTGAAGAGCGTGTTTGAGCGCCTCGAGAGCCGCTATCGCGACATGCAGGATGTCGAGTTCACGGTCGAGAACGGCAAGCTGTGGATGCTGCAGACGCGCTCAGGCAAGCGTACCGCCGAGGCCGCCTTGCGCATCGCCGTCGATATGGCCGAGGAGGGCGTTATCACGCAGCGCCAAGCCGTGATGCGGGTGGAGCCAGGTGCTCTCGATCAGCTTCTGCACCCGACGCTCGACCCCGACGCCAAGAAGGATGTGATCGCGCGGGGGCTGCCCGCCTCGCCGGGCGCGGCGACGGGCGAGATCGTGTTCACGGCCGATGGCGCCGAGCAGGAGCGCTCCCGCGGCCACGAGGTGATTCTGGTGCGCCAGGAGACGAGCCCTGAGGACATCCACGGCATGCACGCCGCCGTCGGCATCCTCACCGCCCGCGGCGGCATGACCAGCCACGCCGCCGTCGTCGCGCGGGGCATGGGGCGCCCTTGCGTATCGGGTGCCGGCACGCTGCGCATCGATGCCAAGGCGGAAACGCTGCAGGTAGGCGACCGCGTTCTGCACAAGGGCGACATTATTACGATCGACGGCAGCACTGGGGAGGTGCTCGCCGGTCGCGCCAAGATGCGCCAGCCGGAGCTCTCCGGCGCGTTCGGCACGCTCATGGGCTGGGCCGACGCAGAGCGCCGCTTGGGCGTGCGCACCAACGCCGACACGCCGCGCGACGCCAAGCAGGCGCGCGATTTCGGCGCGGAAGGAATTGGCCTGTGCCGCACCGAGCACATGTTTTTCGACGGTGCCCGCATTCTCGCCGTGCGGGAGATGATTCTCGCCGACGACGAGGCCGGGCGGCGGGCGGCGCTCGCCAAGATCCTGCCGATGCAGCGCGGCGACTTCGAGCAGCTGTTTGAGATCATGGCAGGGCTTCCCGTCACCATCCGTCTGCTCGACCCGCCGCTGCACGAGTTCCTGCCGCAGGAGAAGCGCGAAATCGCGGAGATCGCCAGCGATCTTGGCATCGCGCCCGAGAAGGTGACGGCGCGCATCGCGGAGCTGTCGGAGGCAAACCCTATGCTGGGCTTCCGTGGCTGCCGGCTCGGCATCCGCTATCCCGAGATCACCGAAACCCAGGCCCGCGCTGCGTTCGAGGCGGCAGCAGCGGTCGGCAAGAAGGCCAAGAAACCCGTCGAGCTCGAGATCATGGTGCCGCTCGTTGCCTATCGGCGCGAGTTCGAGATCGTTCGCGACATAGTCCTGAAGACGGCCAAGACGGTCGAGAAGGAGACCGGCGCCAAGCTCGACTTCTCGGTCGGCGTCATGATCGAGCTGCCGCGCGCCGCCTTACGCGCCGGCGAGATCGCCGAGGGAGAAGGTGGAGCGGAGTTCTTTTCCTTCGGCACCAACGATCTGACGCAAACGGCGCTGGGCTTGAGCCGCGACGATGCCGCGCCAATCCTCGAGGCTTATGCGCAGAGCCATGTCTTTGAGATCGATCCCTTCGTATCGATCGACGTGGCGGGCGTGGGCGAGCTTGTCCGCATCGGCGTGGAGCGCGGGCGCGCGGCAAGGCCCGGCCTCAAGATCGGCATTTGCGGCGAGCATGGCGGCGAGCCAAGGTCGGTCGCCTTCTTCGATGAGGTGGGGCTCGACTACGTGTCGTGCTCGCCGTTCCGAGTGCCGATCGCGCGACTGGCCGCCGCGCAGGCGGCCATCGCCCGCAAGGACGGCGGTAGCGCCTCGGGTGGATCGACCGACTAGGGGGCTATTATGCTTTGTCGTGCTTCTGCGGCCTACCAGCCGCCCGTGCGTTCCTGCTCGTCGAGGCTGGGGCGGCGCGGGCGCGGTCCCTGATTGCGCGGCATCAGCAAAAGGAAGAAGACGAGCGGTGGAAAAATGAAGCACCAGGCGATCCAGAACGAGTAGTCCCGGTTCTTCACCCCGGCGAGCACGCCGGCAATCGTGGCTGTGGCCAGGGCGACGCCGCCCCAGATGACGATGCCGCGGACGAGATCCATGACGTTGTCCCCTTGTGAAACGTCGATGCGGCCGGGCTCGGCGCGCCAAGCAGGCAGCGGGCTGCCAGCATCAGATGCGCACCAAGTGTGGCAAAATCAAGCGTCTTTGCTGCGAACCTAACCTTAATGCGCGGGCTCGAAGTCAAAACCCACGTCGAGATTGGGCGCAGAATGCGTCAGGGCGCCAACAGAGATGAGATCGACACCGGTCTGGGCTATGGGCCGCACCGTATCGAGGGTAACGCCGCCGGAGGCCTCGGTGACCGCCCGGCCGGCAACCTCGGCGACCGCCGCCTTGAGCATGTCGAGGGGCATATTGTCGAGCAGCACGGCATCGGGCGAATGCGCGAGCGCGTCCTTGAGCTCATTGAGCGTCGTAACCTCGACCTCCACCTTGACCATGTGTCCGGCGCCGGCACGTGCGCGGTCGATGGCCGCGCCGACGCTGCCCGCCGCGACGATGTGATTGTCCTTGATCAGGATGGCGTCGTAGAGCCCGAAGCGATGGTTGGTGCCGCCGCCCGCGCGCACGGCGAGCTTCTCGAAGGCACGCAGACCTGGCGTCGTCTTGCGCGTATCGATGATGCGCGCGCGCGTCCCTTCGACGGCATCGACGTAGCGGCGCGTCAACGTCGCGATCCCGCTCAAGTGCCCCAGGAAGTTCAGGGCGACGCGTTCTGCCGTGAGCAGCGCGCGCGCGTTGCCCGCCACGCGTGCGATCGCGCCGTCGGCGGCGACGGCCCCGCCGTCTGCAACGAGCACGTTGATGTCGACCTCGGGATCGAGCATCTCGAAGGCGGTCTCGACCAGTTGCAGTCCGGCGACGACGCCGGATTTGCGCGCCGCGATGATGCCGGAGGCCCGGGCGTCGAGCGCCACCGTCGCGTTGGTCGTGATATCGCCGGCGAGACCGAGATCCTCGCGCAACGCGGTGTCAACGGCCTCGTCGACAAGCGCTTGAGGCAGCTGCAAGGCATCGCCGGCGGCGCTCATCGGCAACCTCCGGCATGGAGCCGGAGAGGCGGCTCTGTGTGCCGCGGTTATCCCGTCGAGGTCGTCGAGACGCAGGAATGTTCGCCGCGCCAGTGCCGGATCGATGTCGGGAAAGTCGCTCCTGGCATGGGCGCCGCGGCTTTCCTCGCGCTGCAAGGCGCTGGCCGCAATAAAGCGGGCCGCGAGCGCAAGTTGGCAAGCACGCTGTCACCGCCGGCGGTGCGCTCGATGTCCTCCAGCACGCCGATCGCATGGGCGAGACCTGCGCGCGTGCGGGTGACGCCGACGTGCTCGCTCATCGTGCGCCGCAGCTGCGCGACCGCAGCGGCGCGCGCACCGTCAGACGCTCGTGGCGCGGTCAAGAGGCGCTTCAGGTCCACTTTCGGCGCGCGCCGCGCATTGCGATCGAGGCTGCGGATATGCGCGGCGGCGCGGGCGGCGAAGACGACCGCTTCGAGCAGTGAGTTGGAGGCCAGCCGGTTGGCGCCGTGCAGGCCCGTCGAGGCGACCTCGCCGATGGCCCACAGGCCGGGAACGCTGGTGCGGCCGAGCGCGTCGGTGGCAATGCCGCCCATGTGGTAGTGCGCGGCCGGCGCCACGGGGATGGGCTCGCTCGTCGGGTCGATGCCGGCCTTGCGGCAATGGGCATAGACGGTTGGAAAGGCGTGCGCGAAGTCGGCGCCGATGGCCGCGCGGCAGTCGAGGAAGGCGCCGCGTCCGGCGGCGATCTCGGAAAAGACCCCGCGCGCGACGATGTCGCGCGGGCTGAGCTCGCCCCTCGGATCGATGGCCGTCATGAAACGATGGCCCGCGCGATTGACGAGGGTCGCCCCTTCCCCGCGCAGCGCCTCGGTGGCGAGCGGCGCGGGATCAAGACCGACGTCCATGGCGGTGGGATGGAACTGCACGAACTCCGCGTCACCGATTATGGCGCCGGCGCGCGCCGCCATGGCGATCGACTCGCCGCGGGCATAGGGAGGATTGGTCGTCAGCGCGTAGAGACCGCCGACGCCACCCGTCGCCAGAACGACAGCGCAGGCGGGAAAGAACTCGTAGGTGCCGCTGCCGAAGCCGGCCGCGCGCACGAGGCGCACGCCTTCCACCCGCCCATTGGCGGTGATGAGCTCGTCGGCCTCATAGCCCTCCAGCACGCGGATCGATGGCGTGGCACGCACCTCAGCGATCAGCGCCTGCATGATGGCGGCGCCGGTGCTGTCGCCGGAGACGTGGACCACGCGCCGGCGGGAGTGGGCGGCCTCCTGGCTCAGCAGGAAGCGTCCCTGCGCATCGCGATCGAAGGGAACGCCGTAATCGAGAAGGTCGGCGATACGTGCGGGGCCCTCCTCGGTGACGAAACGGGCCACTTCCGCATCGACGAGACCCGCGCCTGCCGCGATCGTGTCGGCCGCGTGCAGGGCCGGGCTGTCGTCGGCGCCGACCGCAGCTGCGACGCCGCCCTGCGCCCAGCCGCTCGCCGTACCCTGGCCGAGGGGCGCGGCGGCGAGCACGGTCACGTGCATGGGCGCGAGCTTCAATGCGGTGAAAAGCCCTGCGAGCCCCGCGCCGACGATGACGACGTCGCCATCGGCCCCGAGCCTGTCCTCGCGGGCAGACTGGAAGGTCGCGGAACGACAATCGGGGATCGAGGCCATGGGCGGATGCTGCTCTAGGTGCTCGGGCGAGGAGCGCGAGCCCGCTTTGCGGTGGCTCAATTCGTCAGATTGACCATGCGCTCGACCGCGCGCCGCGCCTTCTCGGCGACGGTGGGGTCGATCGTCACCTCGTGGCGCATGTCGCGCAGCGCCGTGTAGATGTTCTCCAGGCTGATGCGCTTCATGTGCGGGCAGAGGTTGCACGGGCGGATGAACTCGACCTCCGGCGTCTCCACCGCAACGTTCGAGGCCATCGAGCACTCGGTGATCAGCGCAACCTTGCGCGGATGATTGGTCTTCACCCAGTTGATCATGGCCGACGTGGAGCCGGTGAAGTCCGACACGTCGAGCACCTCCGGCGGGCACTCGGGGTGCGCGATGATCTTGGTGCCGGGGTCGGCTGCGCGAATCTCTTCGATGTCCTTCGCCGTGAAGCGCTCGTGCACCTCGCAGTGGCCCTTCCAGGCGATGATCTCGACCTTGGTCTTGGTCTGCACGTACTTGGCGAGATACTCGTCGGGGATGAGCAGCACGCGCGGGGCGCCCAGGCTCTCCACCACCTTCACTGCGTTGGACGATGTGCAGCAGATGTCACACTCGGCTTTGACCGCGGCGGAGGTGTTGACGTAGGTGACGATCGGCACGCCCGGGTAGACGTCGCGCAGCATGCGCACGTCCTCGGCCGTGATGGAGTTGGCGAGCGAGCAGCCGGCCTTGAGATCCGGGATCAGCACCGTCTTGTCGGGGTTCAGAAGCTTCGAGGTCTCGGCCATGAAGTGCACGCCCGCCTGCACGATGACGTCGGCATCCGTGCGCTGCGCCTCCTTGGCGAGCTGCAGGGAGTCGCCGAGGACGTCGCCGACACAGTGGAAGATCTCCGGCGTCATGTAGTTGTGCGCCAGAATGACCGCGTTGCGCTCCTTCTTGAGGTCATTGATCGCCTTGATCAGCGGCGCATAGTGCGGCCACTCCATCGGCGTGACGACGTGCTGGACGCGCGCATAGAGCGGCGCCATCTCGGCTGCCAGCTCCGGCGTGAAGGCCGGCAGAGGCGGGGCGGGGATGCGCGACACCACAGCGCTCTGTGGGGAGCGCGTGTCGGGGACGCGGGCTTGCAACGTATCCATCCAGTCCTCCTCCTGCAGGCTATTGCTCACTTTGAGCATTAATGGCCCATCAGACGAGCCGGCTTGGCGCCGGTTAATGGTTATATAATGCTCAAACTGAGCATTCCAAGGTGCCTTGTAAGATACGGTAATTGGTCTGCGATGACCAGGGTGGAATAAGCCCCGGTCAGGCGCAGGGTTCCCAAAACCTTTCGCTGTGCGGCTTTCCCCCTTCGAGTCCCTCTTAGGCCTTGGCAGGCTTTACGCGCACGCCAGGCGCAGGCCGCTCGAGCAGCACTTCGCGGCGGAAGCGGTAGAGTTTTGCCGGCCGTCCCCCTGTACGCATCTTCACTTCGCCGGTCGGCTCGACGAGCCCGGCGCCTTCCACCAGGCGGCGGAAGTTTTGCTTGTGCAGATGCGGGCCTAAGATCGCCTCCACCGTCCTTTGGAGCTCGAACAGCGTGAACTCCTCCGGCATCAGCTCGAAGATCACAGGCCGGTATTTGATCTTGGCGCGTACGCGCCCGATCGCGGTAGCGAGAATGCGCCGGTGATCGAACTGCATGGGTGCGCCGAAACGCGGCCGCTCGCCCCAGGTGCCCGCCGCCTCGCGCCCGTCGCGGCTCGCCTCGTCGACGAGGCCGGCCTCGTACAGAAGCTCGTAGCGGTCGAGCACTTTTTCCTCGTCCCACCCGGCACCGTCGAAGCCGAAGCAGATGCGCACGCGTTCCTGGCGGCTGACAGGCCGCGCTGGAGTGGGACGTAGCGCGGGGCGCGCCGCCCATTCTCGCAAGAGCGGCTCGATGGCGGTTTCAAGTATTGGGGGGCGGCCTTTGCGCCAATCCTCCCAGGGAAAGTAGTGGTACCAGCTGCGCCAGGCACCGTGCTGCAGCTCGTGCGGCGCGCGCGCTTGGGTCAGCGCGAGGTAGCCGATCGAGACCATATGCGGTGCCGAGTTGCCGGGCTCGGCGTGACGCCCACGATCGCCGAACGTATAGAGCTGCTCGGCGTAACCGAGGTCGAGCCCGGTCTGGTGGCGCACCCACGCCCTGAGCCCACCCTCGAAAGTGCGGTGCTGCAGCGGCGCGAACGGTCCGAAAGGCAGTCCGTCGGTGGCTCCCGCCACGTCGGCTTCCCCCCGGATAATCAGAACGACCGGCTCATTGTCTGCGACTGCGACGATCGCAGCATTGAGACCGATCTCGACACCCGCAGTTTCGCTGCGGGATGCCTCTTCCGCTTGACGCTCGGCCAGCCCGGCCGAACGCTTCAACTGCGCGGGCGAGGTCATGTATGTGCTCCAATGGTTCTTGGAGCCCCCCAATGGGGCTGTCATACGTTCCGATCGTGGCCCTTTTCTGATCATCGGCCCGGGTTTGCTACTGAATTCTTTAAATCGCCGAAGAGCGTTCAGAGCCGCTCGCTGAGCCAGGCAAAACGCGCCAAAAACGTGCGTTGCGCCGCGTCAGAAGGCACCGGCTTGAGGCTTTCGAGCAGGCGAACGCTCTCCTCGGACAGCCCCTTCGGCTTGCCGAAAAAGGATTCGGCCTCGCCGACTTGGAAGCCGGCGAGCTTCGTGGCCTCGTAAAAGGCAGCGATTCGGTCGCAAGCCTTGATCTCGGTTTGCACCGCAGTTGGCAGCTCCGCCGGCAGACCGAAGCGGGCGTGGATGGCGGTGAGCAAACGGCGCTCGAGCTGTTTGTAGTCTAGGCCAATGGCGTTCTTGAAGGGACTGATCAGATCGCCGACGACGTACTCGGGCGCATCGTGCAAAAGCGCTGCAAGGCGCCACGGGGCGGGCCACGCGGGATCGCGCCCGACGGCGATTTCCTCCACGACGAGAGAGTGCTGGGCAACCGAGAAGGCGTGCGGCCCGAGCGTCTGTCCGTTCCAGCGGGCGACGCGGGCGAGCCCGTGCGCGATGTCCTCGATCTCGATGTCGGCGGGATCGGGATCGAGAAGATCGAGGCGGCGGCCGGAAAGCATGCGTTGCCAGGCACGCTTGGGCGTCGCGGTCGCGGGCGTATCTGTCGGAGAGGGCACATCCTTTTTCATGGTGCTCACAGCTTTACAACGGCCCGCTGCAGCTTGGCGCAGGGGGCGTGACGGTGGCAACTCACGAGGTGGTCGTTGACCATCCCGGCCGACTGCATGAAGGCGTAGACGGTCGTCGGACCGACGAAGCGGAAGCCTTCGGCCTTGAGCGCCTTCGAAATGTGCTTGGACAACTCGGTTTGGGCGGGAATGTCCGACATCTTCTTGTGGCGGTTCTGGATGGGGCCGTCGTCGAGATGGCCCCAGAGGAAAGCTTTGAGCGTCGTGCGCTCGCTGAGGTTCAAATACGCTTTCGCGTTGTCGATCGTTGCCTCGATTTTCGCGCGATTGCGCACGATGCCTTCGTCCTTCATCAAGCGCGCGACGTCCTTGGATTTGTAGCGGGCGATGCGGCGCACATCAAAGCCGTCGAACGCCCGCCGAAAGGCCGGCCGCTTGCGCAGAATAGTGAGCCAGGACAGGCCCGCCTGGAAGCCTTCGAGCACCAGCTTCTCGAACAAGGCTTCATCGCGCGTTAATGGCACGCCCCACTCCTCGTCGTGGTAGCGCGCATATTCACTATCGGCGATGCCTGCCCACGGGCAGCGCGCGAGCGCCTTGACGCGCGGCGCCGTCATGCAGGCGAGCCCGTCGCGTTGGGCGCGAGCGAGAAGGTTGCCCAGCTCGGAAGATCGATCCTGACCGGCACCGCGCCGGCGTGCAGGCTCTCACCCTTCTCGGCAAACTCGGCGGCGCGGTCGATGCGCACAAGTGCCAGACCCCTGTTGCCGGCGACGGAGCCGAGCTTGCCGATCTCCACGCCGCCCGCGGAGATGGCCGCGCCCGAGGCGGGCAACGGCTCCTCGCCGACGAGCGGCACGACGCGCTTGCGCGCCATGTTGCGGAACTGCATGCGCGCGACGACCTCCTGACCGACGAAGCACCCCTTCTCGAATGATACGCCGTGGAGCTGATCGAACAGCGCCTCGTGCGGGAAGGTGTCGCCCAGAGGATAGTCCTTGTCGCCTTCGGGCACGCCGAGGGCGATGCGGTGGGCGTCATAGTCGTCCTGCGAGGCGCTGTCGGCGTTGCGGCCGGCGAGCGCCCAGTCGGAGCCTATAGTCATGAGCTCTCGGTAGCCCATGTCGGGCAGGCGCGGATCGGCGAAAACGAGCGGCTGCTTGCCGCGACCGTGCGGCTCGTAAGGGCCGCCCCAGGCGGCGGCGACGGCGTAATCGGCGGACACGTCGTCGATGTCGACCTTGGAGCGCAGCTTGTAGCGGGCGAGCTGGTTGACGAGGCCTAAAGTGTTCTCCCGTCCTGTCTCGAGGCAATACCCGTCC
This sequence comes from uncultured Alphaproteobacteria bacterium, assembly GCA_963776675.1. Lineage (GTDB taxonomy): Bacteria > Pseudomonadota > Alphaproteobacteria > Rhizobiales > Hyphomicrobiaceae > Hyphomicrobium_A. The sequence continues at coordinate 12,482 of CAVZNR010000057.1, read as the reverse complement.
GGCGACTTAACCACGAAGAAGTCGAACAGGATCTTGCCCTGGGGGGTCAGCATCCCGGCATGAATGGCAGGCTGGGTGGCCAGAAGCCCCATTTCGTTGGTGATAACACCCTGCAAGAGCTTCTCGGCATCCTCGCCGTTGACGCTGACGACGCCGCGATTGGGCAATAAGGCTATCTTTGTTTCAGTCATGATCTCCCCGCTCCGGTTGCAACCGGCGTTCGTTTTACGTATGCGGGCGGGGAGCCGGAGGCAAGGCGCGGAGGCGCAATGAGCGGGACTTTCGACCTCGTGTTGAGAGGTGGCACCGTCGTCAACCAGGATGGCACCGGGGTCCGCGATATCGGCATCCGGGGCGGGCGCATTGCCGCGATCGGCACGATCGAGGCGAAAAAAGCCGCAGAGATCATCGACGCCGCGGGGCTGCACATCCTTCCTGGCGTCATCGATACCCAGGTGCATTTCCGCGAGCCGGGCCTGGAGCACAAAGAGGACCTGGAGACGGGCAGCCGCTCGGCCGTCAAAGGCGGCGTCACGGCGGTGTTCGAGATGCCCAACACCAAGCCGGCGACGACCAGCGCGGCCGCCCTCGCCGACAAGGTTGCGCGCGCCCGCAACCGCATGCTGTGCGACTTCGCCTTCTACATCGGCGCGACGCGTGAAAATATCGGGGCGCTGGCCGAGCTCGAGCGGCTTGAAGGCGCCGCCGGCGTCAAGGTTTTTGCAGGGTCGTCGACGGGTGATCTTCTGGTCGATGACGAGGCCTCGCTCAAAAGCATCCTGTCCCACATCCGCCGCCGCTCTGCCTATCATTCGGAGGACGAGGCGCGGCTCAAGCAGCGCATGGAGGTGCGGCGCACGGGCGATCCTTCGTCGCATCCCGAATGGCGCGATGCGGAAGCGGCGCTCATCTCCACCAAGCGCCTGGTTCGCCTTGCCGAGACGCTGAAAAAGCGGATCCACATTCTTCATGTGTCGACCGCCGACGAGATGGCCTTTCTCGCCGAGCACAAGGATTGGGCGAGCGTGGAGGTGACGCCGCACCACCTGACGCTTGTGGCGCCCGAGTGCTATCGCGAGCTTGGCACTTACGCGCAGATGAACCCGCCGGTGCGCGACGAGGCCCATCGCCGCGCGATCTGGGCGGCGCTGGCCGATGGCGTCGTCGATGTGCTGGGCTCCGACCACGCGCCGCACACGCGCGAGGAGAAGGAGCACGCCTATCCCGCCTCGCACTCGGGCATGACCGGCGTGCAGACGCTGGTGCCCATTATGCTGGACCATGTCAATGCGGGGCGGCTGAGTCTGGAGCGCTTCGTCGATCTCACCAGTGCCGGCCCGCAGCGCCTGTTCGGCATTCGCGGCAAGGGGCGCATCGCGGTCGGCTACGACGCCGACCTGACGGTGGTCGACATGAAGCGCTCCGAAACCATCACCAATGCTTGGATTGCCAGCCGCTGCGGCTGGACGCCCTATGACGGCCGCGCGGTGACCGGGTGGCCGATCGGCACTTTCGTTCGCGGCCACAAGGTCATGTGGGAGGGCGAGCTGGCAGCGCAGGCGCGCGGCGCTCCCGTCGGCTTCCTCGAGGGTATCTAGAGCGGGCTCTGCTCGCTCGCTTGCGACTGCGGCGCCGACTGCGTCAGCGATTTCGGCAGGCTCTTGACCACCATCACCGGTGTACCGATGCCGGCGAGGCTCGCCAGATGCACCACGTGCTCGTTCAGCATGCGGAAGCAACCCGACGAGGCCGCCTGTCCGATGCTCGAACTCGTCGTTGGTGCCGTGGATGCGGTAGAGCGTGTTGCCGAGATAGAGCGCGAGCGCGCCCAAGGGATTGCGGATGCCGCCGGTCATCTTGTCGGGCAGCCGCTTGTCGCGCGCGATCATCTCCTTGGGCGGATTCCAGTCGGGCCACTCCTGCTTGCGGCTGATGACCTCGGTGCCGGTCCACGAGAAGCCTTCACGCCCGACCGAAATGGGATAGCGATAGGCCTCGGTCGGCGACAGGACGTAGTAGAGCGTGCGTCCGGCAAAATCGATGACGATGGAGTTGGGCGCAAAGTTGCTATCGAAGGCGATCTTCTCGGGCGCCTGGGGCTCGATAAAGGGGCGCCCGCCGCCGTCGCGGATGATTGGCTGGCGGTTGACACTCGGCGGATTGCCTAGGCCCTGACTGCGCGGCTGCTGCTCCCAGAAGGGCCGTCGACCATCCTGCTCCCATTGCGGGAACCACTGGGCCGCCGCCGGTGTTGCGCTCACCGCTGCTAGAATCGCCAAAGCTGCACGCCACTTCATCTGCTCGATCCTCAACGTACCATTGTCCGTTGAGTTGATAACGCGTGGCGACCAGAGCGGTTGCGTGCATGCTCCCTATGGTTTCGCGAAGCTTTATTCGGCCATTCTGAACGAATGCCAGGTTCCGTCGGCTCCGATCGTCAGCCGCCACCACGTCCACTTCTTGGCGGCGCGCATGGCTTTGGCCGTCTCGGGGCTGACGAGGCGCAAAAGGTCGACCTCCTCGGCGGGCGTCAGCCGATCGAGCTTCGCCTCGGCCAGGTAGGGCCAGACGTAGACGATGTTGTTTTCGAGGTCCTTGCCCAGCGGCAGCTCGGCGGGGCGCATCTGCAGGATGTTGGCGAGCATGGCGAGAATTTCGCGCCCCTCGCCGTCGCCGGATTTCTTCTTCCAGAAGGCGATCGGATCATCGACCAGCTTGGGTGCGATATCGGGCTTGAGCTCGTTCCAGTCGAGCGGCACCTGCAAGTCTTCGATGCGGCCGGAGCGGGTTGCGGCAAGGATCGCCTCCCGCATCTCCTCCACAGGCCCAGGGAGCGCCTTGGTCTGCGGGTGCGCTTGGGGTGGCGTAGAAACGGCGCCATGACGCTCAGGCTCGAGCGGGCCCGGAGCGCCGCGCCTTTCCAGCGCAGGGCTCGTGCCCAGATGGACATTGAGGAGCAGCGCAAGTACCAATACGGCCATGCGGCTGAGCCGCGGCATGGGGGGAGAACTCATCCGTGAACTCCGGCGCGATGCCGTCGATCGCGGCACTATCGAGCATGCCAAGACAGTAGCTCCTGTGCCGCTTCTGCGCCCGCGGCCCGCTACGTGGCCGACATGGGAGCGTGAATGCAACTGTTACCCAATCCCCTTATCATTCCCGTCGGGGTGATCATCGGGATTCTTGTGGCCGCTCCCGTCGGCCCCGTCAACGTGCTGTGCATCCAGCGCGCGATCGAGCGCGGCTTCTGGGGCGGCATTGCGGCGGGCATTGGCGCAATGTTCGGAGATGGCCTGATCGCGCTGTGTGCCGCGCTTGGCGTCGGCGCTATCTCGGGCGCGGTCGCCTATCATCGGCTGACGATCCAGGTCCTGGGCGGGCTGGTGCTGCTGGCCTTCGGCCTCAAGCTCTATTTCGCGACGCCGCGCTTCGTACCGGTGGCAATCGGAGACGAGCAACGGGAAACGCTACGCGATTTCGTCTGGGACATTCCGCAGACATTCCTGCTCACCATCACCAACCCGGGCGCCGTGCTCGGGTTGTTCGCCATCTTCGGCGGTGTGTCGACCTTCGTGGAGGTGGAGAGCTACGTCGATGCACTGACGATCGTCGCCGCCGTGATGGGCGGCAGCCTGGCTTGGTGGGTGGGCCTGTCGCACCTGATCGGGCGCTTCCGCCATCGCGTGAGCGAGGCACGCCTCAAGTTGATCAACCAGATCGCCGGCCTGCTGCTCTCTGTCTTCGGCGTGCTGCTCGTCGGCGAGGTGATCTTCAAGAAGATCACGCTGCTGTTGTGAGAAGCGCTACTGCTGCGTGCGGTTGAGGCTGAACTCGCCGACCAGGATGCGGCGCTCTAGTCCGCGTGCCAAGCTGAGCACGGCCTCTTCGCCGAACTGTGCAACGAGATCGGTCAGCGCGGTGAAGAGCGCGGCATAGGCCATCTGCTCGGTCGGCACGCCCGCGTCCGTTCCCTCATCCCACGCTTCGAGAATAATACTAAGCGCTTTGAATGACGGATCGTCTTGGTCCATTCCCTCGAACGACCGCATGCTTCCCCCTTCGTGGTCCGCGTCGGTGTCCGGCCCCATCGCCCCCCAAAGGCGTGTCGGACCCGAGCGCTGCGCTGCCGTCTTGGCAGGTTGTTTTCAATACCACGATCCCATGCCCGGAAGGAGGCGCATAGGGATCAGAGTAAATGCGTGCTCGGCGCCCCTTATGGCACGGACTTGACGATCCCGTCGGCGAGCTGGGCGCCTTCGGTGAGGAAGCGGTTGATGGCGCTCTGGGCGGAGGGGCTGCACGTATTATAGGTGCGGCTGTAGCTGCGGTAGCCCTTATTGAAGCTGCGCGTGAGGCGGGCGCGGCGCAGGGCCGAAGAGCCTTCGGACTTCAGAAGCTCCGACATGCGCTGACGCCACAGCTGGCCTTCGTCGGCGCCACAGAGCTCGCGCAGATAATGAACCGCGCCCAGAATTTCCGACAGGCGAAACAGGCGCTCATCGTAGGGCTTGCTGTCGTTGGCGGCCCGCCCGGGCGTCGCCGAGGCGAGCACCAAAACAGCAAACGCCGCCGCCCCAAACCAGGCGCGCGCGCTCGCCGACCGTGCAGGATCTCGTGAGGCGAAGGTCATGATTTTCGACATTAGCACCGATTCTGGACGCGCGCGTGGCGGTTGTTGTGCGGCTATCGCACACTTGTGGCCCGCTTCTCTCAGCGGGCACACGAAGATAAGATGAGACCATGTGCTCGCGCTACAGCCTCACCTCGCCGCCCGAAGCGGTACGCTCCTATTTCCGCTACGACAACGAGGCGGTTTTTCCGCCGCGCTACAACATCGCGCCGTCGCAGCCGACCGCCATTGTGCGCAACACGCCGGCAGGCGGGCGCGAGCTGGCGCTCGTGCGCTGGGGGCTCATTCCGTCGTGGGTCAAGGACCCCCGCGCCTTCAAGATGCTGATCAACGCGCGCGGGGAGACGGCGGCCGAAAAGCCCTCGTTCCGCGGGGCGATGCGCCATCGCCGCTGCCTCGTACCGACCGATGGTTTCTACGAGTGGACGGGTGCGCCCGGCGCCAAGCGGCCGTTTCTGGTGCGACCGCGCGGCGGAGCCCCTATGGCGCTGGCAGGCCTTTGGGAGCACTGGCTGGGCGCGGACGGCAGCGAGATCGAGACCATGGCCATCCTCACGGTTGCAGGCAACCAGACCATGGCGGTGCTGCACGATCGCATGCCGGCGATCCTCCAACCTGAGCAGTTCGACGCCTGGCTCGACTGCCGCTCAGGCTCCTCGCTGGGGGCGGCGGAGCTGCTTCTGCCGGCGCCCGAGGGCTTGCTCGAGCTGGTGGAGGTCAGCCGCAAGCTCAACAATCCGCGCAACGAAGGGCCCGAAGTTCAAGAGCCGGCCGCCGCCCAGACGCTTCTTTGACACGCCACGCTCGCAAAACAGCATCAGCGGATCGGCCTAGTAAGCTGTATTGGCACGGAAATATATGGAGTGCCGGTGCCGGTGTGACGGCCTTGACCCCTCGCAGTGCGGGCCGATCGCGGGTATGCTGCCGCCGCCGCAATGGGAAGCGTCGATCAGTCTGAGGAGCCGAGCGTTATGGACCACAGGGGGGGCTACAGGGGGGCCGATCTGGACCTGAGGACGGCGCGCACATGGAGCGCGACCTCAACCGACCTTATGACCGGTTTCGAGGTGCCGGCGAGCGCGCCGCAGCAGGCTGCGCGGCCGCCCGCGCATCATGGCGGCCCCATTTGGGTCAATGAGACGGTGTTGGCCGCTGCCAATCATGCCTTCGAGGTGGCGCTTGCACATGGTGCCCGCGAGGTACGCTTGGAGCATCTGGTGCATGCGCTGACCCGCATCGAGGCGGCTGCCGCGACGCTGGAGATGCGGGGCGTGCGCGTCGTTCCCCTGCGCCGGGACAGCGCCGTGTACATTGCCAGCGACATTCCCGTGGCGGAGACCGGCGGCTCGCCGCGCCGGTCGCACGAGCTGGAGGAGACGCTGCGGCTCGCCGCCGCCCACGCCGCGCAATCGGGCCGTCCGGGCGGCGTCGACGATATTCTGCACGTTCTCGTCGATCTGAGGAGCGACCACCCCGCCGGCGAGCTGGTGCTGCGCCATCTGACCCGCGGCTCGCGCGATTTCTGGAGCCCCATGGGGGCGGGGCGCGGTCATTACGGCGGTCCGGCCCACCTCGTCGACATGTCCGAGTCCGAGCGGCTGCGCAGCAGCCCCGGCACCGCCTATCTGGCAGGCGGCCAGCAGCGATTGGGCGAGGGCCCGGTGGACACGGAAGTGATCGAGCGCCTCTCGGCGATCGAGCGCATCCTCTCCGACCGCCTGTCGGCGGTGGAGAACGCGCTCGCAGGCGCAGCCGCCGGGGTGCCGCCCGATCTGCAGCCGATCAAGGAGCGCCTCGACTTCATCGAGGAGGCTGTCCTATCGCGCGAGAGCGACAGCACCTTGGTTGAGCGCATCTCGGCACTCGGGCGGCTCTTGCAGGAAGAGCGGGCGGAAAGAACCAACGCACTCGAAGGCCTCGCAGCCGACGTCAGGGCGCTCACCGGTGCGCTGGGGCAGTCCGGCGATGAGGGCTCCAACGCGTCGGTCGCCGAGCGGCTGCAGGGGCTCGTTGCCGACCTGGAGCAGCATCGCATCGAGCTGGGATCGAGCATCGGCGATCGCATCGCTGCGATCGAGCGGGCGCTGGCCGCGCAGGGTGAAAAGACGACGGAGACGCATACCGCCTACAGCGAGGAACTCGCGGAGGTGCACGAGGCGCTGATGAAGCTCAACGTCAATCAGCACACGCTGGCGGGCTCGCTCGAGCAGTGGCGCTCGAACGAGGCGGGCGAGATCCACCTTCTCAACGCACGCATCGGCGCGGTGCAGGAGGACGGGGTCAAGCGCCTGCAGATTCTGGAGCGTCTGTCGCAGGACATGTCGGTAATGGCGCGCACGGTCGCCGAGGAGGAGGCGTTGGAGCCGCAGCGGCAGTCGGGGCGCGGCTTCGGCTACTGGCTGTTCGGCACCGACGACTGGATCAAGGCGAGCTGGCAAAAGCACATCCGCCGCAAGGCCTGAGGGCGGCAAGCAGCGTGTGCCAAAGCGCCATGCCACCGCGCCAAAGCGCCATGTCGCCCGGTCAAAGCGGCATGCCACCGCGCCAAAGCGCGCGTGCCGCGGCCTTAGCTTTCGTCGGCTTTGGCTTTGGCCTTGGCTTTCAGAAGCTCGCCCGCATCCGAGGGCGAAAGCCGCTGGTCGGCTTCGGACGTCGGCTGCCGGGTGAAGTCGCGCACGTCGCCGATCTCCTCCAGGTCGCTCTTGATGTCGACGCTGCTCACCGCGTAGGCGGTGATCAGCTCGGCCAGCGAGCGCAGCGCGTGCGTATGGATGCGCTCATAGCCGTGCGAGGCGTCGACGCCGAACGTGATCAGCGCGGTGCGCACGTCGGCGCCGGCCTCGACGGCACTGGCCGAATCCGAGCGGTAATGCCGGAAGACGTCCTTCTGGTAGCGGATCTCGTTGGCACGGCACAGCGCCACCAGCTTCTTGGTCAGATGGTAGTCGAAGGGCCCGGTCTGGTCGGCCATGCACACGGTGACGCCGAACTCGTCCGAGTTCTGTCCCGGTGCGGTGGTGCCGTTGTCGACGGCGACGATGGAGACGACGTCATCGGTCAGGATGGAGGAGGCGCCGACGCCGACCTCCTCCGCGACGGTGAACAGCCAGTGGATGTCGACCGGGGTGACCGACCGCTTCTCCTGCATCGCTTTCAGGGCCGAGAGCATGACGGCGACGCCGGCCTTGTTGTCCAGATGGCGCGAGACGATGAAGCCATTCTCGAGGAACTCGGGCTGTGGATCGATGGAGATGATATCGCCCACCTCGATCCCCAGCCGGTCGAGGTCGGGCTTGTCGCGGGCGAGCGCGTCGACGCGCATCTCTACGTGGTCCCAGCCGAACGGCGCGCTATCGATCTCCTCGTTGAAGGTGTGTCCCGAGGCCTTGAGCGGCAGGACGGTCCCGCGGTAGCCGCCCTTCTCGGTGTAGACGGTCGCCCGCGCGCCCTCGGCAAAGCGCGCCGACCAGTGTCCGATGGGAACGAGTGCCAGGCGCCCATTGTCCTTGAGGTTTTTCACCTGCGCCCCGAGCGTGTCGAGATGCGAGACGAAGGCGCGCGCGCCGTGCCGCCTCTCGCCGTGGCGGATGGCGCGCAGCGCGCCGCGGCGCGTCAGCTGCACGTTGAGGCCGAGTTTCTCCACTTCACGGGAGACGTAGCGGACGATGCTGTCGGTGTAGCCAGTGGGGCTGGGGAGGTCGAGCAGCTCTTTGAGTTTAGCGAGAAGGAATTCGGCGTCGATTGTCAGCCGGGACATTGATCAGCCTTTTTGTTCTGCGGCTTCCACTAGAATCTGACGCATTGCAGCCGGAATCGACAGCGGAAACAAGAGGTCGATGAAACGCTCTGCGGTGGGTTGCGGTTCATGGTTAGCCAAGCCCGGGCGCTCGTTGGCCTCGATGAAACGATAGTCCGGCAAGCGCGGCGATTTGACCATGAAGTCGACGCCGACGACGGGAATGTCGATGGCGCGGGCCACCTTTATAGCGGCGTCGACCAGACCTGGATGCACCGCTCCGGTAACATCGTGGATGGTGCCGCCTGTGTGCAGGTTGGCGGTGCGCCGCACCTGCAGCTCCTCTCCCTCGGGCAGCACGCTGTCGTATGTATACCCCGCGTGACGGATGGTGCGCTCCGTTTCCGCGTCGATCGGAATGCTGGATTCGCCGCCGGTGCCGGCAGAGCGGCGGCGGCTCTGCTTCTCGATGAGCTTGCGGATCGAACGCTCGCCATCGCCCACGACCGAGGCCGGCTTGCGCAGCGCGGCGGCCACCAGCTTGTAGTTGATGACGATGAGACGCAGGTCCTGGCCCTGCACGAACTCCTCAATCAGCACCACGTCGGAAATCCGCCGCGCGATGGTGACGGCGGCGGCGATCTCGTCCATGGTCGACACGCCGACGGCAATGCCGCGGCCCTGCTCGCCGCGCGCCGGCTTCACCACCACCTTGCCGTGCCGGTTGAGGAATACCTCGAGGGCGGCCGGCTCGGCATCCGCGGAGATTTGGTCGGGAACCTGCACGCCGGCAGCGCGCACCACCCGGGTCGTCGTCGCCTTGTCGTCGCAGATCGACATGGCGACCGCGGTTGTGAGCTCCGACAGGCTCTCGCGGCAATGGATCGAGCGCCCGCCATAGGAGAGGCGGAAGAAGCCGCCCTCCGCGTCGGTGACCTTCACCTGGATGCCGCGTCGGCGGGCCTCGCGGATGATGATCTTGGCGTAGGGGTTGAGCGTCTGATCCAGCTCGGGTCCGGTGAACAGCTGCTCGTTGATGGGGTTCTTGCGCTTCACCGAAAAGAACGGCACGCGCTCGAAACCGAGCTTTTCGTACAGCGCAATCGCCTGCGCGTTGTCGTGCAGCACGGAGAGGTCGAGGAAGGAGGCGCCGCGCGCTGCAAAATATTCGATGAGGCGCCGCACGAGAGCCTCGCCCACGCCGGGCTGGCGCGTCTGCGGATCGACGGCGAGGCACCACAACGACGAGCCGCGCTCGGGGTCGTTGAAGGCGCGGTGGTGGTCGACGCCGGTGACGGTGCCCAGTATCTCGCCCGTCGATTCGTCCTCGGCCAGGAAATAGGAGATCGAGCGGGCGTCGCGCCGCGACCAGAAGAAGTCGTGCGGGACCGCCACCATGCCGCGTGCCGCGTAGATGCGGTTGATGGCATCGGCGTCGGACTTGCAGGTGAGACGGCGGATGAAAAAGCCCTTGGGCGCATCAGGCGAGGCGCGATAGGTGGACAGATCGAGCCGGAACGTGTGCGAGGGATCGAGAAACACGTCCTGCTGCGCATTGGCCAGCAGCACGTGCGGGTTGCGGATGTAGACCGCGATGTCGCGGCGCTCGGGCAGCTCCTCCTGCAGCGTCGCGACCAGCGCTTCCGGCTCGCTGAAGGTCTGGCCAAAAATCAAGCGGCCCCAGCCACAATCCAGCGAGAAGTTGGCGAGCGCGTTCTGCGGATTGGTGCCGTGGGGACTGATGGGCGGCTTGAGGCCATGCTCGCGCATGCGCTTCAAGCGACGCGCATAAGCGTCGCGCGTGCGCTGGCCGCGTTGAGGCTTTTGCGGATTGGCGTCGATTGGCTTGTCGTCAGCCATGATGCGCCCTCAAATGTTGTGCGACTGCAGCCACATCTCGAGCAGTGCCGCTTGCCACAGCTCCGAGCCGCGCAAGGGTGTAATGTGTGCGGCGGGATCGGCGAACAGCCGCTCCAGGTAATCGGTGCGGAATATACCGCGCTCGCGCGCCGCTTTGTTGGTCAACGCGTCGCGCACCAGCTCCAAATAGGGTCCTTCGATATATTTGAGCTGGGGAACCGGGAAGTAGCCCTTCTTGCGGTCGATGACCTCGCTCGGCACCACCAGGCGGGCGGCATCCTTCAACACGCCCTTGCCGTTGTCGGCGAGCTTGAAGTCGGGCGGGATCGACGCCGCAAGCTCGACGAGCTCGTGATCGAGAAAAGGGACGCGCGCTTCGAGCCCCCAGGCCATGGTCATGTTGTCGACGCGCTTCACCGGATCGTCGACGAGCATGATCTCCGAATCGAGGCGCAAGGCGCGGTCGACCGGCGTGGCGGCGCCTGTGCGCATGAGATGTTCGGCGACGAGATCGCGACTGGTGTCCGCAGAGGGCAGCCACTCGTCGGCAAGCTGCGTCTTTAAGGTCTCGTGGCTGCGGTCGAAGAACACCTTGGCGTAGTCGGAGACCACGTCGTTGGAGTTGGCGAGCGGCGGATACCAGTGATAGCCGCCGAACACCTCGTCGGCGCCCTGGCCCGACTGCACCACCTTGATGTGCTTCGACACCTCGCGGCTCAAAAGATAGAAGCCGATGTTGTCGTAGGAGACCATCGGCTCCGACATGGCGTTGATGGTATCGGGCAGCTTGCTGATCAGATCCTGGGACGGCACGAAGATCTTGTGGTGGTCGGTCTGGAACGTCTTGGCGATGAGATCGGAGTAGACGAACTCGTCGCCCTTCTCGCCGTTGGCCTCCTCGAAGCCGATCGAAAAGGTCATCAGGCCCTTCTGGCCCTGCTCGGCGAGCAGCCCGACGATGACGCTGGAATTGACGCCGCCCGAGAGCAGCACACCGACCGGCACGTCGGCGACCATGCGCCGGCGCACGGCGAGCCGCAGCGCTTCCAGCACGCGGTCGCGCCAGTCCTCGCGCGTAAGCTGCCCGTCGCCGGGTTTGCGCTCGTAGCTCGGCGACCAGTAGCGGTGGTCGCGCGAGGTGCCGTCGGACGCAAAGCGGCGGATGGTGGCGGGCGGCAGCTTGCGCACGCCTTTGAGGATGGTGCGCGGCGGCGGCACCACGGCGTGGAAGCTCATGTAGTTGTGCAGCGCCTCGCGGTCGATCGTGGTGTCGATGCCGCCGGCCTCGACCAGCGCGGGAAGTGCTGAGGCAAAGCGCAGAACCTTGCCGTCCTGGGAATAGTAGAGCGGCTTGATGCCGAAGCGGTCGCGCGCCATGACCACCGCGCCCGTCTCGCGCTCCGTGATCACGAACGCAAACATGCCGTGGAAGCGCTCCACGCAGGCATCTCCCCAGGCATGGTAGGCCTTGAGGATGACCTCGGTGTCGCCGTGGGAGAAGAAGCGATAGCCTTTTGCCTGCAGCTCGGCGCGCAGCTCAGGGTAGTTATAGATGCAGCCGTTGAACACGATCATGAGCCCCAGCTCGGGGTCGATCATGGGCTGCGCGGCCTTGTTAGAGAGGTCGATGATCTTGAGGCGCCGATGACCGAAGGCGATCGGCCCTTGCGCGATGACGCCGCTGCCGTCGGGCCCACGTCGCGCTAGCGCTTTTGTCATGCGCGACACCGCTGCGGTGTCGGCAAAGCTTCCGTCAAAGCGGATCTCGCCGGCTATTCCACACATGCCAGGTCGTCGGGTCCTTGCTGGTTCGGAGCGGCGCGCGCCGCATCGGGGGGTTCAAGGGGCCGGGGGCTCATGGGGGCGCCCATATTGGGCGTAATCATTAGAGCAAAAATAATTTGAGGTCAAATGATGTGGGGTGTAAGCATTGACGCGCTTCAGTGGAGACAGGCCTTGAGCGACCCAGCCAGCAGAGACGCGGCGAAAGTGATGAAGTCGATCCGGCGCATCGTGCGCGCCATCGACATGCGCTCCAAGAAGGTCGCGCGCGATACGGGGCTCACCATTCCGCAGATCGTGATCCTGCACGCCGTGAAAGAGCGCGGCATGGTGACGACGGCGGCCTTGTCCAAGCACGCCGACCTGAGCGCGGCGACGACCGTCACCATCCTCGACAAGCTGGAAAGCCGCGGGCTCGTCACGCGCGAGCGCAGCGCTATCGACCGGCGCATCGTGCACACGACGCTGACCGAG
>CAVZNR010000056.1:0-23530 GCA_963776675.1 uncultured Alphaproteobacteria bacterium | reverse complement strand
GTCGCGCGCCTGGCCCCGGTGCTGACGCGGCGCACGATCGCGGCGCGGGTCAATCTGGAGCGCATGCGCGCCAACGTGATCGAGGCGGCCGAGCAGTGCGGCGTGCTGCGCGTGCCGGAGGTGGACGAGCCGCTGCGTCTGGAAGCCGTGCTCGATCGCTGGGAGCCGGCACGCAGCCTTATCGTGTGCGACGAGGCTGCCGATGTGGAGTGCCCGCTTGAGGTGCTGTCGCGCCTCTCGCCGGGGCCGCTTGGCGTGCTGGTGGGACCCGAGGGTGGCTTTGAGGCGTCCGAGCGCGCGGCGCTGCGCGAGCGCCCCTTCGTCGTCACGGTGTCGCTCGGCCCCCGCATTCTGCGGGCAGACACCGCGGCCGTCGCGGCGCTGGCGCTCGTCAATGCGGTGTTGGGCGACTGGCGCTAGCACGCTGTGCCCGGGCACGGGGAAAAGGACGGCCCCCGTGCCCTTAGAAACGGTCGGTTAGCCGCCGCACTTGGCATCGAGAGCGTCCAGGCCGGCATCATAGGCCTTGCCGTCGTCGGTGTCGGGGTCGAGATCGGCACCCGCCTCGAATGCAGCCTCGAAGTCGTCGCCGAGCTGCTTCATGTAGCCCTGCATCTGCTTGTCGAGGGCCTCGGCCTTGCTCTCGTCCTCGTCGTCGCCCGCGGACATGAGCTTGTTCATCTCGCAGTAGGTCTTGAGCTTGGCCGGGTCGTTGCCGACCGCCTCGAACGTCTTGACGGCGGACTCGACGTTGGCACTGGCTGCGAGTGCCGGAGGAACGAAAAGGCCGCACAGGGCGAGCGCAGCCAGCATCTTTTTCATTTTCTGCTCCTTAGGTTGCATCGAGAGCGCGCCGGAAACCCATTGCGCCCTGGCCCGTTACCTTATCTGAGCGGGCCTGTACCAACGCCGGCAAGAGGCTAAAGCCGTCGAGACGGACGAGATCGTCAACTCCAAAATGGTGTTTTTGTGGTTGTGCCGTGCCTGCTGATCCTCTCCCGGAACGGCATAGATCACGCCATGTAACAGGGCACAAGCAGCTCCCGCGTGCCGGTGCTTGGCAGGCTCGCGTGGAGCCGGGGACCCCTCCTGGGCACTTGTCCCCTTTCCGGGAAGGTCATAAACCCCCAAATCCGCACGAGCTTTTTCCACCCGATTGCCCGAGGCCTCCTGATGTCGACCCGTGAAGAAGGCGCGCCAAGCCCTTTTGTGCGCTCGCGTGACGACTTGGTGGCATGGCTCGCCGCCGGCGAGAAGCCGCGCGCCGAGTGGCGGATCGGGACCGAGCACGAGAAGTTCGTGTTCCACACCGGCCAGCTCACGCCCGTTCCCTACGAGGGGGAGCGCTCGATCCGCGCGCTGATGGAAGCCCTGATCGCCCGCTTCGGCTGGGAGCCGATCATGGAAGGGCAGAGCATCATCGCCCTGAAGCGGGCGGACGGCGCGCCGGGCGGCACCATCAGCCTGGAGCCCGGCGGCCAGTTCGAGCTGTCGGGAAGCCCTGTCGCCACGCTGCACGAGACGGCGGCGGAGACGCAGGACCACTTCTACGAGATCCTGAGCGTGGGCGAGGCGCTGGGCATCGGCTTCCTCGGGCTCGGCTTCTCGCCCAAGTGGACTCTGGCCGAGACCCCGCACATGCCCAAGGCGCGCTACGATATCATGACACGCTACATGCCCAAGGTCGGCACGCGCGGCCTCGACATGATGTACCGGACCGCGACCATCCAGGTGAACCTCGACTTCGAAAGCGAGGCCGACATGGTCAAGAAGCTGCGCGTGTCGCTCGCCCTGCAGCCGATCGCGTCGGCGCTGTTTGCCGCCTCGCCCTTCACCGAGGGCGCCCTCAACGGGTTCAAGTCGATGCGCTCAGAGGTGTGGCGCGACGTCGACAAGTCGCGCACGGGGCTGCTGCCGTTCGCGTTCGAGCCGGGCATGGGATACGAGCGCTACGTCGACTACGCGCTGCAGGTGCCGATGTATTTCGTCTACCGCGCGGGCCGCTATATCGACGCCTCCGGCGCCTCCTTCAAGGACTTCATGGCGGGGAAGCTGGCGGCGCTGCCCGGCGAGCACCCGACCATGGACGACTGGGCGGATCATCTGACCACGTTGTTTCCCGAGGTGCGTCTGAAGCGCTTTTTGGAAATGCGCGGCGGCGACGGTGGCCCCTGGCAGCGCATCTGTGCGCTTTCGGCGCTGTGGGTCGGCCTTCTCTACGACGCCGATGCGCTCGATGCCGCCTGGCAGCTGGTCAAGGACTGGACGGAGGAGGAGCGCGAGGCCCTGCGCGCCGCCGTGCCCACTAGCGCGCTCGCCACGCCCTTCCGCGACACGCGGGTGCAGGCGATCGCCTGCGAGATGCTGCAAATTGCGGCGCGGGGGCTGCGGGCGCGTGCCCGCATCAACCGCGCGAGCCAGGACGAGTCTGTCTACCTGGAGCCGCTGCACGCGGTCGCCGCCACGGGACACACCCTCGCCGATGAGCTGATCCGCCAGTTCGAGGGCCCGTGGGGCCGCGACATTGACCATGTCTTTGAAGAGTATGCCTTTTAACAATGCTGTGATGCATCCCGGCCCTGGCGCGACGGTTCAGCTTGTGTTCATGCTAAGCAGCCTTAACTGGGGACACGCGGGTGAGGGAGAGGCCAACTTCCTTCTACGTTGATTGCAACGGGACGTAACGCCCCGCACGCCCCCATTGGCGACGGGAGACATGGATTTGCTCGAACACAGGATGAGCTGGGCCCGGATCACGCGGGCAGTGGGCGCAACCGCCGTCGCGGCGGCGGTGCTTGCCGGCGTCGGTCTGTTGTCGATTGAGCCGGCCGCCGCCGACGATTGTGCCGCGCGTTGCCGCAAGGACTACAATCAGTGCCGCATGGACACGAAGGGCTCGTCGTCGTGCGAAGGGCGCTTTACGAGCTGCATGCAGGGCTGCCGCCGCAAGTAGCAGCCACGGCCCATGCGTAGTGCGGGCGACCTCTACTTCTGCGTCTTGAGGAAGGCCACGAGGTCTTGCAGGTCGGCGCTGTTCTTGATGCCCGCGAACGCCATCACGCCGCCCGGCAGGAACGTATCGGGCGCCTCTAAATAGGCTGTCAGCTTCGGCTCGGTCCAGACGAGCCCGTTGGCTGCAGCCTGCTTCATGGCATCGGAATAGTTGAAGCCGGGGACCGAGGCCGCCTTGCGCCCGACGATGCCGTTGAGCTGCGGACCCGCCTTGTTCTTGGCGCCCGGTCCGATCGCGTGGCAAGCCCGGCAGCGGTTGAAGATTTGCTGACCCTTGGCGGCATCCTGCGCCGTCGCGGGCTTGGATAGAGACAGGGCGCCGGCGACGGCAGCGATCGACAGTGCCAGACGAAGCGTCCGTTTCATGCTCTCGCTCCTTGAGTTGCGCTCCACCTCAGCAAATGCAGCGGCGAGTATCAAGGGAGCACAGAACCGTGACGCGATGTTGTTGCTTTCGGGCAAGCCTTTTGGGGCGTGTCAGCGGGCGGCCATCACGGCCTTCGGGCTCTTGTTGGCATTGCGGCCGCGCGGCTTTGCCAGGGTCTTGCCGAAACCCAGGCTGTCGAGGTCCATCCCCTTGTCCCAATAGGGTTCTGAGCCATAAAGCTCGGCCAGAAACTCGATCAGAACGTTGACCTTGGACGGCATGAACTCGCGGCACGGGTAGACCACATAGATCGCCACGTTGGAGGAGCCGCGGTATTGCGGCAGCACGACCTGGAGCTCGCCGCTCGCGAGCTCCGGCCCGATGTCCCAGGTGGAGCGCAGGCCGAGCCCCAGCCCTGCGAGCAGGGCCTCGCGAATGAGCTCGCCGGAGTTGCAGCGGATGTTGCCGTTGGTGCGGATGTGTCGCTGCCCTTCGGGGCCTTCCAGACGCCAACAGTCCTGGGCGCCGGCCGAAAGGCAGTTATGCCCATCGAGGTCGGCCAGCGATTTCGGCGTGCCGTGCTTTTCCAGATAGGCGGGTGCGGCCACGATATAGCGATGGTCGGGGGCGATCTTGCGGGCGACGAGGGAGGAGTCCTCCAATTCGCCGATGCGGATGGCCAGGTCGAAGCCCTCGCGGATGATGTCGATGTAGCTGTCGGTCAGGTGCAGGTCGAGCTCGATACCCGGGTAGCGGGCAAGGAACCCGTCCAGGTAGGGCGCAATGTGCTTGCGGGCGAAGGTGGCCGGCATGGTGGCTTTCAGCGTCCCGCACGGCTTGGTGTTGCGGCGGCTGACGAAGTCCTCCGCCTCCTCGCACAGGCTCAGGATGTCGACGACGCGCTTGAAGTACCCCGCGCCCGTCTCGGTCAGCGTCAGGTGCCGGGTCGTGCGCTGGAAGAGGCGGGCGCCGAGCCTGTCCTCGAGCTGACTGATGCGCTTGGAGATGACGGCGGGCGACAGTCCCATCTCGCGGCCCGCCGCCGACATGTTGCCGGTGCGTGCCACGCGTGCGAATATCTCAAGGTCGCTGATGGCTGTTACTTGAGCCCCTGAAAATGTCACTGGCTTTGACCCTCAGTTGGCGTTTGACGTCGGACACGTCCGGCCAGATGTTGTTGTCGGTCAGGGATCGCCACGCAACACGAAGGAAATGTGACCGCGCATGACTATAGGCGATCAGCACAAGTTTCGGAAACTTGTACTGTCGTACAATATACACGTGTACACTTTGGGTCGGAGGCCAGCTAAAGTCTACGCTCCGATTCCATAATCGAAGTCTTGTCGCGTCGGGGCGAGGGACTGGGAGCGAAAGGACTGGCCATGTCGTTGTCGAGGTTGCCGGAACCTGACCGAGATGTGCTCGCGCGCTCCGCAGCCATCGTCAAGGATCTGGTGCAGCTGATCGGCGCAGACTCGGTTATTTCCGAAGAGGAGGGCCGGCGCGCCTTCGAGGCCGACGCGCTCATCGCCTATCGCCGGATCCCGCTCGCCGTCGTGTTGCCACGCTCCACCGAGGAGGTGGCCAAGGTCCTCAAATATTGTAACGAGCAGCGCATCAAAGTGGTGCCGCGCGGCGCCGGCACGTCGCTGTGCGGCGGCGCGCTTCCCGCCGAGGATGCCGTCGTCATCGCCATCACCCGCATGAACCGCGTTCTCGACGTCGACCTCGTCAACCGCACCATCTCGGTTGAGACGGGTATCACCAACCTGGCCATCACCGAGGCGGTCTCGGTTGAAGGCTTCTTCTACGCGCCCGATCCTTCCAGCCAGCTGGCCTGCACGCTGGGGGGCAACATTGCCATGAACTCAGGCGGCGCCCACTGCCTCAAGTACGGCGTGACCACCAACAACGTTCTGGGCGTGCGCATGGTCCTCATGGACGGCGAGATCGTCGAGATCGGCGGGCCCTATCTCGATGCGGAGGGCTACGACCTCCTGGCGCTGATCGTCGGCTCGGAGGGCCAGTTCGGCATCGTCACCGAGGCCACCGTGCGGATTTTGCCCAAGGCCGAGGACGCGCGCCCCATCCTTCTGGGCTTCGAGACCAGCGAGGCCGCCGGGCGCTGCGTTGCCGGCATCATCGCGTCGGGCATCCTCCCCGTCGCCATCGAGTTCATGGACAAGCCGGCGATCGCCGTGGCCGAGGCCTATGCCAAGGCCGGCTATCCGCTCGACGTCGAGGCCCTGCTCATCGTCGAGGTCGAGGGCGCGCCGGAGGAGATCACGCGCCTTTTGGGCGACATCGTCGAGATCGCCAAGCCGTTCCGTCCCAAGGTGGTGGAGATCAGCACCTCGTCGGAGCAGAGCGCGCTCATTTGGAAGGGCCGCAAGGCGGCGTTCGGCGCCATCGGCCGCATCTCCGACTACTACTGCATGGACGGCACCATTCCGCTGTCGCGCCTGCCGCAGGTGCTGGCCGGCATCGCCGAGATTTGCGCCCGTCATGGCTTGCGCGTGGCCAACGTGTTTCACGCCGGCGACGGCAATCTGCATCCGCTCATTCTCTACGACTCCAACAATCCGGACGAGGCGCGCAACGCCGAGCTGGCCGGCGCCGAGATCCTGAAATTGTGCGTCGAGGTCGGCGGCTGCCTCACGGGCGAGCACGGCGTCGGCATCGAGAAGCGCGACCTCATGGGCGTGCAGTTCACCGAGACCGATCTCGCGGTGCAGATGCGCATCCGCTCGGTGTTCGATCCCTTGTGGCTTCTCAACCCCGGCAAGGTCTTTCCGCTCGAGGCGGCCGAGACGCAAGCGCAAGCGACGCGCGCCGCCTGACGCCGCAGCGCGCATGAGGAGATTTCCGCATTGAGCGATCTACAGAAGCCCGCCGCCGACTGGGAGCTCCAGTTCATGATTGCGGGCTGCGCCGAGAAGGGTCTGCCGATCGAGGTGATGGGCGGCGGCTCCAAGCGTGCCGTGGGCCGGCCCATCGACAGCGCCGTCACCATCACCACCGCCTCGCTGCGCGGCATCACGCTCTATGAGCCGAGCGAGCTCGTCATGACGGCGCGTGCCGGCACACCCGTCTCGCACATCGAGGCCGAGCTTGCCGCGCACGGGCAGATGCTGGCGTTCGAGCCGATCGACGTGGCGCCCGCCGTCGGTGGCCCGCAGGGCGCGCACACCATCGGCGCGGTGTTCGCCACCAACCTGTCGGGCGCACGCCGCATCCAGGCCGGCGCCGCGCGCGACCATCTGCTCGGCATCAAGGGCGTCAACGGCCGCGCCGAGATGTTTCATTCCGGCGGCCGCGTCATGAAGAACGTGACTGGCTACGACGTGGGGCGCGGGCTCTCGGGCAGCTGGGGCACGCTGGCCGTATTGACCGAGGTCACCTTCAAGGTCGTGCCCTGGCCCGAGACGGCGGCGACCATCGTCTACCTCGGCCTGCCCGACAACCTCGCGGTCGAGCTTCTGTGCACCGCCATGGCGCTGCCGGTGGAGGTTTCGGGCGCGGTGCACCTGCAGGCCTCGGTGGCGGCACGCCTGGGCCACTCGGGCCTCAAGACCTTGGGCAAGTCGGTGACGGCGCTGCGCATCGAGAACTTCTCCAGCGCGGTCGCGGCCCGCAAGCTGAAGCTCAAGGAGGCGCTCAAGGTCTACGGCAAGGCGCTCGAGCTCGATCACCGCGAATCCCTGGAGTTCTGGAGCGAGCTGCGGCGGCTCTCCGTCATGCCCAACCGGCAGACGCTGCTGTGGCGCATTTCCACCAAGCCGACGACGGCGCCCAAGCTCGTCGCCGCCATCAAGCGCTATATGCCGGCCGAGGCCTTCTACGACTGGGCCGGCGGCCTTATTTGGCTGGAGGTGCCCGCCGCCGCCGATGCCGGCACCGCCGAAATCCGCCGGGCGGCGGCCATTCACGGCGGGCATGCTACGTTGATCCGCGCCGAGCGGTCCGTGCGCGCCTCGGTGGAGGTGTTCCAGCCGCTCAATCCCGCGGTCGAGCGCTTGACGCGCGGCCTCAAAGCAGCCTTCGATCCTTCCGGCGTTCTCAATCCCGGTCGCATGTACGCCAACGTGTAAAGGCAACCGATGCAGACCCACTTCAGGCCGGAGCAACTTGCAGACCCCAACGTGGCGGAGGCCGACGAGATCCTGCGTCGCTGCGTCCACTGCGGTCTGTGCACCGCCGTGTGCCCCACCTACGTGCTGCTCGGCGACGAGCGCGACAGCCCGCGCGGGCGCATCTACCTGATCAAGGACATGCTCGAGGACGGCGGCAAGGTCACGGCTGAGTTCAAGACCCACATCGACCGCTGCCTGTCGTGCCTGTCGTGCATGACCACCTGCCCCTCGGGCGTCGACTACATGCATCTCGTCGATCAGGCGCGCACGCA
This sequence comes from uncultured Alphaproteobacteria bacterium, assembly GCA_963776675.1. Classification (GTDB taxonomy): domain Bacteria; phylum Pseudomonadota; class Alphaproteobacteria; order Rhizobiales; family Hyphomicrobiaceae; genus Hyphomicrobium_A. The sequence goes on along the minus strand of CAVZNR010000056.1, from coordinate 15,746 downwards.
CATCGCGCGCTCGGGCAAGCGCAGCCCCAAGGAAATGTTCGTGCGCCGGGTCCTGGCGAACGTGCTGCCCTATCCGGAGCGGTTCCGTCTTGCCGTGCAGATGGCGCCCTTGGGCCGCCCGTGGATCAAGCTGCTGCGCCGGCTGGGCCTCAAGGAGCTCGCCGCCATGATCGAGCTTGCGCCCACGGTGCTGCCGCCTGCGCCCAAGTACGAAGGCCCCGGCACCGCCGTCACCGAGGCGCAGCGGCGCGCACGCGTGATCCTGCTCGCCGGCTGCGCGCAGAAGGTGCTGCGCCCGGGCATCAACGATTCCACCATCCGTCTGCTGGCCCGCCGGGGCGTGGACGTCATCGTGGCGGCGGGCGCCGGCTGCTGCGGGGCGCTCACCTATCACCTCGGCGAGGAGCAGGCCGCGATCGCGTTCGCCAAGCACAACATCGATGCCTGGTCGAGGGAGTTGGAGAAGGGGCCGGTCGACGCCATCATCGTCAATGCGTCGGGCTGCGGCACCATGGTCAAGGACTACGGCCACCTGTTGCGCCGCGACCGCGTGTACGCCGCGCGCGCCGCCCGCATCTCCGAGCTCGCGCGCGACATCTGCGAGTTCGTCGGCTCCAAGTACGAGCTGGGCGCGCCCAAGCGCTGGTCGAGCTTGCGCGTCGCCTATCACGCCGCCTGCTCGCTGCAGCACGGCCAGCGCGTCGTCGAGGAGCCGCGCGCGTTGCTGGTCAAGGCCGGGTTCAGCGTGGTCGACGTTCCCGAAGGCCACATCTGCTGCGGCTCGGCCGGCACCTACAACATCCTGCAGCCGGAGCTGGCGACCCAGCTGCGCGATCGCAAATCGAAGAACATCAAGCGCGTGAAGCCCGATCTCGTCGCCACCGGCAACATCGGCTGCATCTCGCAGCTTTCCGGTCACCTCGACGTGCCGGTCGTGCACACGGTGGAGCTGCTCGACTGGGCCTACGGCGGCCCCATACCGCGCGGGCTGGAGTCGCTCGCCCGCTTCATGACGAATGTTCCCGAGCCCAAGCGTCGCGTCGAGGAGTTCATCGAAGCGTAACGCCCCAGGCTTGCAGGACGACCGTGACCGAGACCAAACACGCCCCCGCCAGATCCGCCGCAGCCAAGCCCGCGCAGGCCAAGCCTGACGGGGACGCGCCGCAGCGGCCCCAGGTGCTGCCCCAGGTACTGCCCAAGACCGACTGGCGGCGCGTCCATGGTCCCTTCGACATCATCGGCGACGTGCACGGCTGCGCCGACGAGCTCGTCGCTCTGCTGGAGAAGCTCGGCTATTGCGTGCGCCTGGAAGGCGAGGGAGCCGGCCGCCGCGCCGTGACGCAGGCGCCCGACGGCCGCCGCGCCTTTTTCGTCGGCGATCTCGTCGACCGCGGGCCCAAGTCGCCCGACGTGCTGCGCATCGTCATGGACCTGGTCGCGCGCGGGCATGCCTTCGCCGTCATCGGCAACCACGACGACAAGTTCCTGCGCTGGCTCAAGGGCCACGACGTGAAGATGGCGCACGGGCTGGAGCGCACGGCCGCACAGTACGCGGACGAGGACCCAGCCTTTCGCGACAAGACGCGCGCGTTTCTGGAAAGCCTGCCGAGCTATGCCTGGCTGGAGGACGGGCGCCTCGTCGTCGCCCACGCCGGCCTCAAGGAGCGCATGCTGGGGCGCAACACCGCCGAGGTGCGCCGCTTCTGCCTGTTCGGCGACAGCTCCGGCAAGCTCGACGCCGCCGGCCTGCCCGAGCGCTTCAACTGGGCCGCCGATTATCACGGCGCGCCGATGATCCTCTACGGGCACACGCCGGTGGTGGAGGCGGAGCGCGTCAACAACACGGTGTGCCTCGATACCGGCTGCGTGTTCGGCGGCAAGCTCACGGCGCTGCGCTGGCCCGAGCAGGAGCTGGTCTCGGTGCCGGCGCTCGAAAGAATACGCGCCGCTGCGCCGCGGCTTCGGCCTGCCCCCGCCGCGCGCCGTCCCCGGAAGCAAGCGGAGCACCATCCGCTCAGAGGCGGCGAGGCGTTTGCGCGCGCGCACCGATCCGCTATAAGGCCTCACCCGAAGCACCAGGGGGCGTGCAGCCTCCGCAATCCGAAACATCCCATGGCGAAACCGAACAAAGATGCGCGGCCGTCGGCCCGCCTGCCGAAGGGCCTTCGCGACATCGAGGCGGCCGAGCTGCGCGCGCAAACCGCGATGATCGATAAGATCCGCGCCGTCTACGAGCGCTACGGCTTCGAGCCGCTGGAGACGCCGGCGTTCGAATACACGGACGCGCTGGGCAAGTTCCTGCCCGACCAGGACCGGCCCAACGAGGGCGTGTTCTCGTTTCAGGATGTCGTGCCGGAGGCGCGCGGGGGCAAGAACTCCGAGCAGTGGCTGTCGCTGCGCTACGACCTCACCGCGCCGCTGGCGCGCTACGTGGCGCAGAACTTCCAGACGCTGACCAAGCCGTTCCGCCGCTATGCGGTGGGGCCGGTGTGGCGCAACGAGAAGCCGGGCCCTGGCCGCTTCCGCCAGTTTCTGCAGTTCGACGCCGATACGGTCGGCACCGACAGCGTCGCGGCGGATGCCGAGATGTGCATGCTGGCGGCCGACACGCTGGAGGCTTTAGGCATCAAGCGCGGCGACTACGTGATCAAGGTGAACAATCGCAAACTCCTCGACGGACTGAGAGAGTCAGTCGGGCTAAGCGACTCGCAATTTGACGGACAGTGGCTAGTCGCGATGCGCGCGCTGGATAAGCTCGATCGCCTGGGAGGCGATGCGGTCCGGCATCTCCTCGGCAAGGGACGCAAGGACGAAAGCGGCGATTTCACTCCGGGCGCAATGCTGTCCGACGCAGCCATAAATAGAGTGCTGAGTTTCACGGGATGGGCCGAGCCGGGCTCAAGCTCCGCCAGCACTTTAGGAAATTCGGCGGTCACGATTGCTAATTTCGAGACGGCAGTCTCTGAATCCCAAGTTGGGCGCGCTGGAGTTCAAGATCTGAAGGAAATCACAGAGCTCGTCGAAGCGGCGGGATACGGCGCTGACCGGATCCGTATCGACCCTTCAGTGATCCGTGGTCTCGAGTACTACACCGGCCCCGTGTTCGAGGCCGAGCTGACCTTCGAGGTGAAAGACGACAAGGGCAATCCCGTGCGCTTCGGCTCGGTCGGCGGCGGCGGGCGCTACGACGGCCTCGTCGAGCGCTTCACCGGCCAGAAGGTCCCCGCCACCGGCTTCTCCATCGGCATCTCGCGCCTGCAGGCCGCGCTTGCCGTTCTCAACAAGGACGCGCCGGCCGCAGCCGACGGTCCTGTCATCGTCACGGTGATGGAAAAGGAGCGTCTCGCCGACTACCAGAAGATGGTGCAGGCGCTGCGCGAAGCCGGCATCCGCGCCGAGTTCTATCTCGGCAACCCGAAAAAGTTCGGCAAGCAGCTCGAGTATGCCGACAAGCGCGGCTCACCCTGCGTCGTCATCCAGGGCTCGGACGAGCGCGAAGCCGGCGAGGTCACGCTCAAGGACCTGATCGAGGGCGCCAAGGCTGCCGCGGCCATCGCCAACCACGAGGAATGGAAGGAGACGCGCGCCGCGCAGGTCTCCGTCAAGGAAGCGGACCTCGTCAAAGAGGTTCGCGCCATCCTCGCCCGCCACACGTCCTAGCACGGTGCCTGACCCTCCGGGTCTGACACCGCGGGCACCGTCTATTGTTCGGGTGCCAGACCCAGAGGGTCAGGCACCAAGTTTTGTTATCCCCGCCGCCCCATGCGCCCCATACTGCCCTCACCCCTGTCCACATGGGACGCGCAGCTGAGCGGCTTTGCGGGGCGGGGGCGGTGACCCGGATGAGGCAGCGTCCGTACCGTCGCGGGCGTTTGACGCGAGGTAGCTCACCTCGGATTCCGGGGCCGCGGATCGAGGCTGTGCAGGCGTGGCAACACCCTGCACGGACGCCCGTCGCGCAGCGGCGCTCCTTGAGAGAGGCGCGCAGCAGCTCTAGGTCCTGGACGCGAGAGGCTCTGCCGAAGCGAGCGAGAGCCGGACCGATGAGCCCGCTGACGATGTGACCGCACCCTCGGCACGGCAGCAACCGGCGCGGGCGCTGAAGGGCTGCCCCATTTGTTGCAACAGGATCGCAGTGCTTCGGCGCCCGCGCTCCCTTTCTTTGCAAACCCTCGGGCAGCGATGCCGCGAGGCCGAAGGCGTGCACCACTTCACCTCTCCCAGGGGGAGAGGTGCGGCGCGGGAGCGATGTACCAGGAGCGTGAGGGTTCGCCTGAGTTCTACCCCCCACCCGGAAGCTCATTTGCATTCGCTTCCGACCTCTCCCCCGGGAGGGTGAAGAGATGGAGACGCCGCGAGGACGGAGTTTCCCCCTCTCCCCGCATGAGACAAGGGTGTCTGACCCTCCGGGTCTGACACCCAGATGCCATCACAACAGGGGCAGACCCAAAATCGTCAGACCCGAGAGAGCACGAGCCGCCAGGAGGTGCTTGCTAGGCCGCTTTGGCGCCGATGCCGTCGAGCGGCGCGCGCAGCGTCCAGATGACCTGATTGTCCTTCAGCTTGAACACGGCGGAGCCGCCGACGGAGGCTCCGACCAACTGCTCGAGCATCATGCGTCCGAACCCGGGACTTTTCGGCTTTTCCGCTCCGTCGACGGTGTCCTCGCGCCATTCGAGGACGAGCCCGGGATCGCCGTTCACGTGCTCGACGCGCCAGCTGATGGCGAGCCGGCCGTTGGCTGTCTTATTGAGTGCGCCGTGCTTGATGGCGTTGGTCGCGAGCTCGTGCAGGGCGAGACCGATGCTTTGCGCGGCCTCCGGCCTGATTTCCAGCGTGGGTCCTTCGATCGAGATGCGCTGCTCCTCGATGCCGAACGGTTCCAGGTGCGATTGCACGAGGTCTTCGAGGAGGACGCCGCGCCAGTCGCCGCGCACCAGCAGGTCATGCGAGCGCGCGAGCCCGTGGATGCGGTCGACGAAGTCCGCCGCCTGCACCTTCGGATCGCGCCCACCGCCGAAGGTCCGCCGGGCGAGCGAGGCGATGACGGCGAGCAGATTCTTGGTCCGGTGCGACAGCTCACGCATGATCAGGCTGGCGTGCTCCTCCGCGCGCTTGCGCTGCGTGATATCCTCGTTCATGCCGACCCACTCGGTCAGCTTGCCCGTTTCGTCGAGAAGCGGCACGCCGTGCGCACTCGTCCAACGGTAGCCGCCGTCGACATGCTGTACGCGATACTCGACCATGTAGTTTCTTTTGCTCTCGACCGCATCGCGCCAAGCGGCGAGCGTGGGCGCGCGATCATCGGGATGGACCGCGTTGAGCCAGCCCGTGTCCTTCCACTCGTCGTAGGTTTGGCCGGTGAACTCGCGCCAACTGGGGGAGTCGGCCACGACCTTCCCATCCGGAGCGGTCGCCCAGAAGATCTGCGCCGACGCTTTGATCAGCGCTTCCAGACGCGCCTTGGCGTGCTCCAACTCGCGTGTGCGCGCGGCCACGCGGTCCTCCAGGGCGCTGCGGGTTGCCTCCAGCTCCTTGAGTGTCTGCTTGTGCGCTTCGACCTCGCGCCGCAATCCGTCGTTGGCGGTCTGCAGAGTGCGCGGGCTGGGGATGGCGATTGCCTTGGGGATCAGAGGGAAAACCAGAATAGCAGTGACGACGGAGACGATGGCGGTTGCCGCCTTTACGAACCCCTGCGTCTCGTAGATGGGCCACCAGAGCGTCAGCATCTGGATGAAGTGCGTGAGCCCGCATAGGAAAATGAAGGCTGCAAACAGCACGGCGATTTGCTTTAGCTCGAGGTCCTTGCGCCGGCGCAGAAAGATCCAGATCGCGACGGGGATGGCAAAATACGCAAGGAAGATGAGAATGTCGGAGCCTGCGTGCAGCGCAACAAGCCACGGCTTCCAGAGCAGGCAATAGCCATGCGCCATATAGGAGGCGTGATCGATGAGGTCGTGAACCATTCCGCGTCTCCGGGGCCGTAAGCTCGGCTGCAATGAGCGTTATCATGGCGGCGTTACCGCCAGCTTGGACTTTGGTCTTGGAGTTTGGTCGAATGTCGGGGAGCCGAGCCGCAAAGCTTGAATCCCAATTTGGAAAAACAAGGTTCAAGATGCGCTGTCTCTGGCTCCTTCTGGCACTTCTCACCCCCGGTAGCGCGGTCCTCGCGGCGGATGCCGGCAATCGCCCCGCCGACATCGTCGATGCGGCCGGCATCGTGCCCAACCTCGAACTCGACATGCGCTATGTCGGTTCCGACAATTTCGTCGGCAGGCCGATCGCAGGCTACCGCGCGCCCAAGTGCTATCTCACGAAGCGCGCCGCGCAAGCCTTGAAGGGCGTGCAGGAGGAGCTCGCCAAGAAAGGCCTCGGCCTCAAGGTCTATGACTGTTACCGCCCGCGCAGCGCCGTCAAAGAGTTCGTCAAATGGGGGGGCGATCTCGGCGACACAAAGATGAAGGCGCGCTTCTACCCCAACGTCAGAAAGAGCACGCTGTTTCGGTCGGGCTACATCTCGAGCCGGTCGGGCCACAGCCGGGCCTCCACCGTCGATCTCACCATCGTGCCGCTGCGGGCGCCGCAGCCGCCCTACGACCCGTCGGCGCCGCTCGCGTCCTGCGAAGGCCCCAAGGAGTCCCGCGCGCCCGACAACAGCCTCGACATGGGCACCGGCTTCGACTGTTTCAGCCTGCACTCGCACACGGCGTACTCGGGCATCGGGCCGGAGCAGAAGGAGAACCGCAAGCTCCTCAAGTCGGTCATGTCGCGCCATGGGTTCCGCAACTTGTCGACCGAGTGGTGGCACTACAGCCTGCGCGATGAGCCCTATCCGCGCACCTATTTCGATTTTCCGGTGGAATAGAGTGCTAACCACTCCCCATATAAGCTTTCACAAAAACCGGACCGCAGCCGAAGGGAGCCCCCATGGCCTTTGACAACGTGCAAGCCGAGATCGGCATCCTCATGACGCGCATGCAGAACGAGCCCGAGGACCGCCACGAGCTTTATCTCCAGCTCATGGAGAAGCTGAACGAGATCAGGGCGTTCGGGATGCCGCTGCCGCAGGATCTCGTCGATCTGGAGAAGGCGCTGGAGGCGGAGTTCGCGGCGGACAAGAAAGACGCCGAGTAGCCGCGCGCGGCTGCTAGTGCCGTTGCGGGGTCTTGGCGAGACGCAGAGCACGCAGGGTCTGCGTGCGCGCCGGCTCATTGAGGCAGGCCTGCGTTATGTTGGCGAGGAAAAGCCGGGCTGCACTTTCCCAGCCGAACTCGGCGGCCTTGGCGCGAATGCGGTTCCGGTCGAGCCGCAAGGCCGCGATCGCCGCCGCACGCAAGTCGTGCGACAGCACACCCGACACGTCCGGCTCGACGATGTCGACAGGCCCCGTAACCGGGAAGGCCGCAACCGGAAGGCCGGAGGCCATCGCCTCGAGCAGCACCATGCCGAAGGTGTCGGTGCGGCTCGGGAACACGAACACATCCGCAGAGGCATAGCACTCGGCCAGCGCCTCGCCGGTGCGCTTGCCGGTGAACAGCACGTCGGGATAGCGGCCCTGCAGCTCGGCCAGCTGCGGGCCGGCACCGACCACCACTTTGCGTCCGGGAAGGTCGAGGTCGAGGAACGCGGCAATGCTCTTTTCCGCGGCGATGCGCCCCACGTAGAGGAACACCGGAGCCTGCCCGAAGTGGCGCACCGGGCGCGGCCGGAACAGCTCGGTGTCGACGCCGCGCGTCCACGGCAGCACGCGCTCGAAGCCTTGGGTCTCGAGCTCACGCGCCAGCGACGGCGTCGCCGCCATGAGCCCGCGGCCCGCGTTGTGGAAGCGGCGCAGGATCGCCGTCGTCCAACGGGGCGGGATGGCAAAGCGTTGGGCGAGATATTCGGGAAAGCGGGTGTGGAAGCTCGTGGTGAAGGGAATGGCGCGGGCGCGGCAGTAGCGGCGCGCCATCCAGCCGATCGGTCCCTCGGTGGCGATGTGCACCGCATCGGGCTTGAGCAGGCGAAAGCGGCGGGCGACCCGCGCCAGCCCCGGTATCGCCAGGCGGATCTCCGGGTAGGTGGGGCACGCGATGTTGTAGAACTCGTGCGGCGCCAGCACCGACAGCTCGACGCCCAGCATCTTGAGCTCTTGCGCGAGGCGCTCGTAGGTTCGCACCACCCCGTTGACCTGGGGGTGCCAAGCGTCCGTCGCGACGAGGATGCGCATCAGGCGACCCGCAAGGTTTCCGCGAGCTGGTCCTGCACCTCGCGCTTGCGCGCTTCGATCACGTCGTGCCAGCGGATCAGCTCGAACGAGCCGTCGTGCCGCTCGGCGATCGCGGTGCAGCTTTCGACCCAGTCGCCGGTGTTCACGTAGTGGATGTCACCGATCTGTCGCGAGGCGGCATGATGGATGTGCCCGCAGATGACGCCGTCGACGCCGCGGCGCTTGGCCTCGTCCGACAGCGACTTTTCGAACTCGCCGATGAAGTTGACCGCGGTCTTGACGCGCTGTTTAAGGTGAGCGGACAGCGACCAGTACCCGAGTCCGAACTTGCGACGAATGAAGTTCAAGGGATGGTTGGTCCACAAAGCCAGCTCATAGCCGCGGTCGCCGAGGAAGGCGAGCCAGCGGGCGTAACGCACGACGACGTCGAACTCGTCGCCGTGGATGACGAGATAGCGGCGCCCGTCGGCGGTGGTGTGCACCGTCTGGTGCTCGATCTCGATGCCGCCGAAGTGCGACCCGCAGTATTGGCGCAGGCCCTCGTCGTGGTTGCCGGGAATGAACACGATGCGCGCGCCCTTACGCACCTTGCGAAGAAGCTTCTGCAAGACGTCGTTGTGCGATTGCGGCCAGATGGCGCCGCGTCTTATGCGCCAGAAATCGATGATGTCGCCGACAAGGTAGATCGTGTCCGCGTCGTACTCTTTGAGGAACTCGAGGAGCTGGTCGGCTTGCGACGCCCGCGTCCCCAAGTGCACGTCAGATATAAAGAGCGTGCGATAGTCGGCCATGCTCAGCCCCTTCGAGCAATTTCGATCTCCATATCAACGTCTAAGCGGCACCATGACGGGATTCAAATTGCAGGAATGTGACAAGCAACTGCTCTATTGACGCTTTCTTGGTAAACCGGTTGCTTCGAGGTGACGCACGGTGAGCGCGGCATGGGGGCGCGGGCCGGGCCCCCGGCGGCGTCTCAGGCGCCGGGCGCAACGCTCGTAGGCCCCGGGGTAGGCCCAGTCCGGGGTAGGCCCAGTCCGGTTTGGGCGGGGCTCGTCGCAGCCGACCAGCCCGCCGCGGCAGGGCGCGCGGCAGTGCGTGCCGGCTCAGTATACCTTGACGGGGAAGTAGCGCTCCACCAGCTCGTCGAGGCGGCCGTTGGCCCGAAGCCGTGCGAGCGCACCGTTGATCAGCGTCTTGATCTGCTGGTCCTTTTTGGGCACCGCCACGGCGATGCCGTCCCCGAAGTACTTGGGCTCCAGGTAGGCGCCGCCTTTCATCTCGCAGCAGCGCTTGGAGGCGGTGCCGTGCAGCCAGAAGATGAGGCTGATGCCGTCGTCGAACACGTAGTCGACCTCGTTCTGCAGCAGCGCGTCGCGCGCCAAGTCGGGGGTCTCGTAGCTCTTGATGCCGCTGGAACGGAAGAAGGCCTTGAGGAAGGCCTCGTGCGCCGTGCCCTTGGCGACGCCGATACGCTTGCCCTCGAGCCCCTCGGGCGTCATGTCGATGCCCTCGCCACCGAGCTTCCCGACGAAGCGACCGGGGGTGTAAAAGTAGCGATCGGTGAAATCGACCGACGCCAGCGCCTCCGGCGTGATCGCATGCGAGGCGATGACCGCGTCGGCTTCACCCCGCTGAAGTGTCGGCAGCAGCTCGCCCCAGGGGCGCACTTTGATATCGCAGGCGGTGTCTAGCTCCACACAGATGGCGCGCGCGACGTCGACGTTGAAGCCGACCAGCACGCCGTCCTCGTCGTAGAAATTGAAGGGCGGGAAGTCGCCTTCGGTGAGAAAGCGCACGACGACGCGCTTCGTCGGCTGGGCGGAATCCGCTGCGACGGCGGGCGTGTCCTCGTCATCCTGGGCGACGGCTGCGGGCAGTGGGCACGCGATGGCGCCGAGCACAAGCGCGAGCGTGGCGGTGATGCCAATGCGGCGCGTCCAGCCGCGTGCGCTGCGCTTGCGGGAAGAGCGGCCGGAGCAAATCAGAAGCATTGGGTGCATGGGCTGTCGGGGCTCAAGTGGGAATCGTCCCGCTATGGATATACCGAACACTGTGGCAAGATCATCTTTTTAGACCTCCGGGGGGAGGGGTTTTTCGTGCAGCGTGCCCGCGTTCCGGCCGGGGCGCCTCGGCGCTCAAGCGCATTCAGCGCCGCGCCGGCTGCCCTGCCCGGCAATTTATTGGCCAGTCCCGAACGGCTTAATGAGGCCGTTTCGGGCCTGGCGCTGCGTTTCCCGGAGCTGTCGGCCGCGACCGGGCTGCCCCATTGGCAAAAGAGCGCGCTTGCCGGACTCGTCGTGGCGACCTGCCTCGGCACGGGCCTGGCGCCCGAGGCCACGCTGATCGCCCTGCTAGCGGTGATGGCGATCCCCTTCCTGCTGGTGGTGGCGCTGCGCGTCATTGCCCTGTGGCACCTCCTCGGCACGGCGCCGGCCGCCAGCGGTGCCGCGACACAAGTGGGCGAAGATGACCCGTTGCCCCTCTACACCGTGCTGGTGCCGCTCTTCCGCGAGGCCTCGGTGGTGCCGCATCTGTTGCGCGCGCTCGACCGCCTCGACTATCCGCGCGACAGCCTGGAGGTCATCCTCGTCGTCGAGGGGGTGGACGATGAAACGCAAGCTGCGCTGGCGGATGTCGTGCTCGGGCGGCACATGCGTGTGCTTGTCGTTCCCGACGGGTGCCCGCGCACCAAGCCACGTGCCTGCCAGTACGCGCTGCAGTTTGCTCACGGCGACTACGTCGTCGTCTACGACGCGGAGGATGAGCCTGAGCCCGACCAGTTGCGGCGCGCGCTCGCGGGGCTGAGAGGCAATCCGGGTCTCGGCTGCCTGCAAGGCCAGCTCAACATCTACAACTCACAGGCAAGCTGGCTCACGCGCCAGTTCACCATCGAGTACACCGCGCTGTTCGACGCCATCCTGCCCACGCTCGAACGGCTTGAGCTGCCGGTGCCGCTGGGCGGTACCTCGAACCATTTCCCACGCGCAGTGCTCGACGCGGTCGGCGGTTGGGACCCTTACAACGTGACCGAGGACGCCGACCTCGGGATCCGTCTGGCGCGCGCCGGCTGGCGCGTGGGCGTGCTGCGTTCCACCACCTGGGAGGAGGCCCCGCCCACGTGGGCCGTGTGGCGCGGCCAGCGCACCCGCTGGCTCAAGGGCTGGATGCAGACGTATCTCGTGCACATGCGCTCACCGCGCCGCCTGTGGCGGGAGCTCGGTGGGCGGCGCTTTCTCGGGCTGCAGGTGCTGATGGGCGGGCTCATCCTGTCGGCGCTGGTGCACCCGTGGTTCTACGTGCTCGTTGCGGTTGATCTGTGGCAGGGGCGGCTGATGGGCGTGCCTCAGTCCCTGCTCGGACACACGCTGTTGTGGATCGGCGTCATCAATGTGGTCGCCGGCTACGTCAGCGCCATCGCGCTCGGCAGCGTTTCGGCGGCACGGAGGGGACGGCTGGGGTTGGCCGCGCACGCAGCACTCATGCCCGTCTACTGGCTGGCGATCTCATTCGCAGCCTACCGGGCGCTCGCACAACTCGTGTCCGCTCCCTACTATTGGGAGAAGACGGAGCACTTCGCTGCCGGTCATGGCGCGGGCGCTCCTGCAAGCGACCCGAGCACCGAAACGTCGGCCGTTGCGGCGGAGTGATCAGCGCTAAGGCTTGCCGGCATCGGGCGCAAAGAAGCGCAAAGCTTCGGCCTTGATGCGCTGGCGCAGCTTGAAGTAGCCGCTCCAGGGATCGGATTTTTGTTGTGCGACGCGGCGCTGAACGTCGGGGATGGTGAAGGCGTCGGCAGCTTCGATGCGAGAAAGCTCACTCCACGTTACGGGCACTGCCACGCTTGCTGAGCCCCTCGCGCGGGGCGAGTATGGCGCGATTGCCGTTGCGCCGCGCTCGTTGCGCAGCCAGTCGATGAAGATGCGCCCCTTGCGTTTGGCTTTCGACATGGTGGCGGTGAAGCGCTGGGGCTCGGTCTCGGCGAGCTTGGTGGCCACGCCCTTGGCGAAGGCCTTTACGGTGTCCCAGTCCTGCCGCGCAGCGAGCGGCACGACGACGTGGATGCCCTTGCCGCCGGTGACGAGCGCGAAGCTTTCAAGACCGGCCGCTTCGAGCAGCTTGCGCACGTCGCGCGCCGCCTCGCGCACGTCCGCGAAACCGAGGCTGGTATCGGGGTCGAGGTCGAAAACCATGCGGTCGGGATGCTCGATCGCGTTGGCGTGTGCGCCCCAGATGTGCAGCTCCAGCCCGCCGATCTGCGCCGTCGAGACGAGGCCCGCCACGTCGTCGACCATCAGATACTTGGCGGCCTTGCCGTCGCTCTCCTTGATGGAAATCGATTTGAGCGCGCGCGGCATGCCCTTGGCCGTATGCTTTTGGAAGAAGCATTCCTTGTCGGCGCCCTCGGGGCAGCGCACGAGGCTCAAGGGGCGGTCGCTCACGTGCGGAAGCATGCGGTCGGCAACGCGCATGAGGTAATCGGCAAGATCCGCTTTGGTGATGCCGGCATCGGGAAACAGCACCTTGTCCGGGCTCGTCAGCTTGACGCCGGCAGGATCGGGATCCGATGTTTTCTTTTTTGCCATGTCGACCGTTTGCGACTGCACGGACTTGGCGGGCTTGTCGCCGCGCAGGCCCAGGAACGAAGGATGGCGTAGGCGCCCGTCCCGCGTCTTCTCAGTATAAGCGATTTGCGCGACCAGCTTCGGTTCCACCCATGCCGCGTCACGAACAACATCGCGCGGGGCGTCGACGAAGGGACTGGTCTTGCGCGAAATCTTGGATAGCCGCGCACCAAGCTCGCTCAGAGCCTTGTCGTCGAAACCTGTCCCCACGCGGCCGCGATAATGAAGCTCCTTGCCCACGTATTCGCCCAACAGCAGCGAGGCGAAGGCGCGGTCCTTCTTGGTGGAGCGCCGGTAGCCGCCGATGACGAACTCGTCGTTGCCGGTGCACTTGATCTTGAGCCAGCTCTTGGCGCGCCGCGACTGGTAGGTGCTATCGGCGCGCTTCGAGACGATGCCTTCCAGACCCAAGCCGCAGACCTTGGCGAGCACCTCCTCGCCGTGCCCCACGACGTGATTGGAGTAGCGCACGCGATCCGGCGGCGATGCAAGAAGCTGGTGCAATCGTTCCTTGCGCTGCTCGAGCGGCTCTTTGCGCAGGTCACGGCCGTTGAGCGACAGCAGATCGAAGACGAAGTAGGTGAAGGGGACCTTGCCTTCTTTCAGGCCCTGCTGCAGAAGGCCGAACTTGGAGCGGCCGTCGTCGTCAAGCGCGACGATCTCGCCGTCGAGCAGCGCACTTTGCGCGTCGAGGCTTTGCAACGGCTCGACGATCTGCGCGAATTTCTTGGTCCAGTCCTGGCCGGACCGCGTGAAGATGCGCACGCGCCCGCCACCGACGGCGGCAATTGCGCGGTATCCGTCGTACTTGATCTCGTGCAGCCAGTCGTTTCCCTTTGGCGGTGCCGTCGCCAGGGTCGCAAGCTCGGGCGCGACGAATTTCGGCAGGGCCACTTTCTTACCGGCGGGTGGGTCGGGGTCGCCAGCGGCAATCTGGGAAAGATCACGGCCGGTAGTGACGCTCGTGGTCCAGCGCTGCAGCGGGTCGCTTTCGGCGGAGGCATAGCGGTCCCGCTCCTTGACGAGCAGCCAGTTCTCGCGCTTGCCCTTGGCGTCGTCGCGCAGCCGCACGAGCGCAAAGCCGCCCTTGAGGCGTTTGCCATCGAGTTCGAATTTCAGCATGCCCTTCTTAAGGCCCTCGTGCGGATCCGCTTGTGGGCGCCACGTTCCCTCGTCCCAGAGCATGACGGTGCCGCCGCCGTACTGGCCCTTGGGAATCGTGCCTTCGAACGTTCCGTATTCGACCGGGTGGTCCTCGGTGCGCACGGCAAGGCGCTTGTCGGCAGGATTGAGGCTCGGCCCCCGCGTGACCGCCCAGCTCTTCAGGACTCCGTCAAGCTCGAGCCGGAAGTCGAAGTGCAGGCGCCGCGCGTCGTGCTTCTGAATGACGAAGCGATGGCCGCCCTTGTTTTTGCTACCGCCCGCGGGCTCGGCCGTGCGGGCGAAGTCGCGCTTTTCGCGGTAGGTCTTGAGGGCGGCGGAGCGTGCCATGCGCCGGTTACCTCGTGCGCGCGTGGCGTGCCGGGCCCGCGCCGTCGGGTGCGGCTGACCGATGGCTTGAGACAACCTTGCTTTGGATCACAGGTTTCATGCAGCGGGCACGCAAAAACTGACAGTAATTCTAGCAACATAACCCGCATGGAGGCAGTAAAGTTCCCTTTAATATAGGGGCTCGCCAGCTGGGAGAGTGGCCCGGGGATCGGCAACCTCTCGCACCAGGCGGATAAGCGTGGCGGCGCGGACAGGCTTGGTCACGAAGCGGACGCCGAGCGGCAGATACACATGGTTTCCTTCCAGGACGCCTGAGACCAGAACGATGCCCAAGTTCGGCAGGTCGTGGCGCAGCCGTCGGGCAAGCTCGAATCCGTTGACGGCGCCGGGCATCGCCACATCGCTGACGACCGCGCAAACGGATGGGTGAAGCGACAATAATGCAAGGGCTTCCTGCCCGCTCGCAGCCTCGAGCACGTCGAAGCCCGACGTTGCCAGGACATCCGCCACATAGTCGCGCACAAGCGGTTCGTCCTCGACGACGAGGACGCGGGCTAAGTCTTCCGGATGTGGCTTGCGACATTCGATCATGAACGGGCAAACGAGCGGCTTGCAGGGCGGTTCCGTCAGGAGATGCGACGGATGTGCAGAACTGCCCGGCGGCTATCGCTTGGTTCCAGACAATCCGTGTCGCGCACGTGCGGCCCCTGCCGCCGAAAGCTGCCCTTTCCGGCGGCGGAACGATTGTTGATTAGGCACTAACGTGGCCACCGGCACGCTTCGCTCCTGTAAACATCGCCAAAAACAAGGGCTTCGAAGCTGGCATGGCCCTTGCCAGTGAATATTACGAAATACGTAGTTCGTAATACTGGCTGAGGAGAAATCGACATGGGGCGCAGAGCTAGCCTGGGTACGGTGCTCGGGGTTGCAATCTCGTTTGCAGTGGGGGCGATAACGGCGGCATCGGCCGAGCCGCTCAAGATCGGTTACAGCGACTGGCCGGGCTGGGTCGCCTGGCAGGTCGCTATCGAGAAAGGCTGGTTCAAGGAAGCGGGCGTCGACGTCAAATTCGAATGGTTCGACTACGTGCCGTCGATGGATGCCTTCAGCGCCGGCAAAATCGACGCCGTATCCATGACGAACGGCGATGCGCTCGTCACGGGCGCAACCGGCGGCAAAAGCGTCATGATCCTGGTGAACGACTTCTCCAACGGCAACGACATGATCGTTGCCAAACCCGGCATCAAGGATCTCAAGGGCCTGAAGGGAAAGAAAATCGGCGTCGAGGTCGGCTTCGTCGACCATCTCCTGCTGCTGAACGGTCTGGAGAAGGCCGGGATGAAAGACACGGACGTCACGCTGGTCAACACGCCGACCAACGAGACGCCACAAGTTTTGGCATCGGGCGGTGTCGACGCGATCGG
>CAVZNR010000055.1:0-34405 GCA_963776675.1 uncultured Alphaproteobacteria bacterium | reverse complement strand
TATTCTCCTTGGCAAAGCGCCGCGCGCGGGCTTGGGGGCTCGCATGAGAGATGCGAAGCTCGTCGATGGGGAGAAAGCGAAATCTCCTGTTCAGGATTTCGATCGCCTCGAGTGACGCATAGCCGTTGTGTTTTTCCGTCCACCAAGTGAGCGATTTCAGGTTCTTGTCTGAGAGCACGAGTGCGGATTTGGAATTTTGCCCTCGACCATGATGTGCTCGTCCATCCAGCGCTGCTCGCAACGACCGCGGCCATTGCGCCAGAGCCGGAGCTGCCAGCTCGGCTCGATGCCGCCGTGTCTGATTTGCGCCCCAGAAAGTAAATCCGCCGCTGCACTAAAATTCCGTCGACGCCCTTGCCGGCCGTGCGTATCGCTTCCGCGGGTGCAACAGCCGAGTTGGGGTCGAGAACCTCGTTAGCATCGATACGCAAGAGCCAGCCGCCGCGCCCGGCGAGCGCGGCAATGGCAAAGTTGATTTGGACGGAGTGGTTGACCCAGGCGTTCGAACAGCACGGATGCGCCGAGCTTTTCAGCAATCTCCACCGTGCGATCTGTTGAACCGCTGTCGATGACAGTCATGCTCGCGCAGTGGTCGCGGATGCTCGCGAGGCAGCGCGCAAGATGCAGCTCCTCGTTCAGGGTGAGGATGATGGCGTGGATCTCACTCATCCCGATGCGGTTGCTGCCGTGCGCAGCGCTCCTTCCGCCAAGAGCCTTGCAAAGAGGGCTTTCATTTCGTCGGATCGGTCGCCCCAACTGAAGTCGGTTTGCATCCACCGGCGTCCGCATGCGCCCATCGCCTCGAGATCGGCGTTGCGCAGAGGATTCGATCGCCTGAGCGAGCGCTTCCGGAGCGTTCGCCACCCAGCGGCCGCAGCCTTTGGCATCGAGCGCCTGCCACGGTGCGCCGTGCGTCACCACCGCCGGCACGCCATGCGCCAGCGCCTCGGCGACGACCATGCCGAAGTTTTCAGAGTGCGTTGGGAGCACGAAGAGTATCGGCGTCGAGAAACGCGTCGCGCTTTGCGTCGCCATCGACATGGCCATGGAACCGAACCTTCGACGCGACACCGAGGTCGGCCGCCAGCGCCTCGAGGGACCGCACATAGTCTGCTTCGCCTGCGCCGTAGATGTCGAGCGTCGTGCGCGCATCGAGCGTCGGCATCGCGCGCAGGAGCGTCTCCAGTCCTTTCTTGAGATCGAGCCGGCTGATGAACATGAGGCGCAGGATGCCGTCGGGGCGCCAGCGACGGGGCGGGAGATCCGCTGGAACATCGACTCCGTTGGCGACGATGGCGGCGTCGAACTCGGGAAGCCGGGCGCAACTCGCCGCCTTCTCGACCTCTGCCGTGACATGCAGGACGCAGCGGCGCGGCTTGAGGTGCCGGCACACGGGTCCGAACGCCCGTTTCAGGAGAGGCCGCCGCGCCGCGCCCCATTCGTGACTTGCTTGCAGGGCACCGCGTGGCGACCACACCAACGGTTTGTCCAGAGCGCGGCACAAAGCAGCGTGGGGATGGTCGGAAACGAGTAGGTGCCGGTCAGCAGCACCGCATCGGCCCACCCGATCATTTTTCCAAGTCTGGCAAGCAGGCCCGGCGAAGTGGCGCTGCCAGCGATGCGGCGGGTGAAGTAGACGTCGTAGCCGGGCGGATAGACGGCGGGGAAATCGGTAATGGCGACCCGGCTTGACGCGCGTTGCCCGGCGGCATCTGTCGTGAGCACGCGCAGCTCGACGTCAGTCTGCGCGGCCAGGGCATTGCACAGCGCATAGGTCGTCCAGATCGGGCCACCGAAGTAGGTGGCGGGGTAGAAGGACGGCGTGACATGAAGGATGCGCATGCTCGCCATTTCCCTCAGGCGATTTCGCCCTTCAGTATGTCGATGAGCCGGCCTGCCTCCAAGGCGAACCGGTGTGGGCCAAACTGCTGCGCAAGTTTGCGTGAGGTGCGCTCGGCCTCGTCCCAGCGAGCTGCGTCCCAATCCGCGATTTGCCGCAAGGTGCTCTCAAGAGCCTTTGAATCGTGCGTGGGAAACAAGACGGCATTTTCGGGGCGTGCGAGGTCGTCGGCGGCACCGACCGCAGAGCTGAGCGCCAGCGCACAGCCGCACAGCGCCGCTTCGTGCACCACGAGCCCCCAGTGCTCGCTCGTCGACGGGAGGACGAGGCATCGCGCATCGCGCATGACGTCAGCGAGGTTCGCGGGCTGCACGAACTCGTCGATCAGGATGCAAGGGTGTTGCGGGATCTGGTCGCGTAATGGGCCGTTGCCGCAGATGCGCAGCGTCCAGTCGTCGTGGTCGGCACAAAACCGGATGAAGGCGCGCGCAAGTTCGAGCACGCCCTTGCGCGCGATGAGTTGTCCGACGAAGAGAAACGTCTTCTGTCGCGCGCACAGCGGTGGGCCGCCATTGAATAAAGCCGGATCCGCGCCATAGAGTTCCTTGGACAATGCGATCGGGGCGATACCCCATGGTCTTGCTGTATCGGGACGCGGAACGCCCCGGCGTCATTACGGCGTCGAAACGCCAGCGCAGCAGCATCCTATGACGAAGAGGATCGACAATGCGGTGCCGCAGGGTGCCTTGCCAGTTGTTGTCCGACAGGAGCACGACCTTGCCGCCATTGGCCCGTACTTCCGTGCCGAGTGCGTTGAAGGCCGGCAGAAAGTAGCCCCCCTGAAAATGTAGGTCGGGGCAGTCGAGACCCAGCTGCGACCAGCTCACCTTCTGTCTTCCATTGCCGATCCAAGTCACCTTCTGTCCAAGTGAGCGTCCCATCCCCTCAATCGGTACGGTAGGTCGCGTCCCGATTACGTCAATCGGCTCGCCGCGCGCATTTATCACGGCGCGGATGCAGCGGGCCGCATAGTCTGGAAGCCCGGACCATGTGAATGCGATGCGGGTCAATTGATGATCCGGTATTCGTCAGCAAATAGAGCGGTTCGTTGCATGGGTTGTTTGACGGCGCAGACGGGCTTCCGTTGCTGCCCACGACACGAGTACTAGCTCCAGAAGCCCCATGCCACCCGGCGAAAAGAAATTTACCCTCCAAGATTCAAGAACACGACCGTTGCCGCAACGGACAGTGCAACAAGTCCTCCGCGCGCAGCGCTACGCAGCAAAATAAAGAACCAGATCGCAACCAGAAATGCTCCCGGAACGCCCAACTCCTCGACGACGGCAAGGGGCATGATGCCTTTTTCTATGTCGGCCCGCACCGGAAAATTGAAGACGGGTCGCGCGTCACCTCCATTTGGATCGGATCCCGACGCGATGCCAAACCCTATGCCCGTACCCGGGTGCTTTTGCATGTTGTCGACCATGCGCTCGAAAAGTGGGCCTCTCGAAAGCTGTACGGATTCCAACAGGTTTTCGGCATGACCTCGGCCGCCTTTCAAGAGAAAGTCTTGGATCTGGTCCGCGAGCAGCGGCCCCGCGAGCAAGCCCAGCGACAACGAAGCGAAGACCAGTAGCTCAATGCGCGACTGCATCCAGCGATTGCGGGCACCGCGAGGTCTGAGAACGATTGAGACCAGCAGAGATGTACCCTTCCGAGGACGAGGCCGGCTCCGGCCGTACGGGCCTCGGAGAGGACGATGAGAATCGGGCATATCGGCCAGAATGATCCACTCCCACAGCTGCAAGCGGCGGGTCACGAATAAGCGCCCGCCGAGCCAGGCACCAAGCAGCGCGAGCGTTACACCAAACGCTTGAGGGTGACTTTAGGACGCCCTGAAACCCCGAGCCGTTCCGCAAATAGCCCTCGGGCATGATAACGAGCGGCAGGCTCAGCACGACAAGGGCGCACAGCCCGCCGAAGATGAACTGGGAGGTCTTGTTTCTGGAGGCTTCAGACATGTCGTTCCAAGCCGCAATAAGCGTCATGGTCGCGATCGCGAAGGAGATGCTCTCCTCGAGCAATGACACCAGCGGAACCTGGCTAAAGAGGATCGCGTGATAGAAGAGGAAGACCCCGAGCAGAATGGTCATGCCAAATAGGCCGTTGATCTGCGGTTTTCTTCTAGCGCGTTCCGGCCGCAAGACACTGCTGCGAATTAGGACAGATATGCACGCGGCAACGAGAACGGCATAACGAGCGGTCGAGCCCAACAGGGCTGTCGGGAGCGATACCAGGGTTGAGAAGCGTAAAGAGCCACGATAGAAACAGCGCTTGGACGGCCTGCGCGCGGCCCAGGAGTGCATAGCCGGCAAGCGCGAAGTAGCTGATATCGGCTGTCGGTCCACTGGCAAGACGCAGGCCGAGGATTGCGCCGGGTAGGAGCAGCCGTCGCAGATCAAAGCTCGGCAAAGCTCGCCGGGCGATTTGAGGGCTCTGAAAAAGGGGCGTCAAAATTTTGCGCGGGGTAGCACACCGCCGGCCATATCAGCGAATTGCCGGCGGCGCAGCGAAAAATCGGTCGCGGTACTGCTCGACCAACTCTGCAACTGTTGCGCAAAATACCAGCCGCGGCATCGCCGACGCGGCTGGAGGAACAATGCACTGGTGAGACAAGCGGAAGCTAGGCTAGCAAGCCAAGCAACCATCGACATTGCCATCACGGTCTTCAGGGCGAGGCCCGCAACGGTGCAAATGCCCCAAAGGCTTAGGGGAGCGATCGTGGTTCGGATCTGCGAAAAGGCGGTCGTGCCAAGTATGGCTCCGCTCAGTGCGAAACTTGGCAATGTCGCGACAATCAACAGGAGGCAGACGGCGGCGGTCTGCAGCTTCGAGCGAGACGGGCACGAGATAGTAGAGTGCAAGCAGCGCCAGGGCCAACGTGATAAGTTGGATGGCGACCCGCGAACCCTGCCGCGACGCGGCTCTGGCCAGCACAGCATATGACTGCTCAAACGACTTGAACGGAAGCGCGACGGCCATGATTTGGATTAGCGGACCTGCCGGTCCCCACGCTTGACCGAAGAGAATAGGGGTCCATTCGGGCGCGGCGACGATGATGCCGATCGACAGAGGCGCGCTGTACAGCATAGCAATCGCCTTGGCGGCCTCGTACTCGCGTTGAAGATCTCGCGCTGCCGATTGCGGAAAACAGCGCGCGGAAAGAAGCTGGTGTCCATGGGGCCCATCGCCAATGATCCAGCAATCGTGCGGACGTTGGTTGCTCGTTGAGAGACCCGCGACGGCGGCGACGCCTGAAACGCTCGCCACGACGAGCCGGTCCAGTGTCTGTGATGCGGTGTCGATCAGTTTTAGACTTACGAAGCTTTTTGAGGCGTGCAGCAGGGCCAAGGCATCGCTGCTGCAAAACGCAGGAATTGGGCGGGTCATGGCCCAGGAGACGGCGGCCAACGTCAGTTGCTGGCCCAGCGTGCCGATCACAAGAGCCCAGGCGCCCAGGCGGCGAGCGCGCCGGCGAGGCCAGCGCCGCGTTCACCAATAGCGCGCCGATGCGGATCTGCGCCAATCGCTCGAAGCGACGCGCGTGCTGGATCAATCCGAAACAGATGGCATGGATCGGCGCCACTATGACGACAGGAGTGAGCCAGACCATGAGGTCGCCGATCAGTTGTCGTCCGCCCAGCCAAGTCGGATGCAACGCAAAGACCAGCATGACTGCGGTGCAGAGAGTGGACGATGCGATAGCGACGCCAAGCGCGACGCGGGCTATGTGTTTTGTATCGTCGGAGCGACGCACAACCTCCGGACCCAAGCCGAGCTGGGCGATTGTTGCCGCGATCGCTATCGGTGCCATCGCCACGGCGTATAGGCCGAAATCTGCGGGCTGATGACGCGACAGGACGATCATCAGCCCGAACTGGACCGAGACTCCAATCGAGGAGTCGGCGGTCGTCCATGCAAATCCGCGCAGCCAACTTTGGCGCATCAGCGTGCTACTCGGGCTCTCGTGACGGGCAAGTCGATGGCTTGACTGGGCGAGATGCGTCCGCGTTTCCCTTTGTTGGCGCTCGGATTTAAGAGTTATCCGGAACCGGGGCGCGCCAACATGCATGCCAATGAAGTACCTTCGATCCAAGCGAATTCGACGGCGTCGAGAACCGCGACATGGTTTCATCGACGACCGCCGTAACATCGGGCCATGTTGCATAGTCGTGCCAAATGATTCCCGCTTCACTGCCCACCACCATCTTGAGGGCCGACAAAGTATCTGAAGCTACGGAAGCGTAGTCGTGACCCGCATCTATGAACACAAGCTCCACCGCACCTTGGAAAGTCGAGAAGTCATAGATTTTGGAATCGCCGTAGAGTTGTCGGACACGTGCCGACGCCTCCGATCCGACGAGTAACTGGCCCGCGGATTTCTGATCTGGAAGGTTGGTTTCCGGGCGGAAGGTCAAGCGTGGTGATCATTGCGGACGGCAGGTTGTCGGACATGTTGAGTGTGGTCCTGCCATCATAGGTTCCAAACTCGAAGAATGATTTGATCGATCTGTCGCGTGCGATTGCCACTATGGCGGCAAGTTCGTACGTAGATACTTGCCATGCTCGGATGTCACGTGCGAAAGCCTAACGGATTGGGGCTCACGAACTATTTCGGACAAGGAGCGTTTCTTGAGCTTTGGTTTCCGCTTGTAAACGCCCAGCTGGTGGCAGGCTTCCATTAAGCGACGACGGTCCCGCTGACTGGATAGAGATTGGAATAGAGTCCGGTTCGACGCACCTATGGCCCTAGTTGCCTGCCCGACAAGTAGTGCTTTGGACGCGAAGGACATTGGTTTAGACGTGCTCAACGATCGTTAAAAAATTCTCAACCACATGCGCCGACCGCTCTCGATGGCCGGAGACGGCTGCGGCATAGAGCCCGAAGTGGGCCGGATCAATCAAATGGGACAGGATAATCATCACCGCGACTTGCAGGCGGCCGGTGTGCTGCCCATTGCTCTAAATTGAGAAGGGGCAAGCCGCTCACCAGCTGTTTCCTTCAAGAGCGCGAACATCCTCTCGCGATTGCGTGGCTGCTGTGACGGGCACCTACATTTTTACGGGGGCAGCTTTTGCCGTGCGCGCGTCTCGATTGCTCGCTTTCACAATAGGCGCAAAGGGCGCTGGCTATGTCACGCTGCGAGCGGGCAATAAGCGTACCGCGATCCTTTTCGCCCAGCAAATCAGCGATGCCTGAAATCGGAGTGCCGATGCAGGCAAGTCCCGAAGCCATCGCTTCGATAAGGGCATTCGGCATGCCTTCATCGCTCGAAGGCAGTGCGAAAATATCGCTCGCGAAATAGGCCTGCTCGATGTCGTGGATGTGTCCGCTGCGGTGAACCCGATGGGACACGGCCGCCTTTGTGATGGCGTCTTGGACAATCGCACCGTAGCTGGGGTCGCCGTCAGGACCGACGAGCAGCAGGTGAATCTCCGCTGGCAAGCTTGCGAGAGCGCTAACCAGGATGTGTTGGCCCTTGCGGACACTCATGCATCCGACGCATACGATGACGAGGCGTGCATCCGCCGGGATCGAGAAGCGGCGGGCGCGCATTTGCCTTATCTTCCTTGGTCGCGAGGTGAAACCGGCGGCAGTCGACGGAATTCGGCAGATAGACGACCTTGGCATCCGGCATGCCCAATTCATCAAGTTGCCGTTCGATCTCTTTCGAAATCGCGATAACGCGAGAAAACGTCCCCATCAGCGCAACGCGGACCCTTGACCAATGCAGCAAGGCTCGCACGTGGCCATTATCGCGGAGTTCGGGGCCGGCATTTGAGATTTTGGCAACCACCGGAATCCCTTGCCGGATTGCCGCAAGTGCCGGCAGCAGCGTGAGCGCACTAGGAGCCGGCGTGTAGAGCACATCGAATTCCCCAGCATGCTTTGCGAGCCAGCGCCGGCCAGCAGTGACAAATCGTGCTTGATTGAGATATTTCGAGAGCAGATGAGGTGTGGGATCGACCGACGGAAGCGCCACGATCCTATCCAGATTGTCTATCTGTGTGCTCTGCCGAGGCGTGCCGTGCACCAATGTGAGCACGACGTTGTGACGTGCCTTCATGGCCTCGAATAGTCGGTGGGTCGAGATTGCCGTACCGTTGTAGTGAAGTCCGGCGCCGCTTGGCAACCATATGAGAATTCGCAGCGGCGCTTCGGGCTCCGAGGCGTGATGTGCGCGTTCGAGCATTAGTTATACGACTTGACTACTCGTGCCGACGTTGATGCCGGGCACCAACAACAACGTCTCGAAATAGCCGATCGTGCGCTCCAGCCCCTCGCGCAGTTGCACCGTCGGGCTGCCAGCCGAGCCGCTCGCTGCGCCAGCGCGATGTCCGGCTGGCGCTGCCTGGGGTCGTCCTGCGGCAGCGGCTCGTGGACCGAGCTTCGACTTGCGAGCCCGTCATCTCGATCGACCAGTCTCGGCCAGCTGCCGGATCGTGAACTCGTTCGGGATTGCCGAGATTGACCGGGCCGGTGAAGTCGGCGGGGCTCTCCATCAGGCGCATGAAGCCCGTCGACCAGATCGTCGACGTAGCAGAAGGAGCGCGTCTGCGCGCCGTCGCCGTAGATCGTGATGGGCTCGCCGTTCAGCGCCTGCACGATGAAGTTCGACACGACGCGGCCGTCGTTCGGGATGCATGCGCGGGCCATAGGTGTTGAAGATGCGCGCGACCTTGATCTCGAGGCCGTGCTGGCGGTGATAGTCGAAGAACAGCGTCTCGGCGCAGCGCTTGCCCTCGTCGTAGCAGGACGCGCGGGCCGATCGGGTTGACGTTGCCCCAGTAGCTCTCCACCTGCGGGTGGACCGCCGGGTCGCCGTAGACCTCGCTGGTCGAGGCCTGGAGGATCCGGCAGCTGCAGCCGCTTGGCGAGCCCCAGCATGTTGATGGCGCCGTGCACGCTGGTCTTGGTCGTCTGCACCGGATCGTGCTGGTAGTGGATCGGCGAGGCGGGGCAGGCGAGATTGTAGATCTGGTCGACCTCGACGTAGAGCGGAAACGTTACGTCGTGGCGCATGAGCTCGAAGCTGGGGTTCGCCAATGAGGTGCTCGATGTTGCGCTTGGTGCCGGTGAAGAAATTGTCCACGCAGATGACGTCGTGCCCTGCTGCGAGCAGACGCTCGCAAAGATGCGAGCCGATAAATCCGGCGCCGCCCGTAACCAGAACGGATTTGCGATCAAATGGCTCGTTGAGGAGGCGTGCGCTGCATGTCTCGAAATCCTCGTGAATGTACTCACGTTCCGGCTCCGCGCGCGCGGCTAGGAGCGAGAAGTTCGACCCACGCTACCGCACTTCGGGTGAATCGCTTCACCCAAGTCTCGATAGCCGCAGCCGCCGCGCGCGCGGCTTAAGCGGCGTGCGGCCGCCAGCCGGGCGCGCGTCCCGTCGTCACGGTCGCGCTGCCGGTGAGCTCGTCCCACGCCGTCTTCAAGGCCGCGGGCTCGGTGCGCTCGCCGAACAGCATCATGGGCAGCGTCTGCAGCAAGAATTCGCGATGTCGAGCCACAGCGAGGCGTGGCGCAGGTACCAGATGTCGAGCACGGCCTTGTCGTGCGCGGAGATCTCGCGTCCGCCCTTCACCTGCGCCCAGCCGGTGAGGCCGGGCGGCACCAGCAGGCGGGCGGGAAACTTCGAGGCGCCGTCCACCGGCAGCAGCGGGCGCGGGCCGACGAACGACATGTCGCCGATCAGGATGTTGTAGAGCTGCGGCAGCTCGTCGAGGCGCGTGCGCCGCAGGAAGCGGCCGATGGCGGAGAGCCGCTCGGCGTCGGCAATGCGCGCGCCGCTCTGGTCGTGGGCGCCGCGCATGGTGCGGAACTTGTAGAGCTTGAAGGGGCGCCCGCGCACGCCCGGCCTTTGCTGCCAGAAGACCGTCGGCAGGCCGACGTCGACCGCCACCACCAGGCCCAACACAATGAACAGCGGCGCGAGCAGCCACGAGCAGCACGCGCGGCCATCGCCGCATCGAACACGCGCTTCAGGCGCCAGTAGGCGCGCTGCGTTGCGGGCTCGAGCGCCGCCATGTCGAAGGAGATCGCTGGGGCGTCGTCGTGCGCGGCCTGCGCAGGCGGCGTCCGCGGGGGTCTCCTCGGCAAGCTCGGCCAGGCGCTCGAAGCTCTCGGCCAGCCCGATGCGCTCGGCGAAAAGGTCGAGGCGCACGTCGCTCGTCTTCTCGATGTCGAGCAGCGCGCTCTGGGCTGCCGGCGACAGCGCGCCGAACCCGCATGGTGACGATGATGCGGTTCACCGTCATCCCGTGCACGTCGAGCGTCTTGATGATGGCTGTCGATCTCCTCGGGCACGCCGAGGATGCGGTGCTGCTGCAGCAGCCGGCCGCTGTGGCGCTCGCTGGGCGCCACGATGCCGGCGATGCGCATGCGCTCGGGCGCGAACTCGGCGACGGCGCGCAGGAACAGGTCGGTGAGCGCATTGATGCCGACGACCAGCACGGTCTCGCGCGAGCGGCCGTCGAGCGGCGTCGCCAGCGTCAGCGGCAGGGGTGTCTTCTTCCGCGACGCATGGCGCATGCGCATGGACGCGCGCACGCCGACCAGCAGAAACGCCATCAGCAGGCCCTGGATGAGCGGAAGCGCGCGCGCGACGCCGTCGAGGCGGTTGACCAGAAAGCCGGCGGCCACCGACGCCAGCACGATCACGATCACGCAGGCCAGCACCCGCACGTAGTCGGCCATGACGCTGTAGCGCCAGATCGACTGCGGCAGGCCCGGAGACGATCAGCACCAGCGTCGCGATCGCGAGCGTCAGAGCCAGATAGGGAAGCAGCGCCTCGACGCGCGTCAGCGAGAACTCGAGATTGTCGCGCACCACGAGCGCCAGCAAAGTGGCAATCGCGATGAGACCGAGGTCGATAAGCAGCAAGGTCGGCCGACGAACGCTCCGACGCATGACCCCCCCGAACGCCTACGCAACAAACGCCTCTCCCAAGTCCGGACCATAAATTATGCTGGTTCAGTTGGCGAACTTTGGACCGAAGGCGGGTCATTGTGGGGCGCCATGTTGCGTAGCGGCAACACGGGAGACGCGCGTGGGCGGCGTGTCAGGTCCCGTCTTGGCCGCGACCCGCCCGGCTTCGGCTTGGGGCGCCACGCCTCGGGCCATTCGATGTCGCTCGCCCCACCGCCGGCGCCGGACAGGGCTGGGGCGGCGCGGGGCTCGGCAAGGTGCCGGCGACCGGAACCGGCGCGCCTGGCGCCGGGCGCATCCGGGTGCATGGGGAAGCGGCCGGAAGGGCGCCGGCTGCGGCGCGTCGCGCGGACTGCATGGCCTCGTCGTCGCGCTCCTCGGCGCGGCGCACCGCTTCGGGCGGCGCGATCATGAGCGCGCAGGCGAAGGCGAACACCGCCATCATCGCGCTCGTGCGCAGCGGGTAGTCGACGCTGGAGTGGGCGACGAGCAGCCCCACGACCAGCGTTGCCGCCCGCGCCAGCGCGCCGTCGATGGGCCGCAGCCCGACCGGGACCCGGCGCCAGAGAGCAAAGCATCGCATCACAAACCAGACCGCGAACACCGCCATGAGGGCGAGGCCCGCGACCCCGGCCTCGAGCCACACTTCCAGGAAGTCGTTGTGGGCGCGGTTGGCGAAGACGTTGGCGATCAGGTCGTGCGGCTTTTCGTAGAGCGCGTACACCGGCACGAACGTGCCCATGCCGGATCCGAACGGCATGAAGTCGCGCGCCGCCTCGATGGTGGTCAGCCCGAACACGATGCGGGCGTCGTGCAGCGGGTCGGCGCTGAACCGCTCCATGACGCGATAGAGCGCGAACTGGGTCGCGAACATGACCACCAGCAGCACGGTCGCCCCGAGGATGCGCGCCGGCGTGAGGCCCGTTCCCTTGCGCCGGTCGGGCAGCGCCAGCGCCAGCGCGCCGAGCAGCGCGATGATGGCGAGCGCCAGGCCTGCGCGCGAGCGCGCCATCACCTGGCCTGCGACCAGCGCCACCAGCGCGGCATAGCTCGCCACGAGCGCCACGATGACGCTTCGCGTCGTAGCGCCGGTGCGGGCCCGCGTCGCTGCGCGCGAGTGCTGAATCGATCGCCCACGCCGCTGCAAACAGCGTCAGCGCGTAGAGGAGGGCCGCGAAGTGGTTGCGGTTGGCAAAGAACCCGATGGCCTCCGTCGTGTTCTTGAAATCGAAGAACCGCAACGGGCTCGAGGGCCCTTGCGCGACCTGGCTCAAGCCGAGAAAGACGCTCACCATCCCGACGGCGAGCACGATCAGGCTGAGGAAGCGGCGCTGCCTGGTAGCCGAGCTGCACGGTGCCGAGAAACACCGAGATGGGCACGAGGAGCGACAGCGCGCTCAGCAGCGTCGCCTGCGGTGCCACGCTGATGGGCATCCACGGCAGCCCTTGGCCGGCCAGCTCCAGCGCCTCGATCTCGGGCTTTCGGTTGGGCAGGCTGGTCCAGATCTCCGGCGGCAGCGGGATCGACTGCAGCCAGCGGCACCATCACCAGCGCGATGCAGAACGCGAGCCCGCCGTGCAGCCCTCTGCCGCTTTCGCAGCTCGGTAAGGCGCCACAGCGCCGCCAGCAGCAGCGGCACGGCAAGCAACTGGAGCATCGCGTCGGAGACGAAGCCCACGCGCGTGCCGCCGCCCAGCACGAGCGCCGCCACCACCACGAATGCGCACAAGTAGAAGAAGCCGCTGCGTGGCCAGGATCGGATCAGACTAAGCAAGGCTGCCCGCTCCGCAGAGGTCGATGGCCGGCGCCGCCGTCATTTCGCGACCACCGTCGTGCCGCGCCCGTTTTCTGTCGGCGACCTCAGGCAAGCGCGCGTCCCCTTGCTTTGCCTGCAAACGGCCCGCTCGCGACCCCGACGCGGGGCCGGCTTTGCAGCCTGTAGCGGTCGTCGCGGGCAGTTGGCGCAGCTATACCAGCGGAGAAAAACAGGGGCAATCGCAGCCCCTGGATAGCGTTGATATCGAACGGCCCGGTCTCGAATCAGTTCAGGGGCTCGCGGGCTTGTCGTCGCCGCCTTGCGTCAGCAGCACGGCTGCGCCCGCACCGAGCCCGACCACGGCGCCACCGATCACCAGGGTCGTCGTGCTGACGCCGCCGCCACCGCCACCGCTCGAGCCGCCGCCGTTGCACGGCGCTTCCTTGTTCACGGCGATGACGTTGCCCGGCTGCACGTCCACCTTGCAGCTCTCGTCATAGAAGATGTGCGCGAAGCTGCCCGGATTGGCGATCACCGTATCGCCCGGGTTGAGCGTGGTGGGTCCGGAGACGATGGTGTAGCCGCCGCCGCGGTCGACGAGAACCTCGCCTTGGATGTCTTCCAGCGTGGCCGCTCTGAGCGAGGTGCCCGCCGCCGACAGCAGCACTGCCGTCGTGGCAACCAGCAACGTAAGCCGAACGCGCATGAACCAACCCCGGCAACGCAACGACACACCACGCGCTCAGCTCAGAGCGCGCGACCGCAAACCTGCTGCACTTAAACATAGGCTGGATCGAAACATGTAGAGCCTGCAATTCGAGATTGGCGGCCGGGTGTGGCCGAAATGTACAACTTGGCCTGCCCGAACGCCCGGTCACGCCGTTGACACCTTCCCCTGTTCTCTAAGTGAGCCCAAGTCCTCTCAACCGAAGTGCACGTGAGCGGCACCTTTCGTGATTGATCTGCATTGCCATTTATTGCCGGGCATCGACGATGGTGCCGCCGACCTGTCGGTTTCGCTCGACATGGCGCGGGCGTTTGTCGCCGACGGCGTCACGCACGTCGCCTGCACGCCGCACATTCTGCCCGGCCTTTACCATAATAGCGGCCCGCAGATCCGCGATGCCGTTCGGCAACTGCAGGCGGTCCTCGACGCGGAGGGCATCGCGCTGCAGCTCGTTCCGGGTGCGGACAATCACATGGTGCCCGACTTCGTCGCGAGCCTCGCCGCCGGCCACCTTCTGCCGCTTGGAGACACGCGTTACGTGCTTGTCGAGCCCCCCCATCACGTGCCGCCGCCGCGGCTGGAGGAGTTCTTTTTCGGCATTCTGACGGCCGGATACGTTCCGATCCTGACCCATCCCGAGCGCCTGTCGTGGATCGACGGGCACTACGAGGCGGTCCGCCGGCTGGCCGCAGCCGGCGTCTGGATGCAGATCACGGCCGGGTCCCTCACTGGCGCCTTCGGTCGAAATGCGCGATATTGGGCCGAGCGAATGCTGGACGAGGGGCACGTCCGCATTCTCGCCACGGATGCTCATGATACGAGACGGCGCCCGCCGAATTTGAGCGAAGGGCGCGATCTCGCCGCTGCTCGGGTGGGCGCCCGCGAGGCTGAGCATTTGGTAGTGACGCGACCGATGGGAGTACTTGGGGATGTTGCGCCATCCGGTCTGCCAGCTCCGGAGGCTGTTGTCTCTCCGGATGCTGCGTACGGGATCGCCGGCTTTGCTGCCGGCGGGCGCTCTCATGGCTTGCGCTCTTTCTCTCGCCGGCTGCGGCGCTTCTTTGGATAGCAGCGGCGTCCAGAGCGGGCTTGCGCCCAACGGCGAGAATGTGGGTGCCACCGGCGCGCTGGGCCCCGCGAGCCCGCCCCAGCATCTGTCGAAAGTGGCCGAGACGTTCGTCGCCGCCGGGACGCCGGGCAGCACCGCCTACAAGATCGGGCCGCAGGACGTTCTCGACATCTCCGTCTACAAGGTTCCCGATCTTTCCCGCAGCGTGCAGGTCGCCGACGTTGGCACCGTCAACCTCCCGCTCGTCGGCGAGGTGCAGGCCGCCGGACGCACGGCGCGCGAGTTGGAGCGCGACCTCGCCAAGAAGCTCGGCGCCAAGTATCTGCAGTCGCCGCAGGTCACCGTCTACGTGAAGGAGTTCAACAGCCGCCGCGTGACCATCGACGGCGCCGTCAAGAAGCCGGGCGTCTACCCCATCCGCGGCAGGACGACGTTGGTGCAGTTCATCGCCACGGCGGAAGGGCTCACCGATGTCGCCTCCAGCAGACATCGCGGTGTTCCGCACCGTCAACGGCAAACGCTCCGCGGCGCGGTTCGATCTCGACGAGATCCGCTCGGGCAAGGCCGAGGACCCCGTCATCGAGGAAGGCGACATCATCGTCGTCAGCGAGTCGGCGACCAAGACGGCCTTCCAGAATTTCCTGAAAGCGTTCCCGCTCACGAGCGTGTTCGTGCCGCTGTTGTGAGATGAGGGCTCCGAGTTGGCGTAATGAGTGACAGTCGAGCCCTCCCCTCCGATGACAACCGCGTGACGCCGGGCCGGCTGGTCGCCGCGGCGCCAACGTGCCGGCGGTGCGCGAGCCTTACGGCGAGCTCGGCGGCTACTACGGCGGCGGCGCCGACGGCTACGAGGCGGCGGGGCCGGACTTGCGCGAGTACCTGCGCATCCTCAACAAGCGCAAGTGGATCGTGATCAGCATCGTCGTCGCCTTCGTGGCGCTGGGCGCGGTCTACACGCTGATGAAGACGCCGCTCTACACCGCGACCGTGCGCCTGCAGATCGATCGCAACGTCGCCAAGATCGTCGAAGGCGGCGCCGTCACGCCCGTCGAGGGCGCCGACTTCGAATTCCTGAAGACCCAATACGAGCTCCTGCAAAGCCGCACCATGGCCGAGCGGGTCGCCGTCGCGCTCAAGCTGGGGGACGATGCCGACTTCCTGGAGCCCAAGGGCTTCTCGCCGCTCGGCGCCATCAGGAGCCTGCTTTCGCGCCGAGCCGGCGACCAGACGCCGGCGAGGCCTCGCGCACCGGAGCGCGAGCGCGCGGCCGCCGGCATCATCCTGGACCGCCGCTCGGTGACGGCCGGTCAGCGGCTCGCGTCTCGTCGACGTCAGCTATTCCGACCCCGATCCGCGCCGCGCCCAAAGGGTAACGATCGGCGCTGGCCGATGCCTTCATCGCCTCCAACCTCGACAAGCGCTTCCAGGCCAACGCCTACGCCAAGACCTTCCTCGAGGACCAGCTCAAGCACCTGAAGCTGCGCTTGGAGGAGTCCGAGCAGCCAGCTGCTGGAGTTTGCCCAGAAGGAGCAGATCGTCGCCGTCACCGAGAAGTCGTCGATCGCCGAAAGCAACCTGGCGAGCGCCAATGCCGCGCTCGGGCAGCTCGTTTCCGAGCGCATCAAGAACGAGCAGCAGTGGAAGCAGGTGGCGCAGGCCGACGCCATCAACATGCCGCAGCTTCTCACCAACAAGGTCATCGAGGGGCTGCGCGACCAGCGCAACGCGCTCGTCACCGAGTATCAGGAGAAGCTCGAGACCTTCAAGCCGAGCTATCCGGCGATGGTCCAGATCAACAACAAGATCGCCGAGATCGACCGCCAGATCGCCAGCCAGGTGCAGAGGATCAAGGACTCGCTTCAAGGCGAGCTTCGAGGCCTCCAAGACCCAAGAGGAGGAGATGAAGAAGCAGATCGAGACCTTGCGCACCGAGGTGCTCGATCTGCAGAAGCGCTCCATCCAGTACAACATCCTGAAGCGCGAGGTCGACACCAACCGCTCGCTCTACGAGGGGCTGCTGCAGCGCCAGAAGGAGGTCGACGTCGCGGGCGGCGTGGGCGCCAACAACGTCTTCATCGTCGATAAGGCCGAGGTCCCGAAGTTTCCCTCCTCGCCCAACATCCCGCGTGTCGCTGATGATCGCCTTGGCGCTGGGTCTCGGCGTCGGCGTGGGCGCGGCCTATCTGATCGAGCAGTTCGACGACACCATCCGCTCGGCCGAGGAGATGGAGCGCTCGACCGGGCTCGCCACGCTCGGCGTCATCCCGAAGATGGCCGGCCCCGAGGCAATCGAGTCCCAGCTCGCCGATCCGCGCTCGGCGCTGGCCGAGGCCTACCGCTCGCTTGTGCACCGCCTTGCAGTTCACCACCGAAAGCGGCCTGCCCAAGACGCTGGTCGTCACCAGCGCCGGTCCGTCCGAAGGCAAGTCGATCACCTCGCTCGCCATCGCGCGCCACTTTGCCACCATGGGGCTCAAGGTGCTCATGGTCGACGCCGACCTGCGCAACCCTTCGCTGCACAAGAAGCTCGGCTGCGACAACGGGATCGGCGTCAGCAACTATCTGACGGGCGCGTGCACGCCGCCGGACGCCTTCCAGGCGACCGACATCCCCAATCTCGCCTTCATGGCGTCGGGGCCGCTGCCGCCCAACGCGGCCGACCTGCTCGGCAACCCGCGCCTGCTGTCGCTGCTGTCGGTGGGGCTCGAGGTCTTCGACCTCATCGTCGTCGACGGCCCGCCGGTGATGGGCCTTGCCGACGCCGCCCTTGCTGTCGAATGCGGCGGCGGCACCGTCTTCGTCGTCGGCGCCGGGCAGGCGCGGCTCGGCCTGGTGCGCGGCGCCCTCAAGCGCTTGCAGTTCGGGCGCGCCGCCGTCATCGGCACCGTGCTCACCAAGTTCGACGCCAAGGCCGCCGGCTACGGGTACGGCTACGGATATGGCTACGGCTACGGCGCCGATCAGGGCGCGCACGCGGCGGTGGCCGGCGATCAGCCCGTCGCGTCAATTGAGCCACGAGATCGGGTGATGACGGGCGCCCCGGCAGTTCGGGTTGCCATCGATCTCGTTCACGTGCCCTCGCGTGTCCGCGGCTACCGCAGCGCGCCGCTGCCCGCCGGCGTCGAGACGGTCCTGCGCATTGCCGCCGGCGACGGGGACGCCGAGGCCACGGCTGCCGCTGCCGTGGGACGCCCGCCCGAGCTCGTGCGCCGCGCTAGCCGCCTTCTTCATCGAGCAGATCCTGCTCTACCCCGATGCCGACAGCTATCGCGTGCTCGGCGCCGACGACACCGCGACCGCCGCCGAGCTGCGCCACCACATGGCGCTGCTTTTGCGCTGGTTGCATCCGGATTTGGACCGGCACGGCGTGCGCTCGCTTTTTGCCGGCCGCATCACGCAGGCCTGGGAGACGCTCAAGACGCCGGAGCGGCGCGCGGCCTATGATCGGGCGCGGTCCGCGAACGGCAACGGCGCGCATCGCGGCAAACGCCGCTCGAAACGCCACACTCAGGCGCCGCGTTCGCCACAACGCGTTTCGCGCCGAGCCCGTGGGGCTCCTGCGCCGCGCCGTGTGGCGGCTCATCCGCGGCGCGCGCACCTGAGGACGAGGCATGAGCCAAGACGCCGAAAAATCGAGGTGGGTCCGGACCGGATTGCTGGCGGCTTTGGGCGTGCTCCTCGTCTGGCAGATCGTCACCCGCAGCTTTGCCGCCTATCTGGCCGCCGAGGCGCCGGCGACCGCGCTGACGCTGCGCCCCAACGAGCCGACCGCGCTCGTTTCCCTGGCCGATGCCATGCTCAATCAGCGACCGGACGCTAGCGCGCAGGACGAAGGCCGCGACGCGCTCGGCGACAAGGGGCAGCGCGCGGCGGGAGAGGGCGACCGCATCGGCGGCTGGGCCGAGATCGGGTTGAAGGCCGTCGCCGCCAAGATCTCCGGCGGAACGACGCCCAGCTCCGACAGTGCCGCCCCGCCACCGCTTGCCGACGAGGACCGCGCCTTGGTGCGTGCGCGCGCGCAAGCCGCGCTCGCCGAAGCGCCGCTCAACGCCCGCGCCTTGCGCATCCTCGGCCAGCTCGCAGACGGCTCGGGCGAGAAGGAGCGCGCCGCCAAGCTGATGCGCGCCGCGGCCGACCGCTCGCTGTCGGAAAGCGTCGCCGTCTACTGGATGCTGCAGCAGAGCTTCGCGGCCAAGGACTACGCGCAGGCCGTGTCCTATGCCGACACGCTGTTGCGCAAGCGGCCCCAGCTCATGCCCGCGGTCATTCCCGTGCTGGGCCGGATGGCAGAGAGCGGCGACAAGGGTGCGGTCGACGCGCTGAATACAGTGCTGGCGGAGGACCCGCCGTGGCGGCCCTCCTTCTTCCAGCGGCTGCCGGGCGCCATCACGGACGCGCGCACGCCGCTCAATCTGCTGTTGGGCCTCGAGAGCGCTGCCGCACCGCCGACGACGCGCGAGCTCGGCGACTACCTGCGCATGCTCATCGGCCAGAAGCTCTACGAGCTCGCCTACTACACGTGGCTGCAGTTCCTGCCCCCCGACGAGCTCGGCCGCATCGGCTATATTGCCAACCCCGGCTTCGAGAAGCCGCCCTCGGGGTTGCCCTTCGACTGGGTGATCCAGCAGGGCACGGGCGCCACCATCGACATCGCCGCCATCCCCGGCGAGGCCGACGCCAACGCGCTGCTGCTCGACTTAGGGCCTGGCCGCGCCGACTTTCGCGGTGTCTCGCAACTCGTCATGCTGTCGCCGGGCAGCTATCGCCTGACCGGCAAGCTCAAGGGCGAGACGCGCGGCAAGCGCGGGCTGCAGTGGACCATCCGCTGCGCCGGAAAAGGCGGCCCCCCTTTGGGTGAGGGGCCCATGTTCGTCGGCCTCGCCCTCACTTGGCGCGAGTTCGATCTCACTTTCAGCGTGCCCGACGAGACCTGCCGCGCCCAGGAGCTGCGCTTGTCGCTGGCCGCGCGCTCGGCATCCGAGCAGCTGGTTTCAGGCTCGGTCTGGTATGACGATCTGCAGATCACGCGGCAGCCGGCGGGCGCGGTCGCCAGTCCACCGGCCAATGCACCCGCATGCACCGTAAGCAGGCGCCGCGCCCCGTTTTGGGCTATGAGTGTTTGAATGTCCCTGGAGCGGCCCGAAGCTGGGTTTCAGATGCCAAACGGCAACGAGCCACCGCCTGCGCGCAAAGCCGGCGACCGCCGCGCGGAGCGGCTTGCGGCGGCGCTGAAGCAGAACTTGAAAAAGCGCAAGGAGCAGGCGCGGGCGCGCCAGCGGCCGGACGAAAAAGCGCGTGACGACGGCGAGCCGTAGGCCGAAACTGGAAAAGTCTGCCTAGGCTTTGGGCAACGGCGAGGAAAAGCGCTCGTTTCCTTTCCAGTCTTCTTGACAAGCTGCGGCCATGCGTCGCAAAGTTTTCCCCCTACGAAAATGAATTGACTGACAGTCAATCTGCGCGCGGCTGGGCCCGCTCGCGAGGAAACCAAGGGGGGGCTTACGCCCATGGGAAACAATCTCGACGCACTGACGACGATATTCACCGAGTTCTACTACTGGGTCACCGTCGTTTTCATGTTCCTCATCCACGTGGGGTTCTGCATGTACGAGGTCGGCGTCAGCCGGCGCCGCAATCACATGCACACGCTGATGAAGAACACCATGCTGATCCCCACGATCGGCATCACCTTCTACCTGTTCGGCTGGTGGATCTACACGGCCTTCATCAACGGTCCCGGCATCACCGGCCCGCTCAATCTCGAAGCGGCGGCGGCATCGCTGCCGTGGTCGCAGACGATGGCCCCCAACATGCAGGATCACATCACGGGCGTGTTCTGGGCGGCGTTCCTGCTCTTCTCGTGGACGACCGCTTCCATCGTCTCCGGCTCCATCATCGAGCGCATGCGCTCGGGCGCGTTCTGGATCATCGCCGTGCTCGTCGGCTCGGGGCTGTGGATCCTCGATGCCTCCTGGGGCTGGCATCCGAACGGCTGGATGGTGAAGATCCTCGGCTATCATGACGCCTACGCTTCCGGCGTCGTGCACGCCATCGCGGGCGGCGCCGCTCTGGCCGCGCTCATCGTGCTCGGACCGCGCATCGGCAAGTTTGCCCCCGATGGCACGCCGCGCGAAATCCCGCCGCACAACCCGTGGCTGGTCACTATCGGCATCTTCCTGATCTACACCGGCTTCTGGGGTTTCTATGCCGCTTGCAACATCCCCATCATCAGTCCGGAAGGGATCGGCGGCCAGGTGACAGGCGCGACCTGGACGGCCACGACCATCTACTTCACGCCAACGAGCCTCGGCGCCATCACCGTCAATTTCATCCTGGCGCTGACCGGCGGCATGATGGCGGTCTACATCATCTCCAAGGGTGATGCGTTCTGGACCTACTCGGGCGGCCTTGCCGGCATCATCGCAGCCTCGGCCGGCAATGACCTCTATCACCCGGTGCAGGCGTTGTTCATCGGCGCCATCGTTCCCTGCATCGCCTACAAGATGCACTACCTCGTCGAGCGCTGGTTCAAGATCGACGATGCGGTCGGCGCCGTCGCCGTGCACGGCTATTGCGGCTTCATGGGCGTTGTGGTCGCCGGGTTCCTCCTCTGGGGGGCACCGTCCTCGCCCTACGAGGGCTACGCCGTGATCACGCCACTCGGCAACACCATCGGCGCGGTGATCATGTTCTCGCTGGGCTTCTTCCCCATCCTCATCGTGTCGAGCGTCCTCGATGGGCTTGGTCTGTTGCGGGTGCCGCGCGAGGTGGAGCTGCTCGGCCTCGATTACCAGGCACAGTCGGCCTACGACGACTCCGTCACCGACGTGCAGCAGGCGGAAAAAGCTCTGGCCTAGGCCAACGCAATTTTTGGAGAAGAAAACATGTCCACGATTGGCTACAGCAACTGGGCTGTCGATCTCAAAGACGTCGGCCCCGTCTATCCCTTCCAAGGCTGGGAATGGGCGATGGTCCTCGCGGCCATTGCGTTCTGGATCCTCTGGCACGTCGTCCAGATGTGGCAAGAGGGCCGTGAGTACAAGGAAGACCGTACCGAGCATTTCAACCAGACCAACGTCGGCAAGAGCGTCGATCGTTACTGAGGCTCGGGAAAGCTAAACACGGCGAAGGGGCTGCGCGCTGCGCGGCCCCTTCTTTCATGCCGGCTGCGCCGGCCGTGCGGTTACTGTGCGGTGGAAACGAGCTTGGGCGCGACCGAGCGCAGCACGACCTCGTCGGCCGAGCTGCCGGCGGCGCCCTTCGACTCGAACTCGAGCTTCAGCGGCTGATGATCGCGCCGCAGCCTCGCCTCGAGGGCTTGGGGAAGCGTGAGCGCGAAGCGCCCCACCCCGCCGTCGTTGCCGAGCCCGAAGGGCGTCACCGTTCCGATGACCTCGCCCGATGGCTGATGGCGCACGACGACCGCGCTGCCGCGCGTTCCCTTGCCGAAGACGAGCTCGAGATCGAGCGCGGTGCGCTGGCTCGCCTGCGTCTTGGCGGGCAGCTGCACCTCCGCGGAGGCGCCGGCCGAGGTGTCGGCGAACGGGATCGCGCCGAGGCCGAACACCACCGCAGCCGCGCTCACAACGAGCGCAGCTCCAATCCCGGCTGATGTCCAAGTCTTCATGGCGTGTCCCATTTCGTTGCGATTCTATCATATTAAATGGGAAAGGTTTGGTGACTTTTCCAGGCGCTTTGCGCCCATCACACGCTTTTGACGGTGACCTGCACCACCGCGCCGCCCATGGCGTTTTGCGCGCCGTTGTCCCGGGTGGCGATGCCCTGGAGCTTCACTTGGTTCGTGACCGGCTGGCCGGTCTCCGCGATGCGTTGCAGCGCGCCGTTGATCGGCACGGTGGCCGTCACCTCGTCCACGCGGTGATGGGTACCGCCGTGCAGGCCGAAGAACGTCAGCGAGCCCACGTAGTGCGGGTCGGACACCGGCGTCTCCGGCGAGAGATAGCTGCAGTTCATGAAGAAGGCCACGCGCACCGCGTGCGGCTCGCGCGGCGGCTCCATGGTGACCTCTGCCACGAGCTCGGGCTCGTCCTCGTGGGGAGCTGCAACACTGGATGCCGAATGGGCCCCGCCGCGCTTCTTCTTTTTGGGCTTTCGGGCCGCCACGAGCAGCGCGTTGGGCACGCGCACGGCAGCGCTCGCTTCCGCATCCGTGCGCAGCCGCGCCGCCACCTTCTCGCCCTCGAACGACACGGCGCCTTGCTCCTGCGCCGGCTCTCGCGCCGCGGCGGGGTGGGTCTCCTCGAGGATCTGATCGCCAAACCCCGGGCCGTAGCTGTAGCCGAGCGCCTCCCTATCGACGTAGCGCTCGGATGAGGCGTCGCCTTCGTTGAAAAACAGAAACGGCTCCCGCTTCCAAGTGTCCACGTCGTCGGGCAGGCCGGTGCGTCCCGCCTTGCGCTCGCGCCGTGCCCACAGATCCCACAGCCGGTCGACGTTGGCATGGTGCAGCCAGAAGATGGGATCGATGGGTGCCAACAGCTCGCTCATGAAGCCGGGGCCGCCGCCGACCGCGTTGTGGATGTTGTTGTGCGGCCCGGCCTCCAGCGTGTTCTGGGTGGCGCGCGCGTGATGGTTGGCAGACGGTGTGCTGCCGAAGTCCTCGAAGCGTTTGGGTGCCAGTGCCGCCTCGATGCGCTCGGGCCCCACCTCGGTCTTTGCCCAATCGGGCAGCTCGGGCGCCTCACGCGTCGGACCGCGCGCCTCGGCGCGCACGGCAAAGAAGCCCTCGATTTTCTCCCAGACGGTGTCGGCCGAGGTATAGCCGCGCAGATCGAGCTGCGCGCGCTGTGCCGGCGTCAGCCCGCTCCAGTAGTCGCCGATTGCCGTCTCGAATTTGGGACGGAAGCTCGCAAAGCTCTCCTCGTAAAGCGCGTGCGTCGGTGTGAGCACGTCGTCGAACAGGACGTCCGGCACGCGCGGGCTGCTTGTCCAATCCCAGAACGGCAGCGCGAACGCGGGATCTCCCGCAAGCTCGCGGCAGACCGCCTCGAAATGAAAAATATAGCCGCGGTGCCAGGGCAGGAACCACCAGTTGGCGTGCGGGCAGTCGAGAAGATGGATGAGCGTCATCCGGTACCAGTTGCGCGGGTCGCTTGGCGGCAACGCGAGCATGGCGCGGATGGCGCGCTTGAAGGAGACAATCGTGGCGGGCGCGAGATCGGGAGCCGTGAGGCTCTGCCTGACCGCAGGCCCCGTGGCGCCGCCGGCGCGCGCGCGCGGCATGGCGGCGAGCGCCAGCGCTCCTGTCAGAGTTTCGCGGCGCGTGAGCAAAAGCCTTGGAAAATTGGTCGGCCACCCCGCAATCCCCCCTGAAAATATGGGCGCGGGTTGTTTGGCCCCGCATCCTCGTTGGCGAATATAGACCGGCGCGGCGCTCGCGGTGCGCCGACGGACATCACCGCGGGAAGTGGGCCGCAATTCGACGGGCACGTCAGCCAGTGACCGTGAGCAGACTTCGCACTTGCGTCGCCGTTCCAGGCCGATCGTCCGAGCTGCAGAATTGCGGACGTGCTTGGACTTCACGTCGATAGTCGCGCCCGACGGGACTTACGCTTGCAGAAAGCGCCAAGGTCGAAACAGTGAGGGCGCACCCAGGGGGCGAACGACCAGCGTGCCGTCCCTTACCAGAACAAACCCGGTTTCCCCTGCTGCCTGCGGCGACGCCGCCGGTCATCTCGAGGTTGCCGATCTTGGCTAGGCTGGTCAAAGAAGCCGAAGAAGCCAGGTTGCCATGACTTGGCGCTTTCAGGGACAGCAGAGACCGTAGGCCGGCGCGTTTTGAAGCCGCCCTGGGGCTGGTTGCTCAGCACCGCAACAAACTCGGTGCGATAGTTGGTCTCGCGGCTCAGCGGCTCGTCGGAGACGATGATCGAGGACCGTGGCAGCGCGGTCGGCGCGATGCGATCGAGAACGTCCTTCGGGATGCTGATACGGTCGAGCGCGTTCTTGGCATCGTCCCCGTTATCGATTGTGACGGCGGTCCACCGAAGGCCCGCGTCGTTGCTCGCCATGGCCGTGAACACATGCGTGCCGATGGGCTTGTCGGGGTCGCGGATCGTGACCGGAACCTCGATGCTCGCATCGAAGACCTCGCCGCCGTCCGGCCACTGCTTGTGCGTGTTGCGCCGCACGTAAAGCTTCTGTGTCGCGCGGCTGATGTAGACGGAGACCGGTTCAACCGCGAGCTTTGCATCGCTCGCCGCTTGGGCGGTGTCGACCTTCCTCGTTGCGGCTTCCTTGGCGGCATCCGCTGCTTTGGCTGCGGCCTCGTTTTTCGAGGTCGCATCGGCTTTGGCGGTGTCGAATTTCGTGGCCGCTTCGGTGGCCTTGGCAGCGGCCTTGAGCCTTTGTTCCTCGGCCTTGGCCACGCCCGACTTGGCCCGTTCGACTGCCTTTTCGGCGTCGGCGAGATCTTCGTCGGCCGCGGATTTCTGCCGTTCCGCTTTGGTGGTCTCGGCGGCCTCGGCAGCAGCAACGATGTTCGCATCCGCACCGGCTTTGGCAGCGTCGAGTTTCGTACCCACTTCTGCGGCCTTGGCAGCGGCCTTGAGCTTTTGTTCCTGCGCCTTGGCCTCGCGCGACTTGGCCTTTTCGAGTGCCTTTTCGGCGTCGGCGAGATCTTCGTCGGCCGAGGACTTGCGCCTTTCCATCTTGCGCAGCGTCGCTTTTGCAGACGCCGCCTCGCGCGCTGCTTGCTTGGCTGCCTTCTTCGTCTCGCCGACCGCCTTGGCGGCCTCCACTGCCTCGCGATCGAGCGTCTCGGCACGCACGGGAGCGGCAGCGACGGCCTGCCGCGTCCGGCTCCAGCAGCGCGGGGTGAGAAATCTCAGTCGGGAGTTGCGTCGTCCGGGGAAATGATCACCCGCATCCCGATCCGCGTCTTGTCGAACAGATTCTTGGCAAAGCCGTAGGGCATGCGCACGCAGCCGTGCGAGGCGGCATACCCCGGCAGTGGACCGCCGTGGAACGCGATGCCGTTCCAGGTCAGGCGCTGCATGTGCGGCATCGAGGCATCGTCGTAGAGGGTCGAGTGGTGGTCCAAGTCCTTCTCGAGAACGGCGAAGACGCCAGCCGGCGTTTCGCGTCCTTTGACGCCCGTCGACACCGGCGCCCTGAATATCCAACCGTCGGCGTCATAGAATGTGATCTGCTGCGACTTGATCGACACGATCGCCATGATCGGCTCGCCGGCCTCGCGCGGCGCCGTTGCCTCGGCGGAGTCCTCTCTCGCCCCGACTTCAGCGGTCATTGCCGCCAGTGTGGCAAGGGCCGCAATCGTTACGATGGCGGGAAGTCTCAAACGCTGAACTGTTGATTTTTTCATCGAAAATCGATCTGCCATACCAGTGCCAGGGCCCTCGGGGTTGATGCCAGTCCGTGCTTGCCTTGATCAAGTGTCAAAATCGTGCCGTCTGGTCTGGCTGACCGGTCTGGGCTTCGAATGTGCTCTTGGGGGCACTCGGTGCCTGGCCGAGGCGCGGGCCCCTGCCCCGCTGTCTGGAGTATTTCCGCAATTTCCGGCACGATGCCGCAATCGGAGCTATGTCGGTTTCTGGGCCGCATTTCGACGGGCGCGCCCCCGTCGCAGTGGCGCGCTCATCGCTGCGCTGCAAAGCTAGAATGCTGTGTCGCCTGCGCCGGCGCCTAACCCCAGAACGCCTTGATCCCGGCGGCTTCCTGCTTCGCCCGATCGTATCCGGCGTGAAGCGCCGGACCGATCTCTTTCGGATTCATCAGATTGACGTTGGGCGGATCGGCCTTGATCCAGAGCGTCTTGGTGCCGGTCGCCTCGATCTGGGCGATGTTCTCAGCCGATCGGGTGCGGGATGCCGGTGAGGAACGGCGGCTTCAGGCCGTCGTTGAGCGTGACGATCAGCGCACGCTTGGAGCCGGCCACGAGATCGACGTGCGCGGGATTGGAGCACATGCCGCCGTCCATGCAGTAGCGCTGACCCAGAAGCGTCGGCCCGATGATGCCGGGAAGCGAGCAGCTCGCCCCCGTACCGTGGGCAAGCGGGATGTTGTTCTTCTTCGCCGTGTCCTGTGAGACGACGATGCGATCGCCGGAATAACAATCGATGGCCGTCGTGTGCATCTTAGCCGCCGGCCAGCTCGTTTTGCTGTCGCCGGTCAGGAACGCGGCCAGCCGCTCCACCGCTGAACCGTTCAAGTGGTTGTCGGCCGCGAGCGCCGCATGTCCGATGATCTCCCGCGTGGCGA
The DNA here is from genome assembly GCA_963776675.1 of uncultured Alphaproteobacteria bacterium. Classification (GTDB taxonomy): domain Bacteria; phylum Pseudomonadota; class Alphaproteobacteria; order Rhizobiales; family Hyphomicrobiaceae; genus Hyphomicrobium_A. The sequence continues at coordinate 7,782 of CAVZNR010000055.1, read as the reverse complement.
GCGAGCCGTCCTTGGCCGCGGCATTGATCTTCTGCGCCCGCTCTTGGCTCACATTGGGCTCGCTCACCGGCGCAAGCTTTGCAAACAGCTTCGGAAAATGCCCGAAGAAGTCGAACTCGGTGCGCATGCGCTGGAAGTGGCCGCTCGCCATCGACGAGCCGGCATAGGAGCCTGCCGACGTGCCGACGATCATCTCGGCCAAAGACGGCGCGTCGATGCCTTCATCGAACAGGCCGTGGAAGAAGCCGCAGTACCACGCGAGATAGTATGTGCCGCCGCCGCCGAGAACGAGCGTGCGGTCGAGCCCGACCGCCAGCGGCGAGGGTGTCGGCTTGTCGGGTAGGGGGATGGCGAGGCCATCCGACGCAAAGAGGCTCACGTCCAGTCTGTTGGCGAGCTCGGAAAGCGGCAGCGTGGCTTGTCCGCCGAGCCCCGGCGTGGTCTCCGATGGCGACGGCGGCGGGTGCCAGGGCTGAGGCTTTCAGGAAGCTGCGGCGGTGCATGGCGGGGTCCATCTCTCTGGAGCAAGGCCATCGGTTGTGCCCATTGCGCGCTTAAGATCCGGGAAAGGGGATGCTTAAAATGCGGAAGGCGCGCAGACGTTTTTTTGCGAATGTCTTATCCCCGCCCCTCCCGCCTCCCCCATACTCCCTGGGCATGGGTGTCTGACCCTCTGGGTCCGACACCCCGGGCACCAAGAAGGACAACAGGGTCAGACCCAGAGAGTTCAGACCCGGTTGGGAAGAAAGGGAACGGACCCCGCATCCAGAGGCTCAGGTTCGAGCAGTGCTGCCAGCATGCGAATGCGCCGCGCGAGCGCGTTGGATGTACGCGCCGCGCAGCCCCGGCAATTCAAGCCGCCAAAGCAGTGCGCGAAGTCGACATGGCCTCTTGCAGCTTGCGCCGCAAGCGCACCGGCTCGGCGAGCGCCGGCAGCCGCACGTCCTCGATGCCCGTTCCGGACACGACAATACGACCGAACCCGAGCAGACGTCCGAGCAGCCCTTGCTCGAGCCGCACCTCCTCGACCGCGCTCAATTGCAGCTCCTCGGTGGAGCGGCGCACCAGGCCGCGGCGGTGGATGAGCCGTTGGCTGGTCACGGCGATCTGTTGCGACCAGATCGGGAGCATGATGGCAAGGAAGATGAGGAGGCCGCAGGCGATGAGCGCGCCCCCGACCCACAGCGGATAGTTTTGCGCAAAGACGATGAAGCCTCCGACCGCCGACGCGATCAGAAGGCCCCACGCTGCGAACCGGTAAAACCAGTGAAAGTGGGCGCGGTAAACCAGCTGCTCGTTGGTGGCCAGACTTTGCTCGATGTAGCTCATAGCGTGCCTCGCTTAGCGGCAGTCGCCCGCAGCCGCGGATTTGAGTTTTGTTTCTATGGTCGTGATGCGCACTTGGGTGACACCGTCGCTCTTGAAGCCGAGCGCCTCGGCGGCCGCCGTGGAGACGTCGATGATGCGTCCGCCGGTGAACGGGCCGCGGTCGTCGATTTTGACGGTCACAGACTTGCCGTTGTCGAGGTTCTCCACGCGCACCCGGCTGCCGAGGGGCAGCGTGCGATGGGCAGCCGTCAGCGTCTCCGGGTCGACCGTGCCGCCGTTCGCCGTCGGCCGGCCCGCGTGGTCGTACCACGAGGCCTCGCCGCATTGGGTCAGCGCCGAAGCCTGGGGGCTGGTGGCGGCGAGTGCGAGCGCGCAAGCGCCCATTCGCAGGGCCGTAGCTCTGTGCATGTGCATCCTCGAACGAAGTGATCTGTCCGCCGAGGAAACGCGCAAACCGGTGCCAGCGTTCCTTGCGGCGCCAATTGCGGCTTTCGGACCCAGTCCGGCGGCGCCCGGGCGCCTCAAAACCGCCGCTCAGGCCGCGTTTTCTCGTCTAACGAAAACTTGCTGGAAAGGGACCGAAGCGCATAATCATGCAGCTCATGGCGGGCCCGGCTCCGGTCTGGCACGCGCGAGGGGGACCACTATGGATCGCATTAGGATTACGGGCGGCACGCGCCTGAACGGCACGATTCCCATCTCGGGCGCCAAGAACGCGGCGCTGCCGTTGATGATCGCGAGCCTGCTGACGCCCGACCGGCTGACGCTCAAGAACGTTCCCAACCTCGCCGACGTCAACCTGCTCGCGCGCATCCTGCGCAACCACGGCGTCGATTCCGCCGTCGACGGCAAGCGCGCCGGACCCGCCCAGCACATCGGCGAGACCTTCCACTTTTCCGCGCGCGACATCGTCGACACGGTGGCGCCCTACGAGATGGTCAGCCGCATGCGCGCCAGCTTCTGGGTGCTGGGGCCGCTGCTGGCCCGTTGCGGCCAGGCGAAAGTGTCGCTGCCCGGCGGCTGCGCCATCGGCACGCGCCCCGTCGACCTGCACTTGATGGGCCTGAAGGAGCTCGGCGCCGAGATCGAGATCGAGAACGGCTATGTCCTCGCCAAGGCACGCGGGGGCAGCCTGCGCGGCGGCCGCGTGGTGTTCCCCAAGGTGTCCGTGGGCGCCACCCACAACGTGCTGCTCGCCGCGGCGCTGGCGCGCGGCGAGACAGTGATCGAGAACGCGGCGCGCGAGCCGGAGATCGGCGACGTGGCGCAGTGCCTCGTCAAGATGGGCGCTAGAATCGAGGGCATCGGCACGTCGACCTTGCGTATCGAGGGGACCGACAGGCTCGAGGGTGCCGTGCATACCGTGCTGCCCGACCGCATCGAGACCGGCACGTTCGCCATTGCGGTTGCCGCGACGGGCGGCGACGTGGTGCTCGAGGGCGCACGCGCCGATCTGCTCAAGACGGCGCTCGACACGCTCGCCAAGACGGGCGTCGAGGTGATCGAGACCAACAGCGGCATCCGCGTGAAGCGCAACGGTGCCGGCATCGAGCCGATCGCGGTCGAGACGCAGCCCTTCCCCGGCTTTCCCACCGACCTGCAGGCGCAGCTGATGGCGCTCATGACCACCGCCGGCGGCACCAGCGTCATCCGCGAGACGATCTTCGAAAACCGTTTCATGCATGTGCAGGAGCTTGCGCGTCTCGGCGCCGACATCCAGCTCCACGGCGACACCGCAACCGTGAAAGGCGTCAAGGGGCTGACCGGCGCGCCGGTGATGGCGACCGATCTGCGCGCGTCCGTGTCGCTGGTCATCGCGGGCCTGATGGCCGAAGGCGACACCATGATCAACCGCGTCTACCACCTCGATCGCGGCTTCGAGCAGCTCGAGCAGAAGCTGTCGCGCTGCGGCGCGCAGATCGAGCGCCTGACGGGTTGAGATAAGCGCAGCATGCGTGTTCCCGCCGGAACAGCGAGCGCACGCCGGCATCCCTAGCTTCCGCGCGTATCAGTGGAGAGCGCCGCCCGCGCCCTCCCTCAACGCGACGGAGGAACGACCATGACATTCGCAAAGACCGGACTGCTGTGCGGGGCCATCCTCGCTTCCGGCCTCGCCGGCCTGTTGTCGACGCCGGCAGCCGAGGCGCGCGGCGCCGCCAAGGAGTTCTACGTTCAGGACTATCAGTTCGATCAGCCGATGAAGGGCTACGAGGGCCAGGCCGGCAGCTACTACTGCTCGTATCAGCGCCTGCCCAACCGCGTGTGCTCGTATGACGCCAACGGCAACGAGAGCTGCAAGATCAAGGGCTGGACCCTGCGCCAGCACTGCTACTAAGCGCGGCGTGTGATCGGGTGCCCGGCACTGGGGCTATCCGCTCCGTCGCCCTGCTGAGAGCTCCCGACCTGGGCGGGCCCCGGATTTCGTTCCGGGGCCCGCTTCTTCCTACCCGCTGCTGTATGGCTTGCTTTTGGTTTGCGAGGCGGCGTCAGGGCCCGCTAGGCGACGGTCCGCTCGCTGTCCTGCCTCAAAGACTCGAAAAACGTCTTCGCTGGCACGGCGCGTCCAAAAAGATAGCCCTGGCCCTCGGTGCATCCGTAAAGACGCAAGGTCTCCTCCTGCGCAGGGTTCTCGATACCCTCCGCGATGACGCCGAGCCCCAGGCGCCGTCCGAGATACATGATGGCCTGGATGATCGCTGCGTCTTCTGCGTCCGTGCACAGGTCGCGCACGAAGCTCTTGTCGATTTTCAGGCGCGTGACGGGATAGCGCTTCAAAAGGCTCAAAGAGGCAAAGCCGGTTCCGTAGTCGTCGAAGGCGATGCCGATGCCCCAGGCGCGCATCTCGCGCAAGGGAACGATGATCGCTTCGTCATGCCGCAGCATGATGTTCTCGGTGATCTCCAATTCCAGCGCGTCGGCCGGCAGGCGGTGGCGCAGAAGCGCCGTTTCCACCCGTCTCGGAAGATCGCTGCTGTTGAACTGCGCCCCGAAGACATTCACGCTCATGCGGAAATTTGGCATGTCCAGTTGCCGCCAGGCTGCGGCTTGCGCGCAAGCCGTGTCGAGAACCCAATTGCCGACGCTTTCGGCGAACGCGCTCGCTTCGAGCGCAGGAAGGAAGTCGCCGGGCAGCAGCAGGCCGCGCCGGGGATGGTGCCAACGGATCAGCGCCTCCGCACCGAGCAACTGGCGGTCGGCGAGCCGGATCAGAGGCTGATAGAACAGCTCGAACTGGGATTTCTCTAGCGCCTGGCGCAGCTCGGCCTCGTAGGTCCGTCGTGCGATTATGGCGCGGCGCAGGCTCGGCTTGAAGAACTTGTAGCCGGCCGTGCGCGTGGCCCTGGAGCTTTGCAGCGCCAGGTCGGCATTGGCCAGCAGCTCCTCGGCCCGCGTTCCGTGCTCAGGACAGATCGCCATCCCGATATTCACGCCCACATGTACCAACTCGCCACTGATCGCGAACGGCGTGGCGAAGAGTTGCATGATGTCCTTGGCATGCTGGCAGGCGCGCGTGCGATCGGTCACCAGTGGGAGAAAGAGGGCGAACTCGTCGGCGCCTGCGCGCGCCAGCGTCGCACCGGCTTCCAAATGCGTCCGCAGCCGCTCTGCGGCCTCGCTCAGGATCAGATCGGACATCGCATGGCCGAGGGCGTCGTTCATTTCCTTGAAGCCGAGGAGGTCGATCAGGAGCAGGGTTCCTGCCTCCTTCGTGACCGCCTCCTGCAGCCGCTCGATCAGGAACGTGCGATTGGGAAGAGAGGTAACCGAATCGAGGAACGCCAATCCGAACAAGCGCTGCTCGCCCTGCTCTCGATCGGTGATATCGCGCAAGATCGCCGCAAAGCTCACGCCGTCGTTCTCGCGCCACACGGACAAAGACAGCTCGGCGGGAAACTCGTTGCCTTCCCGGTGCTGGGCGACGAGCCCGAGCTGCTGGGCGCCGGGGCTCAACGTTCCGCTATTGGCTAGGCTCATGAGCTCGGCCGTCTGCAGCTTGCGTACGCGCGGCGGAAAGATGAGCCCGATGGGCTCGCCCACCGCGTCCTGCGAGGAATAGCCGAACAAGGTCTCGGCCGCCTTGTTCCAGTAGTTGATGCAACCGGAGGCGTCGGCGCCGACGATCGCGTCGGGCGAGGTCGAGGCGATGCGCTCGAAGCGCAATTGGCCCTCGTGCTTGGCGCGGTCGAGGCGGCGTAGCTCCAGCCTATTCATTACGAGGTCGGCGACGTCCTCGAGGTTCTTGCGGTCGTCCTCGGTAAACTTGGGCCACGGCTTTGTGTCGAGAATGCACAGCGTGCCGATCTTCTGGCCGGAGGGGGCCGTGAGCGGAATACCTGCGTAGAAGCAGATATTCGGCGCTTCTGTTACCAGCGGGTGCGCAGCAAACCGCTCATCCTTGCGCGCGTCGGGCACCAGAAACAGGCCGTCGCTTTCGATCGCATAGGAGCAAAAGCTCCCTTCGCGGCCGATCCCGGTCGCCTCCATGCCGTAGCGCGACTTGAAGAAGAGGCGCTCCTTGCCGACGAGTGACAGAGCGGCCACGGGCGTTGCGTACATACGTGCGGCGAGCTCGACCAAGCGGTCGAGATCGAGGTCGGGCGGGGTATCGAACACGGCGTATTCGTCGAGCGCCCGCAATCGGGCATTCTCGTTCATCTGCACTGGAAACTGGTGATCGCTGCTGACGAACATCCGGGCCTCTTGGACTCTCCCCGGAGGCTAGATAGTCAGCCTTCATCCCAAATGAACGCAAAACCTTCAATTGCTGCAAAAATATCGTGAAAAAAATTGCATGGTGTCATCGCAAAGTGATGAGGGGCGCCGTTTTACGGTCACCGACTGGACACGTGGTAACCTTCGGCTAACCGAGATCGATGTCGCCATCGACCTCGTGACGTAAATTCGTGCCTTCGGCCGTGAGCACCATTTTGACCTTGAGCTTGCCGTTTCCGGCGAGGTCGTGCTCGCGCACGGTACGCTCGATTTCCTGCTGGGAGGAGATTCCGACCTCTTTCAAGAAGCGGCGCAGCGACAGATTGAAACGTTCGTTTTCCATTGAGTGCCTCCGTTGCGGGACGCGCGCGGCGACCTGCTGCTCTCATTGTAAGGGCGTTCGCAGACTGCGCTCAAACGGGTTAACGCGCCAATCACCAGAAAGTCGCGTAACGGTTGGGCGGTCTGGCTCGAACCTGTTGACGGGGCAGCCGCTGTTTTGCGGTTGCGCAGGTGGCTGTCAGCATAGGGGAGCCTTGTCTCGTGAAACGGATGATTGCGCGGGCGGCAATGGGCAACTGGACGGCGTGCGCGCTGATGGCCGCCGCGTTGGTCGGCGCCACCGGAGCGGCGCAGGCGCAGGCCCCGCAGGATTTGATCGTGACCGCAGCCCCCGCGTCGGCCCGGCCCGTCGACCATTCGGCGTGGGATCGGCTGCTCAAGACCTACGTCAAACCCGGCGCCGACGGGGTCAACCGCGTCGACTACGCCGCCTTCAAGCAGGGCGGCCAGGCAACGCTCAAGGACTACATCGCCATGCTGGAGGCGGTAGATCCCGCGACGCTCAATCGGCCCGAGCAGTTCGCGCTGCTGGCCAACCTCTACAACGCCAAGACGGTCGACATCGTGCTCGATCACTATCCGGTCAAGTCGATCAAGGACATCTCGCTCGGCGGCGGCCTGCTCGGCGTATTTACCGGCGGACCGTGGAAGGCGAAGGTGCTCAAGATGAAGGGCGTCGAGCTCAGCCTCGACGATATCGAGCACGGCATGCTGCGGCCGGTGTTCAAGGATCGGCGCGTCCACTATGCGGTCAACTGCGCCTCCGTCGGCTGTCCCAACCTCGGCACCGAGGCGTTCACGGGCGCCAGGCTCGAAGCGCAGCTCGATGCCGCCGCCCGCGCCTACATCAATAGTGCGCGCGGCGCCGATCCTCGACCCGACGGCCTCGTCGTCTCATCGATCTACGACTGGTACCAGGCCGACTTCGGCGGCAACGAAGCCGGTGTGATCGCACATCTCAAGTCCTACGCCGATCCGGCTCTTGCAAAGAAGCTGCAGGGGACCACATCCATTGCAGACTATGCCTACAACTGGTCGCTGAACGATATCGGACGATGACGCGTCCCACCCGCATAGCCGGTTTGCTCGTCCTTGCCGCGGTTGCGCTGGGCGCGGTCGGCGTTTCCATCTGGCTTGCGCCGCCCGTGGCGGGCGGCCCCGCAAAGCTGCAGGCGACGATCGAGGACGTGGCCCATCGCTGGCCTCAGATCGGCCATGTCACGCCCGCGCAAGTGCAGCGGTGGATGGGTGAGGGCAACACCGTGGTGTTCGACGTGCGCACGCCCCAAGAGTACGCCGTCAGCCACCTGCCCGCTGCCGTCAACGTCGATCCGGACATGCCCGCCGCCGATTTTCTGGCGCGTTACGGGGACAGCGTCGACGGCAAGAAGGTGGTCT
>CAVZNR010000054.1:0-18246 GCA_963776675.1 uncultured Alphaproteobacteria bacterium | reverse complement strand
TGGCTGGGGGACTAGGATTCGAACCTAGACAGGCAGAGTCAGAGTCTGCAGTCCTACCATTAGACGATCCCCCAATGCCGGGATCCCACGACGGCATTGCCGCCGGAAGGCCGGCATATAACAGCTCGCCTGCCCCATCGCAACGGGTGAGAGGCGTTCAGCCCCCGCCGCCGACCAGCTCCGGCCGGTACTCGAAGTGCATGGTGTCGTAGTGGTGCCATTTGCCGCCCCAGATAAAGCCGTGCTTCTCGAAGATTCCTACGATCTCCGCCGGAACCTGGTTGCGGTAGGGGTAGGCGCCGTCCTTGCCCGGCTTGGCGTTGCGCCAGTAGTCGGACCGTTTCAGGGCGATATCGATGGCGATGGCGTGCCCATGCGCCGACATCCGCTTGGTTCCCGCGATAACGCGGCAATTGTAGGTGCCGGCCGAGGGATAGAGGAAAACATCGTAACGCGGAGGTAGCGCGTCGAGCTCGGCGCTCACGGCTTGCAGCGCGCGCGCCGCGCCGTTCTCCTTGTTGAAGGGGAGCCGTTGTCCTGTTTTTTTCGGCAGCCATACGACGGTGGTCAAATTCTTCGCGACCTCGCCCTTGCGGCAGTTGCCATAGACCTTGTCGAAGAAGGCGGCGTTGCGTGCGCGTCCCGGATCGACGTCCTTGGCCGGCGCCGCCGCGACGTCGCCTGCTGGATATGGAACCGAAAGCGTGTCCTCGATATCGGGATCTGCCAGCCAGTCCGCGAAGGTCTTGTCGCCTTTGCCGTCGTCGAGAGGCATGCTTGTGCCGTCCCGCCACACGAGCAGGTTGCCGTCGATGCGCTCCAGATGATCGGGGTAGGCGGCAAGCAACCGGCGCCCCGCATCCTCCGACAGCGTGCCCGCATGCACCGCGCAAGCGCTGGCAAGACCAAGCGCCGCCACCACGATTCGCAAATATGACAGCATTCGTTAACCGTCTCCGGGTGTGCGATGGCTGGAGAATAAAGGCGGGTCGAAGCGCGCTTTACGCCGGCGCGTTTGCTGGTAAACTGTAACACAAGTGTCATCCAGAAGACGCCTGATGACAGCGGCCGATCGATCAGTTGATAAGTCGATCACTTGATAGAAGGCCGGAAGCCAGGCGCTGGAGTTTAGGCTGTGCAGGGCTATCCCGACGACGGCGGCGCGATGGATGCGCCCGACGCCAGTGCCACTGCCGGCGATATTACACCTGCTCTCCAGGTCGCAGATCCCATCGATCGTCTGCCGCACGTGCAAGGCGCCCTTCGCGCCGAGCCGCAGCTTGGGGCACGCCGGGCGCACGACCGCCGTCCCGAGACGGCCGAGCGCGACGGGATCTACGGCGCCCTTGACCTTGGCACCAACAACTGCCGGCTTCTGCTCGCGCGGCCGTCGCGCCGCGGCTTCCGCGTCGTCGATGCGTTCTCGCGCATCATTCGCCTCGGCGAGGGCGTGGGCCAGAGCGGTCGTTTGTCCGACGCGGCGATGGCGCGCACCTTCGATGCGCTCAAGGTGTGCGCGGGCAAGCTTGAGCGTGCGCGTGTGCGCCGCTCCCGGCTGGTCGCCACCGAAGCCTGCCGCATCGCCGAGAACGGCCCGGCGTTTCTGGCCGACGTGCGCGCCAAGCTCGGCCTCGACATCGAGGTGCTCACGCCGGAAACGGAGGCAAGCCTCGCGGTGTCGGGATCGGCGGCCCTCATCGACGCCTCCTGCGACTACGTCCTGGTCTTCGACATCGGCGGGGGCTCCTCGGAGCTGATCCTGCTCGATCTGGCGCGTCGCGACCGGCGTCGCGATCGCCGTCTTCCCGACCGCATCGACGCGCAGAACTGCATGGCGGCGTGGACGTCTCTGCCCATCGGGGTGGTGACGCTGGCCGAGCGCTTCGGCGGGCGGCACGTCGCGCCTGAAAACTTCGAGGCGATGGTCGCCGAGACGACCGCGCGGCTTCTGCCTTTCGAGGCGCAGCACAAGCTCGCAGCCCGCCTCGACGGCCGGCGCGTGCACATGCTCGGCACGTCGGGCACCGTCACCACCGTCGCCGGCATCCACCTCGGCCTGCCGCGCTACGACCGCAACCGCGTCGACGGCTGCTGGCTCGACGTGCGCGACGTGCGCGCTGTCACCGACAGTCTCATCGCGCGCACGTACGAGGAGCGCGTCGCCGAGCCGTGCATCGGCCGCGACCGCGCCGACCTCGTGCTTGCCGGCTGCGCCATCCTCGAGGCGGTGCTGCGCCTGTGGCCGTGCGAGCGCCTGCGCGTCGCCGACCGCGGCCTGCGCGAGGGCATCCTGACCATGCTCATGAGCGAGGATGGCGTCTTGCGCACCGGCCGGCGTCGGCGCGGCGGGCGGCGCTAAGACACACATGAAGAAGCAACGCAGCGGTCCGGGTGGCGGCAACCGCCAGCTCCACGTACGCCTAAAGAGCGCGCGCAAGCACCGGCCCTCCTCGCAGCGCTGGCTCGAACGCCAGCTCAATGATCCGTACGTGGCCGCGGCCAAGCGCGAGGGGATGCGCTCGCGCGCGGCCTTCAAGCTCACCGAGATCGACGACAAGCACCGGTTCCTCAAAGCCGGCGCCCGCGTGGTCGACCTGGGGGCAGCGCCCGGCGGCTGGAGCCAGATCGCGGCGGAGCGCGTCCAGTCGGTTGCGGGCAAAGGCCAGGTCATCGCCATCGACATCTCCGAGATGGAGCACCTCGCCGGCGTCGAGGTTCTGCACCTCGACTTCATGGACGAGCACGCCGAGGACCGCCTCAAGGCGCTGATGCGCGACGGCGGCGCCGACGTCGTCCTGTCCGACATGGCCGCGCCCACCACCGGCCACACGCGCACCGATCATTTGCGCATTATGGGCCTCGCCGAGGCGGCCGCGTATTTCGCCATCGACGTGCTCGCGCCCGGCGGCACCTTCCTCGCCAAGGTCTTCCAGGGCGGCACCGAGCGCGAGCTGCTCGTGCTTTTGAAGCGCAACTTCGCAAGCGTGCGCCACGTCAAGCCGCCGGCCTCGCGCGCCGGCTCCGCCGAGCTCTACGTGCTGGCGACCGGATTTCGCGGCACCTAGTTCTTGGGCAAGAACGTCTGCAGCGATTTGAGCAGCGTGGCGTTGAACGTTTCCGGCGCCTCGATATGCGGCGCGTGGCCCAGATCCTCGAACGTGACCAGCGTTGCCCCGGGAATCTTGGCCGCCGCCTCGCGCGCCAGCACGGGATAGTTGCCGAGCGTCTTGCGCGTCCTCCGGCTTGGCGCGGTCGCGCCCCAACGCGGTGCGGTCGCGCTCGCCGATCAGCAGCAGCGTCGGCACCTTGATGTTGGCCAGCTCGTGGACCACCGGCTGCGTCTGGATCATGTCGGTCGCGCGCGCCTGCGCCCACGCCACGCGATCGCCGTCCTTGCCGCGGTACATGCTGGCCAGCATGTCGACCCAGCGGTCGTACGCGGGGCGCCAGTTGCCGTGATAGTAGATCTTGCGCTGGTAGGCGCGGATGCTGTCGGCGTCGGTTTTCAATTCCTTGGCATAGAGCGCGTCGATGGTCGCCGGCGGCACGCCCTTGGCGGTCCAGTCCTCGAGCCCGATGGGGTTGACCAGCACCAGTGCGCCCGTGTCGTCCGGGTAGGTGAGCGCGTAGCGCATGCCGAGCATGCCGCCCATCGAGTGCCCCATGACGATCGGATTTTTCACGCCGAGCGAGGTGAGCAGTGCGTGCGTGTTGGTGGCGAGCTGGTGCAGGCTCATCTGGTAGCCGGCGGGTTTGGCGGAACGGCAGAAGCCGATCTGGTCGGGCACGATGACGCGGTAGCCGGCGGCGGAAAGCGGCTTGATCACGCTCTCCCAAGTGGCGCCGCAGAAGTTCTTGCCGTGCAGCAGGACCACCGTGCGCCCGTTGGGCTTTTGCGGCTTAACGTCCATGTAGGCCATCCACACGTCGTCGTTCTGCGAGCGCAAGTCGTAGCGCTTGACGTCGTAGGGGTAGGGGAAGTCGGCGAGGAAGGGGTCGGCGCGTGCGCCCGCGGCGAAGCAGAGAAGGGCGGCGACGGTGAGAGCGAGCGTGCGGGTGGTCATGAGGCTCCTGCGTGCAGCGGGGCTATCGATTGACCCCAGGTGGGCATTGTCCGCTTCGAATTCCACCCGCTCGCGGCTCCGCTCGCGGCGTGTGCTCCGGCTCCAACCGGGTCTGACCCTGTTTTGCTCCGTGGGGACCGGGGTGTCAGACCCGGAGGGTCAGACACCCCGCGAACGTGCGTCTCCATTTCTTCACCTCTCCCGCGGGGAGGGTGCGACGCCGGCGACTCATGCCGGAGCAGCATGCTTCAGCTCGCCCGAGCGACTGCTCCGCCGCGGGAGAGGTGCATGCGCCTTTAGCCTCGCGGCGTCGCTGCCCGAGGGTTTGAGAAGAGAAAGGGAGCGCGGGCGCCGAAGCACTGCGATCCTGTTGCAACAAATGGGGCAGCCCTTCAGCGCCCGCGCCGGTTGCTGCCGTGCCGAGGGTGCGGTCACATCGTCAGCGGGCTCATCGGTCCGGCTCTCGCTCCTTCGGCGAGAGCCTCTCGCGTCCAGGACCTAGAGCTGCTGCGCGCCGCTCACATGGAGCGCCGCTGCGCGACGGGCGTCCGTGCAGTGTGTTGCCACGCCATGCACAGCCTCGATCCGCGGCCCCGGAATCCGAGGTGAGCTACCTCGCGTCAGACGCCGCGACGGTACGGTCATCTGCCTCATCCGGGTCACCGCCCCCGCCCCGCAAAGCCGCTCAGCTGAGCGTCCCATGTGGACAGGGGTGCGAGCAGTATAGGGGAGGCGCGAGGGGCGGGGATTAGATTTTCTGCCGTCATCCCGACGCCGACGCCTAGCGGAGGCGATCCGGGATCCAGCGCGGGAGTGCCGCAGGCTCATAGGACTACGGTGTCTGCGACGAGTCTCATGCTGGATCCCGGCTCTGCGCTCCACTCGGATCAAGTCCGAGGGTCGCTGGGCCGGGATGACGGCTGGTGGCACAGGAATGAAACGCGCAGGAGGGCTGCCGCGAAGGCGCGCGTGCTCAGCCGGCGTCGGTCTCGAAGAAGTCGACCTTGCCCGTGCCCAGCTCATACTCGGCCGCGACGATCTTCAGCTTACCCTTCGCCAAGAGATCGGAAAGGATGCTGCTCGACGTCGTGAGCCGCCGCGCGGTGCGCAGAGCGCTCTCGCGAATGGTGTTGGCGAGGAAGTCCCCGGACTTGTCGCGCATGGCCAGCGCGGCCGGCACGATCGGATCGATCATCGGCCCGATGGATCCCGGGAAGGTGGCATTCTTGGTGACGACGTCGCAGGCCGCCTGCACGGCGCCGCAGCGGCCGTGGCCGAGAATGACGATGAGCGGCGAGCCCAGCACCGCGGCGCCGAACTCGACGGTGCCGATGGTGTCCGTGTCGACGAGGTTGCCGGCGTTGCGCGCGACGAACAGCTCGCCCGGGCCAAGCCCGCCGAAGATCAGCTCGGGCGGCACGCGGCTGTCGGCGCACGAGACGATCGTCGCCCACGGTGCTTGTCCGGAGGTGACAGCTAGCGCGCTGCTCGGTGAGCTTGGGCATGGTCAGCTCCGGCGCGGCGGCGTAACGGGCGTTGCCTTCCTTAAGGGCGGCGAGCGCTTCCTCCGGAGACTGCGGGGACGCTCCCACGGCTGCCTGGGCTCTGCTGAAGGTCGCGGGGACCGCAAGGCTCATCGTGGCAAGAGCAGCCGGCAATCCGACGCCCGCCATCGCGAGCACGCCGCGGCGATCGACCTTAGGGCTTGAGCAGCACTTCGACATGACGGTCTCCTCAACGTGGCTGGACGTTCGAATTGCCGGAGTAGACGCCTGCCGAGCCTTTAGAATTCCTCACGCCCGGCCGGAAAAATGTCAGCAATTGCCGCTGGAGGAGGGCGGCGTACGCCGCCGATCTGTGTGCTGATGCAAGCGCTCGGCGGCAGGTGTGCGCGATGGCGAGTGCGCGGGTGACAAGCCCGCGCGACGCGCCCAAGATGCGTGTCCCCGGATGGAGACGTGAGGAGACCCCGATGAAGGAGATTGTTAAGGCCGTGCGCCACGATGCGCTCGGCGCCATCGACAACGGCGAGAAGCTATTGACCGCGCTCGGCTCGGCCGATGGCAAGGGCACCGACAAGCTGCGCCGCTCCACCAAGCGCTTCGTCAAGCACCTGAAGGAGGAGCTGACGCGCTGGGAGGACAAGTACAAAAAGGCGCGGATGGAGTGAGGGGGCGGCCTCTCCCCGCGGAAGGGGAGAGGAAAACGGGCCGCTGCTTTAAGCGTCGCCCGGGTGACGTCGTGGATGGCGCTGGGCGCGGGCACGTGCGATTCAAACGCGCCGACGACGCCCGCCATCACGAACGATAAGAGCGCCAGCGTGCCCATCAGGGCGAGCACCAGCGCGACGCTGCGGGAAAGGTCGTCGCCGTTCATGCGCAGGCGATCCAGAAAGCGATTCCAGGATCGATCCAAAGTTGGATTCATGGCCGCTCCTCCTGTTCTTGTTTGGCGGAGTTTCTAGGCCGGAACGCACGAGGCGTGGTGCGCCGGCGTGTGTTAGGGTTGATGTGGGTGTGCACACAACGCAGTGCAACCGCGAGAAGTTGCAGCGTTGCGGGGATGCGCGGCGCTGAAAGAGATTAACGTGTGCGTTGCGGGAAGCGTTGGCTTCGCGAACTTACATCGCGCGTGTGGAGGGGTGACTGCGTCCCCGCCTTCCCCACGAAGCTCGGCCCTTTTAGACCTTCCCCTCCCGCATCCCCATGAACGCCGCCACCGCGAACAGCACGAACGACGCCGCGTAGCCGAGCGCGCCGATGGCGGCGGCCGGCTCGAACTGGGTCTGGCCCGCGTAGTAGGCGTAGAGCCCGACGACCATGACCGCCATCGAGACTTGCGCCAGCCAGAAGTGCGCGAGTCATCAGCCATCGCGGCACGCCGTCGCCGAGGAGCGCGTAGAAGAATCCGAAGATCGCGAAGCTCAGCCAGCCCACGACCATGATGTGGGCGTGCGTGGGCAGCTCGCCGTGGTCGTGGCGCATGGCCATGTCGAGACCGAGCGCCATGCCGAGAAGTCCATAGATAACGGCCGACGCAAAGAAGGCCTTGGCGATGCCGCGCATGATGTTCCCCCATTTCAGCGGCGCGCCGCGTGAGCCGCGGCGGGCGCGCTATTGCTAGCACGGCGCTTGGGCGGCAACGACGGGGGAAATGTGCTGCGGCGCAGTGCGTGCCGCCGGTGTCAGACCCGGAGGGTCAGACACCGAACCGACGCACGAGAGGGTAGGGTGCACGAGCGAAGCGTCGTGCACCGTGCCGCGGGAGATGCGCACGGCGGGCTACGCTGCGCTAACCCGCCCTACAGGTGTGGCGATGCCCGCCTACTCGCAGGGCACCGACAGCAGCATGCCGGTTGCCGGCGAGTACTGCTTGCAGGTGGCCGTGGTGTTGACCGCGACGTCCTTCTTCTTGGCGGACGTCTTGGGCGACTTGTCCTCGACCGATTTCGCGGGCTTGGCGGGTGCGTCCGGCTTGTCGGCACGCAGCGACGGCATGGCCTGGCGCCGGCTGGAGCGGGGGCGGCTGTAGCCGTACTCCTCCGCCTGCTCGGCGTATTCCTCGGCGGCGTACGCGGCGGCCTCATGGGCCTCCTCGCGTGCCTCCTCCAGCGCCTCCACATAGTATTCGCAGTCGTCGTCGTAGCAGCCGGCTTTTTGGACGAGCGAAGGTGCGCCGGGTACGGGAACGCGCATGGCGGCGTCGGCGCTCGTGGCGAGGCCGAGCGCGAGCGCGCCGGCGGCAAGGGATAGCGGCAAGGACTTCATCGTGCCCTCCAGGAGTGGGTTGCGGTGAGGGAGTATCGTTACCGATGTCGTTACGCGCTGTTCCGCGCGGGACAGCCGGCGCGTCAAACGCAGGTGCCCGCGGTGCCAGACCCAGAGGGTCAGGCACCGACGACTTGGTTCGTCACTTGGCTCGTCGCCCCGGTGTCGGAGCGAGCCTGAGGCACCGGTTTGAAGTCAGACCAACGGCGTCTGACCCTCCGGGTCTGACACCGGATGCGGCATCCGAGGCGAGGGGAAACGGCGCGGCGAAGGGGACAGGGGCCCCGACGTGGCCTTGCGTCCCTTCCCTCCCCCCGACTCCGGTGGTATAGCCCTGCCGACATCGTTCCGCCGGGCCGCCCGGGTCTGACCCCGTGAACCGTGTCGACCCAGCCCCCATATGTTCGATCTGAGGAGACCGCCGAGCATGGCTCATGGCCCGCCCACCCTGGATTCCGGCGTCGCGCTGACCTTCGACGACGTGCTCCTGGTGCCGGCTGCGAGCAATATCCTGCCGAGTGCCGCCGACGTGCGCACCAAGGTGACGAGCTCGATCGGCCTCAATATCCCCATCCTGTCCTCCGCCATGGACACCGTCACGGAGGCGCGCCTCGCCATCGCCATGGCGCAGGAGGGCGGCGTCGGCGTCATTCACCGCAACCTCGCGCCCGAGGAGCAGGCGCGCCAGGTGGCGCAGGTGAAGAAGTACGAATCGGGCATCGTGCTGAACCCGGTGACCATCCATCCCGACGCCACGCTGCGCGAGGCGCTCGATATCATGGCCGAGCATTCGATCTCGGGCGTGCCGGTGGTGGAGACCCCCCGGAACGGCTCCACCAAGGGGCGGCTCGTCGGCATCCTCACCAACCGCGACACGCGCTTTGCCACCAATTTCGATCAGCCCGTCTCCGAGCTGATGACCAAGGACAAGCTGATCACCGTGAAGCGGTCGGTCGCCCAGGAGGACGCCAAGCGGCTGCTGCACACGCATCGCATCGAGAAGCTGCTGGTGGTCGACGAGGAGAACCGCTGCGTCGGCCTCATTACGGTGAAGGACATCGAGAAGGCGCAGAAGCACCCGCACGCCTCCAAGGACGCGGAGGGGCGCCTGCGCGTCGCCGCCGCGACCACGGTGGGCGAGGACGGGTTCGAGCGCACCGAGCTTCTGATGGCGGCGGGCTGCGACCTGATCGTGGTGGACACCGCGCACGGGCATTCGGCGCGCGTGCTCGACGCCGTGACGCGCATCAAGAAACTGTCCAACCGCGTGCAGGTGATCGCCGGCAACGTGGCGACCGCGGAAGGCACCAAGGCGCTGATCGACGCCGGCGCGGATGCGGTGAAGGTCGGCATCGGGCCGGGCTCGATCTGCACCACGCGCATCGTGGCGGGCGTGGGCGTGCCGCAGCTGACGGCGGTCATGGATTGCGCCAAGGAAGCGGCCAAGCACGGCGTGCCGATCATTGCCGACGGCGGCATCAAGTACTCGGGCGACGTGGTGAAGGCCTTAGCGGCGGGCGCCTCGTGCGTGATGATCGGCTCGCTTCTCGCCGGCACCGACGAGGCACCGGGCGAGACCTATTTCTATCAGGGCCGCACCTACAAGGCCTACCGCGGCATGGGCTCCATCGGCGCCATGGCGCGAGGGAGCGCCGACCGCTACTTCCAGCAGGAGGTGAAGGACACCTTGAAGCTGGTGCCGGAAGGCATCGAGGGGCAGGTGCCCTACAAGGGTCCGACCGAGGCCGTGCTGCACCAGCTGGTCGGCGGCTTGCGTGCCGGAATGGGATACCTGGGCGCGGCCACGCTGGCCGACCTGCAGGAAAAGGCCAGGTTCATCCGCATTTCGCCGGCAGCCGTGCACGAGAGCCACGCGCACGGGGTGCTGATCACGCGCGAGAGCCCGAACTATCCCGGCAATGTTTAGCCGGGTCCCCGGCCCGCACGCGGCCGGAGGCAGAAGCGGGCCGACTTTGATGGGGGAATAGCGCCATGTCCGTTGCGAGCTTGCTGTTGCCGGTGTTCGTGCAGGTGGCGCTGACCTTTGCCCTGATGATGTGGATGGCCTCGCACCGGGTGACCGCAATCAAGACCGGCACGGTGCGGCCCAAGGAGATCGCGCTGCGCGAGCCCAACTGGCCGCAGCGCGCCACCCAGATCGCCAACTGCTTCCACAACCAGTTCGAGCTGCCGGTTCTGTTCTATTTTCTGGTGGCGCTGATCCTGGTGACCTCGACCAACTCCACCATCTTCGTGCTGCTGGCCTGGCTGTTCGTGATCGCGCGGCTGGTGCACGCCTTTATTCATACCGGCTCCAACCGCGTCGACCGGCGCTTCTACGCCATGGCGGCGAGCATGGCGATCCTGGTGGCGATGTGGGTGGTGTTCGCCGTGCGCATCCTCATGGCCGAGGGCCTTTAGTCCCCATGCGGCCAGGTGCCAGGCTTCAGGCCGCCTCCGAGATCCTCGAGGACATCTTGACCCGCCACCGGCCGGCGGCGAGCGCGCTCGCCGACTGGGGCAAGGCGCACCGCTTCGCCGGCTCGGGCGACCGGGCGGCGATCGGCACGCTCGTCTACGACGCGCTGCGGCGGCGCAGCTCGATCGCGGCGCAGATGGGCGCCGACACCCCGCGCGCGCTGGCGCTGGGGGCCGCGCCGCGGGCGTTCGCCATGACGGCTGAGGAGGTGGCGGCGCTGGGCGACGGCTCCGAGCACGCCATCGCGCCGTTGTCGGAGGCGGAGACGGCGGCGCTGGGCGCGGCGCTGCCGGCGGACACGCCTGCGCACGTCGCCGGCGACATCCCCGACTGGCTGCTGCCGTCGTTTGAGCGCGCCTTCGGGGCGCGGGCCGCCGAGGAGGGCGCGGGCCTCAGCGAGCGCGCGCCCATCGACGTGCGCGTCAACACCCTCAAGGCCACGCGCGAGAAGGTGGAGAAGGCGCTGGCGCGTTTCGGCGCCGTGCCGACGCCGCTGTCGCCGGTGGGCGTGCGCGTGCCGGCGCCCGAAGGGGCCGGGCGCAGCCCCGCGATCGAGGCCGAGACGGCGCACGGCAAGGGCTGGTTCGAGGTGCAGGACGAGGGCTCGCAGGTGGCGGCCCTGCTGGCCGGCGCCGGACCCCGCATGCAGGTGCTCGACCTGTGCGCGGGCGCCGGCGGCAAGACGCTGGCGCTGGCGGGGCTCATGCAGAACACCGGCCAGATCTACGCCTACGATGCCGACAAGCGGCAGCTGCGTCCCATTTTCGAACGCCTGAAGCGGGCGGGCGCGCGCAACGTGCAGGTGATGGAGGCAGGCGACGAGGCGGCGCTGGAGGCCTTGGGCGCGCGCTTCGACCTGGTGCTCGTCGACGCGCCGTGCACGGGCTCGGGCACGTGGCGGCGCAAGCCCGACTCCAAGTGGCGGCTGAAGCCCGCCAACATCCCCGAGCGCCAGGGCGAGCAGGCGCGCGTGCTCGATCTCGGCGCGGGCTTGGTTAAACCCGGCGGGCGCCTCGTCTACGTCACCTGCTCGGTGCTGCCGGAGGAGAACGCCGACCAGGTCGCGGGCTTCCTCGAGCGCCACGCCGACTTCGGTATTGAGCCCTACGCGGAGGCCTGGCGCGAGCGGCTGGGCTCGGAGCCGCCCGCTCCGCCGACGGCAGCACCGACACGCTGCAGCTGACGCCGGCCTCACACGGAACCGACGGCTTCTTCGTCGCGTTGCTGGGGCGGCGATCGGAGTAGCCAAAGTTGATGTCGCCGCGGCGGAAAATGCCAACAAGCCTCTTGCAATGTCGCAATTCGCCAATAAGTTCGCGTGCACCGAGGCCAGAGGGGCCTTGTAATTTTGATCGGCCGATCGCCGGCTGACGGGGGCATGCAGAGCCCCGCTGCCAGAGCGCGGCACTTCGAGGACAAACGTCCATCATGGCAACTGTTGCCAAGGCGAAGCGCCCGAGGCGCTCGAGCCCCCGTTCGTGTCTGGGTCCCGTGTCGGATCTCGAGACGCATCTCCCCGCAGAGTGGTGGCGCAAGCTTTTCAATGCGCTCTACGTCAAGACCGACGGCGACGTCGTCGAGAACGTGGAGAACACGCGCCGCGACGTGGACTTCATCGTGGCGGCCGCCGCCGTGCAGCCGCACAGCCAGATCCTCGATCTGTGCTGCGGCCAGGGACGCCACTGCCTGGAGCTCGCGCGCCGCGGCTTCAAGAACGTCACCGGCGTCGACCGCTCGCGCTACCTCGTGCGCCTTGCCAAGAAGCGGGCGCAGGCCGAGCGGCTGCAGGTCGTGTTCAAGGAAGGCGACGCGCGCAATCCGCGCCTGCCCGAGACGAGCTTCGACTGCGTTGCCATCATGGGCAACTCGTTCGGCTACTTTTCCAACAAGCAGGACGACGAGAAGGTGCTGACGGCGGTGGGCAAGATCCTGCGGCCCTCCGGCCAGCTCGTGCTCGACATCACCGACGGCGCCTACATGGCCGACCACTTCGAGCGCCGCTCCTGGGAGTGGATCGACGAGCACCACTTCGTGTGCCGCGAGCGCTCTTTGTCGGGCGACCGCGAGCGCCTGATCTCGCGCGAGGTGATCGTCCACGACGAGATGGGCGTCATCGCCGACCAGTTCTATGCCGAGCGGCTCTATACGCGCGAGAGCATCGGCAAGCTTCTGGAGAAGACCGGCTTCCGCAACGTGCGCCATCACGGCAACGCCGAGGCCCTGTCCGACCGCGACCAGGATCTGGGCATGATGGCGCGGCGGCTGCTTCTGTCCGCCGACGCCCCGCAGCTGCCCGCCCGCAAGAAGGGCAAGGTGCAGCAGCTCGACGTCACGGTGCTGATGGGCGACCCGCGCCTGCCCGACACGGTGAAGCTTGGCGGCGTGTTCAACCCGGAGGACATGGAGACCATCCGCCGCTTGAAGGACGCGCTGTCGGAGCTGCCGAACTACAAGTTCCGCTATCTCGACAACCACGCAACGCTGGAGCGCGATCTTTCCGAGCTGCGCACCGACCTCGTATTCAATCTCTGCGACGAGGGCTTCAACAACGATCCCTTCAAGGAGCTGCACGTCCCCGCCATGCTCGAGGCGCTGGGCATTCCCGTACACGGGCGGCGGGCCGCAGGCGCTGGCCGCCTGCTACGACAAGGGGCTGGTGCGCGCCGTCGCCATGACGCTCGACGTGCCGGTGCCGCTGGAGACGCACGTGCGTCCCGGCGACCAGGGCGCGACGCTGCCGTCGGTGTTTCCGGCGCTGTTGAAGCCCTGCTACGGCGACAGCTCGGAAGGCATCGCCGCCCGCTCTCCGCCGACGGCAGCACCGACCGCTGCAGCTGACGCCGGCCTCACATGGAACCGACGGCTTCTTCGTCGCGTTGCTCGGGCGGCGATCGGCGTAGCCAAAGTTGATGTCGCCGCGGCGGAAAATGCCAACAAGCCTCTTGCAATGTCGCAATTCGCCAATAAGTTCGCGTGCACCGAGGCCAGAGGGGCCTTGTAATTTTGATCGGCCGATCGCCGGCTGACGGGGGCATGCAGAGCCCCGCTGCCAGAGCGCGGCACTTCGAGGACAAACGTCCATCATGGCAACTGTTGCCAAGGCGAAGCGCCCGAGGCGCTCGAGCCCCCGTTCGTGTCTGGGTCCCGTGTCGGATCTCGAGACGCATCTCCCCGCAGAGTGGTGGCGCAAGCTTTTCAATGCGCTCTACGTCAAGACCGACGGCGACGTCGTCGAGAACGTGGAGAACACGCGCCGCGACGTCGACTTCATCGTGGCGGCCGCCGCCGTGCAGCCGCACAGCCAGATCCTCGATCTGTGCTGCGGCCAGGGGCGCCACTGCCTGGAGCTGGCCCGCCGCGGCTTCAAGAACGTCACCGGCGTCGACCGCTCGCGCTACCTCGTGCGCCTCGCCAAGAAGCGGGCGCAGGCCGAGCGCCTCCAGGTCGTGTTCAAGGAAGGCGACGCGCGCAATCCGCGCCTGCCCGAGACGAGCTTCGACTGCGTCGCCATCATGGGCAACTCGTTCGGCTACTTCTCCAACAAGCAGGACGACGAGAAGGTGCTGACGGCGGTGGGCAAGATCCTGCGGCCCGTCCGGCCAGCTCGTGCTCGACATCACCGACGGCGCCTACATGGCCGATCACTTCGAGCGCCGCTCCTGGGAGTGGATCGACGAGCACCACTTCGTGTGCCGCGAGCGCTCGCTGTCGGGCGACCGCGAGCGCCTGATCTCGCGCGAGGTGGTCGTGCACGACGAGATGGGCGTCATTGCCGATCAGTTCTATGCCGAGCGGCTCTACACGCGCGAAAGCATCGGCAAGCTTCTGGAGAAGACGGGTTTCCGCAACGTGCGCCACCACGGCAACGCCGAGGCCCTGTCCGACCGCGACCAGGATCTGGGCATGATGGCGCGCCGGCTGCTTCTGTCCGCCGACGCCCCGCAGCTGCCCGCGCGCAAGAAGGGCAAGGTGCAGCAGCTCGACGTCACGGTGCTGATGGGCGATCCGCGCCTGCCCGACACGGTGAAACGCGGCGGCACCTTCAACCCGGAGGACATGGAGACCATCCGCCGCTTGCAGGACGCGCTGTCGGAGCTGCCGAACTACAAGTTCCGCTATCTCGACAACCACGCAACGCTGGATCGCGATCTTTCCGAGCTGCGCACCGATCTCGTGTTCAATCTCTGCGACGAGGGATTCAACAACGATCCCTTCAAGGAGCTGCACGTTCCCGCCATGCTGGAGGCGCTGGGCATCCCGTATACGGGCGGCGGCCCGTCGGCGCTCGCGGCCTGCTACGACAAGGGCCTGGTGCGCGCCGTCGCCATGACGCTCGACGTGCCGGTGCCGCTGGAGACGCACGTGCGTCCCGGCGACCAGGGCGCGACGCTGCCGTCGGTGTTTCCGGCGCTCTTGAAGCCCTGCTACGGCGACAGCTCGGAAGGCATCACCAAGGATGCCGTCGTCCACAACGAGAAGGCGCTGCTCGACTATCTGGAAAAGCTGCGCGTCGCCTTCCCCAAGCGCCCGATCCTCGTGCAGGAGTACCTGACCGGCGGCGAATATTCGGTGACCCTGGTCGGCAATCCCGACCAGGGCTTGCGCGCGCTTCCCGTGCTCGAGGTCGACTTCTCCGGCCTCGATCCCAAGCTGCCCAAGATCCTGGGCTACGAATCCAAATGGGAGCCCGACAGCGCCTACTGGACGCAGGTGCGCTACCAGGAAGCGGAGCTGTCGGAGATCCAGCAGCAGCAGATGGTGGAGCACTCCACGCGCCTGTTCGAGCGGCTCGGGCTGCCGCGACTACGCGCGCTTCGATTTCCGCGCCGACGCCCGGGGCGAGATCAAGCTGCTCGAGGTCAACCCCAATCCGGGCTGGTGCTGGGACGGCAAGGTCAATCTGATGGCCGGCTACGCGGGCCTGCGCTACTCGGAGCTTTTAGGGCAGATCCTGGCAGCCGCCGTGGAGCGCCTGTCGATCGTGGCCAAGCAATCGGCGCAGCCGCAGGTCGAAGCGGCGCAGTAAAACCTTGAGCTTGGTGTCAGACCCGGAGGGTCTGACACCGTCAGGCTGGGGCCCGCGTGCGTGGGGGATAACGTGTTGGACGTGATGCAGAGCCGTTTGAGCCGCTACTCGGGGCTCGTCGTCTTTCTGGCGCTGGTCGCGCTTGCGGGCTGGTCGGGCGCGATGCACGAGCCGGGGCCGTTTTATGCAGCCCTGAGCAAGCCCGACTGGACCCCGCCCGATTGGCTGTTCGCGCCGGTATGGACGGTGCTCTACGTGATGATTGCGCTCAGCGGCTGGATCGTGTGGCGGGCGCAGGGGTTTGGGCCGGCGCTTTGGGTATGGCTCGTGCAGCTGGTGCTCGCCTGCGCCTGGTCGTGGCTCATGTTCGGCCGCAAGCAGATCGACTTGGCGCTCTTCGATGTCGCGGCCATGTGGCTCGCCATTCTCGCCTTCATCATCGTCGCCTGGCCGGTGCGCCGCTCCGCCGCCCTGCTGTTCGTGCCGTATTTTCTGTGGGTGAGCTTCGCGGCTGCGCTCAATTTCGAGATTTGGCGCCTCAACGGCTGAGCTCCCGCTGCTAGTATTGCGCAAGCAATGCGGGGGCGGCCATGATTCTCCAGACGCGGACGACGAGCGCCGAAGCCGGCGCGCAAGGTGTCGCGGCGTGCGCCGAATGCGGCACGCCGGCGACCGGCAATTTCTGCTCGAGCTGCGGCGCCGACCTGCGCAGCGGCATCTCGGGCGTGCTCGGCGCCGTCACCGGCGCGACGCGCCAGAGCTTTCCCACCACGTATCTGCGCATCCTGCTCGCGCCCGTCAAAGAGACGGTGCGGCTGGCGGACGACCCGGCCTACCGGCAGCATATTTCCTTCCTGTTGAGCGGACTTGCGATCTTCACCGTGATCATGGTGCCGTTCTTCCTGCAGAGCGCCGACCCGACCGGGGCGGCGGCGCAGTACAGCGAAAGCATGCACACGCTCATGAAGGTGCTGTCGCAGGTGGGCGTCTATGCCGGCGCGGTGATCACGTTCGTGCTCGGCTACACGCTGTTTCACTTCTTCGCCAAGACGAAGCGCAGCCTCAATAGCTACCTGAAGCTCTATTGCCTGGCCTACGGCTTCATCATGCCGCCCTACGCGATCTACGACTACGTTGCGCGCGGACTGCTCGGCAGCACGGGGCTATCCTCGTTCATCGCCCAGAACCCGACGGACGAGCAGATCCTGTCGGTGCCGTTTCTGGTCTCGTTCGTTCTGACTCTGCTGATCTGGGCCTACTTCATCGCCATCCACAAGCGCTTCTGGGGCATGTCGGTGTGGAAGGCGGGCGCGCTCTACTCGGTGGCGTCGCTAGGGTCCTACCAGGCGGCCTACTGGATCATGTACTTCGTTGGCTACTATGTCGCCATGGTGCTGATCCGCATGGGCGTGGTGACCGTTTGAGAACGCGAATGCGCGTCGTCAGGCGGCGACCGTGGCGAGATCGGCTTCGACCGTCCACGGCCCCGATCTGCCGCCGTCGTGGGCATGCTCGGGCAAGCAGCGCCTCGAACTCTTGCCGCGGAATGGAGCGGAAGCCCATGGCGTCGATGGTGGGCGTGAAGTCCTTGCCGTCGTTCAGCACGTAGCCCCACTTGGCCAGGTGATGGTTGAACACGGCAAAGCCCATCTTGGAGGTGTTGCTGGCGCGGCTGAACTGCGATTCAGTGAAGAAGATGCGACCCACGCTGAGCCCGTAGCCGCCGCCGACGAGGTCGCCGTCGGGGCTCCAGACCTCGAAGGAGTGGGCGTGGCCCTGATCGTGAAGCGCCGCATAGAGCCGCATGATCTGCGGCGTGATCCAGGTGAGCCCGCGCGGGCGCCCCGGGCGCGGGCCGGCGCAGGCCTTGATCACGTCGTCGAAGGCGGCATCGAAGGTGACGCGGTAGGGCGATTTCTTCATGTCGCGCTTGAGGCGCTTGGCGATGTGCTGCTCGCCCAGGAACAGCACCATGCGATTCTGACGCGTCCACCACTTGAGGGGGCCGATATGGCACCAGGGGAAGAAGCCCAGGCGCGCGGCGGCCAGGATCGTCTCGGGCGCGGCGTTGCGGGCGACGCCGGCGAAGGTGTCGGGGCGCGGGTGCGTCCGTGCCGGGTCGGGCACCACTGTGCCGCCGCGGGCGATGTCGGCGAGCATAAGCGCTGTGAGAAAGGGCAGGTCGGCGATGCGCTTGGGGTGGCAGGCGTAGGCCGTGCCCATGAGCCAGCGCTGGGCGGTCTCCGACGCCGTCTCCCGGAACAGCTGATCGCGGCCGCCGTTGCGCGTTTCCGCGCTCCGCGCGGCGAGACGGGCTGTGATCGGCATCTCTACGTTGGCCAAGGCCCAGACTCCCAGGTCTCTCAGGACTCCCAAGTCGGGCGGCGCGTCGCTATAAAGCCCGCCCGGACGGGGCGAGACTGCGCGTCCGGGCCTTACGAAACTGCAAATTCGATCAAACACGCCGCAACCCCGCGCGGGGCCGCAGCTTCAGGGCCGTTAACGCTATGACCGACACCGTCCTCATCATCGATTTCGGCAGCCAGGTGACGCAGCTGATTGCGCGGCGCGTGCGCGAGGCCGGCGTCTACTCGGAGATCGTGCCCTTTAATCGCGCGGAGGATGCAGGCGAGCGCCTGAAGCCGAAGGCGGTGATCCTGTCGGGGGGGCCGGCGAGCGTGACCGAGATGGGAACGCCGCGCACGCCCGAGTGGGTGTGGAGAAGCGGCCTGCCGGTGCTCGGCATCTGCTACGGCGAGCAGGCGATGGTGAACGAGCTCGGCGGCGGCGTCGAAGGCGGGCATCACCGCGAGTTCGGACGCGCCGATCTGGAGGTGGTCGAGGAATGCCGCCTGTTCGACGGCGTCTGGCCCAAGGGCACGCGCGACCAGGTGTGGATGAGCCACGGCG